>NZ_RQUY01000005.1 GCF_003992125.1 Veillonella caviae | reverse complement strand
GGGCTAGGTTTTATGCAGTGAAAAGGGACTGAGAACAAAATGAACAAAAATGTTCATTTTGTTACAGCCCCTTCTATTAATTGGCAGATGTAATAGTGCCTTTGAATGTTTCGTCAATAAATTTTTTAATTGCTTCAGATTGGTAAATTTGAGCGATTTTTTTGTATGTTTCGTTGTCTTTATCTTGTTCTCGTACAGCTAGAATCATCACTGCTAATGGCTCGTCTTTAGGTTCTAAGAAGAAACCTTGTTTTTCTACATTGAGACCGGCACTTTGTACGTAGTTCATAGGAATGACTGCTACAGCTACATCGTCTAGACTACGTGGTAATTGGGCAGCTTCTAACTCTTGAATTTGAAGGTTTTTCGGATTTGATGTAATGTCTGCTATGGTCGCTTTAAAACCTACACCATCACGCAATGTGATGAGGCCTGCTTTAGCAAGCAATGCTAAACCGCGACCGCCATTTGTTGGATCATTAGGAATAGCGACAATAGCACCTTCTGGTACATCTTGAGCACTATGTACAGCATTGCTGTATAAACCCATTGGCATTAGAATTGTTTTACCGATAGCTACGAGATTAGAACCGTTTTGTTTGTTGAAATTCTCCATAAATGGTACATGTTGATACGCATTTAATTGAATATCTTCATCTGCTAACGCTTTATCGGGCGTTACATAATCGGAAAACTCAACTACTTTTAAATTGATACCCTGTTTTTGCGCCTCCTTGGCAACTGCTTCTGCTACCTGTGCATGAGGACCTGCAGTAGCACCAATTTTAATCTCCGTCGGTGTATCCGTCGCTGTCTTACTATCGCTGCCACAACCAGCAATGGCAAATGCCAAAACGCCAACTAATAATGGGGCAATTAATTTTCTTAATTTCATAGTATCTCCCTTTCTATAACACGCTATGTGGGTTGCCGATGGATATTCCAAACTGATGGGTATGATTGTGAAAGCTACACCACCACGTGTTATCTATACATTATATTTTAATAACAACTAATTACTATGGAATATATCCTATCATAATGGTAGGTTGTTGTATATTACAAAAATAGATAGCTTTTCCATAGCTTGAAGTTATGGAGTATGGGTGTCTAAACCAAAGAGAGGTGCGCTATGTCTAACTCATCAGTCATATCAGAACAATCACATAAAGGACGTCATGCGTTCAGTTATGCATTCCCTATCATGCTTCCAGTAGGAGTCAGTTTCTTTTTCATAGGTCTCGGGTTTGGTCTGTACGCCACTAGTCAAGGGTTTTCGTGGTGGGTACCGCCGGTGATGGCGATGACTATTTTTGCAGGATCTATGGAATTTGTTACTATTGGCATGTTGCTGGCTGGGTTTGATCCTATAACGGCGTTGATGTTGACGTTGTTTGTGAACGGGCGCCATGTTTTCTATGGCTTGTCCATGCTTTCAAAATACGTGAATATGGGATGGAAATGGTATCCTACAGTTGCTTGGATGTGTGATGAAAGCTTCGCCATCAATGCGACTACGAAATTGCCCGATGATGTAGATGAAAAATGGTTCTATTTTCACGTAGCTTGGTTAAATTATGCATTTTGGGCATTTAGCACGTTTATGGGTGGTTTATTTGGTAATTTATTAGCTAATTATGATTTGCGTGGCATCGACTTCGTTTTGCCTGGATTGTTTATCGTTATATTTTTAGACATGCTGCTAAATGCTAGGAGTCATACGATTCGTATCTTTGGTGTGGTAGGCGCTATAGTTGCTATTTTTATGCTTATCATCTTCGGTAAATCTACGTTTATGCTACTGTCTATGACATTTATGCTTGTGGCATGTTATATTGCTTATAAATGGGGAGGTGTGCACCTTGAGTAATTGGGAGATGGTTATTACCGTTGCTATCGTGGCGATTGGTACATTATTTACACGATTTGTATCATTCCTCATATTTCCACCAGGGAAAACGGCACCGCCTTTTGTTTTATTTTTAGGCAAGGCTTTACCTGCATCCGTTATGGGAATGTTAGTGGTCTATACTTTTAAAGAAACTACTGTCCTTACCTATCCTTATGGCATACCAGAATTGATAGCATTCCTCGTTACCGTAGGCCTCCATCTATGGAAACGAAATATGCTGGTATCCATTGCTGCAGGGACTATTATATATATGATTATCGTTCAGAATATATAATATAAACACACTAGGTGTACGATTTATTTGATGGACAACAGTCGTTCGATACCTGCTGCGGTATGGTGGTTTTCTAAAAATGACCGTTCATCGAGAAGCTCCATTACATCCATGTCTATGTTTGTTAATTTAAAATCAAATACGTCAAAATTCGATTGCATATGTTCTAATGTACTTGCTTTTGGCAACGGAATAAATCCTCGTTGGATATGCCAGCGCAAGATGATTTGGTGTTTTGTTTTGCCGTATTTTTCGGCGAGGCTCTTGATGATTGGATGGTCAAATACAGGTTGGCGGTCTCTTGTAAATGGAGACCACGCCATGCCTACCACTTGGTATTGGCGCATTACTTGCCACAATGTTTTTCGTTGGTTAAATGGGTGACATTCTACTTGATTTACCGCCGGTTTTACACGAGCGTGGTGGATTAAATCGACCAATCGATCTTCGTAGAAATTAGATGTGCCTATGGCGCGTAATACGTTTTGGTCGTATAATTCTTCCATAGCACGCCAAGAACCATAATAGTCTCCAATAGGTTGGTGGACGAGCAGAATATCGATATAGTTAGTATTTAATTTTTTTAGGGAACTTTCTACAGCGCGCATGGTGTTATCGTAGCCGGCATCGGTGTGCCAAATTTTGGTGGTTAAAATAATATCTGCACGATGTATACCTGATTGTGCCATGCCGCGCCCAATGGCTTCTTCGTTATTATACATCCTTGCTGTGTCGAGTAAACGATACCCTGATTGCAGCGCGTTTACCACGACTTGTTCTGTTTCTGTATCGGTGCCGGCTTTGTATGTACCAAAACCGATAGATGGGATAAAACTGCCATTATTTAAGATTCTAAAATCCATACGTTCTTCCATATGAACCTCCTGATTATTGAGTATATCTTGAATTATATATCATTTATTATAGCAAACTTTACACTCTTTCACAGAAATCATCGAAAACTAATGGTATTTGTGATATACTAAGGTATTGATAAAAATCAATATGATTAATAAAAGTTAGGGTGAAAGTATGAAAAAACTACGACTCTGTTCTGTGGTGGCGATTCTGATCCTTGTTATAGGGATTGTTGCTGGGTGTGGTACGTCTACGGTATCGGTGGTAGATGTAACCTATAAGGATATGCCGTTGCAGATTCATAATGATGCCAATGTAACAGCTCTTAATAAGGCAACTATTACTACCACGGTAACAGGTCCTGTTGTATATGCTGTGAAAGTAGGCGATACGGTATCGCAAGGTCAAGTGGTGGCCACTATTGATACGTCAGCATTGCAACAGCAATTAGCATCTTTGCAAGGTCAGTTGAGCCAAGCACAAAGCTATACGCCAGAGGTGACATCCACGACCCCAGCGGTGGTAGACAGTGCACAGCTTGAAAGAGCTCGTCAAATGCGCGAAGCTGGTAATATTACAGAAAAAGAATATAATCGCATATTGGAGAGATCCCGTCCACAAGTGGTGACCTCTGGTGGCGGTGGTGGATATAATGGTGCTGCAGTGGCAACCATTGAGGCACAGATTGCACAGGTAAGTGCACAAATTGCAGCATCCACTATTACGGCGCCTATGAATGGTGTGGTAACGGCGATTTATAACGAAGATCGCCAAATGGCTATTGCAGAACGACCATTTATGCTTATTCAACAACATACACCGATGGTGGCGTCCCTTAGTATCCCTCGTGACGCGGCGATGAAATTGGCTACGCCTGAGGCTAAGCCGACTATTAAGGTATTGTTACATGTGAACGATACAGACATACCTGGCGAGCTTACCTATGTAGATACGACTCAACCGGATACGGTGCCTAGTGTGCTTGTAAAAGCTACTTTTAATAATGAGAAGAATCTTATCAAGGCTGGTGAGTTTTATGGATTGACCATTGAATCTAGTGCTCAAGCAAAGATGCTCGTTATTCCTAGTGAGGCGGTGCGTGAAAATGCTGACGGCAAATTTGTGTATGTATTGACTAGTAATAATACCGTCGATGTACGGGTTGTAGAAACTGGTGATACTCAAGATGGCGTTATTTCCATTATGAATGGTCTCAATGAAGGGGAAAAAGTAATTACCACAAAAGGGACTTTTGAGTTAGGTCAATCCGTAACAGTACAATAAAGGAGGAGATTCCTATTTTAGAATTTAAACGTTTTGAATTAGAAGATAAACCATTAATCGATAAATATTTCAGTCAACATCACTACGAAGCATCGGATAACTGCTTTACAACATTGTTTATGTGGCAAGATCCATATGGAATTCGTTGGGCTGAGGAAAAAGGCGTATTGTACATTCAAGGTGGCGGCAAACGTGAACCTTTTTTGTTGCCTCCATTTGCGGGGAAAGATGCAAAGTTCTTAGATGGTTTGTTGCGTGCTAAGGAATGGTTCGTAGAGAATAATTTACCGTTTCGCTTCAAAGGTATTAGTGCTATCGTGAAAGACCGGATGGAAGAATTGTGTCCTGGTCGCTATACTTTCACCACAGATCGTGACAATTACGAGTACATTTATAAAACAGAAGATTTAATCAATTTGTCAGGTAAAAAATTCCGTCAAAAGAAAAATCATCTCAATCAATTCCGCATGCAATATTCTAATTATGAATATGTGCCAATTACAGATGATATCATCCCATTGTGCCGTGAAACCGCTGCATCTTGGGTGGAAACACATCATGAAGAGGGCATTGAAGATGAATTGGTAGCTATCAATTTATTATTTGATAATTGGGATGCGTTAGGCCTCAAAGGCGGTGCTATTAAATTATTTGGTCGCGTTGAGGCGTTTAGTATTGGAGAATTATTAAACGAAAAAACCGCCCTCATTCACATCGAAAAAGCAAATCCCGATATTCGCGGTTTGTACCAAGCTATTAACAATGAATTTATACGCCATGAATTTGCTGATACCTTGTTTATCAATCGTGAAGAAGACATGGGGCTTCCTGGATTGCGTCAAGCCAAAGAATCATACAATCCAGATCATTTTGCGGAAAAATACGACGCTGTGTACGCCAATGAAGCAGATAATGCTACAGGCGGTAAATAAGTTGTCAAAGAGTAGTGCATGAGCACTGCTCTTTTTTTCTAAATAGAACTACTCTTCTTGCCGAATTAGCTATTACTTCGCTATATCGGAGTTGATGTTCTACTATACTAGAATTATGGCTCTACTATATTAGAATTACTATTTATAAATTGAAACTACATGTTACCAAAGAGGAGATATTATGGAATTTAGAATTGCTACACCACAGGATACGCCACAAGTAGAAGCATTATGGGCGTACTGTTTTGAACCAAAGGAAGATCCATTTTTTCAATATTATTTTAGCAACTGTTATGAACCAGACAATACAGTAGTAGGTATTCAAGAAGGTCAATTGCTATCTACTGTTCATTTGCGACAATATAATCTTAACGTTCGTGGCGCTGTATTGCCTACAAGTTACATGGTAGGCGTTGCTACTCATCCCGCAGCCCGTCGTGGTGGTGTTGGTGGTGCGTTGTTAACATCGTCATTAGAAGAATTGCGTCATCGAGGTCAAGCCATCACTATTTTGATGCCTTCTAAAGCAGGCTTTTATCAGCAATACGGTTGGGATTTGTATGCTCATCAATGGGTACAGACTATGAGTTTAGAAGACTTGCGGCCTCTTGCCGATAAAACATTGTCTTTCGGATTGGTGAATGATGTAGAACAATGGACTCTATTAGATCCTGTATACCGAGCATATACTAAGAATCTTTGTGGCTATGCAGAGCGCGGTGAAAAGGATTGGAAACGATTGCTTAGCAGTTTCTTCGCTGAAGGTGTTCATGTGGCAACTGTTAAAAATGATGATAATATCATCGAAGGGTACGCTGTGTACCGCTTAGGGGCACCTGAAATTCCTGTTACAGAAATGGTGTATACTACGCGTCGAGCTCAACAAGCATTGCTCAACTATTTCTATAATCACCGCTCTCAAGGGGCAAGTATCCGATGGAACGAAGGTTTGCATGATACGGGCTACCGATTCCATCCAGATGGTAAAGCTGGACATGCTACCATGCCGTATATGATGGCTCGCGTAGTAGATGTGAAAACTGCTATTGAAGCGATTCCTATTAATCCTGATGCAGCGATGATGCCCATAACTATTAATATCCGTGTTATTGACAAACTCTGCTCGTGGAATCATGGTGTGTTTGCCGTTACTATTGGTGGCGGTGTAACGCCATCTGTTTCTTATCTTGGTGAAAGTACCGATGAAATCGTAGAACTCACTATCGATATTGGAGGCCTTAGTATATTACTTATGGGCGCTATGTGTGCTAGTGATTTAGCTTTTGAAGGTAAATTACAAGGCGAGCAAGATTGGATTACGTATTTAGATATGGTGTATCCTAAACAGAACACATATATTAACGAGTGGTGGTAATATGAGCTGGAAAACATATACTGTAAAAGAGCCTACGGAACTCACTGTGTCGGCTTATGTAAAAGAGCGATTTTCCCTGTCATCACGTAATTTACAATTGCTATTTCGAAAGAAAAGGGTGAAAGTAAACAGTCGTGTAGCGCATTCTAAGAGAGTACTCAAAAAAGGGGATGTCATTACTGTTCAACTGCCTCAAGATAAGGAATATGGGGTAGACGTAGAAAAAGGACCGCTAACGGTCCTTTACGAAGATAAGTATACGCTGGTAGTAGAGAAGCCACCATTTATGCTGGTACATCCTACAGGGCAAACGATGAAACATACATTGAGTAATCTTGTAGCAGGTCATTATGCTAAACGTGGTGAAGTTCATAAAATTCGTCCTGTGCACCGACTTGATCGGGATACATCGGGCTGTGTTTTATTTGGTAAAACCCGTGAAGCACAACAATATTATTCTGAACAATTACAAGCAGGGCTCATTCATCGAATTTATCGTGGCTATGTAGATGGAACGATTACTGATGATGGTGTTATACATACACCTATCGGCGTAGATCCTGTATTCGATAATCGCCGCTGTATTGATGAATTTGGACAAGAAGCGATTACAGAATATCATGTTGTTCATCATGGTCATAAGCCTACTAATATGGTCAGCCATAATGCTTCTGCAGGTCATATGACAGATTATACTGTAGATGGAATTAGTGATGATGGCGATGTGGTTGCTCCGAACATGGGTACTAATCAATCATATACGGAGCTAGAATTTCGATTGCTCACCGGTCGAACTCATCAAATTCGAGTTCATATGGCGCACATAGATCACCCTATCATAGGTGATGCTATGTATGGAAAACGAGAAAAACCATATACAAGACAAGCTTTGCACGCCTACGCGCTGCAATTTGTGCCATACAATGGTAATGAGGAGATTACGGTAGTTTCTAATGTGCCATCTGATTTCGGTTTGGAAAAGAAATCGTAGATGTTGGCTGATAGGACAAAAGTATTAATCCTAGATACTCTTTAGTACAATAATGAAAAAAAGGACTCGATTCGAGTCCTTTTTTATGTAAGGGGAGTGTTAGTATTAACATCAAATGACCTATGTATTTAAACAAGTAGTAGGTTTGGGGTTAGTATTACTTGTCGGGAGATAAATACATGCAGATAACTAGGGAATTGTTATCTCTATATATCATCTGATAGTGTCATTATAAGAATTAGGTGTGAATATAATGTGAAGTAATAAGTTGATTCGTTATTTATTAATTAATTCTGAATGAGCTATAAAGGGGATAAGCCCTATCTAGATAATTAGTAGATAGGGCTTGTTCCTTTTATATGTGTAAATATATGTAAACCTCATAAAATGGGTTACAGTCAGTTTAGAAATTGATATATCATTATTTTATCATTATAATTTATCAATCTACATAAAATTTATAAAATTTTTTACAGTTGCACAGTGTTGAGTGTTAAGGATAGATCATCGATCATTTGTAAATCATCTAATGGGGAACGACCACCGGTAGTGAGGTAACCACCTACCATGATACCATTGAGTCCACCTGTTAACGCATACGCTTGGAGATCTCGTAAATTGACTTCGCGACCGCCAGCGGTACGAATTAACGCATTAGGTAAAATAAAGCGGAACACAGCGAAAGTGCGCAAAATTTCTAATGGTTTCAATGCTTTGTTATCTTCAAATGGAGTACCTTTAATAGGATTTAAAATGTTGAGAGGTACAGAATCAATGTTAAGACGTTTTAATTCAAATGCCATTTCTACGCGTTGTTCCAATGTTTCGTTAAGGCCTAAAATTCCGCCAGAACATACGCGAATACCTGCTTTTTTCGCATTGCCGATGGTGCTCATTTTATCCTCATAAGAGTGGGTGGAGCAAATGTCTGGGAAGTGGCTCGGTGCTGTTTCGATATTGGAATGATATCTTGTAACGCCTACTTCTTTTAATTTGATGGCTTGGTCATAGGTGAGGAGACCAAGAGAACAACAAATTTCGAGACCTACTTCATCATGGATGCGCTTGAGGACGCGTAAAATTTGTTCGAATTCGTTTGGATTTGTGGTATTGCGACCGCTAGTGACGATGGAGAAACGAATGGCGCCTGCTTCTTTTGCTTTGCGCGCAGCATTTAATATTTCTTCGTCTTCCATGAAAGGATATTCTTGGACACCTGTGTTGTGATGTGCCGATTGAGCACAGAATTTACAGTTTTCTGGGCATTTACCAGAACGGGCATTTACAATGGCGCAAACGTCTACGGTGTTATCGTTATAGTGTTGTTTGATTTTATCTGCCATTGCTAGCAAAATCATAGTATCTTCATCAGATGTATGAATTAATTCTATTGCTTCTTCTTTAGTAATAGAACCGCCTTGTAAAATACGATTTGCAATTGTTAAAATCTTTTCATAGGAACCCACATGAGTTTCGCGTTGTTCTTGAGGAAGTGCCATCATAGCCCCCTGTATTGTTAACTAATGAAATAATAATATTTGACAATGTCATTGTAGACCACTGTGGGATGATTGTCAACTTAAAAATGCATACAGTTAACAAAATGTGCGTATAAGATAAAATTGGATAGAAAATAATAGAAAGATGGCTACATTCTGTATTAATACTAGAATTGTATAGTATAATTAAGTATTAGAATTTTATTAACTACGAAAGGAGACATGATGCAACCTTTTCGTTTTATACATTGTGGAGATCTCCATTTAGGAGCTCCTTTTCAATATGTTATGGGAATGAGTCGCACTGTGGATCGCACTGTAGCGGAGTCTACGTATGTGGCATTTCAACGTATTGTAGATATGGCTGTTCGCGAGCGCGTTCAAGCTTTCATTATTAGTGGTGACGTTTATAATAGTGAAGATCATAATTTAGAGGCACAGGTTCGTTTTGTGCGTGCTATGTATCAATTGCAAGAGGCCCGCATTCCTGTGTACATGGTGCAAGGCAATCACGATCCTGCTGAAAGTTGGCGCGCACAGCTCGATATGCCTAGTAATGTGCATGTGTTTACTCATGCTCAAGTACAGCGGTTCCCATTGATGGTTAACAATATTGAAATTGGTGGCGTTTATGGCATTAGTTGTGGTCATGGCAATGAACATACGAATTTTGCCGTTCAATACAAAGCCTTTGAACGAGATGAGTTTTCCATTGCAGTTATGCATGGCACAGTCGGTTCTAGCCAAGATGCGGATGTAGATAATGTGACGGGACCTTGTAATGTATCGGATATGATACAAGGCGCTATGGACTATTGGGCATTAGGGCATATTCATAAATCACAGGTGCTCGGTAATGATCCTATGATTGTCTATGCAGGGAATCCGCAGGGATTACATCGCAAGGAGTGTGGATCTAAGGGCTGTTATATGGTGAAAGTATCTCATAATGGCCATTGTGAATTAGAGTTTGTTGAAACTAGCGCTATTCGATTTGAAGAAATCAAGTTAGATATTACAGGGATTCAAAAAGAATCTGAACTGTTAGAAGTGTTGAGTATTAAAAAGAATATCTTACGTAAGCAATATAAAAAACCTATATTATTATCTGTTCAACTGATTGGCACTGGGCCTATGCATGCATTGGCAATGGATGAAGGAGTACGTAATTTATGGTTGAAATCATTACAAGATGAAGAAAAGAGTAAATCTGTGTTTGTCATGCCTTATAAAATCATCGATAAAACACGACCTTCTGTGAATTTAGGAGAGCGACGATTATTATCCGATATGGTAGGCGATTATTTGCGTGCTTATGATAGTGCTATTACCGATGTATCTACGGTACGTCAAATTTTACTGGATAGGCCAGAGGCAAAACGATTAGGGGCATATGCAGATTTGCTTACCGATGAACTGTTACTTCGCGTTATGGAACGCAGTGAAATGGAAGGTGTTACGATGTTGATGGGGGCTCATGATGAACATTAAAGATATACGATTTAATGAGTACGGTCCCTATAAAAATTGGACATTTACTGCAGGAGCGCAAGGTGTACAGGTTGTGTATGGTGCTAATGAAAGCGGCAAAACCTCTTTACTGGAAGGTATGCGTTCTATTTTGTTTGGTGGTAAACATAAAAAATACGGCACTGTAGATGGTGCTATGAATGTAGAGAAAGATGGCAAAGTTTATTATTTAGGACGCCACCAAAAGCAATTAGATTTTTATACTTATGGAGAACCGCGCATTTCAGAAGAACCAAGTCAATTGTGGTGGCATGGGCTAGATAAAAAAACGTACAACCGCATCTTTGCATTAACTTTGGAAGATTTACAAGGTGTAGATGTGCTCAACGAGGTAGATGTGAGGTCTCGTTTCTTTGGCGCCGAAGGTGGTGAACAGCTAGGTTCCATCGTTAAAAATGTAGAAAAAAATGCTAATGATTTATTAGTCGGTTCTGCTACTGGTAAACGGCGCATCAATGTGTTGCTAGAAAAACTAGCAGATAATAAACAGCGACTCAGCCACTTGGTAGAACATGAAGCCCAATATGTAGAATTACAGCAAGCTTATCATAGCTCTGAGCAGACTGAACAAGAGTTGCAAGATCAAATTCGTGAATGGCAAGATTATCGTGATAGCGTCCATATGGTGCTGCGCGCTTGGGATACATTCTGTCGTGGTGAAGAAGCGCGAAAACATATGCAACAATTTATGGCTCATAACACACTTAATAAAGAAGCCTTTTTAGGCATTGATGAAGGGTTAAAAGAAGCGCGCCAACATATGCAGTTGTGGCTGGATAAAGAAGAAGCATTAAAACCAGAGAATTTTGATCCCCAAAGTCCGTTTACAATCTATGGTCAAGATTTAGAAACATTCATGCAACAAGTGACGCAGTGGGAACAATTGCGTCGTGAATGTGAAGAAGGACAGGCTTATATCGATAAAGTGCGAGAACAGCTAGATTTTTCTAAAAGTTTACAATCGGCGTGGCGCAGTGATGAGGATGTTCCAGATGATGTAAATTGGTTTGAAGGAGAGCGTTTATCAAAAAAATTACGCACTGCGAAGGAACAATTGTTGTATTGGCAGGAGCATACCCCTGATTTGTCATCGACTACTATTGTTAACGAGGGTGGTACAGAATCTCGTAGTGAGTGGTTGGATAATGAAATCGCTGCTGTTTTGTCAGATATTGAAGATATACAAATTGCTTTAGAAGAAAGTACTACACCAGCTGTGTGGCCTATATGGGTTCAGCGTATAGGTGGTGTCGGCGCCGTTGTAGCGGTGCTAATGATGCTCAGTGGGCTCATCATATTTGAGTCTTCTTTATATAGTATGGGTGGTATTATACTGCTCATTACTGGGCTCATTTTGTTTTGGTATGGCTGGCATGTGCGCCATCAAGGTCGCACTGATACGGCGCGGTTAGAAAAAGAATTGAGCCGACTTGAACAACGTCATGCACAACTTGTGAATCGCCAAGATGCACCATTGGTACCTACGGATATTCCTAATATTGAACAAGTTGCTCGATTGCAACAATATAATGATGAAGGCAAGGTGTTACAATCCAATTACGATGCAGCCCTAGCTGAATGGCAAGAGTGGCTTCCGAAAGGGGCTGCTAAGAGTCTTGGTGATGATGATTTCTTTAGCATGAAGCAGGAATATGATCAGTATTATGAACAATTGCGCATCATTGAAGGGTATGAAAAACGATTAGATGTTCATCGAGAATCATTGCGACTCATTGAAGATCAAGCGGTAACATTGTGGCATAACTTGGGGATAGATAATCCTGTATCGCCTACAGAGTTGAAACGGGTATATAATCAATATAAGAACTTTCAACAACAATTTATTCGTTGGGAGCAAAAAGAATCACAGCGTAAGAGTTGTCGGTTAGAGTATGATAATTGGCATAGGAAGGAAAAAGAACTTCTTTTAGAACAAAAAGCATTGTTAGAGCAGGCTGGTATTGGCGGTGCCAATGAATATCGTCAGCGTCTTATCGATGAAAACCAGTACAAACAATGGGAAACTATTTACAAACAAAGCCAAGTACAGCTTGATTTGCTCGCTCCCGATGGGGAAAATCGCGATTTGTTTTACCGACGTTTGCGAGAAGGCAATAAAGAACAGTGGATAGAAGAACAAGCTCACGGAGAACGAGAAATTGCATCTCGTCAAGAGTTATTGGCAACATTATATGAGAAACGAGGTCAAACTGTTGAGGCTATGCGCGCTCTCGGTTCTGATGAGGAACAGCGTTTAGCGATTCAAGAACGTCAAGAGCTGGAAACAGAACTAGAAGAGGCTTTAGAAGACTGGGCTACACAAGCGTTGATTGGTCATTGTATGGACAAAGCTCAGCAATCCTATGAGGCAGAGTCGCAGCCTAAAATGTTAGAATTGTCTTCTAATTATATTCAACGTCTTACCAATGGGGCCTATACACTTGATATGTGGGGGCTTGACGCGGGTTTAGCTTTGCTAGACACAAAAGGTGGGCGACTAGAAATGAATCGTTGGTCTAGCGGTTTAGCAGATCAAGTGTACCTTGCATTGAGATTAGCATTAGCCACAGTGTTTTCTCATCAAGTTGATGCGATACCAATTATTTTAGACGACATTTTGGTTAGATTTGACGAAGATCGTCAAAAGAGCGCATTAGAACTTTTAGCTGAATTAGGTAATAACCAACAAATTTGGCTATTTACATGTCAGCAACAAGTATATTATATGGCACAAGCTATTAATGGCGTTGATACCCATGTATTATCATAGGTCTAATGTTCATTATTCAATAAGTCTTGTGTATGTAGGAACTTTCAACATACATATGATAAATAAACAATAAGAAAGGGGTGGCATCATGAATACTGCTTATTTAGATATGATTCGAGGCAAACAGCCTGGCGTAACCCCTGTGTGGTATATGCGACAAGCAGGTCGTAGCCAAGCAGCATATAGAAAAATCAAAGAAAAATACACCTTGTTTGAAATTACGAAGCAACCGGAATTGTGTGCGCAGGTGACAGAATTGCCTGTTAAGGAATATGGTGTTGATGCGGCTATTTTGTACAAGGATATTATGAGTCCTATGGTGTCTATCGGTGTTAATGTAGACATTAAACCTGGTGTAGGACCTGTATTTGACACGCCAATTCAGCGTTTATCAGATGTAGAACGATTACATGCGTTTGACCCTACTAAGGTGGAATACATTGCTAAGACGATTCAATTGCTCACCACTGAGGTTCTCAAGGTACCTCTTATCGGCTTCTGTGGTGCTCCTTTTACTGTCGCATCGTATCTTATTGAAGGGGGACCAACGAAAAATTACAATAAAACGCGAGGTCTTATGGTCAGTGAACCTCATGTATGGCATGCTTTGATGGAAAAGCTGGCGACCATGTCTATCGAATATTTATCCATGCAGGCTGAATCTGGTGCTAACGCATTGCAGATTTTTGATTCTTGGGTGGGCGCTGTGAATCGTAATCAATATGATATATTTATTTTCCCTCACATGGAACGTATCATTTCCACTGTGAAAGCAAGATTTCCAACAGTGCCATTAGCTATGAATGGTGTAGGTACTGATCATTTAGTAACTTCCTGGGCAAAACTGCCCCTCGATGTAGTAGCTCTCGATTGGCGAAGCTCTTTAAGAGACGCAGCCTCTCGTGGCGTTACTCAAACGGTGCAAGGTAATCTTGACCCGGCGTACCTATTAGCAGATACGAAAACTATATCCGCTCAAGTAGATACAATTTTAATGGATGGTGTACATCACGGAAAACATATATTTAACCTAGGTCATGGTGTATTCCCAGAAGTAGATCCAGAAAAATTGCATTGGTTAACGGATTATGTTCATGATAAGAGTCGTCAGTTATGGGCTCGAGAAGGGACTGCTGATGAATAATACAGCAGTATTACTCTTGTCCTTTGGCACTCCTAGAACACCGGAGGATTTGGTGTCTTATATGACTAGCATTCGTGGTGGACGAATACCGACGGAGCGAGATGTAGCAGTGCTTAGGCAAAGATATGATGCTATACACCAGTGGGATAGTCTAACACTACAAACTATGGTGGAACATCAAAAATTTGTGTTACAAGATTTGTTAAACATACCTGTATATGCAGCTTATTTACATATTTCTAATAGTATGGAAACAGCGTTGAAAATCATATCTGAACAAGGTTATACACATATCATAGGAATTGTTACATCTCCATTTTATTCCACCGCAGGTACGGGCGCTTATGAACGTAAATTAGATAGTCTGCTAGCCAACTACCCAAAGATAACAGTAGAATATATTAAGGAGTGGTGGGAACAACCATCTTTTCTTTCGTATTGGTGTGATGCTGTAGCCCCTTATATAGGCGAAGGTGATGGTTTATTTGTATATTCTGCACACAGTGTTCCGGAACATAGGATGGGAAATTATAAAAACTCAATTATAGAAGCTGCTCATCGTATTTCAGGCAAAGCGGGGATTGGAAATTGGAAACTAGCATTTCAAAGTGCTCCACCTCGCGATGGTTGGTTAGGTCCCTCTGTAGAATCTATGATTAATGAATCCCTCCGAGAAGGTACTAAACGTATTATTTTTGTGCCTTTTGGATTTGTTAGCGATCATGTAGAAGTGCTGTATGATAATGATGTAGAATGTCGTAAACTCGTTGAGGCCGGTGGCGCTGTGTATAATCGCGCACCGATGCCGAATGGAAATCTAATATTTATGCAAGCTATGGCGAGTGCCATAACGGAAAGGTTAGAAATGTGAAGGTAACAATTGTTGGCGGAGGCCTAACAGGACTTTCAGCTGCTTATTATTTAGGTCGTGCTAAACCAGATTGGCATATCCATGTGTACGAACAAGCGCCTCGTTGTGGTGGTAAAATTCAGACTCAACGAGTTGGCGAATTCGTCGTAGAATTAGGTCCAGATTCCTATTTGGGTCGTAAAATTGAAATGACGGATCTTATTATGGACCTTGGCCTTGGTGATACACTGGTATCCAATGAAACAGGACAGGCCTATGTGTATGACCGTGGTACTATTCATCCAATTCCGGGCGGGTCTATCATGGGTGTTCCTACAGAAATGATGCCCTTTGTGAAAGCTACGCTTATTTCTGTTGCGGGCAAATTGCGTGCTGGATTAGATTATTTTAAGAAACCATACCCTTTAGATGTAAATGGTGATGTGTCTATCGGTCATTTTTTTACATACCATTTGGGTCAAGAAATGATGGATAAATTGATTGAACCACTATTAGCAGGCATTTATGGTGGCGATATATATAAGATTAGTTTGCTATCCACATTCCCTCATTTCATTCAAGTAGAACAAAAATATGGTAATATGGTGAAAGGCATGATGGCTGCTAAAAAGAGTCATAAAAAAGCTGGCGTTAACCAAGGGGCCCAAGGGATAGCTAACGAAGGTGACATGCCGCGAGCTGGGAAAGATGCTGTTAAAGATAAAGAGTTTGAACGGAAAGGTACAGCAGCTCAATCCGGTATGTTCCGCCAATTAACAGGTGGACTTGAAAGCGTCATTGATGCTATTGTTGCCCAAATGCCGAGTAATGTGGCGATTCATACAAATGCATTGGTTTCTCACATCAATTACAGCGATGAACAGTATGAATTGATAGTGCAAGGCAGGGTAGAAAAAACTGACAAACTCATTATCACTACACCACCTGCAACTTATGTGGATTGGTTCTGTCATGATGCGGTATTCGACAACTTGCGCAACATGGAACAATCGAGCTGCGCCATTGCTATCATGTGTTTTGATAAATCTACTTTTGATGGCGAATTACAAGGCTCTGGTCTTTTGATTACACGCAAGACAGATACACCGTTGACGGCGTGCACTATATTAAATCAAAAGTGGCCACAAACAACACCGAGTGATAAAATTGTATTGCGAGTCTTTATTGGTAAACCTGGTAATGATGTAGTGGAACGATATAGTGATGAGGAACTTTCACAATTGGCTGTTACAGAAATTCAGCGAATTATGAAGTTTTCTGCTAATCCAGAGTGGGTGAAAATCAATCGCCTTATTCACTGTATGCCGCAGTATAATGTGGGACATCGCAGTGCTATAAAAAAAGTGCGAGATCATGTAAAGGAGAACTATCCAAACCTATATCTTATCGGTACACCTTTCGATGGTATCGGTATTCCTGATGGTGTAAAACAAGCAAAAGCGCTAGTAGCACAATTGGTTGAAAATAATTGATAGTGTTGTAGGGGCATGATGCGCTGTATTGTTCTACAGTTAATTGATTAGTTATTTAGTCAATTAGTTGGTTGATTGGCTAATTAGTTACTTATTTAGATAGTTATTTGATGTTTTATATATAGATAAGGAGTGATACAAATGGGTAAAGCAATCCCTACAGTAGAAGGTTGGCATAGTCAACATATGGTATTTTCTATGGATTTTAGTGCATGGAATTGTTTTAGTAATGATGAAAAGGAAGCAGCTCGTAATGAGTTGAAATCCTATCTTGCAGAATTAGAGTCGATGCATCAAGCTAAAAAGGGTAGCTATGCATTCTATGATGTAAATGGTTATAAAGGTGATTTATTGCTGTGGATTTTGGTGCCATCTTTAGAGGAGTTGGCAAATTGGGAGCGCAAATTCCGCCGTCTTGCTATTGCATCTGTGTTGGTACAAACTTATTCGTATACATCTGTAACAGAAGTGAGTGCCTATGTAAAAGCAAAATTAGATACCCCAGAGGTAGAGGCAAAACTCTATCCATCGGTGCCTAAAGATAAATATATTTGCTTCTATAATATGAGCAAAAAACGGGAAGGCAATGATAATTGGTTCATGTTGTCTCAAGAGGAACGTGGTGCCTTTATGCGTGCTCATGGTATGACGGGCCGACCATATCTTGAAGTGTTATCTGAGTACACTACGGGCGGTGTTGGCTTAGATGATTGGGAATGGGGTGTTACCATTTTTAGTAATGATGATATTCAATTTAAAAAGATCGTTTACGATATGCGTTTTGAAGAAGCCAGTGCACGATTTGGTATCTTCAGTGATTTCTATGTAGGCACCATTATTGATGATGCTAAATTGGCGGAAATCTTCGGATAATCTGTGAAATTTATAAAAGAAGACTTGTGAAAACAGGTCTTCTTTTTTGTAGTTTTTTTTGCCCTAAGGTGCAGTTTATAGGGCATAAGGTACGGATTATAAGAAATTAAAAGACTTAGTTTTAAGGGAAATATATTTATGTATACAAAATACGCATGGCGTTATGCTTTGAACGCAATTTAGGTTGCGGTTTTTATATTATCATTTTACAGTGGACTTTGGTATACTGTGTATAGACAAAATTCTATAGAATTTTAATATTTATGAGAAATTAATCTTAGAATTCTATGAACTTACAAGTATAATGAGCTTTCACAAAACCAGTACGGAACGATGCCGCCGCGTTTTGTGGAACATCAAGTGATATGATAAGGAGTGCAAGAGCTATGGAGACGAAACAGAGCGTTATTGAACAGCAGCGTTTAGATCAGGCGAGACTCGAAGCGAATGGCATGTATAGTAGCCAATTTGAAAAAGATGCCTGCGGTATGGGGTTTGTAGTAAATATTAAAGGTAAAAAATCCCATGACATTATCGATGATGGCTTGCGCATTTTAGAACGTTTAGAGCACCGTGGTGGTGCTGGTGCCGATAAAGATACTGGTGACGGTGCTGGTATTTTGGTGCAAATTCCACATGAATTTTTCAAACGAGAATGCGAAGTATTGGGCATTAATTTACCACCTGCTGGTGAATATGGGGTAGGTATGATTTTTGCGCACAAATATGAAAGCCTTCGTAATGAACAAAAACGCATTTTTGAAGAAGTGGTACGCGAAGAAGGTCAAGTTGTTCTCGGTTGGCGTGAAGTGCCAGTAGATGGCACGAAAGTGGGCCACGAAGCGGCTGCAATCCGCCCTTGGATGATTCAAATTCTCATTGGCAAAGGTCCAGATGTTACGAATAACAAAGAGTTTGAGCGCAAATTATACATCATCCGTAAACTAGCAGAAAAACGCATTGTCCCATTGAGCAAAGAATTATCTAGCGATTTCTATATTGCTTCCTTATCTTCTAAAACTATCGTTTACAAAGGGATGTTGACACCAGGTCAATTACGCGATTTTTATCTCGATTTAAGTGATCTTGATTTTACTTCTGCTTTGGCGATGGTGCACTCTCGTTTCAGTACAAATACATTCCCAAGCTGGGCTCGGGCGCATCCTAACCGATTCCTCGTACACAATGGTGAAATCAATACTATTCGCGGTAATGTAAACTGGATTAATGCTCGTGAAGGTAAAGCAGAATCTCCATTGTTCCCAGATATTAAAAAAGTATTCCCTGTAGTTGATGACAGCGGTTCTGACTCGGCTATGTTTGATAATACATTGGAATTTTTGCATATGACAGGTCGTTCTTTGCCTCATGCAATTATGATGATGATTCCTGAACCTTGGGAACGCAATAATTTGATGAGCAAAGAAAAACACGATTTCTATGAGTTTAACAGTTTTATGATGGAACCTTGGGATGGTCCTGCAGCAATGGGGTTCACTGACGGTACTGTTATCGGTGGTGTGCTCGATAGAAATGGCTTGCGTCCTGCTCGTTATTATGTGACTACTGATGACCGTGTCATCATGGCATCTGAGGTAGGTGTTGTAAACGAAGATGCAGAACATATCCGCGCAAAAGGACGTTTGGAACCAGGCAAAATGCTTCTCATCGATACAGCAGAGCAGCGCATTATTTCCGACGAAGAAATTAAACAACGGGTTGCTACCGAATTGCCTTACTCTGAATGGGTGAAAGAACACGTTATCCATTTGTCCGAGATTTCTCAGGCTGATGAAAGCGATGTACCAGTTGTAGAAGATTTACTTAAAGAACAACAAGCTTTTGGTTATACTCAAGAAGATTTGGTACGTATGATTGTACCGATGGCAAAAGACGGCAAAGATCCTGTTGGTGCTATGGGAGCGGATGCTCCATTGGCAATTTTGTCGGAAAAGCCACAATTGTTATATAACTACTTTAAGCAAATGTTTGCACAAGTAACGAATCCTCCAATCGACTCTATTCGCGAATCGATGGTTACATCAACTCGTGTAATGCTTGGTAATTCTGGTAATTTAACAGATCCTAATAAAGCAGGTACTTATGCGTTGTCCATGCGTACTCCAATCCTTACTAATCAAGAATTGGCATCTATCAAAGCTTTAGATTGCCGTCGCATGAAATCTGTTACTTTGTCGATTCTCTTCGACCCATCTAAAGGGGCGGAAGGTATGCGCGATGCTTTAGCTGAATTGTGTGAAAAAGCAGAAGAAGCGGCGCGCACAGAGCAAAATGTGTTAATTTTATCTGACCGTGGAGTAGATGAAAATCATGCGCCAATTCCTGCATTATTGGCAGTAGCTGCGGTACATAATCACTTAATCCGCAAAGTATTGCGTACAGAAATCGGCTTGATTCTCGAATCCGGTGAGCCTCGTGAAGTACATCATTTCTGTACACTAATTGGTTATGGCGTAACAGCTATTAACCCATATTTGGCATTAGAAACAGTAAAAGATTTACAAGCCCGCAAACGACTTGGCGATATTTCTCCAGAAAAAGCAGAAGAAAACTACATTAAAGCTTCTGTAGGAGGCATCATGAAGGTTATGTCCAAAATGGGTATTTCCACTGTTCGCTCTTATCATGGGGCTCAGATTTTTGAAGCCCTCGGTTTAAATTCTGACTTTATCAATAAATTCTTTGTGAACACACCAACTCGTATTGGTGGTATTGGTCTCGGCGGTGTAGCACAAGAAGCGTTAGCTCGTTTTAACCGCGCTTTCAAATCTGATGAAACTGTACTCGAACCAGGTGGTTGGTATGGTCCTGTGAAAGATGGGGAAGAACATTTATTCAACCCTAAAACTATCGATTTGTTACAGGAGTCCGTTATCGAAGGGGATTACGCAAAATATAAAGAATATTCTAAAATGATTCGCAATGATTACCATGTTACATTGCGCTCATTAATGGAACTTAACTACCCTGTAGGCGGCGGTATTCCTATCGAAGAAGTAGAAGACGAAATGTCCATCGTAAAACGTTTTAAAGCTGGGGCCATGAGTTATGGTGCTATTAGCAAAGAAGCACATGAAACTATTGCTATTGCTATGAATCGGTTAGGTACTACATCGAATTCTGGTGAAGGTGGCGAGGACGTAGCTCGCTTTAAACCATTGCCTAATGGGGATAGTATGAATTCAGAGGTGAAACAAATTGCATCTGGTCGTTTCGGTGTAACTGCAAACTATCTCATTCATGCTAAAGAATTGCAAATCAAATGTGCGCAAGGTGCAAAACCAGGTGAAGGTGGACAACTACCAGGTAAAAAGGTATATCCTGAAATTGGTAAGGCTCGTCACTCCACACCAGGTGTAGAACTCGTTTCTCCACCACCACATCACGATATTTATTCCATCGAAGATTTGGCAGAATTGATTTACGATTTGAAATGCGTCAATAAAGATGCGCGTATTTCCGTTAAACTGACTTCTGAAGCTGGTGTTGGCACTATTGCTGCTGGTGTAGCGAAAGCAAAAGCGGACAATATTTTGATTTCTGGTTATGATGGCGGTACTGGTGCGGCAGGTCGTACTTCTGTAAAACATGCTGGGGTGCCTTGGGAATTGGGGTTGTCTGAAACACATCAAACCTTGATGCTCAACAGATTGCGTGACCGTGTTCAATTAGAAGTAGATTCTAAATTGATGACTGGTTTTGACGTTGCTGTAGCAGCTATGCTTGGTGCTGAACTCTTTGGTTTTGGTACATTGCCACTCGTTGCAGTAGGTTGTAAAATGGCTCGTGTATGTAATTTGAACACCTGTCCTTACGGTGTGGCTACACAAGATGAAAAATTGCGTGCTCGTTTCACAGGTAAACCTGAATATGTAGAAAATCTCATGATTTTCATTGCTCGCGAATTGCGTGAAATCATGGCTCGCCTTGGTATCCGTTCCGTTCGTGAATTAGTAGGTCGTATCGATTTAGTACGTCAAAAATCTCAAGATGATAATTTCAAACTATCTCGTGTCGATTTGAAACGGGTATTGTTCCATCCATATGTGGATGCTTCTGTAGGTCATATGCACGAAATCGAGCAAGATCATGAATTAGAACGCACATTAGATATGTCCAAATTGTTGCGTATGTGTCGTCCTGCTATTGAAGAACAAAAACCGATTCGTGCTAAATTGGCTATTACTAATATTAATCGTGTTGTAGGTACTTTGGTAGGTTCCGAGGTGACTCGTAAATATGGTGAAAGCGGACTTCCAGATAATACTATTAAATTGAATTTTGAAGGTTCGGCAGGTCAATCCTTCGGTGCTTTCATTCCAAAAGGCATGACATTAGAACTAGAAGGGGATGCTAATGACTACCTCGGTAAAGGTTTGTCCGGTGGTACTATCACTGTGTACCCTCCTCGTCAATCTATTTTTGAAGCTGACGAAAACATCCTTATTGGCAATGTTGCATTCTACGGTGCTACGTCTGGCAAATCCTATATCAATGGTGTAGCAGGTGAACGTTTTGCCGTTCGTAATAGCGGTATTACTGCTGTTGTGGAAGGCGTTGGCGATCACGGTTGTGAATACATGACTGGTGGCGAAGTTCTTGTATTGGGCAGAATTGGCCGTAACTTTGGCGCAGGTATGTCTGGTGGTTATGCGTATATCCTCGACTGTGATGAAAGATACGTCAATACAGGTCTCGTAGAATTGCGTCCTGCTAACAACGATGACCTTGCTAGAATTAAAGCATTAGTTGAACAACATGTGTTACATACTAATTCTGCTAAAGGCCGTCACATCCTTGAAAACTGGAATAACTTTGTGAACCGATTCACTAAAGTCGTACCAGTAGCATATGAAGAAATGCACAATGCTATAGAACGATTCCTCGGTCAAGGACTATCCTTAGAAGAGGCGCAATTGGCAGCATTTAAAGAAAAATATGCAAAATAGAAAGTAAATCACAAAAGCCCATGTAGGCTGCTCACATAGCAGTCTATATGGGCTTTGTTACTGTGCAGAAAAGGTAATTGTACAATATATTGTACAATTACCTTTTCTGCATTATAATATAGTTAAGCATTATATTAGTATTGTGAGGTGATGATATGGAAGCCGTAGTATATTCTAATTTTAGAAGTAATTTAAAAGATTATATGAAGAAAGTAAATGATGAGTTTACTACTTTAATGGTAGTAAATAAAAACCCAGATGAAGATATCGTTGTTGTATCTCGAGCTGAATGGGAGAGTACTCAAGAGACTCTACGCATATTAAATAATCAATATTTACGAGAAAAACTTATCGCTAGTCGTAAAGAAATCGCAGAAGGAAAATCTCTACAGCGAGAGCTAATTGAGGTGTGATATGTTTACATTTTCGGAAAAAGCTTGGGAAGATTATATTTCCTGGCAGCAAGAAGATAAGAAAATATTAAAACGTATCAATTTGTTGATTAAAGATATATCTAGGAGCCCTTTTGAGGGGATTGGGAAGCCAGAACCATTAAAGTTTGAATTATCAGGCATGTGGTCTCGTCGTATTACTAGTGAACATCGACTCATTTATGAGGTCATTGATGGAACAGTATGTTTTTTATCATTTAGAGATCACTATTAATTGATGAAAGTATATGATGGGCTTTATGTTATATTTTTTGTGTAATAGTAGTATATAGAAACTAGGGCCCTTTATAGTAGTTAGTCTAATATGGAGTACTTTGTATAGAGGGCAACTCTATATATTTCTACTAGACGTTATGCTTAAAATTAGCTATAATAATTATATTGCAATATTGGATCATGGCAGTTCTCGGGCCCGTGCAATGGGGGCCTGTGAATCGTGTCAGGACTGAGAGGTAGCAGCACTAAGCGGTAACCTTCATGTGCCACGGGGAACCCGGGGGCTGTCGTGATCGAGTATTGCATAGGCGACCGAGCGGTCGCTTTTTTTATTGCTTATATTCTGGCTTTGCTAGTGTTATTTTTTTCGTTTCTTATATAGCGATAGCTTATTTGTGGCTTATAATTGATTTGAAAATATTGAATATCATATATTCTCTAGCGGTCCTGGTGACCGCTTTTGTGGTATAATAAAGTATTATCATTTTTATAATAAAGGGGGTGTTCACATGGCGTATATTGCATTGTATCGGAAGTATCGGCCCCAAACCTTTACCGATGTGGTGGGACAGCATCAGGTCAGCCATACATTGATGCGAGCTGTTCGGGAGGATAAGGTGGCGCATGCCTATTTATTTGCCGGTCCTCGAGGTACTGGTAAAACGAGTATGGCCAAGATTTTTGCACGGGCCATTAATTGTGAACAGGGCCCTACGGACCATCCTTGCAATGAATGTACTGCTTGTAAATCTATTTTGAGCGGGCAATCTATGGATGTTCTTGAAATCGACGCCGCATCAAACCGCGGTATCGATGAAATTCGTTCCCTCCGTGAAAGTGTCAAATTCATGCCTGTAGAGGGGCGTAAAAAGGTATTCATCATTGATGAAGCTCACATGCTTACTAATGAAGCGTGGAATGCATTGTTAAAAACCATTGAAGAACCGCCAGCGCATGTGATGTTTATCTTCGCTACTACAGAAATTGAGAAATTGCCAGTTACTATTGTATCCCGTTGTCAGCGATATACATTCCGTCGCATTACATCCGACGATATTGCCCAACGTTTACAATATGTAGCATCTCAAGAAGGTTTTATTATAGACGAAAATGCAGCTCGCCTCATCGCTGTTCACGCTGATGGAGGTTTGCGTGATGCATTGAGCATTTTAGACCAATGTGTAGGTATGGCTACTGGTACTATTACATCAGATGTAGTAGAAGCGCTTATAGGTCTAGTTAGTAAGGATTGGATTATAAAATTTTTAACAGTTCTTCATAATGGCGATGGTCCAGCGGTATTGAAATATATTCACGATGCTCTGAGGGAAGGTCGGGATGGCGCTCAAATCATGGATGCTTTAATCCAACACTTACGAGCTCTTTTGATTGCTAAAGTGGCACCAGACGCAGAAGAACTGAAGATTTATGATTCTTTCCGCCATGAATTCCTAAGTCAAGCGGATAGTGTTGAATTTAGTGATATTAATCAGTACATCAAACGATTGCAGTCTATTATGAACGATGCAAAACAAGTCGATAATCCTCGTACTATCATAGAAATGGGACTGCTCGTAATGTGTGCAGGTATGACAAAATTCAGCGACGATGTGGAGGAACGGCTGACGGCGTTAGAATTAGCAGAACGGAAAGAGCGAGACGGGGTGTTAACTCGCTTGGCACAGCTGGAACAAAATGGCCCTCCTCATGTAAGTTCACCAAATTATCAGTTGCAACAGCGCAGTAATAGCGTAGCTGATGATTATGTACCACCGCCAATGGATGAGTATGAATCTGTTACAATTCATGAGGTACCTACACAATATGTGCCTCCAATAAGCCAAATAACACCGTCTATGAATGACGATAGTATGACACCAATGCCAATGAATAGAGGAACTATGCCATTGCCGATGAGTGGGAATGGCATGATACCGCCGTCAATGAATAGAGGTGCTACGCCACCGCCGATGAGTAGTACTGGCACGACACCTCCACCGTTGAATGGAGGCTTTACACCACCATCTAATCCTGTGCAAGCGGGGCCAAGACGGACATTACAAAAAGTGAATGGTGTTGCTCAAGTAGCCACTATTGGAGCCACTATGGTAGCTGCATCGGAATATAGAACGATTCAAGGGACTGTGATAAAATATTTGAAGGATAGTAATCGCTCTATGCATTCCACTATTCTTGGTAAAGGTCAACTCGTATATGTAGATAGAGAAAAGGCCGTTATGGCATTTAAAAATAAACTACATCTCAACTTGGCTACCAATGATGAAAACCGTAAAGAAATGGCAGCAGCTTTCCAATATGCATTAGGGTACCCCGTGTATATGGAGGTTGTGGATGCACTGACAACGGTGTATCAAGACTATAAAAAAGCAAGTGGCGCCAAAGTAAATAAGGCGGTGCCGCCTAAACGAGATGTTTTGCCACCCGTTGTATCGGAACATGTGCCGCCACCTACAGAGGATGATTTGTTAGATGACAATCGTTCGATTAGTCCTGATGCTCGTGAAAGTGCTAAGAATGCTGCTCTTGCAGCATTAGCGGCGCGAGGTATACAGACGCCGAAGAGTTCTAGTTCCGGTGTTCAACATCAAACGTCTAGTAGTACTAGTGATGATGTGTCGATTACAGGCTTTGATGGGAAACCGCTGACACAGAGTAAATCTGTTACATCTCAGGATGATGGCGGTGTGCCTGTAATGAGTCTCGATGGTACGCAAGTGTTAACTGATGATGGGGAAATTATCAATCGTCCCATGGATAGCGGCATGACTGTAGAGGTAGAAGCTGTCCCAAAGTCGAATAGCGGCTCACTTAATGGAGGTGTAGCCGAATCTAGTCAAGGGCAACATAATGCTGGTCATTCGCAAGCTGCTACAATAGAGATGGTAGAAATCACCCCTATTGATGCTGTTACTGTACAGCGAGAATATCAATGGGATCCGGCACATATGGGGGAAGAGGAAAAAAGCAATCCTCTTTTGGCACAAACTTTAGAAAAACTTTCAGAAGACCACGATATATATGTAGAGGTCATTGAAGAATAATTGGTTTATCCAGTATACATGCGACAGTTGTGGACACCAAAATGGCATTGAGACCGTTGTATCGTATACAGAGTATATAAAATAATTCAGAGCGAACATTCACAGTTCGAAAAGGAGGAAATACAATGTTTGGTAAAGGTATGGGTAATATGGCAGGCATGATGAAAAAGGTTCAAAAAATGCAGGCTGATATGCAAAAAATGCAGGAAGAATTGAAACAACGCACTGTAGAAGCATCCGTTGGGGGTGGCGCTGTGACTGTTGTTATGAATGGGGAAAAGGTATTGGAATCTTTGAAACTTAACCCATCTGCAGTAGACCCAGAAGACGTGGAAATGCTTGAAGATCTCATAATGGCTGCTGTTAACGAAGCAAGTAAAAAAGTAGATGACCTCTTGTCTCAAGAAATGAGCAAAGTAACAGGTGGTCTTAACTTGCCAGGTTTATTTTAAATGACAAACGCCCTTGAACGATTAGTGGAACAATTGCGTCGTTTGCCAGGCATTGGCTCTAAATCGGCGCGTCGTTTGGCATATCATTTAGTGGAAATGCCTCAAGAAGAGGTAAATCGTTTGGTAGATACTATTGTGGAAGCTAAAGGTGCTACACGTCATTGTTCTATCTGTTTTAATCTATCAGCACAAGACCCTTGTGAATTTTGTTCTAATCCAAACCGTGATAAAACAACTATTATGGTGGTGGAAACGTCTCGCGATGTTATTGCTCTTGAACGAAGTGGTGATTACAAAGGTTTATATCATGTATTAGAAGGTGCTTTGTCTCCGTTGGAAGGTATTGGCGCCGAGGATATTCGCATTAAGGAACTCATCGCACGCTTGCGCGATGGCGTTGTACAAGAGGTCATTATCGCTACGGACCCCGATGTAGAAGGGGAAGCGACAGCCCTTTATTTGGCACGCCTTCTCGCACCGAGTGGCATTAAGGTAACTCGCATTGCCCGCGGCGTACCAGTAGGTGGCGATATTGAATATGCTGATGAACTTACATTAGGTGGTGCCGTTGTGAACCGTCAAGAAATGAAAGGATAGTATGGAATTTTTATTAGCCTCACCAATTGTATCGACCATCGTGTCGATTATCGTTGCTTACGTTGCTTTCAAAGTCGCATTTTTTACCATTAAAAAAGTGGCTATGAACGTAGTAACAGGTTTTATTACTTATTGGGTATGTGTATATATTTTAAATATTCCTATGGATATTGGATTCGGCATTTGGGCCTTAACAGTTCTCTTTGGACCGATTCCGATGATTTTAGCAGCTGTGTATTATTGGCTCTAATCTATGAGGGAGGATACGATGGTTATCAACAGTCAACAACAACGCGTCATTGACGAATTGGACCGGAATATTCTCTTGTTGGCGTCCGCAGGGACGGGAAAAACGAATACATTGGCGTACCGTGTGGCCCATATCATCGACAGTGGCCGTGCTGAAGCGCAGAATATCTTGTGTATGACCTTTACTAATAAGGCGGCGAACGAGATGAAATCACGCATTCAGACTTTAGTTGGTAACGCCGCCAAGGCTGTGGAGATTAGTACGTTCCACAGCTTTTGTTTTTACATATTGCAACAAGAGGGGAAACGTGATGAGTCGCTCTATACGGATGTGACTATATTTGATGAAGAGGATTGTAAAGAACTATATATGTCGCTTAAACCTGCTCAAATGAGGGATATGAACTTTGCCAACCTTATTAGCACTGTCAAGGAACACCGTTCTATATATGGGTTTTATTCTGGTAATGTCCTTGTTGATTATGAAAATACCATTCAACGGTTGCGCCGTGATCGGGAACGTAATATAGAAAAGTTGTTCTATCATTTTAATAATCTGAATAGTGATGCTCTCTCCGATTTTTGGGTCCATGGTCATGAATGGATGACTGCTTATGATGAAAACCTTCAGCATGTGCATGGTGTAGATTTTACGGATTTGATTTGCGGAGTCCATCGTTTATTCCAAGAACCTGATGTGCGCGAGCGCTGGCGCAGTCGATATCAATATATCGCGGTAGACGAAATGCAGGATACAGGAATCTTAGAATACAAGGTTATGGAAATGCTCTGGGCAGGCAATCATGTGCTCTTATGCGGTGATTACTTTCAAACCATTTACGAATGGCGTGGTTCTGATCCATTTCGATTGCTTGCTGATTTTACTCGTGATTTCGACCCCTTAAAAATTATTTTTTACGAAAACTATCGTTCCAATCGTACTTTATTTACGATGGCTTTTGACACATTAACAACTATGTTCCCTGAGTTAGTCGGTTCTGTGTACGATGAAATGCCTCGCTCTCACTCCGCTAGTGATGGTGAACCAGTCCTTGTGAAAGCGTGCCGCACGGAGTACAATGAGGCAAAATATATATATGATGCCATTTGTGCATTACCAAAGGATAGATCCATTGGTGTCCTCGTTCGAGATAATCGGAAAGCGCAGCGCTTAAGTGAGCAATTTAATCGCTTTAATGGAGATAAGCCAGAGTCTGAGCGCCGTGAATTTATGATTATTGATGAATACAAATTTTTCCGACGCCAAGAGATTAAAGACATTATGGCCTATTTCAAGCTTTTGATGAATCCTAATGATGCGGTCAGTGCGAAACGGATTATCAAACGCTATGTAGCAGGTATTGGTGAGGCTCGTATTCGCGATATTGAAAGTTCTAACAATCGTCAAGTAGGCTTGAAATTGACGGATTTTATGGATATGCCTATATTTGAGTCGGAGCCGTATGCTAAACTCGTCACAGGCTTAGAACATGATGAAGTTGTCGTATATGATGTAGAGAGTACTGGTACAGATACGATGCAGGATCGGATTATTCAAATCGCCGCCATTCGTATGGATAAACAGGGGAATGCTTTAGAAACCTTTGAACGATTTATTAATCCGAGTATATCTGTGGGCGATTCACAGGCTGTACATGGATTTAGTGATGATTATTTGCAAAAACATGGGGAATCTCCTGTGGCGGTATTAGAAGATTTTAAGAAATTTTCTAAGAATCGCGTCATTGTAGGTCATAATGTAAATTATGATATTAGCATTTTGAGCCATGAATTAGCTCGTCATAATTTAGGCGAACCACAGTTTAAAGCTGTTTATGACACGCTAGATATTTTTCGGCGTTTCTATCCTCATTTAGAAAATCATAAGTTAGGATTCTTATCTTCTTATTTCCCTATTAATCATACGCCAACTCACAATGCAATGGATGATATTATCGCTACTGGTCAGCTGTTGTTGTATGCAGTGCGAGAAAATATTGTGCCAACTACGACTGCTCGTATGGTGGCTATTAACCAGTATAAATCTGCTTTCACCAGCATTGCGTCTCAAATGGCCACATTGCGTCGCAAGATGCATACGGAAAAACCTACGCAGCTATTGGCCTACATTATGAATCAAATGGGTGTACTGGAATATTATAAATCTCATGGAGAAATGGCAAAGGTTGAATATATTAGGCAATTGTATCGCATTATGGAGTCCTTAGATAAGGAGTACGAAGGAAGTACAGGATTGGCTCGGCTAAATCATATTTTACAATTAGCTGCTCTTACTGCAGGGGAACCGCAACGACAGGGACAAGACCGAATCCCTATTATTACGGTACACCAATCGAAGGGAAGCGAGTTTGACTATGTATTCCTGTCAGGCATGAACCAAGGTGTATTCCCAAGCCTTATGGCGTTAAAAGAAGGTAATGAAGACGAAGAAAAACGACTGTTTTATGTGGCTGTTACAAGGGCAAAACAAGAATTAGTTATTACCTATACACAAGAGGCACAGCGGGGAAAACAAAGCGAGCCAAGCGCATTCCTCAATTATTTGCCAAAGGATTCTCAATTAGTAGAATGGCGTAGCTAAGTATTACATATTAGTTTTTGGAGTTAAGAATTGAATACTAACCTTTCTTATATACAAAGAGCTACTCGATTAGTAGAAAGGAGACGTTAATGGCGCGTAAAACATATCGACCTGATGATATACTGTGGACTATTACGGATGAACATATCAAGCAGGTCAAATCTGTAAATGTTGGGGCTTCAGATGCTACGATGGTTACATTAGGTTCTTTATTAGATACTATGTATCCACGGAAAGCGATGGCAAAGCTTTTTGAAGAAAAACTTATTTATGTTAATGATCATAAGGCGAACCCTCATACGGTCGTAACCGTCGGTGATGAGGTGTGGATTGCAATGGCGAAGGAAAAAATCGACTATTCTCCAGCGCCTATGGATTTGGTGGTTCTTTATGAAGATGAGGACTTACTCATTGTGGATAAACCAGCAGGTTTAACGGTGAACTCGCAGAATCAAATATCCTTGGCAAATGGTGTGGCACAGTATTTTAAAGACCGTGGTATTAAAAGAAAAATTCGTTTTTTAAATCGCCTAGATAGAGATACGACAGGCTGTATCGTCATTGCTAAAAGCGGTTTAGCCCAAAGTTTATACCAGCAACAAATGGATAATGATATCTTTGAAAAATGGTATAGAGCTACGGTGGAAGGTGTGTTAGTAGAGCCGCAAGGGTCCCTAGAGTTTCCTATGCGTAAATCTGCTGATGGTATTCATTATGAGGTACATAGTAATGGCGTTATGACCCGCACAGATTATAAGGTGGTAGTGCCTAATCATGATTCTCATGCAATTATTAAAAATGAGATGCTGGATACCGCATCTGTAGATATAAGCAGACATTTACCAGGAGTTGTGGATAAATCTGTGAGTAACTATGGTGTAATTGTGGATAATGTGGATAACTCTGTGGGTAATATAGAGCCTAATGTGGGCAATATATCGGCTGCTGGGGATAATTCTGTGTATAACTGCGAAGATAACCACAGGAATATACCGGTAAATAGTGGAACGACGGCAGTGGATATTCGATTATGGACTGGTAAGACCCATCAGATTCGCGTTGCTTTCAGTCACTGTGGACATCCTCTCGTAGGGGATACCTTATATGGTGCGCAACCTACAGGGAAACCATTTAAATTACGGGCTGTGCGGGTTATTTTTAATCATATACGTACAGGTCAACGTATAGAGGTGCGGGTTTAATAGATGTATGCACCATTTGCAAGTATTAAGTAAGATTAGCATATTTAGCTCCGTCTATAGTTTATGTATTCAATTCATTATCATTTAACAATGACAAATGATAATTGATAAGCTATAATATAAAATAGATTTATATTGGTGTAAAACTATATAAGAGGTGTTATATGATTTTAGAAGAGCATAGTGCAGAGCGTAATCGCGGTATTACTATGACCAGTATTAAAGGAATTATTGGTAATGTGCTGCTAGTAGCTTTTAAAATGTTTGTAGGATTGGCATCTAATTCTATTGCAATTATTCTTGATGCAGTGAATAATTTAACCGATGTGTTATCTTCTGTTTTGACTATTATAGGTACAAAACTAGCGTCTAAAAGTGCTGATAAGGAGCATCCTTTTGGGCATGGTCGCATTGAATATATGACAACTATGGCTATTGCTTTTATCATACTTGGTGCCGGCATTATGTCCTTGAAGGAATCAGTGGAGAAAATTATTCATCCTGAGCCATCTGTGTTTGATATTCCGGGGCTTATCATCATTACTGTGGCCATTGTTGTGAAAGTTGTGATGGGGTGCTATGTAAAAGCACAAGGTGAAAAATATAAGTCCGACGCCCTCGTTGCATCTGGTATAGACGCATTATTTGATGCAGTTATTACTTTTGCTACGTTGATTTCTGCAGGGCTTGTGTATTTTTTTGATTTCGATATCCAAGGTTATGTAGGGGCTATTATTGCTCTATTTATTTTGAAAGCTGCCTTTGATATTCTTCGTGAAATGTACAATCATCTCATAGGGATTCGTGCTGACGATAATCTTGTTCGTGAAATCAAGGAAACCATTGCTCAACATCCACAAGTGGGTGGCGTTTACGATTTAGTATTAAATAGCTATGGATCTGGCGAAACTATTGGTGCTGTTCATATTTCTTTGCCAGAAAACTTGACAATAGGTGAAATCCATCCGCTTACAAAAGGTATTGCCGTGCATATGTATAAAAAATTCGGCATTGCTATGACTGTTGGTGTATATGCAGAGAATGACCCTAATTTAGAAGTATCTGCTATTCGTCAAGCCTTAGATCAAGTTATTAGTTTATATACTCATGTAGTTCAAATTCATGCTTTCTACGTTCGATTAGATAAAAAAATAATTTACTATGATATTATTTTTGACTTTGATGAAGAAGACCCATACGGCACATTAGAGAAAATTAAAGCAGAAATGAAAATACGATATCCAGACTATGCACAGTTTGCCATCGTGGATACGGATTTTAGCAACTAGAGTTAATCGCTCTTACTCCTATACGGATGGGAAGCATCTCAATAAGAATATGTTTCCTCTTAATTTAAAATAAGTATATAAAAAAGCCGCCCCAACACGGGGCGGCTTTCAGTATACCTAAGTGATTAAATTACATAATCATCGTGGGCTTCTTTTTTAGTTTTATTATAGTGTTCTTTCACACCTGCCATATCGATGAGTTCTTCTCCTAAGGCGTCAGTATCATCGGTGTTAAGCATGGAGTAGAAGGCCCATAGAATAATGAACCAAATTGGTGTGAACAATAGGGCGATACGTGTATCTTCGTTTAATGCAAGGATAACGAGGATGAATACGAAGAACGCCAAGATAAGATAATTCATCACCGGATAAAGCGGCATTTTGAATTTTGATTGTGCTGCTAGTTCCGGATTATGTTTACGGTATTTCATATGGCAAATAACCATCATAGCCCAAATAAAAATAAAGCAGAATGTAGATATAGATGTAATCATTACGAATACTGCTTCTGGCATTACGTAGTTTAGAACGACAGTAATGAGCAATACGGCAGCGGAGAAAATCGTTGCTTGGTATGGTACACTGCTATGTGTTAAACGGCGCATAGATTGCGGTGCATGACCGCGTTTTGCCAAGGCGTAAATCATACGGCCTGTACTGAAAATACCGGAATTCGTTGCCGATGCGGCAGAGGTGAGAACAACGAAATTAACAATACCTGCTGCGGCTGTAATGCCAACGGCGGTGAATACCGCTACAAATGGGCTTGCTGCAGGATTAACGGCTGTCCATGGGTAAATGCTCATGATAATAGCGAGGGAACCGATATAGAATAAAATAATGCGCAATGGAATATTGTTGATAGCCATTGGGATTACTTTTTCTGGGTTTTCTGTTTCACCTGCTGTGAGACCTACTAGCTCGATTCCTGTGAAAGCAAATACGACCATTTGGAATGATAGTATAAAGCCCATCGTTCCGTTCGGGAACCAGCCGCCATAATTCCATAGATTCGTAAATGCTGCCGCCCCCGCATCAGTTGTAAAACCAGAAAGAATCATAATGATGCCGATAACGATGAGGGATACAATAGCAACAACCTTAATCATGGCGAACCAGAATTCCATTTCGCCGAAATGTTTAACCGCTGTTAAATTCATAAGCAGTAAGGCGACGAGGACTAGTAAGGCCGGTATCCATTGGGGGAGCCATGGTATCCAATATTGCATATATAGGCCAACTGCCGTTAAATCAGCCATAGCTAGTGACAGCCAACAGAACCAGTATGTCCAACCGGTGATAAACGCTGCTCGATCGCCGAGGTATTCTTCTACGAAATCTATAAAGGAGTGATGGTTCAAGTTAGATAATAATAATTCTCCTAATGCTCTCATAATAAAGAAGCAAATAATACCTGTAATTAAATAGGCGAAGAGAATGGATGGCCCTGCTAAGTGAATAGCACGACCAGAGCCCAAGAATAAACCAGTCCCAATGGCGCCACCGATAGCGAGCAATTGAACATGTCGATTCTTGAGGCCCCGTTTTAACTGATGATTGTCAGACATAGTAAGACCTCTTTTCTACAACTATACTGCCGTTCGGTACGGCTCCATTCAGTGACGTGGTATCACACAGGAGGCTGTGTTTTTATCTTTCTATACACAACATATGTTAGTTGTGTATAGAAAGATAAAAACAAAAAGCTATGGGTAAACCATAGCTTTCAATACTGTACTAGGCTAATAATATGTTATATTCTATAGTATCTATTGGTAAATGTCAAATGTATTTTTGGAGTAGACAAATAAGTGCGATATAGAGTATGAAAATATGATTATTAGTAGTTCTAATAGTAAGAGTTATAGCTACATTAAAAGGACGCCCCTATTGTGGGACGTCCTTTTGAGTTTGCATTGTGTTATGTTAGAAGAAAATGTAGCGTATAAGCACAAGAATAGCTAATACATACATAATCCAATTAATTTCTTTTGCACGACCTGCTACGATTTTGAGTAGCGGATATGCTACAAGTCCAGCAGAGATACCATTAGCAATGCTATAAGTGAATGGCATCAATGCGATAACGAGGAATGCAGGGAAACCTTCTGTCCAGTCATCGAAGTCGATGTCTTTGATAGCACCTAGCATCAATGCACCTACTAAGATAAGGATAGGAGATGTAGCTGCATTAGGTACTAATAATACTAATGGAGATACAAATAGGCAGATGAGGAATAATACACCTGTTGTTACCGCCGTTAATCCTGTACGGCCACCAGCGCCGACACCGGAGGCGCTTTCAACGAAAGCAGTAATCGTAGATGTACCAAGAAGGGCCCCAGCACTCACGCCAATAGCATCTACTGTCATTGCTTTGCCAAGTCCTGGGAAAGAACCAGTTTTTGGATCAGCTATTTTGGCTTTTGTAGCAGTCCCAATAAGTGTGCCCATCGAGTCAAATAATTCTACGAAAGTAAAGGAGAAAATGATTGTAATGAGCCCCATATGCAAAGCACCAGGAATGTCTAGTTCAAAGAATGCTGCTTTAGAAAAATCAGGAATAGCAAAGATTTGGAAATGTTCTGGTAATGTAGATAATCCTGTAGCATAGGATATGATAGTTGTTACGAGAACGCCAATTAATAGAGAGCCTTGAACGTTACGAGCCATTAAGAGTGACGTAAACATCAGGCTGAATAAGGCGAGTAATGTATTACCGTCTTGTAAGTTGCCGAGAGTCAACAATGTTTCAGATGCTGGTGGCACCATGTTGCCATGGGTTTGTACTACTTGCCCTAAAGAGTTAGGGGACAAGCTAATGGAAATAGCCATAAGACCAGATAATTTAAGACCAATGATGGCAATGAATAAACCAATACCTACAGTTATAGCTACTTTCATAGATGCTGGTATGCCTTCTACAATCATTTGACGGATAGATGTTAAGGTGAGTACGAGGAACACAAGACCAGAAATAAATACCGCACCGAGCGCCGTTTGCCATGAAATGCCCATGCCCATAACGACAGTAAAGGAATAGAAGGCTAAGAGACCTACACCAGGAGCTAATGCAATGGGATAGTTAACAAAGAGCCCCATTGCAATTGTTACAAGACCACCACCTAAAGCGGTAGCAATGAGAACAGCATCTTTATCCATGCCTGCGAGACTTAGGATATTAGGTGCTAAGAATAAAATATACGCCATCGTGATAAATGTTGTAATACCGGCTAATATTTCTGTTTTTACCGTCGTATTACGTTCTCGGAGCGTAAATAGTTTATCTAACATTAGATAATCCTCCTTATGAAATTAAAAAAGAACGAAAATAGTCTTTGTATAGTATATAGTACCATATTTTCCAGTATTTTTTGTAGGAATTTGTGTTATACTAGTACTATATATGAGATATATAATAGGGGTTTAACATATGAAAATTTCTACGAAAGGGCGTTATGCCTTGCGCATCCTGGCGGATATTGCAGAGCACGGCGGTGATAAGAATGTACCTATCCGTGAAATTGCAGCACGTCAAGGATTTTCAGATAAATATTTAGAAGGCATCGTATCCCGTTTGTCGTCGGCTGGTCTTGTACAATCTGGGCGTGGTAAATACGGCGGGTATCGATTGGTAAAGAGCCCTGCAGAATACAATGTATATGAAATTTTATACGCAGCAGAGGATTCTATTGCTCTTGTATCTTGTTTAGAAGACGATGTAGAACCATGTCCTATGTTTAACGATTGTTTGACGGCGCCGTTATGGAAACATTTACAAGACGAGTTTCGTCACGTCATGGAGCGGGTATCTTTGCAAGATGTGATGGAACAGACATTTCCACATGAAGGATAGTGAAATATAAGTCGCATAGCAGTATGCGACTTATATTTTATAGATTTGCTATATACAATTTGTATATACTCATAGGCACAGGGAGACTTTATGAATCAACCATTAGACGATATAGCTCGTGGAGGCATGCGTAATGTGTGGATTATCACCATTAGCATGACGGTGCTTGCTATCTGTTATACAATGATTGTACCGTTTTTACCAATTTATTTATTAGAATTAGGTGTTCAAGATGATGAGGTGGCCCTATGGTCTGGTCTCGTATTCGGTATTACCTTCTTGATTGCGGGTATTATGGCACCTATATGGGGAAAAATTGCGGATAATAGGGGTAAAAAAATGATGGCCCTTCGCGCAGGATTTGCCATCGCCGTATCATATATTATTATCGCTTTTGTTACCGACCAATGGCAATTATTGTTGGGCCGTGCATTTCAAGGGTTTGCCAATGGATTCTATCCAGCGGCGATGACTATGGTATCTCTTAGCGTAGATGAAAAACGAGTAGGTCGCGCCCTTGGTATTTTCCAGGTAGGTCTTATTCTAGGTAATGTGATAGGACCTTTTCTCGGAGGTGCTGTTGAAAGTTTAGTGGGCATGCGTCCAGTATTCCTTATTTCTGGCGTTGCCGTATTCGTCGCTACTCTCGCTGTGTGGGCTTTTGTAAAAGAACCGCAAATGGCACCGGTGGAAGGTGTAGATAGAACCAAGGCATATACTAAGGATTTACCAGCTAATGCTAATCATCAAACAGTATCACAGCATGATCACCATGTTGTTCCTAGTGAGGAAGAACGACAAGAGTTGAAATATGATAAGGAGCACACATCTATATGGGATGACTTTAAACTAGTTCGTAATAATCCTGTTCTCATTCGATTATTGTGGATTTATTTTTTTATGCAATGTGCTATCCTCATGTTGCAACCTATTCTGGCGCTTTATGTAGGCCATATGCAAGGAACTATGGAGGGGGCTGCCATTATTTCCGGTACGATTCTTAGTATCGGTGGACTTGCTGGTGCATTGACTACCAATATTTGGGTACGAATTGGTGAGAAACAAGGGTATTTTAATACCATTTCATATTGTATGGTAGGTTCTGGTGTTGTTTTGCTATTACAAAGTTTACCTGTTGGTGTATGGTGGTTTGGAGTATTGCAAATTCTTGTAGGTTGTTTTATCGTTGGAATTAATCCATCGTTGAGTGCCGCGGTGACAATGAATACGGAACCTACTTTTAGAGGGCGTATGTTTGGTATGACTACTACGGCGCAACAATTTGGATCTATGGTCGGTCCTATGTTTGCTAGCATGGTGTCTACTTGGTTGGGGTATCCTTATGTGTTTGGCCTAGCTGGTGCGTTATTATTATATTTAGGTTGGAATGTACGCCGATTTTATGTATCTATTCAGAAAGGGTAGAAAGGAGTCATTATGATCCGTATCGGTCAAGTCGTACTTGGTGAAAAGGGTACGAAGATTTGCGTGCCGATTGTGGGCACTACTGAAAAAGAGATATTGGATGCAACACGAGTGGCTTGTCATTCGGAATGTGATGTAGTGGAATTACGCATTGATTATTTTGAAAGGGCTCATTCTATAGATGCTATTTTTGAACTATTGATGCTCATTAAGCCACAGTTAAGAGGCCGCGGTTTATTATTCACTTGGCGTACAAAAAACGAAGGTGGGGAGAAATCAATCACTAGCGATGCATATTTCACCATGTTAGAACGATTGATTCCGACTGGACTTGTAGATGCTATAGATATTGAGCTATTCTTCAATCAAGAACGCATGGTGAAAACCATTGAATTTGCGAAAATGCACAATGTTACTGTTGTGATGAGCAATCATGATTTTAATGGTACACCTGAACGGGGAGTTATCGTGAATCGATTGCTACAAATGAAAGAATTCAAAGCAGATGTGCCTAAAATTGCTGTTATGCCACACACTAGTGGTGATGTACTAACATTATTAGAAGCCACGGCAGAGGTGAGATCCTTATATCCTGCGGATCCAATTATTACTATGGCTATGGGGCCATTAGGTGCTATTACACGTGCAGCTGGCGCTGTATTTGGCAATGCTATGACCTTTGGTGCTGCTGGCAAAGCATCGGCACCAGGACAAATCGAAGTACATACTCTTAAAACAATTTTAGATGCTGTCGATATGGATGGTGTCTTTGATGAAAAACAACATAATCGGGAACGAGTGCATTAAAAAGGGGCTCTATAATACATGAGAGGCAATAACCAAACATGTATTATAGAGCCCAAAAAGTCGGCAAGAGCCGACTTTTTTATATTCAATTTCACAGAATATTAGATTTAAAATCTGTAATAATTTCCTCCATTGTTTGAGGTAAATTTCGTTCATAGTTCAAGATAGTTTGTGCAAAGGATTCATACATTGGAGTGCGGATAGCCTCTAGTTCGCGTAGTCTATCAAGCCCCCCATTGGAGAGAACGCGTCCTTTGGTATCGAGGTTTTCAATGGACGTTTTGAGCTGGTAAATACGGCCGTTTTGGCGAAGGTGAACAAAGTTTTTCGGTACTGTTACACAACCACCGCCCGTAGAGATAACTTGGCCTGTTTCTTTTCCTACTTTGGCGAGCATTTCCGTTTCTTTTTCCCGAAAAGTTGCTTCGCCGTGCTCCGATATATAGTCAGATACATTGCCAATTTCTTTTTCTAGTTCTTTATCAATGTCAATCCATGGACGGTTTAATTTTTTACCTAAGGCTTCGCCCACCGTTGTTTTACCAACACCTGGCATGCCGATAAGAATAATATTTTCCTTTTCTTCGCGAATATCTCGCAATATAGATTCGATTTCAGCAGTGCCAAAACTTTCACTCTGGAAATGGTTAGCAGCCACAACACCTTGGGCAACGAGGAAAGGGAGACCGTCCATGTGAGGTATATCCATCATTTCAGCCTGTAATAAGAGCACGGATCGACGTGGATTGTAAATGAGGTCCACTACGCCTTGGAGATTTGTAAACTGTGTTACATTGATGAGATTTGCTGGACCATGGGGATACATGCCTACTGGTGTACAGTTGATGATAACCTGCGCCGTATTATAATACTGTTCCACATCGTTATAGAATGGTGGATTATGGCGAGAGAGGTGGATGATCTCGCTTGCCTCTAAATCCTCAAGGGCGATATGAACTGTTTGAGATGAAGCCCCGTCGCCTAAAATGATGCATTGTTTTCCTTTTACAGAAATACCTGCATGTTCCAAAGTGAATAGGAATCCGTCGTAATCTGTATTGTAACCATGCCATTTGTCATCTTTGCGCACCATAGTGTTAACGCAGCCAATTCGTCGGGCACGGTCATCTATCACTTCACAATAATCCATGGCGTGGATTTTGTAAGGAATGGTGATATTAGTACCTTGTAAATCAGAATCGTTAAAGTAGTTAGCTAATTCGCTCGGTTCTTTTTCAAATAAATCGTAATTCGTATTTCCCAAGGCGCTATGAATGCGCGGTGAGTAACTATGACCTAGTTTTCTGCCTAGTAAACCAAATTTCATAGGACCTCCTAATTTCCTGTGTTAGCTTCTATAGAGATATCCTCTATAGGAGCGCATATATACCTGTATATTTATTATAAAGATGGGATTCATCGCAACTAGTAGGCGATTAATTTTCTGGATAGTTCCCTAACAATCGGAATTTATCTTGTGACGTGTGTAATTCTGCTAAGACAGATAATACCTTAGGATCTGCTAAGGATGCTTCTAAATCAAGGTAGAAGAGGAACTCGAAATTGTGGCCTACAATTGGCCTTGACTCTAATTTCGTAAGGTTTACTCCAATATTAGCGAACTTAGTAAGCAGTGTACCAAGACCACCTGGTGCATGGGTAGCAGTAGTGACTACAGAAATTTTATTGGCTCCTGGGTAAACGTGAAAGTTTTTGCTAATGCAAATAAATCGGGTATAGTTATTGTCGCTATTTTGAATATTGCGAACAATAGGTGTTAAATTATATAGTTCTGCACATTGTGGTGCTGCAATAGCAGCTACGCCTGGATCATCGCTGGCTGCTACCATTTGTGCTGCTCGTGCTGTATTGTCGAAGGAACGTAATGTGACGTCTTTCAATGATTCAAGGTAATGGCTACATTGACCAAGAGCTTGTGGGTGGGAAATAATGGTGTGAATATCTTCTAATTTTGCCCCTTTTTTGACTAGTAAATCATGGGAAACCCATAATCGTGTACTGCGTACGATATAACATTTTTTTTCTTCTAATAAATCGTATACTTCTTTGACCGAACCATTGGAACTATTTTCAATAGGCAATACACCGAACTCACATTCCCCAGATTCTACTGCATCAAATACAGCACGGAATCCTGTAACATAGTGGATTTGGCTAAGTGGCAATAGGCGGTCGCATGCCATTTGTGCATTGCTACCGAATACGCCAGCACAAGCAACACTGCCGCGTTGAGGTGGTAGTTGTGGAGATTCTGCAACGGCTTTTTTCATTTTTTGTGTAAATTCCGTATTTTGGAATAATTGTTCCGCTTGGTACGTGCGACTCAAGCTGAACAATGCTTCAAAAAAGCGACGGGCGTATAAATCCATATCTGGACCTGCTGCGAGAGTTACTTTGTCCAGAATATCTCGTTCCCGTTTAGGATCGTAAACGGCTTTGTTCATTTCTTTTTTTGCCGCTGCCACGTCTTTGGAGAGGGCCATGCGCTCTTTAAATAGCGCCAACATTTGGTCGTTTATGGAATTAATTTTAAGGCGTACTTCATCTAAGTTCATGGTCAATATCTCCTAGGAAATCAAGAATAACGAGGGCGGTTATGGCTTCGATAACCGGTACGGCACGGAGTGCTACACATGGATCGTGGCGCCCTTTGATAACGAGCAATGTATCCTCTTGTTGCGATAAGGACACGGAATGCTGTTCTTTATAAATCGATGGCGTCGGTTTAATACCTACTTGCATGATTAGCGGTAAACCATTGGTGATGCCACCTTGGATGCCGCCGCTATGATTAGTGGTAGTCGTAATATGGCCGTCTTTTATGGTGAAAGCATCATTTACGTCAGAACCAAGGGCGCTACACATGTCGAAACCACCCCCAAAGGACACGCCTTTGATGGCTGGCACACCAAAAATAGTGCGGGCTAAACGGTTTTCAATGCCATCGAAATTTGGATTTCCAAGGCCTACAGGGATGCCTGTAGCGATTACCTCTACAATGCCGCCTGTGGAATCACCATCTTTTTTGAGCTGCAGTACTAACTCTTCTACTTCTGAGCGTTTGCTATGATCGAGCATAGCTATAGGCTCTGTTGCTATGCTTGCTAAGGCATTCATATCTGGATGTACCATATCGATAGGACTGTCTTGAATGGAACCTACTTGTTTTAAATGACCGTGGATTTCAATGCCCTTCTCACGCAATAATTGGATAGCAATACCGCCAGCTACGCAAAGTGGAGCAGTAAGGCGTGCCGAGAAATGACCGCCACCGCGCATATCGACTTTGTCACCGTAGCGCATGCGGGCTGTAAAATCCGCATGAGAAGGACGAGGAATATCTCGTAAATTATTGTAATCACTAGAATGTTGTGATGTGTTGCGAATCATAAATGCCAATGGAGAACCGCTGAGCATGCCGTCTACAATGCCCGATAAAAATTCAGGCACATCTGCTTCTTTGCGTTGTGTTTGTAATTGATTTTGACCTGGTGCACGGCGTTTTAAAAATTGTTGTAATTCGTCGATATCGATGGTGTGACCACAAGGTAGACCTTCTACAACGCCACCAATGGCATATCCATGAGACGCGCCAAAGGTCGATACTTGTATAGTTTTACCGAAATTAGATGCCATATGGTGTAACTCCTTATAGATGTATTTCTTTAAATGGGAGAGTGTTTATTAATAGTACTATTATACTAAATACATAGCCTTATTATCATGATGATAGGCAGGCTTAGATTTCTGTAGCGTTACCACCTAATTGATTCCAATCTTCAAAAAAATCTGGATAGGACTTAGTAATAGCTTCGCTGTCTTTTAATGTGACTGGTTGTTCACTAATCAATGCCATCAAGGTACCTGCCATAACTAAACGATGATCGTTGACGCAGTCGCCGTGGCCACCTGTAAGGGTACCGTTTCCGATGATAAATAGATTATCACCCTCTTCGCGCACCGTACCACCCAAATCGCGTACTAAATTGGCTACTGCTATGAGGCGATCTGATTCTTTTAAACGAAGGCGGGCACCGTTTATAAAAGAGCTTTCACCATTTACAGAGCAAGCGAGAGCCGCCATAACAGGTAGCATATCAGGCATTTGCTCAAGATCTACATGAATCGGTTTTGTTGCACGTCCAGATACGGTAATATTCATATTAGCCCATGTGATATGGCAACCAGAATCAATAATAACCTGCATGATGCGGCGATCTGCTTGAACGGAATTCTCATTCATTCCTGTAATCGTTATAGGCTGACCACTCATAGCTGCTGCTACCATCCAGATGGCAGTATTAGACCAATCACCTTCGATTTGGTACTCTTTTTTGCCTGTAAAAGTTGCATTAGCGGGAACTGTAAATGTTTCGTTTTCTGTAGGACTAGGTACATTGTGATCTACAGTGACACCGAAATCCTTCATTGTTTCTGTTGTTAATGTTACATAATCGCTAGATTGTAATGGCGTAGTACAAGTAATAGTCGTATTTGTATCGAGTTGTGGCGCTGCAAGGAGGAGACCAGAGAAAAATTGACTACTTACATCGCCTACCATTGCAAAATTACCACCTTGTAATTTTCCTGTTATGGTAAATGGTGGTTTGTCTTGAGAAAATGTAACACCGTGAGACTTCATTTCTCCTAACATCGGTTCTAATGGTCGTTCTGGTAAACGCCCTTTTGCATCTACTTCTACGGTGTCACATAGAGAAGCTGACACTGGTAATAGTAAACGTAAGGTTGTACCAGATTCATGAGGTACAACAGAGCCTTTTTGGGGAGCAGGGCCTGGTGTAACCGTAACAATTTTGTTTTCATAGTTTATAGTAGCACCAAGACAGCGGAGAGAATCCATAGTAGCATCAATATCTTTTGATGTACGGCTCAATATAATAGTGGATGGCGACGTAGCTAAGGCAGCACAAATAAGAGCGCGGTGAGCGTGGGCCTTTGCTGGAATCGATGCAATAGTACCTGTAGGAATAGCGTTCGTAACGGAATGCATAGGGAACTCCTTAATTGAATAGAGAGCAATCTCAAATCTTCAGTGTTATACATTGAGACTTGCTAAAATATGCAGTGAAGATGATATATAGGATGTGTAGTGAAGATGATAGATAAATATAGTAATTATACTAGATACTCAGCTAATTGTTCGTGTGTTACCTTTTTCAGTGCACTAGAACCATAGCTAGTAGGGATGACGATTTTGATAGTGGCACCTTCGCTTTTTTTGTCATGTTTTGCGGCGATGAGCATCTCTTCTTTTGTAATGCTTGTAGATGTAGGTAGATTGTGAGCTTCTAAGAGGGCTTTTAATTTATCTACTACTACTGGGTCGAGATTATCATTTTTGACCGCCCCTTGGGCCATTAACATCATGCCAATAGCTACGGCGTAGCCGTGGTGTACTTCAAAGTGGCTGGCATTTTCGATACCATGACCAAAGGTGTGACCTAAATTGAGTAGGGCTCTAACACCGGATTCGCGTTCATCTTGTTCTACGATATCCGCTTTTGCTTGTACGCAACGAGCAATGACATCGCCAACAGTATCACGATGGGTAATGAGCGGTTTGTTTTCTAATTGAGTCAATAGACCTGGTACATCGAGGAATCCATATTTTATGATTTCACCACATCCATTAATCCATTCTACATCTGGCAATGTATTTAGTGTAGTTGGATCGCAGAGAACAAGAATGGGTTGTTTGAAAGCACCCCATAGATTTTTACCAGATTCTAAATTGACTGCTGTTTTGCCACCTACTGAGGAGTCCACTGCAGCGAGCAACGATGTAGGAATTTGCACATAGTCGATGCCTCGTAAATAGGTGGCTGCTGCAAACCCAGCCATATCGCCTACAACGCCGCCACCGAGGGCGACGAGTAAATCTTTACGCGTTAACGATTGAGAGGCCATATATTCGATTAAATCGATGAGTTGATGAGCGTTTTTAGAACTTTCACCAGCAGGGAATACATAATCGTAGACCGTGTAACCAGCGGACTCAAACTGGGCTTTTACAGTAGGTAAATAATGAGCTGCCACATTTGTATCAGTAACGATAATGACCTGACAGGTCGGTTTCAATGGCTGTACATAGTCGGTGACGCGATGAATGGCGTCGGATTCTATGATTACGTCATACGATTCAGATGCGTTGATATGGATGCGGGGCATAGGATATTCCTTTCCTAATAAAATAAGCTAGTACCTATTGTATCAGATACTAGCCTATTTGTACTATATGCTAGCGATTAGCTAGATGTGATATAAACAGATTCTTACACGCTTAAACATACATGCATATATTGTATTATGAAAGTCAATTATTTAGTGCATTCTACTAAAGCGGTACGCAATGCATTAACTTCTTTCATAAGGCTAGTGAATTGATCTGGACGTAATGCTTGAGGTCCATCGCATAATGCTTTTGATGGATCGTTGTGAACCTCAATCATAAGGCCGTCCGCTCCACCACCAACGGAAGCAAGGGATAATGGGCGAACCATGCGGCTCATGCCTGCAGCATGGCTAGGGTCCATGATAATTGGCAAGTGGGATAATTCATGCATCATAGGGATAGCAGTTACATCTAGCGTGTTGCGTGTTTTAGGTTCGAAGGTGCGGATACCGCGTTCGCATAATACAATTTGTTCGTTACCTTCGGACATAATGTATTCGGCAGCCATTAACCATTCTTCGTAAGTAGCGCATAAACCGCGTTTTAATAATATCGGTTTATTCATTTTGCCTACTTCTTTTAATAATGTGAAATTTTGCATATTACGAGCACCGATTTGGAGCATATCTACGTTGTCGAAGTATTGTAATTGAGAAATATCCATAACTTCGGACACGATAGGAAGGCCTGTTTCTTTTTTTGCTAATTCCAATAATTCTAAACCTTCTGGGCCCATACCTTGGAAAGAGTAAGGGGATGTACGAGGTTTGAATGCACCGCCACGGAGGATTGTAGCGCCTGCTTCTTTACATGCACGTGCAGTAGCTAATACTTGTTCTGGTGTTTCAACGGAGCAAGGACCTGCCATTACTGCGAAGTGGCCGCCACCAATGAGAGCGCCACCTACGTTGATAATGGAATCATCGGGATGGAACTTACGATTTGCTTTTTTGTATGGTTCTTGGATACGAGTTACTTTATCTACGAAGTCGAGAGATTCGATTTGTCTGGAATCAAGAGATGCAGTATCGCCGATAAGACCTAAGAGTCTGTAGTGAGCCCCTTGGCTTGGATTGATAACGAAGCCTTTTTCCTCTAACTCTTTACATAATTTTGTTACGTTAGATTCCGGTGCGTTTGGTTTTAAAGTGATAATCATAATAAGTCCTCCTCGGATACACAATGCGAATAGCGGGGCCAACCATACGGATAGCAAATAAAAAAGGGCTACCCGTATTTTAATACGGGTAGCCCTTTCACTATTCTAAGCCACCATAGATATTACCTAAATTAGCGTAGCTCAAATAGTTCTTTACCCGTACGTTGGATAAAGAACCAATAAAAGTATTGCTTTGCTGCTGTGCTAATTTGCGTGTTCATATGGGGACTCCTTTCTTAAAAATTTGATAGGTACAGTATAAACCCATTTGAGAAATTTATGCAAGCACTTTTTTTCTAGTTGTGTAAAAATTCTTGTGTTGGTGTTTTTATGGTTTGGTATAATGGACATACATTTAATTTTATATTTATCGTTTGGCGGATTTGAATCCGCTTTTGAAGGAGTTCTGGTATGGTTATCCAAATTTTAGATCATATAATTGATGAGATTAAGCAGATTCGTGAAGACGTATTTATGAATGAGCAAGGGTTTAAGGATGAGTTTGATGCCATAGATGAGACGGCAAAATTCGTCTTGCTGTCTATAGATGGTAAAGCCGTTGGTACGTGCCGCTATTTCCCAGGAGAGTCGTCTGGTGATGCACATATTGGACGTATGGCAGTTCGTAAACTATACCGTGGACAAGGCTTGGGGGCGAAAATCATGTTGGCTGCTGAGAATGGTATTCGTCGTGATGGGTTTACATCTTGTTCCCTCTCTGCACAAGTACAGGCACGTCCATTTTATGAAACACTTGGTTATGTAGCAGAAGGAGAGGAGTACCTTGATGAGGGGTGTCCTCATATCTTGATGCGGAAAATTTTTTAAGTATTTTCATTAGAGCCTATTGCCATGAGGATTTGTTTAGCCAATGTATCCATAGATTTATTGTTTTTATATACAATAGCCACAGTCGCTACAATAGGCGGTTTTAAGGAGATGAGGTTGATATCTTCTCGGTGAAATGGAGATGGTGTGAGTAGGAACGAGATGTGGTTGTTAGCGACTGTCATGTCCAGATTGCGTTCGATGTGATTCGATGACATGGCGATGTGTGGTGTTACATGTGATGCGGCTAAATGTTTCATGATATGTTGGCGATGAAATGAGTCTAATTGCATCATGATGAGGGATTCTGATTGCAGTTCGTCGTAGGTGATGGTAGTGTGATTTGCCAAGGTATGCGATTTTGGGACGCACGCTTTGTATTCCACGCTTCGTAAGGGAATTGATGCTAGATTTTTTGGCAATTCGTTGGCGATGATGATGGCTATATCTAGGTCTCCTTGTGAAAGTTTTTGCTGCAATCCAATGGACCCGTCCTCTACAATGGTCAGTTCTTTCATAGGATACGTTTGTTTGAAAAAGTTTAATAATGGTCTCATTACAAAGGATCCAATCATTGGAGGTATGCCGATGGATATAGGTGTTGATTCATCGGCATTAGTCGATTTCGTTTCTTGTAATAAGGCTTGTAAGTCGTGGATAATTGGACACAATTGTTTGTAGAATTTCTCCCCTTCCGGTGTAAGGGAAACCGATTTATGATGGCGTTCAAACAAGGTAATATTTAACTCTTCTTCTAATCGTTTGATAGCTACTGTTAGGTTTGGTTGTGAAAGATATAATTGTTGTGCTGCATGGGTCACATTGCCTAATTTAGCAATGGTGAGGAAATATTCTAAATATTTTAGCTTCATATAGATTACCTATGCTCGATGGAGTAATAACATATTTCATCAATAACTAATAGGACCTATTAGCGATATGTTTTCAATGTAGTAAGAGGCATACTAGTACATGTTGCGATAAATACTATTTATTACAAAAAGCATATCCTATATTTTACGCATTGTAAAGAGTTTTCTATAATGAATCCATAAGGTTCGGGAATAACTTCAGTATAGTTGCTTATAGTCATAAGCAGCATACTTTAGTAGTATACAATATCTATTAGAGAAGTTGCCTGTGATTCTTGTGTGCCCGCATAGTGGTAAAGCGTATAGTTAATTCAAGTGAAAGAGGTTATGGTTATGCGTGTTATCAATACCGATGAAATAGTACCTATTATTGAGAAATTAGCAATTCAAGCGTGCTGCTGTTTAAGTGATAATGTCATTGATGCTTTCAAAGAAGCATTAATAAAAGAAGAATCTCCTATTGGTAAAGAGTCTCTTGAAATTATAATTGAAAATAGCGAGTTTGCACGAGATAATATGATGCCTTGTTGCCATGATACGGGAATGGCCGTTGTAGTTATGGAAATTGGCCAAGAGGTTTGCTGGGAAGGTAAACCTTTATATGACCAAGTGGAAGAAGGTATTCGTCGTGGATATACAAATGGGTATTTACGTAAATCTGTTGTAGCAGATCCATTGGAACGTTTGAATACAAATGACAATACACCTGTTGTATTCCATCCATCCATCGTACCTGGTGATACTGTTAAAATTACAGTTATGCCAAAAGGTGGTGGCAGTGAAAATATGGGCGCATTCCGCGTATTACTACCTGGTGCTGGCGAAGAAGGAATCATTGAATTCGTTCTTGAAACAGTAGCTAAAGCAGGTGGTAATCCATGTCCTCCATACATCGTAGGGGTCGGCGTAGGGGGCACGATGGACCAATGCGCTTGGATGGCTAAAAAAGCATTGCTTCGCGATATTGGCAAACGTAATCCCAACCCTCGATATGCAAAATTAGAAGAAGATTTGCTAACTGCTATTAATAATACTGGTATTGGACCTATCGGTTATGGTGGCCGCAGTACAGCCCTTGATGTCCATGTTGAATACTATGGTGTTCACATCACTGCCTTGCCAGTAGCTATCAATTTCCAATGTAATGCAGCACGTCAAGCGACAGCAGTGCTATAGGAGGTTTCTATGAGTATAGAAGTTCAATTACCAATCACAAAAGAGTTCGCCAAAACGTTGAAAGTAGGCGATGTATTATACTTAACTGGTTATGTATACACTTGTCGTGATGCAGCACATAAATTAATTGCAGAAGCGCTTGAACGAGGTGAAGAATCCCCTGTAGATTGGACTGATCAACTCGTGTACTACGCTGGCCCATGCCCAGCGCCTCCAGGAAAAATCTTTAATTCTAATGGTCCTACTACTGCCGTTCGTATGGACCCATATGTGGAAATGATGTTGAAATTAGGGGCTACAGCTATGCTTGGTAAAGGCGTACGCGCTCCGTATGTAGCAGATCTTTGCAAACAATATGGTGCTGTATCTTTACTTGGTGTAGGTGGTGCTAGTGCTATTAATGCATCTCGCATTAAATCTGCTGAAATCATGGCGTATGGTGATCTTGGCACGGAGTCTATTAAAAAATTATACTTTGATCGTTTCCGCGTTATTGTTGGTATCGATACAGAAGGTAATGTATTACAAAACCAAGAAATTCCTAAATATAAACGCTAATATATGCATAAAAAGATACCTGTTCCAAAACGAGTACCAACCACATAAGTTAAAGAGCTTAGTGGACCATAGGTATTGAGAGTTTGGACGGGTATCTTTTGTTATTACACTAAATCATCAAAATCGAAAGCAGCTGCTTTTGTATAGTTTGTCACTTTCGCTTCGAAAAAATCAGTTTTTGTGCTATTTAAATTAGAGAAACTTTCAATCCATTCCATAGGATTGTCTTTGATTTCAGGATAGAGGTGAGGTAATCCGATGGCTTCTAAACGGATATTCGCCAAGTATTTGATGTAACGTTCGATGAGCAAATTGTTGAGCCCTAGAATTTTGTCATCTGTAATGTATTGGCCCCATGCAATTTCATTCTCTGCACCTTGGCGAATCATGTCGGTAATTTTCGCCTCTAATTCTGGGGTAAATAAATCTGGACGTTCACGGCGCAATTCTCGAATGATGTTTTGGAATAATACGAGGTGTGTTACTTCGTCGCGATTGATATATTTGAAAATAGTAGACGTAGCTGTCATTTTACCTTGCCGTGCCAAGGTATAGAAGAAACTAAATCCCGAGTAGAAATAGATGCCTTCTAGAATGTAGTTGGCAATGATGGTGTGAATCAAATTGGCTTCGCTTGGATCGTCGGAAAAACGTTGGTATGCATCGGCAATGAAACGATTGCGAGACAACAAAGTTTTGTCCGTACGCCATTCGTCATAGATTTTATCTCGTGTAATCGGATTCGTTACGGTGTCTAAGATGTAGGAATAACTTTGGGCATGAATTTCTTCTTGGAAGGCTTGAATATTTAATAGGGATGCCACTTCTGGCGCTGTAATGTAACGACTCAAATTCGGTAAATTCTCTGATTGAATGGAATCGAGGAAATTCAAGAAGGAAATGATTTTATCGAAGGCACGACGTTCATTGTCTGTTAGATATGGAAATTGCTTTACGTCTTCGTTCAAAGAAATTTCTTCAGGAATCCAAAAATTGTTGAGCATAGTGCGATACATTTGGTTTGCCCAATCGTATTTAATGCGATTCCATTCGCGCAAATTTGTTGTGTTGCCGCCAATCATGGCTTGTGTGCCACGGTCGCCATTTTCGTTAAATATGAGTTTCTTATCCATAGTAGAGCTCCTTTATATAACGATGCGACCTATACGTATATAGGTCGTCATCATAATTATAATATTGGTGAAAGCCTTAGTATATTACATATACTAAGAAATATCTTTGTAGTTATTATTGTACTTTCAAAGATAATGAAAGTGTATAGCCTGTGTGCTCTTACGAGGAGCAGCTAGTACATTCATCCATTTCGAGGGATTGATTGCGGATATAGTAAATCGTTTTTATTCCTTGTTTGTATGCTTCAACGTAGAGGTCTAGGATTTCCTTCGCTTTCATTTGTGGCGTAATGTACAAATTGAAAGATTGGGCTTGGTCAATATGGCGCTGGCGGATGCCACAAGCCTTAATAGACCATTGTTGATTAATCGTATGCGCTTCTTTGTAGAGCCAGAATGTGTCATTGTTCAAATCTGGTGCTGTTTTTGGTGTGAAAGAACCTTTTTTCTCTTCAATAAAGAATTTTTTAAAAATAGGGTCAATACCCGCCGTTGTATTCGCAATATTAGATGTGGAACCAGTAGGGGCAATAGCCATGAGGTAACCATTGCGGATACCGTATTTTGCTACGTCTGTAGCTAATTGTTTCCAACGATCTGATGTGTAACCACGGCGTATGAAATACTCTCCACTTTCCCATTCGGAACCTTTAAAAGCAGGATAAGCACCTTTTTCTTTGGCTAATTCCATGGACGCTTTGATAGCATAGTAAGCGATATCTTCAAATAAGCGGTCTGCCACTTCTAAATGTTCTTCAGACTCCCATTGGATATTGTGATTTACTAAATAGTGATGATAACCAGATGTACCAAGGCCGATAGCACGATATTTATCTGAGGTCATGCGAGATTCTGGTACAGGGGCTTGATTGATAGAAATAACATTGTCTAACATACGGATTTGAAGGGCAATGTTTGCTTCTAATTCTTCATCGGTAATACGACCAAGGCTTATGGAGTTTAGGTTGCATGTAACCATGTCACCTGTTTTTGTAGTTGTTGTAATAGAACCATCTTCGTTAATGATTTCTTCGTCTAAATTGGTGAAACCAACATTCTGCGCAATTTCGTGACAAAGATTGGATGCGTAAATCATGCCTGCGTGCTTATTAGGATTTGCTGCATTTACTGTATCGCGGAAAAAGATGAATGGTGTACCTGTTTCTACGGCACTGCGCATGATTTTTTTCATCATATCTAGGGCTGGTACTTCGATACCGTGCAAATTAGGGTCTTGTTCACATTCGATATAACGTTTCGTAAATTCCTTGCTTTTATCAGTGTCGAAATAATCTTCTAAGGCGTAACCTTTCACTGTAAGGACTTCATGAGGGTCGAAAAGTGTAAAGGTTTCACGAGCTATGAGGCGTTCCATAAAAATATTCGGCACGGAAATGGCAGGGAAAATATCATGTGCTTTGCGACGATCATCACCATTGTTGGTGCGCAATTCCACGAATTCGTAAAAATCTTTGTGCCAAATGTCGAGGGTTACTGTAGCGCCACCTTTGCGCTTGCCCAATTGGTCAACCGCAACGGCAGTGTCATTGTACAAGCGAATCCATGGAATAACGCCACCAGAAGAATTTTTAAAACCGCGAATGTCGGAATTTAAGGCGCGCACTTTGCCTAGATAGATGCCTAGCGCACCACCGTGTTTAGATACGCGAGAAAATTTGCTATTTACGTCGTAAATAGACCACAAGTTATCGTCTACGCCAGAAATAAAACAAGAGGATAGTTGGTGGAATGGGGTACCAGCATTTGCTAATGTAGGCGTAGCAGTAGTCATTTTCAATTGACTCATCAAGTCGTAGAATTGTTTAGCATATGCCACTTTGTTGTCTCCTTCTACGAGGGCCAAGTGCATAGCGATAGCCATGAAACGTTCTTGTGGTAATTCATAAATTTCTTTATTGAAACCTTTTACAAGATAACGGTCGGCTAATAATTTTAGACCTTCATAGTTAAAGAGATAGTCTCGTTTAGGTTTTATGTAATCGCCTAACTCTTCTAATTCTTCATGTGTATATTCCGTAATGAAGAAATCAGCGTATTTTTTTTCTGCTACTAGCATTTTTACGAGATTAGGGAAATTGCCATATCCAAATGCTTTGTAACGGCGTGTGATAGCCGCTTCTTTATATAGGTCAAATAAGAAAAGTCGAGCCGCTACGAATTGCCAATCTTGATTCATTTTGTTTACTTGATTGCCAAAACCATCATCTTTTTTGGAAATTACTTTTTCGATAGCCGTTTGTACCAATGTTTTTTGAATTTCTTTGGTGGTCATACCATCTACGAATTGCAATTTTGCATCCATTTCCAATTCTAATGGATCACAAGAATCTAAACCTAAGCAGGCGAATGCAATCATACGCTTCGTTTTTTCGACGGATAATGGCTCTACATGACCATCCCGTTTTTTTATCATAATTTCCATTTCTATTCCCTTATTAATATCAAATTATTTCTAAACTATATATAAACAGAAAATAAGAAAACTACAATATATTGTAGTTTTCTTATTTGCCTCATACACTATGTAATGATTATACTGAAAAAAGTCGATATATTCAAGACTTGACATTGAAAAAAATCTATGAGTCTTATCGTGGTTAATACGAGCTTTTTCTTAGACATAAAATATAATGTTTCATTAGTGGGGAAATATGTATATACTAGTAGTACAAGTATGTGACAATTATTTATTAAGGAGGTTTAACTATGCAATTTTCATATTTTTTACCAGTCCATATCGAATTCGGCTGGCACAAGGTAAATGATGTAGCAGAGTTTGTGAAACCTTATGGTAAAAGGGTATTGATTGTAACAGGGCGAAGGAGTGCCAAGAAATCAGGCCTTTATGACCGCGTTGTAGAGAAATTACATGCGGCTCAGATTGGTCATGTACTATTTGATGAAGTAGATGCAAATCCATTGACTACGACGGCTCTTAAAGGTGCAGATATAGCTAAACAAAATGGTTGTGATGCGGTCCTTGCCATTGGTGGGGGGAGCATTATGGATTGCGCTAAAGGCATTGCGTTTATGGCAGTCAATGATGGTGATATTAATGATTATATTTTTGGACGCTCCTTTAGCGATAATGCATTGCCTCTCATCGTTATTCCTACTACATGTGGCACTGGATCCGAAGGTAATGGTTTTGGCGTGCTTACGAATCCTAACACCGGAGATAAGAAATCTCTGCGTTGCAATGCTATCGTACCCAAAGTGAGCATTGTAGATCCTAGTGTAATGACTACTATGCCTTCTTCTGTGTTAGCGGCTGTTGGATTTGATGCATTATGCCATAATATTGAAGCATATACATCGAAAATGGCGCAACCTTTCACAGATGCTTTGTCCTATTATGGTGTCCAATTATTGGCACAATATCTCGTGCCTCTCTATAAACATGTGAAATCTGTGAATTCTGGTGAAAGCCCGACTTTAACTGATGAACAAGTAAAAACTGCGTGGGAATCCATCACATTAGCTAGTACTATTGGTGGCATGGTCATCAACACTGCGGGGGTTACTTTGGGACATGGCTTAGAACATCCAGTTAGTGGGTTGAAAGATATTACTCATGGTGTGGGACTTGCCGTTATTGAACCGGTCGTTGTGGATTTTACATGGAGCGCTAATCCTATTAAATTTGGTGCGTTAGCGAGAATTTTTAACTATGGTGATGGTTCAGAATTGGGCGAAGCATTACATACTATCGTTAGTGAACTTGACATGATAACAAATCTTACAGAATTAGGGCTTACAAAAGGAGATATTCCTTGGCTAGTTGATAATGTATACGTCGTGGCTGCAGGAAATTTAGCTAATACAGTGGCAGACGTGAGTCGTGATGACGTAGAAAGATTATATAGAAAGATGTTTTGATTTTATGACTCTGTAGTCATGAAAAATTAGTGTTATACATTTGAAAGTGAAAATATATTTGACATTTCTAAAACATATTCATATAATAGGTTTTAGAAAAAAGAGACTAGGATATGTTCTGAATAGAGCATAAACAAATCCCAGCCCCTTAGGGCTGGGGTTTTGTTTATGTGTAGGGTCTCGAATTTAGAGTTATGAGGTGTTATTATGTCGGAAAACAACAGAAACGTTGACAAATTGGCAGAGGAGATAACGCTCCAAAGCCGTGGTCAAGGTAAATTGCGTCAATTTATTTTGTGGATGGGCGCTCTTATTATCGGTGCTATTTTAGGTTGGCAAAACATACCAGCATTGAATGAATTATTTAATTTTATTGCTGCAGTGTTTACTCGTTTATTCCAATTTATTGCTATTCCAACAGTATCTTTAGCGGTTATTACCACTTTATCTGCTTTAGGAGCTAAGAAAGATACGGGACGAATTTTTGGACATGCATTGGTATATACATTGCTAACTACTATTTGTGCTGCAGCGGTGGGGTTAGGTTTGTATCTCTACATTGCACCAAATAATTTACCACTAGATATTATCGGTGCTGGCGCAGCAGCTGTACCTGAAAAACTAGGTACCGTAACGTATTACGATCATTTCTTGTCGGTCATTCCAAACAATATATTGCAACCATACTTGCAAGGTAATGTATTGTCCGTTATGTTTATCTCTGCTTCTGTAGGTCTTGCTTTTGCATTCATGCCTAAAACAGAAGGCCGTGAAGCGGTGTTAAAAGTTCTCTTCGGTTTACAAGAGTTGTTGTTTACTTTAATCAAAGCGTTATTGTATGTATTGCCAATCGGTATCCTCGCCTTTGCTGCACAATTGTCCGCACAAATCGAAGCAGGCGTTATCGTCGGTGCCCTCGGTAAATATACAGCTGTTGTCATCGGCGGTAATTTGATTCAATTCTTTATTATTATCCCATTGTTCTTATTATTCCGTGGTTTAAATCCATTAGATGTATTTCGTAAAATGTCTCCTGCTGTAGCTGTAGCTTTGTTTACAAAATCCTCTGCTGCTACACTGCCTGTTACATTGGCGTCTGCTGAATCTAATTTGAAAGCCCATCCTGCAGTGGCTCGTTTCGTATTACCAATCTGTACTACTATTAACATGAACGGTTGTGCCGCTTTCATTCTCGTTACGTCCTTATTTGTCATGCAAAATGCGGGCATCGAATTGACTATGGGAACCATGATTGCGTGGTTGTTCATTGCTGTTCTCGCTGCTGTCGGTAATGCAGGTGTTCCAATGGGTTGTTACTTCTTGACATTGTCTTTGATGAGTTCTATCGGTGCACCTATCGGTTTGCTTGGTATTATCTTACCGATCTATACTATCATTGATATGATTGAAACTGCTGAAAATGTATGGTCTGATGCCTCTGTATGTGCTATGGTTGATCATGATTTAGAAGGTACGCTTGGCGATAATGATGGTGAAAGTCCATCATTCCAAGGAGCATAGAATACTAGATGTAGTATGCTTATAGTGGTTACTACAAACTGTTGATTATAAGGATAGAATAGTTGTTTAATATTGCAGAAAGACCCAATCTTTTGATTGGGTCTTTCTTGCGTTTTATGGTATACTTTCACAAGGAAAAACAGGAAATTTAGATATAGATACAGATTGCGTTTCATTGGCAAAAAAATAGTGAGGTGACGAAAGCACCATATCTGAAATAATTGTCGATGAATTGTGTTACATAGAAAGAGTTATTATGAACGATAGTCAAACCGTCCACGATTTGGACCAAGAATTAAATACATTCATTCAAGCGAAATGTCTGATTCCTGGTGGGCTTGGATTGTGGGAAATGTATTTTAGGAAAATTTGTCGCGCTTGGGGGCGCATCGATGATACTATACGTCCTCAGCATATTATTTTTGCCGCTGATAATGGTTGCAATATGGAAGGATATGTGGGCTACAATTACGAAGTAACCCAAAAGCAGTCCCGCAACATGGTGCTAGGTCATACGGCGGCTACACATTTTTGTGAATTTAATCATATTCCTTACGAAGTAGTAGATGTGGGTGTTGCCAGTGATGATGGTATTGGTGTGAATTGTAAGGTGGCGAAAGGTACAAAGAATATTTTAAATCATCAGGCCATGACGGCAGATGAATTTGAGAGTGCCTTTACGGCTGGTCGCGAACGCGTCGCATATCACGTAGAACAAGGGGTTAATGTAATTTCTTTTGGTGAAATGGGGTTGGGTAACACCACCACATCGGCAGCAGTTTTGTCCGCTTTGACTGGAAGACCTGTAGAAGATACCGTAGGCCCTGGATCATGGCCTAATAAACCAGATTTGATGAAGCGAAAACTAGATTTTGTACAATCAGCTCTCGATTTCCATAAAGGAAACCTTGATACTGTACCCCATATCATCGCCTGTGTAGGTGGATTTGATATTGCCGCTATGACTGGTGCCATGATTGAATGTGCAACGAAACGAGTTCCGTTCGTTATTGATGGGTTTATCTCTGCTGTGGCTGCTGCCTGTGCGGTACACATGGATGATAATGTGAAACATTTTGCTATACCATCGCACCATTCTCGAGAAACAGGTATGGAAATAGCCCTTAATGAAGTGGGAATTAAAAATCAGGACGTGCCAATTCAAGCCCAAATGGCTATGGGTGAAGGTACAGGTGCCATTTTGATGGTGCAAATGCTGAAAACAACACAATACATGTTTGTGAATGTAGGGACATTTGGGGAGATGATGAAGTTGTAGTTCTTTAGAATTGAGAAAAACCTGATATATGGATGAATTAAGTGGTGAAATATATATAAAAGTGGAGTATAATGGTGTTGTATAATCGGAAGGTGATACTTTTATTAGGTCTTTTTAATTTATATTGCTTTTTTAGCGTATGAGTTGGAAATGGATGTGGAAGGAGTTCGAGGCATTATGAACAAGATTTACAAGGTTATTTGGAATTCTGTGCGACAGTGTTATGTTGTTGTATCTGAAAAAGCGAATAATCATGGTAAAAACAAATTACGTAGTATTAATTTAGGCGTCAACCAATTTCAGGAATGGAAAGGTATGGCGCCTTTTTGTGCTAATAGGGGTATGGGTAGAGGAATATTAATCGGTGCTTTAATAGGAATCGCTATGTCTATGCCTGTGCAGGGGGCGGAAATTACAAAGCTGGATACTAAGAATGCAGGGCTTGATCAAAATGTAGTATTAGGACATGGTACGGCAGCATCTACAGAAGATTTTGAACCAGCCAGTTATGTTACTCTTGTAGGTCGTGGAGCTCGTGTAATTAATGCTAAATCCGAGACTATAGCAGGGAATCAAGGAGATGGGAATGGCAATTATGCGACGGCTATTGGATGGTCTACTAAAGCGGCACAAAACGCAACAGCTTTGGGTGCAGGGAGTAATGCTAATGCATTGGCCTCTATGGCTATTGGGAGAAGCGCTGTTGCAAATGGTGAGTTTTCCTTAGCCATTGGTAATGGGGAATCCGATAGTAATGGAAATATTAAAGAGGGTACAGGGGCAACAACAAAAAGTCAATATGCTATTGCTATCGGCGCCAGTGCTGTAGCTGGTAAGGACCCTGTAGATTCAAAAAGTTCGACTCCAGGTTCATCTGGTGCTTATGCCATTGCTCTTGGTGGTAATACACAAGCTACTAATAGTAGTAGTGTGGCCATGTCCTATGGTGCTCGCAGCTCAGGGAATGGATCCTTGGCATTAGGTCGCTATACGAATTCCTCTGGGGATCATTCGGTAGCGTTAGGGCCTGGTGCACAAGGTACGGGATTACGTAGCTTGGCTATTGGGGTGTCTTCTGCATCGGCTCCTGGGCATAATCCGGAAGGTGCTACTGCTAGCAATACAGATACTATTGCTATGGGTACTGATTCGAAGGCGAGTAATGTTGATGCCGTTGCAATTGGTAGAAAATCGGCGGCTAGTAATACACAATCTATGGCAGTAGGTGTCGAGTCTACTGCTAGTGGTGATAAATCTACTGCATTAGGGTACAGCTCTTCTGCAACAGGATCTAATACCGTTGCAGTTGGTGATGCTACTGCAACTGGTGAAAGCTCTATTTCTATTGGGGGCAGTTCATCTGCTAGCGATCATTCCACATCCCTTGGTGGTAGTGCGGTGAGTTCTGATTACTCGGTAGCTCTTGGATTTGGGGCTACTGCTGATAGTACAGGTACTGTAGCATTAGGGGAAAACTCTCGTGCTACTGCTGTGAGAGCATCTGCATTTGGTAATAATGCTACCACTTCTGCTGCAGGGGGCGTTGCTATTGGGTATGCGTCTGAAGCAGCTACAGCTGGAAATAAAGTAGCCGCTAAACAGACTTGGTCTACCTATGCTGGTAGCAATGGAACTTTCACATCCTCTACTAGTATCAATGGTAATAATGTAGGTGCTGTGTCTGTTGGTAAAGCCGATGGCAGTTTGACGCGTCAAATTGTCGGTGTTGCAGGCGGTACTAATGATACTGATGCTGTTAATGTGGGACAATTGAAATCTACCACATTACAGTTAGGTGGTAATAATAGTTCTAACGGTAAAGTTAATGTATGGAGTGGAAAATTAAATGTAATTGGTGCCACATCAGGTCCTATTAGTACCAGTGCGTCAGGGGATACTATTACTATTAACTTTGATGATTCCGCATATGCTAAGAAAACCGATGTACAAACAAGTACACCTGGTTCTATTACCTTGAAAGGTGAAAGAACGGGTGGTTCTAGCAGTTTAGCGGAAGATAGTACGGGTAGCACTTGGTCTTCATCAGATAATAAAACGATTCAATTTGAAAGTATTGAAAAATATACTGTTGGTGATGATCGGTATACGGGAAATAATCTTGAGGTGTATCGTAAAACCGATGATAGTGGTGTAGAGAAGGTAGAAATCCTTATGAAGGAAAATCCTACCTTTGAAAGAACTGTAACAGCTCCTACTTTTGTGGCAGGATCTAGTACTGGTCAAAACACAACAATTAACTCGAATGGCATAACTATTTCGGATGGTCCTGCTATGACAAAAGATAGCTCAGGTAATTCTTACATTACTGGGTTGAGCAATAAGACTTGGGTAGTAGGTACTACTGAACCAGTGAGCGGTCGAGCAGCTACAGAAGATCAATTGAAATCTGTATCTGATGTGGCGAATACGGCAAAACAGAAGCAGGGAAACATAGCACTGTTGTGAAAGGCACAAATGTTACAAGTGTAACAACAGGAACGAATACGTCAGGTGGTATAGCCTATACTGTTAATGTAGATAATTTGGGCTTGTCAGCGAATGGTACCTCAAAAGGAAGTACTAGCCTTGGCACGGGTATTAATTTTGTTAATGGAACTAATACGACAGCTACAGTTAATGGAAATTCAGTAAGTTTCAATGTGTCTAATAATGCCATTAAATCTGTAGCTAAAGATTCTGTCGTGGTGCAACAAGGTAATAATGTAACAGTATCTTCGAGTACAGCTAACAATGTAACCACATATACGGTGAATGCCGCTAATACTTATGTGAATGGTGGTAATGTAACGTATGCAGGTACACAGGGAAATGCAACAGGTACAGTTAACTTAACACGTAATGATGGCACTACTGTAACTCTCACAGGTTTTAAGGATGACTATGTAACGGGTGCGACTGTGAAACCAGCTACAGCAGGTGGTAAATCTACAACGGTTCAATTTACTCGCTTAAGTGGCGCTACCTTTGATGTAGACTTGGCATCTGTTTTGAGTGGCTATGGTATGAGTGACTACCAATTAACAGGGGCAGGTACGAATCATAACGAAGCTTACACAGTAGCTGATGATGGATCTGTAACGCTTAACATTGTAGATTCTGTGGGCAATGGTGCTACTAAAACGGTTAAACTGACAGATCTAGCCTCTAAATCAGCGGTAGATACTATCACTACAAAAGTTAATAACGGTTTGAGTTTTGAAACTAATACGAAAAACGGCAATGACTATAAAGTAGTGAAACGCAACCTAGGCGATACGATTAGTATTAAAGGTAGCGATGCAACGAATATTGCAGACTACCGCACAGACAACTTGACTACAACCATTGATGATGACGGCAACATTACGATTATGATGAAACAAGATATCACAGGTAATAGTGTGACAGTTGGCAAAGATGGTAAAGACGGCAAAGAAGGCTCTATTGGTATCGCAGGTAAAGATGGTGTACCAGGAGCCGATGGTAAACAAGGGTATAGCACAACTATTATCAAAACCGAAAAAGGCCAACCAGGTCAAAATGGAGTGAATGGTAAACCAGGCGTAGATGGTACAGATATTACGCGTATTGTGTACGAGACCAATGGTGAGAATCATACATATCCACATTGGACGATGGCCTCAAATTTAAAGGCGATGATGCAACTGTTATTACTAAGAAATTAAATGAGCAGTTGGACATCGTAGGCGGTGCTACAGGCGCATTGACAGATAACAACATCGGTGTGAATGCTACTAACGATGGCAAGTTGAAAGTACAATTGGCAAAAAACATCAACTTAACTGCAGATGGCTCGATTACAACAGGTAATACGGTAGTGAATAACAGTGGTTTGACTATTACTAATTCAGCAGATAGTAATAAACCGATTAAGATTACTAATGGTGATGTATCTATGGGTGGTAACCAAATTACCAATGTAGCCTCTGGTGGCGATACAGGTACGAATGCAGCGAACATCGATGATGTGGCACGCATTTCGAAAGCTAATGATACAAACACTATTACAGATGTAGCAGGTACAGGTGCTATTACAGTAACGCCTGCTCCAGTAGGTACAACCGATAGTAGCAACCGCACATACACAGTTGGTGTTAACTACGATACAGTAGCAGACAACCTCAATTTGAAATATACAGGGGATAACAGCACGAGTGGTCAAAATACATTGAGCGAATCCGTAGCATTTAATGGTACAGCGAACCAAATCGTAACAAAAGCAGAAAATGGTAAGGTAGGATTTGCCTTAGCAGATGATATTGTGATTGCTAAGACGGTAACAGCTGGCGGTACTAAAATGGGTACACAAGCTGGCGGTGGTGCTAATGCAGGTGAAGGTAACTATGTGACTGGCTTAAGCAATACGAGCTGGGATGCTAATAACATTGCTAGTGGCCGTGCTGCTACAGAAGACCAATTGAAAAAAGTCGCTGATGACATTAAAACCGGTACAGTTGCAGGTGATAAATACGTTACAGGCGGTACAGCAACCTATGCAGATAATGGTACAGGTACAGCTGAACTCACTGGTACTAATGGCTTGACAGCTACTGTTAATGGTTTACACGATTACTACATTACAGGGGCGACGACTTCTACAGATGGTAAAACCGTGACATTGACTAAAAACGATGGCACTTCTGTCAAACTTGATTTAACCAACACATTAAATCAAGATATGCGATTAGTCGTGAACCCAGATGCTGCAGATGGTAAGTACGCTGTAGATACAAACGGCAATATTACCTTGAAAGTCCAAAATGCAGATGGTTCTGTAAGTAATGATGTAATTCTTAAAGACGTGGCTAGCAAAACAAGTGTAGACAATCTCACTAATACAGTGAATAATATCGATAACCGTGTGACAAATAACACGAACGAAATCGGTAAAGGCCTTAACTTTGCAGCGAACGAAGGCACTACATACAATGCTAAATTGGGTAGTACTATCACTGTACAAGGTATAGCTAAACAAGATGGTCATACATATAGTGCGGACAACTTGACCACTGAAATTGATGCAAATGGTAATATTACCATTAAGATGGACGATGCCATTTCGGCTAACTCCGTTAAAGTCGGTAAAGATGGTAAGGATGGCGTATCTATTACAGGTCCTAACGCTAAAGACGGCGTAGATGGTAAAGTAGGCATTGCTGGTAAAGACGGTAAAGACGCTGTATCCATTGCTGGTAAAGACGGTGTAGGTCATATTGGCTTAACAGGCCCTAAAGGTGCTGATGGTGCATCTGGTGTATCCATCGATATTACAACTGGTAGTGGAAAAGCAACCCTAGATCCATCTGTGAACAATCCAGTAGGTTCTACAACAAGTGCAGATCGTATTGTCTACACAGATAGCAATAACAATACTCACCAAGTAGCCACTATGAACGATGGACTTACATTCAAAGGTGATAACACAACTGTTATTACTAAGAAATTGAATGAACAAGTAGACATCGTAGGTGGTGCAGCAGCTGACAAATTGACAGATAATAACATCGGTGTGAATGCTAAGGATGGCAAGCTTAAAGTACAACTGGCTAAAGACATCAACCTCACTGATGCAGGTTCTGTGATTATTGGTGGTACAACTATCAATAACGGTGGTATGACCATTCAAAACGGTCCATCCATCACAACGGGCGGTATCAACGCAGGTGGCAAACAAATTACCAATGTAGCCTCTGGTGGAGATACAGGTACGAATGCAGCGAACATTGATGATGTAAAACAAATTACGTCAGCTAATGATAAATACGTTACAGGTGGTACAGCAACCTATGCAGATAATGGTACAGGTACAGCAAAATTAACCGGTACAAACGGTTTAACAGTGGATGTAACTGATTTACATGATTACTATGTAACAGGTGCTACGACTTCAGCAGATGGTAAAACCGTGACATTGACTAAAAACGATGGCACTTCTGTCAAACTTGATTTAACCAATACATTAAATCAAGATATGCGCTTAGTAGCGAACCCAGTAGATGGTTCTGAAGGTAAATATGCTGTAGATACAGATGGTAATATTACCTTGAAAGTACAAAATGCAAATGGTTCTGTAAGTAATGATGTAGTCCTTAAAAACGTAGCTAGCAAAAATGTTGTAGATAACATCGCTAATACGGTGAACAATATTGATAATCGTGTCACAAATAACACGACTGAAATAGGTAAAGGTCTTAACTTTGCAGCGAACAGTGGCACTACATACAATGCTAAATTGGGTAGCACAGTAACCGTACAAGGTACAGCTAAGCAAGCTGGGCATACGTATAGTGCAGACAACTTGACCACTGAAATTGATGCAAATGGTAATATTACTATTTTGATGAACAATGCTATTACTACTGATTCCATTAAAGTCGGTAAAGACGGTAAGGACGGTGTATCTATTACAGGTCCTAATGGCAAAAATGGCACAGATGGTGTAGATGGCAAAGTAGGCATTGCTGGTAAAGACGGCAAAGACGCTGTATCTATCTCTGGTAAAGACGGCGTAGGTCATATTGGCTTAACAGGTCCTAAAGGTAAAGACGGTCAAGATGGCGTATCCATCGACATCACAACCGACAGTGGTAAAGCAACCCTAGATCCATCTGTGAACAATCCAGTAGGTTTTACAACAAGTGCAGATCGTATTGTCTATACAGATAGCAATAACAATACTCACCAAGTAGCCACTATGAATGATGGTCTCAAATTCAAAGGCGATGACACAACTGTTATTACTAAGAAATTAAATGAGCAGTTAGACATTGTAGGCGGTGCTACAGGCGCATTGACAGATAACAACATCGGTGTGAACGCTACTAATGATGGCAAGCTCAAAGTACAACTGGCTAAAAACATCAACCTTACTAATACAGGTTCTATTACTATCGGTGATACAGCTATTAATAATGGTGGTTTGACCATTACTGGTGGTCCATCTATTACAACAGGTGGTATTAATGCAGGTGGTAAACAAATTGTCAATGTAGCTTCTGGTGGTAATATTGATAGTAATGCAGCTAACATTGGTGATGTAAAACAAATTGCGGCAGCTAATGATAAATACATTACAGGTGGCTCTGCTACTTATAATGCAGATGGTAACGGTACAGCAACGCTAACAGGTACTAATAACTTAACTGCTAACGTAACTGGATTACATGATTACTATGTAACAGGTGCTATGACTTCTGCAGATGGCAAAACCGTAACGCTAACTAAAAATGACGGTAGCACTGTATCCCTTGATTTAACAAATACATTGAATCAAGATATGCGCTTAGTAGCGAACCCAGTAGATGGTTCTGAAGGTAAATATGCTGTAGATACAGATGGTAATATTACCTTGAAAGTACAAAATGCAAATGGTTCTGTAAATAATGATGTAGTCCTCAAAAACGTAGCTAGCAAAAATGTTGTAGATAACATTGCTAATACGGTGAACAATATTTATAATCGTGTCACAAATAACACAACTGAAATAGGTAAAGGTCTTAGCTTTGCAGCGAACAGTGGCACTACATACAATGCTAAATTGGGCAGCACAGTAACCGTACAAGGTACAGCTAAGCAAGCTGGGTATACGTATAGTGCAGACAACTTGACCACTGAAATTGATGCAAATGGTAATATTACTATTTTGATGAACAATGCTATTACTACTGATTCCATTAAAGTCGGTAAAGACGGTAAGGATGGCGTATCTATTACAGGTCCTAATGGCAAAAATGGCGCAGATGGTGTAGATGGTAAAGTAGGTATTTCTGGTAAAGATGGTAAAAATGCTGTATCCATTGCTGGTAAAGACGGTGTAGGTCACATTGGCTTAACAGGTCCTAAAGGTAAAGACGGTCAAGATGGCGTATCCATCGATATCACAACCGATAGCGGTAAAGCAACACTTGATCCAAATGTAAACAATCCAGTAGGTTCTGCAACAAGTGCAGACCGCATTGTCTACACAGATAGCAATAACAATACTCATCAAGTAGCAACCATGGACGATGGTCTTACATTCAAAGGTGATAATACTACTGTCATTACTAAGAAATTAAATGAGCAGTTGGACATTGTAGGTGGTGCAGATGCTGCGAAGTTGACAGATAATAACATAGGTGTAAATGCTACAGGCGGCAAATTGAAAGTACAATTAGCTAAAAACATTAACTTAACTGCAGATGGCTCCATCACAACAGGCAATACAGTAGTGAACAATAGTGGTTTGACCATTACTAATCCAGCAGATAGTAATAAAACGATTAGCATTACTACTGGTAAAGTATCTATGGGTGGTAATCAAATTACGAAGGTTGGATCTGGTGCGTCTGGTGAAGCTGATGGAAAACCTGTGTATAATACGCTTGATAATACTGCTAATATTGGTGATGTGAAAAATATTGCAGAGTCTGTTTCTAAAGCAAATGATACTAATACAGTAACCACTGTTACACAAGGTAATGGTATTACTGTAACACCAGGTGCCAATAATAATGCTACAAATAAAACATTTGAAGTAAAATTAAATGATACTTTCACAGTAGGTAGTGGCAATACGAGTGTTACTGTAGATGGAACTGCTGGAAAGGTTAATGTTGGCGGTAGCACAGGGACTACGGTGACAAAAGATTCTGTTAATATTGGTGGTACTGATGGTACAAATCTCACAAAAGACGGTTTAACTATCGGAACTGGTGATACAGCTATTAAGCTTTCTAAAGATGATGTGGCTATGGGCGGTAATCAAATTACGAAAGTTGGATCTGGTGCATCAAGCATCGTTGATGGAAAATCAGTGTATAATACGCTTGATAATGCCGCTAATATTGGAGATGTAAAAAATATCGCTGAGTCTATAGCTAAGGAAAATGATACTAATACGGTGACTACTGTTACAGCTGGAAATGGTATTATTGTAACACCAGGTGTCAATAATGATGCTACAAATAAAACATTTGAAGTAAAATTAAGTGATTCCTTTGCTGTAGGTACTGGAGATAAAGCGGTTTCTATTGATGGAAATAACGGTAAGGTTACTGTTGGTGGTAATGGTGGTACAGCTATTACAAAGGATACAATCACGGTGGGTGGCGTATCTGTAAATGGCGATAGTTCTACTATTACTGGTTTAACTAATAAGACCTGGAACCCAGATGCTATTACTAGTGGTCGAGCAGCTACCGAAGATCAATTGAAAGCTGTAGATGATAAAATCACTGGTGGTCGCGTATTTAGCAGTGATACTAAGGATGTGAACAATAATCCTGATAAGGTTACTATAGGTTTAGGTGATACCTTTAAGCTAAATGGTGGCGCAGCTAGTGATGCATTAACAGACCGTAATATTGGTGTAGTTACTAATGCATCTCATGATGGTTTTGATGTTAAGTTGGCAAAAGATTTAAAAGGCTTATCTAGTGCTACTTTTACAACAAAGGAAACCGATACAACTAGTGCTGGTGAAACAGTTGAGGTTACTCGCGAAACTACTGTTACTGGCAATGGTATTGTAGTTACAGGAAATGCATCTGTTAATGGGAAAACGGTAGCTGAAAGAGCAGTATCTATCCAAGCGGATAATGTGGACATGGGAGGTAATCAAATTCATCGTGTCGCAGCTGGTACTGCAGATGATGATGCTGTTAATGTAAGCCAATTGAATCGTGTAGGTCAAAAATTAGGCGAACGTATTAACTACGCTGGTGCGAATGCAGCCGCATTGGCAGCGTTACATCCGTTGGATTTTGACCCAGATGATAAATGGGATTTTGCAGCAGGCTATGGTAATTATGCTGGTGCAAATGCAGCGGCTATTGGCGCATATTATAGACCTAATGAAGATACTATGTTTAGTGTCGGTGCATCCTTAGGTGGTGGTGAAAACATGATTAATGCTGGGGTAAGTGTAAAACTTGGACAAGGTAATCATGTATCTACATCTCGAGTAGCTATGGCAAAAGAGATAAAAGATATGCGTCAAGCTATGGCTGAGTTGACCAGTTTGGTTCATTCCTTAGTGAGTGAGAACCAAGGCGTTAAGTTGGATAAATCCTCATTGTTCCCTGATGTTCCTGAGAACCATTGGGCATATGAATATGTATCGAGATTAGCTGGTGCGGGCATTGTTGAAGGTTATCCAGATGGTAACTTTGGTGGTGATCGGATGATGACTCGATATGAATTTGCTGCTGTAGTATATCGAGCATTGATGAACGGTGCAGGAAGCCATCCAGAACTTGATCCACATGGAGATCTTAGTAAATTAGTGAAAGAATTTGATCCTGAATTAAAATATATTCGAATCGATACAATCGCTACGGATAATAATGGGAATCCAACGATTGAACGGGTTCGTGTTAAACGTTAATACATATAAGCGCATCAAATTTTAATAAAGAACTAAATTTTGATTTCCTGTAGGTGATAAAAGGTCACCCTAGAGAGTTTATCTCTAGGGTGACCTTTTTGTATGGCAATGTATTTTTAGGGTAAACAGTTGTTATTGAATAATACACTATTCCTGTAATGTATATCCTTTATATTTTATCGATATATGTATATCATAGATAAATAAAGTAGATGATGTATAATATACACATAGTGCTTATTTAGTATAAGAGAGGTTTATATGCAACAATTGTTACGCATGGGGATCGATGTTGGTTCGACGACTGTGAAAGTTGTGCTCCTGGACGAACACGGTAACTATTTGTACAAAAAATATATTCGTCATTATGCCAATATTATAGATACAGTGTATACCTTATTGAAAGAAGCTCAAGTAGGGTATGAAGATGCATGTGTGCGCGTAGCTATTACTGGGTCTGGTGGTATGGCTATGGCTGATAAGGTGCGTATACCTTTCGTACAAGAAGTAATTGCAGAGACGAAGGCTGTGAAAGCATTATATCCACAAACAGATGTTATTATCGAACTTGGTGGGGAAGATGCAAAGGTTACGTATCTTGGTCAAACTGCGGAGCATCGTATGAATGGTTCTTGTGCAGGTGGTACAGGAGCCTTTATTGATCAAATGGCCACATTGCTCCAAACTGATGCATCTGGGTTAAACGAATTGGCTATGAACGCTGATACAACATATCCTATTGCGGCTCGTTGTGGGGTATTTGCAAAAACAGATGTACAAGCCTTGTTAAATCAAGGGGCATCTCATGAGAATATCGCGAAATCTGTATTTCAAGCTATCGTAAATCAGACTATTGCAGGCCTTGCATGTGGTCATAAAATCGAAGGTAATGTGGTATTTCTTGGGGGACCATTGACGTTCTTATCCGAACTTCGCCAATGCTTCTGCCATACGTTGGGACTTGATGAAACACATCGTATTATCCCCGAGAACGGCGAATTATTTATTGCCGTAGGTGCGGCTTTGATGAGTGATGGTTGCCGTCATATTACGGTGGGGCAACTAACGAAAGAAATCGGTGATCTCATCGGTATTCCTATGGATGCTACAGATCGCATGGAACCTCTATTTAACAACGAAGAAGAGTTAGCCAAATTCCGTGCTCGGCATAATAAGGCAGTAACACCAAAGGCGCGCATTGAAGATGCTGTAGGTCCATGTTACCTCGGTATTGATGCTGGATCTACAACGCTGAAAGTGGTGCTCATTAACAGCCATAATGAAATTATTTTCTCTCACTATGGTCCTAACTATGGCAAGCCATTGGAAAAATCTCGTGAAATAATAGAGAAAATTTATGAGCTTTTACCAAAAGACGCTTACATTGGACATTCTGGTGTAACAGGTTATGGTGAAACATTTCTAAAAAGAGCTTTAGGTATTGATATTGGTGAAGTTGAAACCATTGCTCATTATCGTGCAGCCCAATTTTTCTGCCCAGATGTGTCCTTTATTTTAGACATAGGCGGACAAGATATGAAATGTACTAAAGTTCGTGATGGGTATATTGAGGATATCGTATTAAATGAAGCCTGTTCCTCTGGCTGTGGTTCCTTTATCGACACCTTTGCCACATCCTTACGCCTTCCTATCGACCAATTTGCTAAAGAGGGCTTGTTAGCACCGATGCCAATCGACTTGGGATCTCGCTGTACTGTATTTATGAATTCCAAGGTAAAACAAGCGCAAAAAGAAGGTGCTACTGTACCCGATATTGCAGCTGGTTTGGCGTATTCCGTTATTAAAAATGCTTTGTACAAAGTATTAAAAGTAAAAGATCCAAAAGAATTAGGAGAACACGTAGTAGTACAAGGTGGTACCTTCTATAATGAATCTGTGCTCCGTGCTTTTGAGAAACTCATGGGGGTTGAAGTTATCCGCCCAGATGTGTCAGGCCTTATGGGTGCTTACGGCATGGCTCTCCTGGCATCCGAGGCTGCGGCTGAGCATATAGACGCAGCCAAAGAACATAGTCATGTCGGTACATCTGCTACAGCAAATCAAGGGGCTGCTAATTCTGTTGCATCTGTAGTACTACCTAATGTGACTACTGCTGATACAAATCAATCAGCAATGATAACCGCAGACGGTGTTGCATTACCATATAGTACACTCTTAGACTTAAACGGCTTACATTCATTGAAGGTATCTACATCTATGCGCAACTGTGGATTGTGTTCCAATAATTGCATGCTCACCATTAATGCTTTCTCCGATGGGCGCACATATGTAACTGGGAATCGTTGTGATCGCGGTGCAGGAGATATGATTCAGGAAAAGCGCAAACCTGTACCGAATATGGTCGACGCGAAATTGCGCCGATATTTTGACTACTATTTGAAGAAAAATTTGCCTGAATTTGAAGGTAAATTGCGTATTGGCATCCCACGTGTCCTCAATATGTATGAGGACTTTCCATTTTGGTTCACATTCTTTAATAAATTGGGCTGTGAAGTGGTGCTTTCAGAATATACGACGAAAAATCAGTACAATAAGGCGATAGATACTATTCCGTCCGACACAGCGTGCTATCCTGCAAAGGCGGTACACGGTCATATCCGCGATTTGGCGAATGCTCAAGTAGATTTTATCTGGTATCCTTGTGTACAACATGGGCCAAAGGAATTTAGTCGAGACAATAATTATCACTGCCCAATGGTCATTTCCTATGCGGAACTTATTAAAAACAATATGCAAGATGTGATTGGTGATACGCCGTTTTATGCACCATTTTTGCCCTTAGCAGATAAACAATCTCTTGTTTCTGCGCTTGTGAAAGCACTTAAAGGATTAGGTTTTTCTAAATCCGAAATTTCCTATGCTGTAGATGTAGCATGGGATGAGCAAGAGTCTTGTAAAGCTGATTATCGAGAACAAACGAAAAAAATTGTTTCTCGACTCGTAGCAGAGCAAGTGCCGACCATTGTATTAGCAGGTCGCCCTTATCATTTGGATTCTGGTATTAACCATGGTATTCCTGAGCTCATTACATCTCTCGGTATGGCTGTGCTTACCGAAGATGGAGTGGCGCCATTGGGGCAAGACATCAAGCATCTTCGCGTTGTGGATCAATGGTCCTATCATAGCCGTTTATATCGTGCTGCAGAATTTGTGAGCCGTACAGAAGGATTCCAAATTGTAGAACTCAACTCCTTTGGTTGTGGACTCGATTCTATCGTAGCAGATCAAGTGAAAGATATTTTGTCTGCAAAGCATAAAATCCATACCCTTCTTAAAATTGACGAAGGTACCAATCTAGGAGCTGTTACAATTCGATTGCGCTCGTTACAGTCTGTTATGGCACGGAGTATGCGTCACCGCCATAATTCTGAGGTATCTGTAGAAACGCAAGTTGATACAATGCCAGCATACGATTATGAACGTATTGTATTCACGAAGGAAATGGCACAGTCTTATAAAATTCTAGTGCCTCAAATGTCACCAATCCATTTTAGCCTCTTGGACCCAGTGCTCCGTTCAGAAGGCTATGATTTTGAAATGTTATCGGCGCCGACTCGTGAAGATATCGAGGTGGGACTAAAATATATTAACAATGATGCGTGCTATCCTGCTATCATTGTTGTAGGCCAGTTGATGAGAGCTTTGCTTTCAGGAAAATATGATGTAAATAAGACAGCGGTTATTATTTCTCAAACAGGTGGTGGCTGTCGTGCGACGAACTACATTGGTTACCTTCGTAAAGCTTTGATTGATGCAGGTATTAAACAGGTGCCTATTTTATCTCTCAACGCTAGCAATATGGAAAAACAACCAGGATTTTCCTTGACGAAGCGGTTCTTACATCGAATGATTCAAGCCATTGTATACGGTGATGCATTGATGCAATGTGTATTGGCAACTCGGCCTTATGAGATGAATCCTGGATCTGTTAATGCACTGTGTGATTATTGGATTGATAAGTTGCGTCAGCACATTACGACGGCTAGTTTGCGTCAATACAATAGTTACATTAAGAATATCATTAAAGATTTTGATAATTTGCCTATTGATAAAAGCATTGTTAAACCACGTGTTGGCGTAGTAGGAGAAATTTATGTAAAATTCCACCCTAGTGCGAATAATCATATTAATGAACTGATTGAAAAAGAAGGTGGCGAAGTTATTACATCTGGTCTCTTAGACTTTTTCTTATACTGTGCTATGGACAGTACATATCGCGCTAAACACTTGGACGGTACATGGTTATCTGGTTTCTTTGGTACATTGGCGAGAGAGGCGTTGGAACTCTATCGTTTGCCATATGCTAAAGCTGTTGCGGCATCGAAACATTTCGACCCACTACAACGGATGACAAAAGTGGCAAAAGAGGCATCCCATTTTATCGACCTTGGCAACCAATGTGGCGAAGGCTGGTTTCTTACGGGGGATATGATAGACCTTATCGAAAAAGGTGCAAAACAAGTAGTATGTTTACAACCATTTGGTTGCTTACCAAATCATGTTACTGGGAAAGGGATGGTAAAAACATTATCTGAAGCCTATCCAGATGTGCGCATTGCTGCTATTGATTACGACCCAGGATCGAGTGCTGTTAATCAGGCTAATCGGTTGAAATTATTGTTGGCAACCATGTTTGAGTAAACTGTCGTCTATAGTGATAATTGCTTAGGTAGATATGATGATACTGACCTTTAAGAGTAATATATAGATAATCTAAAATACAAAAAGACTAGCATTCTAGTGAAATGCTAGTCTTTTGTGCTATCTTTATAGGATTTGATACATAGTATATTAATATTGTCGCATTAGGCAGTGTAATTTAATATAGTTAGTTAAGTTAGGGCTATTATATTATTTTGTCGTTTATTATGACTTATTAATCTTTATTGGCGATCATGGTGTAATAGAATGCTAGGGATAATACGGCGCATATGACCATAACAACACCCATTGGAATACCTGTACTTTCACCACCGATGCCAACGAGAGGAGCTACGAAGCCGGCAGAGAACATACCTGCAAATCCTAAAATTGCGGAGGCACTGCCTGCGAGGTGACCGTATTTCGCCATGGACAGAGAGAATCCAGCAGAGCCGTAAACAGACACGGTGCATACAGTGAAGAATAGAATGATGCTAGTTGGTATTAAAGACCATTCCCATACCATAGCGATTAAGAATAAAATAGAACCGATGGTCAATTGCCAAAGACTGAAGTGAAGGATGCTTTTCGTTTCTATTACATTGCTTGCTTTGGTGGCGATAAAGCTTGCGGCGATAATCCCACAGCTGTTGATACCGAACATGTAGCTAAATTCTTGAGCAGAGAGGTTAAAGATGTTTTGATATACGAAAGAGGAGCCCGTAATGTAAGCAAAGAATGCGCCAAAGGCGAAGAGTTGTACCAAGGATTGACCGAGGAAAAAGTTGTCTTTTAATAATGTGCTGTAGCTTTTGAAGGCCGTCACAATTCCTCCTTCGATGCGTTTTTCTGGCGGTAGGCTTTCAGTAAATAGGAAAGAGCCTAATAATAAAATAGCAGAGAATGCGGCAAGAATGATAAAGATAAAACGCCAAGTAGAGAAAATAAGTAGTTGCCCTCCGATGAGAGGAGCTATGACTGGCGCTAATCCATTGACGAGCATTAATAGGGACATGAGGCGCATTAGTTCTGCTCCGGATGCATAATCGCGAGAAATTGCCTTGGCAATGACAACCCCGATAGATCCCGTAAAACCTTGTAAAAAACGACCTATCAGTAGAGTTTCTATGTTCGGTGCATAGGCGCAGAGAATGCTAGCAAGTACACATAAGAGATTGCCTATAATGAGCGGCTTTTTACGTCCGAATTTATCGCTCAATGGACCGCCTAATAATTGCCCGAAAGCGATACCAAAGGTCATAATACCGATAGTCATTTGGATAAGAGATGCACTTGTGTTTAGCTCCTCTGGCATAATCGGTAATGCTGGTAAATATAAATCCGTAGCTAATGGCGTAATAGCTGTTAATGAGCCTAGAAATACGATGAGAAAGAGGGATACATTTCTTGTTGATTCCATAATAACCTTCTTTGTTTGTTAAATTGATGTAGAGATTTATAGAGACGAGCAATGTAGAACAGCCCCGATTTCAAATCGGGGCTGTTGTCACAAGTTCTATTAGAAGAAAACTTTGTGAATTACGTGGATATAATTTTGTCCAAAGAATGCAATGGCACCATGCATGATGATGAAAATCAAGAAGTATTTGAAAGCGCTATTCATGATAACGTTTGCTTCTACTTCGTGTTCTAATTTGTGTGCCTCTTCAGGAGTAATTTCCTTGTGGCTGTCAAGATATGCTTTTAAAGCTGGCCCTACAGCACCAATGGAGATGGCGATAGATTGTGGAGATAACATTTTACCAATACCAGCTGCGCCGGAGTTAACTGCCGCCAACCAGAAGCCAAGATCTTCCCAGTTTGCAGGGTCTAAACTTTGAGCAGATGCAATTTGTAATGGGCCAAACAATACATTGGAATTTGTACCAGAACCTGTTAAGAATGCACCTAAAGCACCTACGATAGGGGAGAATGCTGGGTACATAGTGCCAGTAGCGGCAACTAATGCATTTGCGATTTCAATAGTCATACCAGAGTATGTCATTAATTTTGCAGTCATTACAACTGTGATGATAGTGAGGTATGTAAATTTCAAGTTTTTAACTGTAGAACCTAAAGTACCAAAGATTTCACCAGCAGATGCTTTTTGAATAAAACCACCAAGGATACCAGCGATGAAAATCATGATACCTGGTGTAGCAATCCATACGAATGTGTAAGGTTTAGCTCCTTCGCCTTGGTAGATTGGCACAGATGTTTTAATAGATGCCAAAGGACCATTGATAGCAGGGAACAATTTAGAAGTTAATAATAACAATACGAAAATTAAGATAAATGGCATTGCTGCAATTACACCTTCGCTACCAGAAACTTTTGGTGCGTCTGCTTGTTTAACTTGGTATGCAGGATCATTCGGTGGTAAGAATTTTGCACAAAGAATGATAACAGCCATGATAGCGATAGAAGCAGAGATTACAGATAATTCAGGGCCAAGTAGTTTGTTGATAATAACTTCTGGCACTGCAAGGGCAAGACCAGAAAGGAATGTTACTAGAAATACGCCTTTTAGTGCTTTGAAACCGCCACCGATAATCATAACTACGAAGAACGGTGCGATAAGGTTTAATAAGAATAATTGAACAGCGATGAATGTACCAAGATGTACAGGGTCAAGACCTGTTAAAGATGCCAATGTTGTTGTTGGAATACCGATGGAACCATATGTAGTTGGTACGGAATTCGCAACAAGACAAGCAATGATAGATTTGAGTGGGTCAAAACCAACAGCTACCATCATTGCTGCAGGAATCGCAACGGCTGTACCGAAACCAGCCATACCTTCCATGAAAGCACCGAAGCCCCATGCAAGTAATAATGCGAGTACACGCATATCGCTGGTTACGGAAGACAACATTGTTTTAATGGTTTCCATAGCTTTTGTATGTACTACAAGGTTGTAAACGAAGATAGCTGCTGTGATAACCAAAAGGATTGGCCAAATAGCAAGAGCTGCACCTTCGAGGGCACCGGACAACATAATCATTGGATCCGCTTGGAAATATGTAATGGCTACAATGAAAGAGCCGATTGCTGCTACGGAAGTGGCTTTCCATGCAGGCAATTTTAGAATTGATAGAGCCACAATTAACCAGATGATTGGCAAGAGGGCTAGAAGTACTGTTAAGGCACTCATTTGTGGAATCATCCTTTCGTTAAATATAAACTTTTATATAGCGTCTAGGACGATGCAGTTACCCTAATCAATAATTTTGATGAGTTTATTGCTACTCTATTAAATTGTAATAAGTCAGATAAAATAAGGCTTTAAATAAAAATAAACAATAGACTTATCATAAAAATTGATAAAGGGTATAAAATTTTTTAACACCATACGGTGTTAAAAAGAAAGAAGGGGACATAAACCAAGTTTATGTCCCTTTCTATGCTATCTACATGTCCTAGTTAGGGCCATTTACTAAGTATTTAGGTATTAGTAGTTACCTTTGAACATGTTAGCAGGAGCTTCTGGTCTGTAATCGCCGAAGTAGGAGGAGAAGTCTAAGCCCAAAGCTTCGCAAAGTTCAAGCACTTCTACCATTGTACCATTAAGTACAGGAATGCCTTCTGCTTTAACTTTTTCAACGGATTCATTTTCTTTTTCGCCATGAGTGTAGATGCGATCTTGACCTTCTGCTTTAGGTGCTTCACGTAATTCTTGTAAGAATTGAGAGAAGTGTTTTTTGATTTCCGCAGCATCGCCGAAGAACTCAGGGTTAATAGCCATGAAGCCGTGGCAAATATTGGAACGACCGCCAACCATACATTTGTTGGAAGTGCCGCCTTGGGATAAGATGGAGGAGAATAACTCAGCAATCATGCCATTACCATAACCTTTGTGACCGCCAAGAACTTCTGTAGCACCACCTAAAGGAAGGATACCGCCGCCTTCATGACGGGAGATGTTGCCAAGCACTTCTGCTGCATCTGTGGAAGGAACACCATCTTTATTTACAGCCCAGCCATCTGGAGTAGCTTTAGCCATTTTGTTGTACATTTCTAATTTACCACGAGTTACTACTGTAGTGGAGCAATCGAAGAAGAAATCTACAGGATCAGCAGGTACTGTCCAAGCGATAGGGTTGGAACCAAGCATAGCTTTACGAGCATATGTAGGAACCATGATTGCTTCGGAGTTAGTACAGGAGAAACCAATTAAGCCTTGATCGGAAGCCATTTTTGCGTAGTAACCAGCGATACCATAGTGGTTGGAGTTACGTACAGATACGATACCAACACCGGATTTTTTCGCTTTTTCAATAGCCATTTCCATAGCTTTGTGGCCCAATACTTGGCCCATGCCGTCGTTACCTTCGATAACAGCGGATACAGGAGTTTCGAATACAACTTCTGGTTTTGCGTCGATTTTAATCAAACCATTTTCGATACCTTTGTGGTAACGAACCATACGTTGCATACCATGGCTTTGAATACCGAACAAGTCGGAAGTCAAAAGTACATCTTGGATGATGTCCGCTTCTTTTTCGGAGAAACCGAATTTTTGGAATGCGTCCATGCAAAGTTTTTTTAGTGTTTCATAAGGGAATAGCACAGTGTTTTTTGCGTCTGCCATTGTTAAAACCTCTTTTCAGAAAAAATGTACTAGATATAGCCAACTCCATGTCATCCATCATTAAGCACATATAACATGATGAATTTGTTATCGAGTTGTATACCTCTCAAATGACAATGTCAGTATAGCACACAATATTCAGATATTGAATAGTTTTACATAGCGAAATACATTACTTAATATGCATAATTAGGTGTGATTTTTGATACATAAATCCTTATACATTAGTAAAATACTAGATTATAGCTAAAAATAAAGTGTTATGCGTTTCTGTAATAGAATGGATGTCTATAGAATGATTTTGAGTATTTTTATGAAGTTTATTATTAAATTTGACTCTCTATAAACATAGATAGATACCGAAAAGTATCGATATTTATTGTGCATCTAATGAGTATACATTAAAAATTTTGATATATATTTGTAGAATAAATTATAATTCTTATTATAAAATGTATTGATATGCAAAGATGGTATGACGTATATTGGTGGATAATTATGTTGATAACAATATCGTTTTGGGTATAATTACAATATATTGGATAATATAAATATACATCACTGTTTTACTTGTATGGTACTATATAGGTAGAATCGTTAAGTATGTCGAGCGAAGTACTAAATATATAGAGAAAACTGAGTATATAGGGGAGAGCTAAAGGAGCTACTAGTATGAAAGAGTACAAGAGTGTATGTCCTTACGATTGTCCCGATGCATGTGGATTAATCGTAACTGTAGATAATAATAGGATAGTCAAGGTGCGTGGTAATAGAGAACACGCTTTCACAAGAGGGGCTTTGTGTCCTAAGATGACGCATTATGAAAAAATCATCCATTCCCCTAAACGACTTACAACACCGTTAAAACGAGTGGGGAAAAAGGGGATAGGGCCTAGCGAGTATATGCCTATCTCTTGGGATGAGGCGCTTGATGCGATTGTCAATAATTTTAAAGAAGTTATCAATCAATATGGCAGTGAAAGTATTCTGCGTTATTCCTATGCAGGTACTATGGGAGCTGTAAATAGTCCTGCAGCAGATTATTTTTTCCGTCGTATCGGTGCTACAGATCAAGATAGAGGTATTTGCTCTCCTGCAAAACAAGCGGGATTTAAATCCTTATATGGCAATACTTTGGCTATTAAACCGCAAGAAGCACAACATAGTGATTGCATTATATTGTGGGGAATCAACGCGACGGCCACAGATGTACATATTTTGCACGATGTAAATATAGCTAAACGTAAAGGCGCTCAAGTATGGATTGTTGACACCCACAAAACATATACTTTTGATCAGGCTCATCATCATGTATATATAAAGCCAGGCACAGACGGCGCATTAGCATTGGGGATGATGCACATTATCCATAGAGATGGTCTTGATGATATTGAATTTATCCAGCGTTATGTACAAGGTTACGATGAATTAGTAGAACAAGTATTGCCCCGATTTACTCCTGAATATGCATCTGAAATTTGTGGCGTATCTGTGTCGCAAATGACAGAATTGGCACATGCTTATGCTACATCGAAAGCACCGTTTATTCGCCTCGGCAGTGGATTGTCTCGGTATGGCAATGGTGCCATGACTTGTCGCTGTATTAATGCTTTGCCTGCCGTCGTAGGAGCATGGCGGCATTTAGGCGGAGGATTGTTATCTAGTGCTAGTACTGGAGTATTTTTAGATAAATCTTATATGCAGCAACCAAATCATCCTGCTCCGCCTAAACGGGTGATGCCTATGATTCTTTTAGGTGATTTGTTGACGAATCCCAATGCTCTTTATGAACATGGCTTGGACTCAGAATTCCGAACTACTCCAATTCATAGTATTTATATTTTTTCCTCCAATCCGGCTATTACGGCACCTCATCAAAATCTCGTGCGCCGTGGCCTCATGAGAGATGATTTATTCGTCACCGTTCATGAACGATTCTTTACGGATACTTGCAAATACGCAGATATTATTCTACCTGCCACTACATCGGTGGAACACAATGATATTTACAATCCATATGGTCACTATACAATCGGTGTGGGATATCAATTAATTGACCCTATTGGTGAATCAAAATCTAATTGGGATGTTATTTCATTACTAGCCCAACGTATGGGACTTGATGATGCGTTTTTTAAACAATCTGAAACGGACCTTATCAAATCTATGGTGCGCGGCTCTGATTTGCTTTCACAAGAAGAGCAAGATTTGTTGTTGGCCGGTGAACCTGTAGAGATGATGCTGCCTGAGAATTACAAATTAGATATTAAAACGTTATCTGGCAAAATCGAAATATTGAATCCTTGTGAAAGTGTCCCTCTCATTCAATATACTGCGCCATACGGTGATGATGCGCCATTTTGGCTCATTAACGGCAATGATATTCGTATTTTAGATTCTAGTTTTTGCGAATTAGATTACGGCGATGAAGAACTTATGAATTTACGCATCAATCCTGTGGATGCTAGCGATTATAGCATCGTAGATGGTGATCGGGTGGCCATTTATAATAACCGTGGTCGTATGGAAATCACTGCCTATCTTGATAAAAGTGTGCGCGAAGGCACCCTCGTAACGCTTGGTGTATGGTGGCAAGAACAATGTAGTGACCCCTGTGTAGGAATCAATGCTCTTACAGCAGACAGACCTACAGATGAAGGTTGGGGTAGTACGTTTTATGATGTGCAAGTGCATTTGGAGAGATTGTCTTAGTTCTTATAGGAAATAAATTTATATTAACATCGATACAAATCGATGTTGATACTATACCGATACCTGTAATTCCGATATAATAAGGGTATTAATTTTATTATCTTAAAAAGGGGGTAACTTTATGGATGGAACTCAGAATCTATCAAAACGCGCCTATTTAGCTATAGGCATGATGTTGTTTGCCCTATTCTTTGGCGCTGGGAATTTAATTTTCCCTGCCGCATTAGGTCAGCACTCTGGATCTAATGTAGGATGGGCTCTAGCTGGTTTTGTTATTACTGGTGTTGGTTTGCCTTTATTGGGCGTTATGGCTATGGGGTATTCTGGATGTAAAGATGTGCAGGAGTTGGCTAGTCGCGTACACCCTGTATATGGTCTTATCTACACAGTAGCATTGTACTTGAGTATTGGACCTATGTTTGCTACACCGAGAACGGGAACAGTAGCATATGAAATTGCTATCAAGCCTTTTACCGAAGGTGTGGCTATGGATATGCAACCAATCTTTTTAGCCCTGTTCTTTGGCATTTCCTTATGGTTATCTATTAGTCCACAAAAACTTGTAAATCGTATTGGCAATATTCTAACACCTGCTTTGTTATTGGTTATTTTTCTATTAATTGTCAAGTCTTTTATTACGCCACTCGGTGGTTATGCAGTGCCGCAAGGTGAATATGTAACTGCTGGGGGCGCTGTATTACAAGGTTTCCTAGATGGTTATAATACGATGGATGCCTTAGCTTCGGTAGTATTCGCCATTCTCGTCATCGATTTTGTACGTCTCAGTGGCGCTACATCGAGAGTGGTGGTGACGAAAACAGTTATGGAGGTTGGTGCTATTGCAGTAGCACTCCTCGGAATTGTATATATCTTTATTGCTAATATAGGTGCTACTAGCGTGGAACGCTTTGGTTTATTTGAAACTGGCGCTCCGGTGCTTACAGCGAGTGCTGATTTTTTGTTTGGTGCTGTGGGACAAGTGATTTTGGCGGTTATCGTATTATTGGCGTGCCTCAGTACAAGTATTGGTTTAATTACATCTTGCAGTACGTATTTCCACAAATTGTATAGCAAGGTTAGCTACAAAGTATTTGTAGTTATTTTCTCTATAGCTGCCTTTGGGCTCGGTATGTTTGGTTTGAAAACTATTATCAGTGCTGCTATTCCAGTGTTGATGCTCTTATATCCGTTGACCATTGTTATTATTTTCCTAGCTTTATCTGATGCCCTTTTTGATGGTCGTCGCTGTGTGTATAGTTGGACTATTGGATTGACGATGATTTCTGCATTGATGAGCGGATTAGAAACTGCAGGCTGGGCACCTGATGTATTAAAAGCCGTATTTACTCAATATATTCCATTCCAAGGAATTGGTATGGGCTGGGTGAGTTTTGCTGTGCTAGGTTTTATTTTCGGGCTCATTCATAAGGCGCTTAAAAGCGAATGAAAAAGGCGATAATGCTATTGGGGCAATGGACTAATTGCTGAGTATTTCATCTATAATATTAAATTTAGAACTGATACCTACTTTTGGTTCCACTAACTAGATTCTCTTGTGCGCTGCGCGCTTTGGAGAGGCTAAAGTGGAGACAGAGTAGGTATCGTTTTTTTGTACGTTTTCGTAAATCAGCAATTAATCAACTATATTAAATACATCTACTGCTTTTTATTGCTTTTATAAGGCGGACTTTTTATAATGAAAGTAAAGGTTAATTATCTAATAAACGCTCAGACAGAAAATCTGTGATGAAATTGGAGTGAAATGTATGGCGCGAGGGTTAACGATAATATTTCTGATAGGTGATTGATTAACATTAGTTGAAAAATATCTTGAGTATAGTTTTGTAGGTGGGTGGTTACTGATGAAAGCGATTAGTGCTGATAGTATTGTAAAAGGTGGTTTATATCGTCATTTTAAGGGGATGTATTATTACGTACTAGATGTGGCGACCCATTCAGAAACGGGAGAGCTGTTGGTGGTGTATCAGAAGTTGTATGATAATCGAGATTTGTATGTGCGTCCATTAGATATGTTTTTGAGTGATGTGGACCGTGAGAAATATCCTGATGTAGTACAGGAAAAACGGTTTCAACTAATGAGTGGTTGCGAGGCAGAATAGATTTGACTTGTGCTACTAGTATTAAATTGTAAAGACAGGTAGTGGAAATTTGGAGATAAGAGTCATATAGTGTGTATAGCATATAAGGAGGGCTTGTGGAACGGAAATTTTTCTTTTTTGATATCGATAACACTTTGGCGGTATGGCCGAATGGAAATATTCCAGATAGCGCTCAATATTGCTTGGATGAGTTGAAACGGCAAGGTCATCGCGTGGCACTGGCAACTGGGCGTATTCAAATGGATGCACAACGCTTTGCGGATAAGGCAGGACTCGTCGATTTTGTAGCTGATGGTGGTCATAGTGTGACCGTCGATAATAAGCTGATTTCTATGATTGGTATGAATCGGGATATGTGCATTGATTATTTGGAATATTTGGAGTCCAAACAGATTCCTTGGGCTGTTACAGATCGCAATCACTTAGGTCGCATTACACCATATAAAGGAATTTTAGAATGGCACCCCGATTGGGATGTATTTAAAACACATGTAGATCCTGATTTTGACTTTCACAGGGTAGAGGATTTTTATAAAATTTACGTATTTTTTAAAGATGGTGAAGAAGAGGAAAAGGATATTGAGCACATGACGCACAAGCTTATTCGCTACGGCGAGGGGTGCGTGTTGTATGAGCCTATGGAAAAGGCATTAGGCATTCATAAAATGATAGAACATTTTGGTATGGAACCTAGTCAAGTAGTGGTATTCGGTGATGGTTATAATGATTTGTCCATGTTTAGACCTGAATGGTTCAATATCGCCATGGGCAATGCGCGACCTGAATTAAAACTAGAGGCCGATTATGTTACTACCGATTGCGATAAGGATGGCATCTATAATGCGTGTAAGCATTTTGGTTGGATTAAATAATATCTTTTGATAACAGTTTTTCTAGTGAAAACATGATATACTAAAAGAGAACCGCTCATGGGTTGAGCGGTTCTTCTATATTACAAGCTTATGAATTGTATGCCCCATACATTTGATTTATAGTTAACGTATTTTTCTGTGAAAGAGGTTTATTATGAATATAAAACGTTTGGTATTAGCTGCCCTGCTTGGTGTATCTGTATTGGCAATCTCGGCATGTGGTACGAATAGTACAGAAAAATCTGTTACCCCTGTAGCACAGGCGGAAACGGTCAATAAAATGCCGAATTTTACAAATGCTCCTGTGGAAGATCAATATGCTATTTTTGATACTAATTATGGACAAATTAAAATTCGCCTATATGGTTCTAAAGCGCCAATTACAGTGAAAAATTTTGATTATCTTGTGAAACAAGGGTATTACAATGGCGTTACTTTCCATCGTGTTATTGATGGATTTATGATTCAAGGTGGTGACCCATCAGGCACAGGTGCTGGTGGACCGGGTTATGAAATTCCAGATGAATTTTCTAATGATCTTCATTTTAATAGAATGGGGATTTTGGCTATGGCGAACCGTGGACCTAATACAGGTGGTTCCCAATTCTTTATTACCCTAGGACCTACGCCGCATCTCGATAATAAACACACTATTTTTGGTGTTGTTGTACAAGGTATGGATGTAGTGGAAAAAATTGGTAAGGTGAAAACAGATAATCGTGATAAACCTTTAGAACCAGTAGTGATTAATTCTATTTCTATCGAACCTATTACGGATGATGCTACAAAATAGTTAAAGTATAGATTGGTAATGCTTTCTATATGGATAATTATGTAGGTTATATGTATAGTTCTGGTGTTTGAATGGATGTAATAAACGATATAGAATGAAAGAGGAAGGCTTATATTTTACCTATATTCTCCGTTGTGCTGATGAAAGCTTATATTGTGGGTGGACTACAGATTTAGTGAAACGTTTAGCTGCTCACAATGGTGATATCCCTGGAGGCGCTAAATATACGAGGGGTCGTCGCCCTGTTGAGTTGGTGTATTATGAAAGCTTTCAACAGAAACAAGATGCACAGTCGCGAGAATATGCTATCAAACGATTGACGAAGACGAAAAAAATCGCCCTCATAAATCATTCAAAATAGACATCCAATGTGATATAATATATTGATATGTTATGACCATGGAGGATGAATGATGAAACGGGTTCTAGTGTCCGTAAAAAGTGTACAACGAGATAGGGATGGACAGGATACAGTAGTGGAATTAATTTCTCCAGGTACTTGGTATGAGAAAAACGGCACCCAATATGTGCGTTATGAGGAGTCTAGCGTAACAGGAATGGATGGCGTTAAAACGACTATCAAGATTTACGATGGATCCATCGTATTGTTGCGTACTGGTGCTGTTAATATGCGACATCAGTATATTCTCGGTGAAGAGAGAGAAACCGTGTATGAAACGCCTTTTGGAGAAATTCCGATGGCTGTAAAAACACATGAATTAACAGTGGACTTTCACGATGGGACAGGTCATGTTCATTTAGGATATGATATTTCCGTTGACGATGAATGGCAATTTTACAATCAGTTAGATATAGATGTGCGGGAGGAAATAGAGCATGGACATGAAGGAAATCCTGAAATCGGGAATTGAACAGGCATTACAAGATACGATTACTAGTGGTGGTTTACCTGCAGGGGAATATCCTGAAATCGTACTCGAAGTGCCACCTCAAAAGGAATTCGGTGATTTTTCTACGAATATTGCCATGCAATCTGCTCGTGTTGCGCGCCAAAACCCACGCGCCATTGCAGAGACTTTAATTAGCCATATGAATTTTGATTGGTTAGACCGCGCTGAAGTAGCTGGCGCTGGTTTTATCAATTTCTTCCTGAAATCTGATATGGTGTACGATACATTGAAATCTATTTTGAACGCTGGCGATGAATATGGTAAGGCAGAGATTCGTCCAAAAGATACGATTCAAGTAGAATATGTTAGTGCGAACCCAACAGGTCCATTGCATGTAGGACATGGACGTGGTGCGGCGTATGGTAGTGCGCTAGTGAATTTGTTGCGTGCTGCTGGTTACAATGTGCAATCTGAATATTACATTAATGATGCAGGTAACCAAATCGACAATATGGCATTGTCTATTGAATACCGCTTCCAAGAATTGCAAGGAAAAACATTGGTATTCCCACCAAAACGCAATGATGATGGTACGATGCCTGCATTCGAAGTTCCAGAAGGGGCTCTCGTGTATCCTGAAAATGGATACCGTGGTATTGACATTATCGAAACAGCGAAAACTATTGTAGCAGAAGTGGGCAATGACACATTATTGGCTATGCCAGAAGAAGAGCGTATTGCACTTTTTAAAGAAGCTGGTTTGAAAGAAAAATTGGCTCGTTTAGAAGAAACATTGCGTAATTTCCGTGTTACCTTTGATAATTGGTTCTCTGAACGCAGCGTTCATGAAACAGATGAAATCAAATACGCTGTAGATGAATTGAAAAATCTTGGTGCTATTTATGAACAAGAAGGCGCTTTATGGTTGAAATCTACCGATTATGGCGATGATAAAGATCGCGTTGTAATCCGCGATAATGGTGTTCCTACATACCTTGCTGCGGATATTGCGTACCATCGCAATAAATACGAGCGCGGTTTTAAAGAAATGATTGATATTTGGGGTGCTGATCATCATGGTTATGTGTGCCGTGTGAAAGCAGCCATGTCTGCGTTCGGTTTTGATCCAGATAAATTATCTATTTTATTGTTGCAAATGGTTGCTTTGTTCCGCGATGGGGAACTAGTTAAATTATCTAAACGCAGTGGTGATACGCTAACATTAGATGAGCTCATCGAAGAAGTAGGCGTTGATGCATCTCGTTATTTCTTCTTGATGCGTTCTCTTGATAGCCAACTTGATTTTGACATTAACTTGGCGAAATCTCGAAGCAATGACAATCCTGTGTATTATATCCAATATGCGCATGCTCGTATTCACAGCATTTATAATCAAGTTCGTGAAGCTGGTATCGCTTTTGGTGACTATAGCAATACTGATTTCTCTACATTAACAGGAGAAATGGAATTAGAATTGATTAAAAAAATAGCTGAATACCCAGAAGAAATACAGCAAGCTGCTACGCATCGTGCGCCGCATCGCATTGCTCGTTATTTGTACGATTTGGCTGGTATGTTCCACTCGTTCTACCGTCAAGGTCGTATTATCGGTGTAGATCCAGCTTTGCAACAAGCTCGTCTTGGTTTAATTACTGCTATCGCTCTTGTTTTACGTCAAGGGCTTGGTATCTTAGGTATTTCCGCTCCGGAAAAAATGTAATAGGTGGGAGGCATCATGGCAACTAAGTATATTTTCGTAACAGGTGGCGTTGTTTCTTCTCTTGGTAAAGGGATTACTGCAGCATCTTTGGGCCGATTGTTGAAAAACCGTGGTTTTAATGTAACCATTCAAAAATTCGATCCCTATATTAATATTGATCCAGGTACAATGAGCCCTTACCAACATGGTGAAGTGTTCGTTACCGATGACGGTGCTGAAACTGACCTTGATTTAGGTCACTATGAACGTTTCATCGATATCAATTTGAGTAAACGTTCCAATATCACAGCCGGTAAAGTATATTGGTCTGTTATTAATAAAGAACGTAAAGGCGATTATTTAGGTAGCACTGTACAAGTCATTCCTCATGTAACTAATGAAATTAAACAAAATGTATACCGCGTAGGCAAAGAGGACAATGCTGATGTGGTGATTACGGAAATCGGTGGTACTGTCGGCGATATTGAAAGCTTACCTTTTATGGAAGCTATTCGACAAGTGAAAAAAGATGTAGGTCGTAATGATGTGCTTTATATTCATGTAACATTGGTACCATATATCAATGCTGCTGGAGAGCTTAAAACAAAGCCGACACAACATAGCGTAAAAGAATTGCGTAGTATCGGCATTCAACCAGATATCCTTGTATGTCGCAGTGAAAAACATATTTCCGATGAAATGAAAGAAAAATTAGCATTGTTTTGCGATGTAGAACCAGATGCGGTTATTGAAAACCAAACTTGCAATTCTATTTATGAAGTACCATTGATGATGCAAGAACAAGGTTTAGATGATATCGTTATCCGCAAATTGGAATTGGAAAATCGTCCATGTAATATGGAATCTTGGAAAGAAATGGTTCATAAAATCTTGAACCCTACTAAAGATATCACTGTTGCTATCGTAGGTAAATACGTGGCACTGCATGATGCGTACCTTTCTGTAGCAGAAGCATTGAGCCATGCTGGTATTGAAACAGGTACAAAGGTGAATATCCGTTGGATTGATTCCGAAGAATTAGATGACGTGTCTGTGAGTCCTGTTGACATGTTTGAAGGTGTAGAAGGCATCATTGTACCAGGTGGCTTCGGCAGCCGTGGTGTAGAAGGTAAAATCCGTACCATTCAATACGCTCGTGAAAACAACATTCCATTCCTCGGTCTTTGCCTCGGTATGCAATCAGCCGTAATGGAATTTGCTCGCAACGTATGCGGTTTAGAAGGTGCTACATCTAGCGAATTCAATGAAGAAGCACAATATAAAGTTATCGATTTGATGTCTGATCAAGTTGATGTAGATAAAAAAGGTGGTACTATGCGCCTTGGTATCTACCCGTGCAAAGTGGAAGCAGGCACTAAAACGCGTGAAGTATACGGAGAAGACCTCATTTACGAACGTCATCGTCACCGTTACGAATTCAATAATGAATACCGTCAACAATTGACTGATGCAGGTCTTGTTATTTCTGGTACATCTCCAGATGGTCGCCTTGTAGAATCCGTAGAAGTGAAAAACCATCCGTTCTTCATTGGTACACAAGCCCATCCAGAACTGAAATCTCGCCCAAATAATGCACATCCATTATTTAGAGGGTTTGTAGATGCTGTGTTGAATCTAAAAAAATAATAGTAATTCCAAGGAAGAGCCTAAATAGGCTCTTCTTTTGCGTTTATGTATATAAAGTAAATAAAAAATCTTATATCGAAAGTCCTCATAAAAAATATATATCGATAAATTTAAAAATAACACTTGCAATTCATAATGATTAGTGATATTATATAGACAAAGATAGATATAAAAGATGTTAAGTACATATACTTGTTTATTAGACACATAGATTGAGATAAGGAGGACATAATGTCTATTATTGGTAAAAAACTTCCTGAATTTACATTAGATGCTTTTAGAAAGCCTGAATTAGTAAAAGTTAGCACTGCTGATGTATTGGGTAAGTGGTCTGTATTCGTATTCTACCCAGCAGATTTTACATTTGTTTGCCCTACAGAATTGGAAGATGTGCAAGAATCCTATGCAGAATTAAAAGAATTGGGCGTAGAAGTGTATGCTGTATCTACTGATTCCGAATATGTTCACAAAGCATGGTCTGATGCTTCTCCTAGCATCAACAAAATTGAGTACTACATGTTAGCTGACAAAAAACATGAATTAGCTGATTTCTTTGATGTGTTCGACCCTGAATCTGCTATGGCTTACCGTGGTACATTCGTAGTTGATCCAGACGGTATCATCCGTACAGCTGAAATTCATGACATGGGTATCGGTCGTTCTGCGGAAGAATTAGTTCGTAAAGTACAAGCAGCTCAATTTGTAGCTAAACATGGCGACCAAGTGTGTCCTGCACGTTGGAAACCAGGTAAAGATACATTGAAACCAGGTCTAGACCTAGTTGGTAAAATCTAAGATTTTTATAACCTCCTCAAATGACAAAATTGGGTACGGATTATATACATTAATAATACCGGTAAGCCCCATTGCTCGGTGAAACTCCTCTCCAATTCACCGAAGCAAACCTCATATAACAAACTACAAACTATACGCAAAAAGACTAGCTTTCGAGCTAGTCTTTTTGTGTTATCTTACGTTGTTTATAATAACTATTTTATTAAAATACATAGTCAAAACTCCTGTTATAGTAGTATTTTTCTAATTCCTTTACAGAAAGTAGGAGATTAAACTTGCAATTTTTCTTAGCCTATTCTATAATGTAATTAATTCCTATCGATGTACAAGGTTATAAAAAGGGGGATGTTCATGAGAATTTCCACAAAAGGGCGATATGCATTGATGGTTCTAATCGATTTGGCGGAACAAGGTAAGGATAAGCCCGTATCCCTTCGATCGGTGGCAGAACGACAAAATATTTCTGAAAAATATTTAGAAGGTATCGTAGCTCGTTTGGGGGCAGCTAAATTGGTGGACAGTATTCGCGGTAAATATGGCGGTTATCGTTTATCTAAAGATCCTAAAGATTATTCGATTATAGAAATATTACTTGCCACAGAGGAATCGATGGCTATTATTTCCACATTGGATGAAGGTGTTTCTACAGATGATGTAATCAATGAACGCACCGTTGGTTTTTGGGCAGGATTACAAAATTACATCCACGATTATTTAGAAAATGTCAGCCTACAAGATGTTATAGATGGAACATATGCGAAACTGGATGCTAAATATGACAATTGGGATGGTTCTATTTAATACGATTATGCCAATGCATTGAAGAGGTACTTCCATAATCAATAATTATCCAATATCAACATATAGATTATATAATGTAGGTCAATCTTGACCGAATTTACAATAAGGAGTGAATACTATGTCTAAAATTGCAAAATCCTTCGTTGAATTAATTGGCAAAACTCCATTGCTTGCGGCTACTCGTTTTGGTGAAAGCCAAGGCGCTGGTGCTAACATTCTCGCTAAATTGGAGTATTTTAATCCAGGTGGGTCTGTAAAAGACCGTATTGCTGCTGCTATCATTCAAGCTGCTGTTGAATCTGGCGAATTACAACCAGGTGGCACAATTGTAGAAGCTACATCTGGTAACACTGGTATCGGTTTATCCGCCGTAGGTGCTGCACTTGGGTATAAAGTTGTCATCGTAATGCCTGAAACAATGTCTATTGAACGCCGTAAATTGATGCTTGGTTACGGTGCTCAACTCGTATTGACTGATGGTGCGCTTGGTATGAAAGGTGCTATTGCAAAAGCAAAAGAAATCGTAACTGCTACAGCAGGTGCTATTGAAGCAGGTCAATTCGTAAATAAAGCAAATCCTGCAATTCACTATAAAACTACTGGTCCGGAAATTTGGCAAGATACAGATGGTGCCGTGGATATCTATGTAGCTGGTGTTGGTACAGGTGGTACATTGACTGGTGCAGGTACGTATTTGAAAGAACAGAATCCTGCTATAAAAGTCGTAGCTGTAGAACCAGCTGACTCTCCAGTATTGTCCAATGGTAAACCAGGTCCTCATAAAATTCAAGGCTTAGGGGCTGGGTTCATTCCAGACACTTTGGATACATCTGTATACGATGAAGTTATTCAAGTAACTAATGAAGATGCATTTAAAACTGCTCAACAATTCGGTCGCGATGAAGGTGTATTGGTAGGCATTTCTGCCGGTGCTGCATTGTGGGCTGCATCTCAATTAGCAAAACAACCTGAAAATAAAGGTAAAAATATTGTAGTAATTCTTCCAGATACTGGGGAACGATACTTGTCTACACCATTGTTCCCAGAAGCATAATAGATTAATATCTTTAATAAAATATAGTAATTTCATATTTTGGATTGAGATATTTCTGTGATAAGGTATATAAAATAATATCTTCTATAAGAAGGTCGACAGCTTATGCTGTCGGCCTTTTTGCGATTCACACAAAAAAAGTCGAAAAAGGTCAGGAAAAAATAAAAATATAATTGACTTTTTGACTTTTTAGATGTAATATAATCACATAAAAGAAAGGACAAAAAGTCAAATAGAGAATAAAGTAGTTTGACTAGTAAAGAGAGGTGTTATATATGAATAACAATTTTAATCATTTCGGTAATGAATTTAATAGTATGAATGATTTGTTCAATCAATTGATGAGCAATATGGGAGGGTTTTCTACAGAAAATCGTCGGTATAAAATCAATGGTCGTGAAGTAACGCCAGAAGAATTTGCTTATTATCGTCAAACTGGTCATTTGCCTACACAGGAAGAAGTACAAGCGGCTCAAGCAGCCACACAAGGTAAAATGAAAGAAGATGGTATTTTGGCAAGATTAGGTACTAATTTGACAGAACAAGCTCGCAATGGTAAGTTAGATCCTGTTATCGGTAGAAATAAAGAAATTCAAGAAACTGCAGAAATTTTGGCTAGACGCACTAAAAACAATCCAGTACTTGTAGGTGATGCTGGTGTTGGTAAAACAGCTGTTGTAGAAGGATTAGCACAAGCGATTGTAAACGGTGATGTACCAGCAGCTATTAAGAATAAAGAAATTATCTCCATCGATATTTCTGGTCTAGAAGCTGGTACTCAATATCGTGGGTCTTTTGAAGAAAATATTCAAAATTTGATTAAAGAAGTCAAATCAGCTGGGAATATTATCTTATTCTTCGATGAAATCCATCAAATTTTAGGCGCTGGTTCTACTGGTGATGGTCGAGGCTCCAAAGGATTGGCAGATATATTAAAACCAGCACTTTCCCGTGGTGAATTAACTGTTATCGGTGCTACCACACAGGATGAATACCGTAATACAATCATGAAAAATGCAGCTCTTGCAAGACGTTTTAATGAAGTAAAGGTCAATGCACCATCTGCAGAGGATACTTTCAAAATTTTACAAGGTATTCGCCCATTATATGAAGCGCATCATAATATTGAATTGCCAGACAGCGTGTTGAAAGCTGCTGTTGATTATTCTGTACAATATATTCCTCAACGCAGTTTACCAGATAAAGCCATAGATTTAATCGATGTTACTGCAGCACACCTTGCATCTCAATATCCTGTAACCGATATTAAAACATTGGAAGCAGAAATGGCGCAAGCAAAAGAAAAACAAGAAGAGTATGCTCGTAAAGAAGACTATGAATCGGCTATTAACGAAAAAATGCGTATTCAAAAATTGCAGAAAGAAATCGATAATCATACTGAAAACCAAAAAGTAGTAGCCACAGTAAATGATGTAGCCGAAGCCGTTGAAAGAATGACAGGGATTCCTGTTTCCCAAATGGGTGCATCTGATATTGAGCGCTTGAAAGGAATGAAAGCGCGTCTAGAAGCACATGTTATTGGACAAGCTAAAGCAGTAGAAGCCGTATCTCGTGCTATTCGTCGTAATCGTGCTGGTTTTGATGAGGGTAATCGTCCTATTGGTAGCTTCCTTTTTGTAGGTCCTACTGGTGTAGGTAAAACAGAATTAGCAAAACAGTTGGCATACGACATGTTTGGCAATAAAGATGCGATTATTCGCCTTGATATGTCTGAATATAGTGATCGCACTGCAGTATCTAAATTGATTGGCGCTACTGCTGGTTATGTTGGTTACGATGATAACTCGAACACATTAACTGAACGCGTTCGGCGTAATCCGTACTCTATCGTATTGTTCGATGAAATTGAAAAGGCGGATCCTCAAGTTATTACGTTACTCCTCCAAGTGCTCGATGATGGTCACTTAACTGATGGACAAGGGAATACGGTTAACTTTAAAAATACTGTCATTATCGCTACCTCTAATGCAGGTTTCGGCTATGGTAGTGATAGTGAAAGCGGAATTGATACACCTATCATGGACCGTATTGCACCATACTTCCGTCCAGAATTTTTGAACCGCTTTAATGGTGTTATTGAGTTTAATCATTTGAGTAAACAAGATCTCAAAGAAATTGTAGACCTTATGATTAATCAAGTAAACGCTACATTAGCTAAAAAAGATATTACCCTTGATGTAACTGATGCAGCTAAAGAATTCTTGATGGAACAAGGCTATGATAAGGCAATGGGAGCACGTCCATTACGCCGCGTTATCGAAACCGAAATTCGTGATAATGTAACAGATTTTTACCTCGATCATATCGATGCTAAACACTTAGTAGCAGATGTTCAAGATGGACATATTGTTATTAATAATAAATAACATATTTCTTATAAATTAAAAACTATATTATATTGAGATGAATATATAATATGTAAAGCCCTCAGTACTCCTGTATATCAGTTGTACGAGGGCTTTTATAGTTACTTGCAGTTATTCAATTATTTTAGATTTTTTTCTTTGCCATAGCTAAAATCAAGCATGTCACTACAGCACCAATTGCGATAGACGCGAGGTAGAGGAGTGGGTTGCCGATAGTTGGCACTACGAAAATACCACCGTGTGGAGCGCGCAATGTACATTCAAAGAACATGGATAATGCGCCTGCTGTACCGGCACCAATAATACATGCTGGGAGCACGCGGATTGGGTCAGCTGCAGCAAATGGAATAGCCCCTTCGGTAATGAAGGATAATCCCATGATGTAGTTGGTGATACCTGATTTTCTTTCAGCTTCGGTAAAACGGTTAGGGAAGAATGTTGTACAAAGGGCAATCGCCAATGGTGGCACCATACCGCCTGCCATAACAGCTGCCATAATACCATATTCCCCTGTTGCTAATGCGCCTGTACCGATAACGTATGCTGCTTTATTTACAGGACCACCCATATCAACGGACATCATGGCACCAAAGATAAGACCTAATAATACGCGACTTGTAGTGCCCATTGTTTGTAATGAATTCATAAGCCATTCGTTGAGGGCCGACACAGGAGGATTGATGATGAAAGTAATAGCTACACCAATAAATAATACGCCTAGTACTGGATAGAAAAGAACTGGTTTTGTACCTTCTAAAGCTTCAGGGAATCCAGATACAAGTTTTTTTACTAATAATACTAAATAACCTGCAGCAAAACCGGCAATCAAAGCCCCAAGGAAACCAGATCCTCCTTGGTTAGCCAATACACCGCCTACGAAACCTGCAGCAAGACCAGGGCGGTCCGCAATACTCATAGCAATATAACCAGCTAAGACTGGGAGCATAAATCCGAAGGATGCACCGCCGATTTTCATCAAAAATGCCGCTAGTGGTGTACCAGAACCAAATCCAGATGGATTAGTAGGATCAAATGTATCGAATAAGAATGCCAAGGCAATGAGGATACCGCCACCAATAACGAATGGTAGCATGTGGGATACGCCATTCATCAAATGTTTGTATATTTGACGACCAAAGCTATCTGTTGCATCTGCCATAGCTGCTTGTTGCTCTGTTGCACTGGCTGTATAGATTGGTGCCGTACCAGACATAGCTTGTGTTAATAATTCTTCTGCTTTGTTGATACCGTTGGCCACTTTTGTTTGAATCATCGGTTTACCGTTGAAGCGGGCCATTTCTACTTGACGGTCAGAGGCAACGATAATGCATTTAGCATAAGCGATTTCATCAGCTGTTAAAGCATCTTTGACACCAGAAGCACCATTTTTTTCTACTTTGAGGGAAATACCTAATTCTTTAGCTTTTCGTTCTAACGACTCTGCAGCCATATAGGTGTGAGCAATACCTGTAGGACAACCTGTAACAGCTAGTACATCGTAGTATGGATGGTCTACGGTTATAGTGCCTGTATTTGTAGTAGGTGCAGCAACATCTGTTTTTTCATTTGTTACTATATCTGTTGTGTTCTTATTAGCATCGACATCGGATTTAATAAAGCCATCCACGGCTGGGTCGAATTTACCATTTTCTTTTGCATCGATTAAAGCTAGGAATCTCTCCGCGGTTGGTGCAGAAATGAGTGCTTCTTTGAAATCTGGGTCGATAATCATCGTTGCTAATTGGCTAAGCACCTCAACATGTGTGTCAGCGGCACCTTCAGGGGCGGCAATCATGAAGAATAGGCGAGATGGTTGGCCGTCGAGGGCATCGAAATCAACACCATTAGGCACAACCATAGCCGTTAGACCTGCTTCGCGAACGCCACTGGATTTAGCATGTGGTGTTGCAATGCCTTCGCCAAGGCCTGTAGAACCGGATTCTTCGCGAGCGAATACGGCTTTTAAATACTCGTCCTTGTTAGAGAGATTACCGCTTTTGTCCATCAAATCACCCAATGTATTGATTGCATCTGCTTTGTTTGCTGGTGCTGCATTGAGCAAAATAGAGTCCCGTTTTAATAAATCTGTAATTTGCATATGTGTACTCCTTACTGCACATATATAATATATAAATATCCTTTGCACATCGATACTTTTGAACTACCATAGTAGATTTTACAAATCCTGTTCGTAGAATTATTGATGTGAATAAAACTATTATCCTTTTATACCCTTCAACAGTTTCTCAACTTCAGGTAATGTAGCTAAGTTTTCAGAATATGCTGACGCAGATCCTGCGGCGATACCCCAGTAAAGGGATTCTTGTAAATCCCCTGTTTTTGTATAGCCTGTCATAAATCCAGCCACCATAGAATCGCCGGCACCTACCGAATTTATTAATGTTCCTGATGGTGCAGGACTAGTGTAGACTGTGCCGTTAGCCGCTACTAAAATAGCACCGTCTCCAGCCATGGAGATGAGCACGTGTTGAGCTCCTCGGGATTGTAATGTGTGGGCTGCATTGATTAAATCTTCGGTTGTGTTTAATGGGATACCAAAGATTTCGCTGAGTTCGTGATTATTGGGCTTAATCAAAAATGGCTTATATGGCAACACACGGGTTAGCAAGTCTTTGGTAGCATCTACGACGATGCGAATCCCTTTGTTGGCTAATCGTTCCATAATGATTTCGTACATATTGCTAGGTAGACTGGATGGAATACTACCAGCGAGAATTAATGTGTCATCTGCTGTGAGCGAATTAAGTTGAGTATATAACTCTTGTAATTCGAAATTGGATACGATAGGACCACGACCATTGATTTCCGTTTCTTCGTCGGAGGCTTTTACTTTCACATTGATGCGGGTCAGACCTTCACGGAGACGAATGAAATTTTCGCGGACCCCGAAGCTGTTGAGCTGACGCACGATTTCTTGGCCTGTAAAACCAGCAATGAATCCGAGCGCTGTCGTATCCATACCTAAATTCTTGAGCACGATGGATACATTGATTCCTTTACCACCACCGAGAATATATTCTTGCTCAGTGCGGTTTATTGTACCTGTTTTGAGGTGGTCCAAACGGACGATGTAATCCAATGCAGGATTAAAGGTAATGGTGTAAATCATGATTGTTCCTTTCTGCGCAACCGATACCAGTAGATGAGTGGTGCTAAGTACAAGAAGAAGGCATATGGAATGTATCCAGCAGGTGATACATCCATCATCACTACTGGAACGAGAGCTGCAATATTCCACGGCTGTAAGGCTGAGATAAGGATGCCACTATTTTCAAAATCTAACATTACATCTTCGTCATGTACGCCTTCCTTGGCGTAAGTAGTGCGCATAATGGAATGGGTCATAATGACTGCGATGGCTTGGCTACAACCGATGGCGCCTGTGATGAAAGCAATACTAAGGTTTGCTGCGTATAATTGAGCGCGTCCTTTCACTTGTGAAAGCAACTGCCGAATGTCATTCCAAAAACCGACTCCTTCTAGCATGCCTGATATAGAACAAGCCATAAAGATAGAAATAGTTGGTACTAGCATAGTTTTTAAACCGCCGCCGTGTATGATGTCCGCTAGAGGATTGAAATGAGGTAATTCAAATCCGAGTAGAGAGAACTGCAATACTTCAAATGCTGTGTATCCTTGGTGAATCATTGCTAAAATGGCTGCCGACATGGCGCTAAGAGAGATAGGCCAGCGGATGGATAATCTCGTTGGCAATAGACTTATAACGATGAGTAGTGGAATCCACAAAGTCCAATGTATATTGAACAACAAGTGGATTGTATCTGGCAAATAGTTGCTTTCATAATTTAAAGGATGAGATAGGGATAGTAAGATATATAGCACAGAACTGATTAGGAGTGCTGGAATACTATCTTTGAACATACGAGGTATATTGGTTTGCACCGTTGTATGTGTTAGATTGGCCACTAATGATGCAGATGATGAAAGCGGTGAATTACGATCTCCTACATAGGCGCCAGCGATGATGGCACCTGCCACCATGTCAAGGGGAATGCCTCCAGCCTTTGCAATCGTAATCAGGACAACACCAATGGTGCCTACCGTTCCTAACGAAGTGCCAAGTAGCATACTCACTATAGACGTGAGTAGGAAAGAACTGATAATAAAATAATTAGGGTTTAACAGTTCAATGCCAATGGAAATAATCATGGGAATTGTCCCCGATGCTTGCCACATAGCAGTGAGCCAACCAATAAGTAGGAAAATTTGCATTATCACTACCGATGTTTTTGCGTTTTGCCAAGACATGCGCAACAAATCGTTTACAGCATATCCTTGCCGATAGAGGGCATAGGCGAATACGCACCATACTATCATGAGTGCAAATCCGATGGAAATACCAGAGCTGATAGCTAGCATGATAATACAAATAGATACACATAAGGCAATGAGTAAACCTAGGTTACTAGGTAGTGCAGAGCGACCTTGGCGATACAACAGCCAAGTCTGTAATAGTCGTTGAATCCATTTCATATTATTCAATAGGAAGTTCGGTTTCGAATACTTCCTCGGCAGGGCCCGTCATGAGCACCGTACCATCCTCCAAATAACTAATATGCAATGTACCGAGATAGAGTTCTACGTCTACTTCGCGGCCGGTTAGTCCTTTTTCATGGGCTATTACTGCAGATGCACATGAACCAGTGCCGCACGCTAATGTAGCACCTGCACCGCGTTCCCAAGTACGCACTTTGATGTGATGGTCATTGACAACCTCGATGTAGTTCACATTCGTGTTAGATGGGAATGCATCGTGTTTCTCTAGAATAGGGCCTTGTGTCGTTACAGGCGCTTTGGTAATATCGTCGATGAATACTTCTGTGTGTGGTACACCGAGCAATACGGAGCTTACTGTTACCATTTCATCAGCTACGGCGAGGTCTACATCGATAACCTTAGCCATGTTTATGTTCATTGGAATATCAGTACTGTTGAAAAATGGTTTGCCCATATCAACTGTAACCAATGTAACTTTCCCATTCTCTATAGTCAATGTGGGTTTCATAATACCCGCTAATGTTTCAATGGTGAAAGTTTCACTTGTAATCTCACCATGCTCATAGGCATATTTCGCAAAGCAACGAATACCGTTACCACACATTTCCGCCTCGGATCCATCAGAGTTGATAATGCGCATACGTACATCTGCTACATCAGAGGGTACAACTACGCAAATACCGTCGGCGCCAATACCGGTTCGGCGATCACACAATTTGATGGCTAAATTTGTAAAATCTTTATTTCCCCCTTGAGGGTCAGAGAAGAGGACAAAATCATTGCCTAATCCATGCATTTTTGTTAGTTTCATTATAGCTCCTATGGTTCTATGGTTCCTATATGTTATGCTTTCACTAATATAATTTATGGCTAGCATCACTCAATAATTTATGATTAGTAATAGACGAAACTTTCATCACACTACTGTCACAGCTTATGGGAACCAACTAATCTATTGAATACATAATATAACATTATATCACAAATAGTGTCCCTTTATTGTTCTATCTATACATGTTACAATAAACTATACAGTAGTTTATCAGTATAGAAAGAGGAGCACAGATGCGAATTCAAGGGATTTCTGGATCTCGAGGCGTTGCTGTTGGCAATGTGTACAAATATATACAAGAGGAAATTATCATTCCCGACTATACCGTAGCGGACGGTGATGTGGAAGCGGAGATTGGAAAATTTGCAGCCGCTATGGCAGCTACATTAAAACAATTAGATATCATTCGTCAAAAAGCATTGGTTGATATGGGGCCTGAAGAGGCTGCTATTTTTGAAGCACATATGCAGATTGCTCAAGATCCATCATTGTCGGATGGCATTAAATCATTAGTAGAATCCACGAAAACGAACGTGGTAGCGGCGACGGCACAAACTATCGATACATTTGCGGGTATTTTTCTTGGCATGGATGACCCCTATATGCGCGAAAGAGGCGCAGATATTAAAGATATTGGGGATCGTTTGATGCGTAATATGTTAGGTATGAATCCGCGTGGCTTGTCCCACATTTCAGGACAAGTGATTCTTGTAGCTCACGATTTAGCACCATCTGACACAGCATCTCTCGATAAAAATGTAGTGAAAGGTATCGTTACTGCTGCAGGCGGGCCCACATCACATGCGGCTATTATGGCACGTACCCTAGAAATTCCTGCCGTTATGGGGGTTGGTGATATTGACAGCTTCGTCGATGGCACTCGTGCCGTTGTGCTTGGCACCGATGGTATTGCGTTGATAAACCCAAGTGATGCAGAATGGGTTGATTACAGCACACAAGCGGAAGCATTTCAAGATGAACTAAAACGATTAAAAGATTCCGCTAATTTAGAGGCGGTGACTGTTGACGGCCATCATGTAGATTTGTTTGGGAACATTGGCAAATCTAAGGATGCGGATAACGCTATTAATATGGGAGCTAGCGGTATTGGCTTGTATCGAACTGAGTTCTTATATATGGAAAATGACGAATTGCCTGAGGAAGATGTACAATTTGAAGAATATAAACAAGTGGCAGAATCCTTACATGGTAATCCTGTCATTATTCGTACTATGGATATTGGTGGTGATAAAGAATTAAAATGCCTTGATTTGCCAGAAGAAATGAATCCATTCCTTGGGTATCGAGCTATTCGTATTTCTTTGAATAGACCTGATATTTTCAAAGTTCAATTGCGTGCTTTACTACGGGCTAGTGCTTTCGGTGATATTCATATCATGTACCCTATGATTGCATCTGTAGAAGAAGTAAAATGTGCTAATGTTATGTTAGAAGAATGCAAAGCAGAACTTCGTAAAGAAGGCGTAGCTTTCAACGAAGATATTAAAGTAGGTATTATGATTGAAGTTCCTGCCGCAGCTGTTATTGCACCAATTTTGGCAAAATATGTAGATTTCTTTAGTATCGGAACCAATGACTTGTGCCAATACACATTGGCGGTGGATCGTATGAATGAAGCTATAGGTAATCTATATCAACCATTGCATCCAGGGGTGTTGCGTCTCATCAAAGGTGTTATCGATGCCAGCCATGAGCAGGGGAAATTTACTGGCATGTGCGGCGAGTTGGCTGGTGATCCTGTGGCTACTATGATTCTCCTCGGTTTAGGTTTAGACGAATTTTCTATGACCGCATCTAGCATTCCGCTCATTAAAAATATCTTGCGTTCCGTATCAAAAGCAGAATGTGAAGCTGTAGCGACTCATGCACTCACACTAGACACAGCGGAAGAAATTACGGCCTATGCGAAATCTGTTCTCGCAGAAAAAGGACTGGCATAATGACACGAAGTAATCATATATAATGGTTACATAGATTTTATGTTGTTAATTTGATATTTATCTTGAATTATGACAATATAACTTGTTACAATACATACATTGAATATCGATATGTAATGATGTATATGAATGATTGATTGTTCTACTCATCGATTAGAAAGAGGTACATGATGAAAGAAATAACAGTAGAAATTACAAACGAATCTGGTTTACACGCTCGCCCTGCAACAGCGTTTACACAATTGGCTGCTAAATACGCATCCAAAGTAACCATTGCTGCCAATGGCAAAACAGCAGATGCTAAATCTATTTTGACCGTGCTTACATTAGGTGCTACAAAAGGCACATCTGTAGTCCTCACTGCTGATGGCGCTGATGAAGATGACGCTTTGACAGCATTGAGCGAATTTTTGACTACCAATCATGACTAATTGACGGTAGTTATTCTATAATAGAACCTCCAATCGTTAAAGGATTGGATAGTTCAACAATGCTTACTGTCTTTCTTGATGATAGTATAGCGTAATAAGCCGTTTATAGAAAAACTAAAATAAACACCCTAAGGTTATCCTTAGGGTGTTTATTTATATAGAGCTGCATCTGAAAGCCAGTTCTTATTTTCCCATATTAGCAAATCGTTCTACTGCAAGTGTAAAGTCTGCAATGGTTTTATCTACGTCACCATGTTCAATGCCATCGCGTACACAGTGGTTGATGTGGCCTTCGAGGACTACTTGTCCAACTTTGTGCAATGCGGATTTAGCAGCATTGATTTGGCTCAGCACATCTTCGCATGGGATGTCTTCTTCAATCATTCGATCAATAGCTTGAACTTGACCTAAAATTTTACGCAATCGACGATGCAGATTGTCTGAATCCATACACTGTTTCATAATACTCCTCCAATTGGGCATGTTTTATTCATCTGTTTTATTATACGCTATTATATAGATTAAATACAATAGATATACTGCGTACTATGCGTAAAATGGTAGATATGTGGTACAATACTATCAATATAAAATTTATGGCTGTGTGCTATAGTGGAAGTACATTTGTACAGTTCTTTTGTGAAAGTTTTGTTATTTTTTACTATGGCATACTGTTTGAGTATATATTGTGTAACGATACAGGTGAAATTATGCTTATCCTACGTTATATCAAACGATGTATTATCGCTATCCTTGTGTTGTTCTTAATTATGTATATCTATGATTCGTACCATAGTTATCAGGGAACAAACCGTATTAGTAAAGCGCATACGTCGGTAGAACAGACAATTGAACAAACAGAAGATACATTGAGCCGTTGGGACCGAATGTATCGGGTGTTTGCTTTTAAAGAACATGTACAAGAATCCCTCTATAGGCGTGTGGCGTCAGAAAATTGGGTGAAATCGGAAACGATTCCAGATAATGCGAAGCGTGCCCTCGTTGCTATTGAAGATAAACGTTACTATAGACACGGTGCCATCGATATATTCGGTGTTATTCGTGCCCTCTATGTAAATACCGTGGCTGGTGAAACTATGGAAGGGGGCAGTACTATAACACAACAATTGGTGAAGAATTTATTTCTGTCCTCAAAACGCATCATGAGCCGTAAAGCGGAAGAGGCCATTTTAGCTGTAGAAATGGAACATTACTATAATAAAGACGAAATCATTACCATGTATTTGAACACCGTTTACTACGGGCATAACTACTATGGAATCAAAGCAGCCTCTGAAGGATATTTTGGCACTAGCCCAAGTCGTTTAAGCCTTGGACAATGTGCTTTGTTAGCGGCACTACCAAATGCTCCGTCTTATTTAGATCCTTATGTGAATTACGATGCAGCGAAAGCTCGGCAAAAATTGGTACTACAAGCTATGGTGACACAGGATATGATTACTCAAGCAGAAGCTGATTATGCGTACGAACAAGACCTCGGCCTTCGGGATGAAGAATAGCAAAATTTAATATATCCGAATTAAATGACCCTTTGGGGCTCTAAAATCCTTCATACGCTTAACGGCCTGTAGCTACGTAAAGTACGGTTTTAGAAACCCAAAGGGTCATAAGCGTTCCTGAATCTTTTTTGATATCTCCATCTTTCTAACCGTCAAATCATTCGCAAACGAAATACATTATACAGATGTATAAAAAATACTCTTGCATTTATAAATATACAGTGATATACTAACACATGTAGTCGATGAACAACAGATTAGATGTTCATCATTTATATGTATTATAATAGTTACATGCGGTATATAATATATACCTGTTATAAGTAAGTTGATGAGGTGTAATCATGGGTAAAGCAAACAAAGTAGTACTCGCTTATTCTGGTGGGTTGGACACATCTGTTATCATTCCTTGGTTGAAGGAAAATTATGGTGCTGAGGTTATCGCGGTGTGCGTGGATCTTGGTCAACCTGAAGATTATGATGCAGTTGAGAAAAAAGCAATTGCTTCTGGCGCATCTAAGGCGTATATTGTGGATGCAAAAGAGGAATTCGTAAAAGATTATATTTGGCCAACTGTGAAAGCTGGCGCTATTTACGAAGGTAAATATTTATTAGGTACTTCTTTTGCGAGACCTTTGATTGGTAAAATTCTCGTAGATATTGCAGAAAAAGAAGGAGCAGATGCTATTGCTCACGGTGCTACAGGTAAAGGTAATGACCAAGTACGTTTTGAATTGGCTATCAAAGCATTGGCACCAAATATGAAAATCATCGCACCTTGGCGTGAATGGGAATTAAAATCCCGTACAGATTGCATGGAATATGCAGCAAAGCATAATATCCCTGTAGTGGCTACTAAAAAACATCCATACTCTATGGACCAAAACGTATGGCATTTGTCTCACGAAGGCGGCGATTTAGAAAATCCAGCCAATGCGCCTAAGGATGATGTGTATCTTGTAACACATACACCGGAACAAGCTCCTGATGAAGCTGGTTATGTAAATATTACTTTCAAAGGTGGTGTACCTGTTGCGGTAGATGGCGTAGAAGGAACACCATTGCAAATCCTTGAAAAATTGAACGAAATCGGCGCGCATTATGGTGTTGGCGTTGTGGATATCGTTGAAAACCGTCTCGTTGGTATGAAATCTCGCGGCGTTTATGAAAACCCAGGTGGTTCCATCATTATGTACGCTCATAGAGAGCTTGAATACCTCTGTTTAGATAGAGCAACATACCATTACAAGGAATTAATCGCTAATAAATATGCTGAACTCGTGTATGACGGCATGTGGTTTGCTCCTTTAATGAATGCTTTGCAAGCCTTTGTTGATACTACTCAAGAAACGGTAACAGGGGACGTAAAACTCAAATTGTATAAAGGTAATATCATCTCTGCTGGCAGCACTTCTCCATATTCCTTGTACAGCGAAGATTTTGTAACCTTCGAAGAAGACGATGTATATGACCAAGCTGATGCAGCTGGTTTCATTAACCTCTTTGGTTTACCTCTCAAAATTAATGCATTGATGAAAGAAAAGGCAGGTTTATAATGGCTAAATTGTGGGGCGGGCGTTTCACAAAAGGCACAGATAAAGCGGTAGAGGATTTTACATCCTCTATCGCTTTTGACGCTAGAATGTACGCTGAAGATATTGCAGGCAGTAAAGCACATGCTAAGATGTTAGCAAAACAAAATATTATTTCTCAACAAGATTGTGATGATATCGTAGCAGGTCTTACAAAAATCAAAGGGCAAATTGATAAAGGCGAGTTCTCATTTTCTGTAGCTCTTGAAGACATTCATATGAATATTGAAAAACGATTGACCGATGATATTGGCGAAGCTGGCGGTAGATTACATACTGGTCGTAGCCGTAATGATCAATGTGCCGTAGATTTACATATGTATGTGCGTAAAGCCGTTATCGAAATGGGCGAACTTATTGTAGATATGCAAAAGGCTCTTATGGAAGTGGCGGAAAAGTACAGTGATGTTATCATGCCTGGTTATACTCACTTGCAACGGGCACAACCTGTATTGTTTGCTCATCATATGATGGCTTATTTTTCTATGTTAGAACGTGATTTTGATCGCCTTTATATGGTGTTTAAACATGCCGATATTATGCCACTTGGTTCCGGCGCTTTGGCAGGAAGCACATATGGCATTGACCAAACATATACGCAAGAGCTATTAGGTTTCTCTCGCATCTACGAAAACAGTATGGATGCCGTATCCGACCGTGACTATGTAGTAGAATTCTTGTCTTTTGCATCTATGGTGATGATGCATTTGAGTCGCCTCAGCGAGGAGCTAATTTTGTGGTCTACCAATGAATTTGGGTTTATCGAACTTGATGATGCTCATTGTACTGGTTCTAGTATTATGCCACAAAAGAAAAACCCTGACGTGTGCGAGCTCGTGCGTGGTAAAACTGGTCGCACCTATGGTCATTTGCTCGGTTTGTTGACGACGTTGAAAGGATTACCTTTGACGTACAACAAGGACATGCAAGAAGATAAAGAGGGTATTTTCGATGCCATTGATACGGTACATTTTGCGCTCTCCATTAATGCGGCTATGATTCGTGGTATGAAAGTAAACGGAGCACGTATGAAATCCGTATTGGACGATGACTTTTCCAATGCTACAGACATGGCAGACTATCTTGCGAAAAAAGGCGTTCCATTCCGTGAAGCTCACGAAATCGTAGGCAACGCTGTGCATCACTGTATCGAAAAAGGCTGTGTTCTATTAGATTTATCTGTTGACGATTTCAAAGCCATTTCTGCTCACTTTGATGCAGATATTTTAGATGCTATCACCATCGAAGCCTGTGTAGCGGGTAGAAATAATTACTCTGGTACAGCACCTGAATGTGTGGAACGGCAACGTGAAAAGGGCAAACAATTGATTGCTGCAGAAGAGGAGCAAATTGCTAATTGGAAATCAATAGTACATTCGGTGCAAGAATAATTGCCTATTTTAAATATTGATAAGTTTATATGAAAAATTTCCCCCAGTTTACATCTGCGTTTGGGTGACTCTGAAACTGCCGTTAGGCAGTCCTTGTTTATGGAGCCCAATTATAGGTGTAGACTGGGGGTACTTTTATAAATGTTACAGTAAGGATAATTAATTCTTTTACATAGATAAGGGATGGAGTTATTTGTAAAATCATGTCCATATAGAATAGACTATGTAGTGTTGCTAGTGTCCTACTGGGACACTATAATTGGAATAGATAGTGATTTTCCAAGAGATACGTAGATTAAACAGGAATAAAATAATAGCCTTACCATACTCTTATAGATTCTAATCGCAATACATCTATAATATCGGTTATTTTATTCAATTCGTGTAATGAGGTTTGTCCGCCAATAAAGTACTTTTCATTTAGCCTGTATGGTGTTATTATTAATGCGAACTAAAAACGGTGCTTTCACATTCCCGCCCATTACAGTAGGAACTGAAAGTGCTTAGCGGTATATATTATTTTAAGTGAATTATGGACGAGAAAAAATTCACCTGCGAAAGGGGATTGATACATGAAAACCACCGCTAAAAAAATGTCTGTATTCCAGCTAACCACAATGGTAGCAGCCAATATGCTAGGAGCTGGGATCATTATGTTACCAACCAATTTGGCTCAAGTTGGTACTATTTCAGTTTTATCTTGGCTCGTGACAGCTGTGGGTGCGCTTTTGTTAGCGTATATTTTTGCTCAAGCGGGTATGTTCTCCCAAATTAAGGGGGGCATGGGCGGTTATACGGAACACCGCTTCGGTAAAACTGGACATTTTATGGCGAGTTATGCTTACAGCATATCTCTCATCATTGCTAATGTAGCGATTGCGGTCTCCGCAGTCGGTTATGGTGCAGAACTCTTCGGTATTGATTTGAATGCCGTGCAAACAAGTCAAGTGACAATTGTGCTCTTGTGGTTTGCAGCGATTTTGAATTTTAAAGGGAATCGCTTTACAGGGCAACTTAGCAATATTACTGTTTGGGGATCTATTATTCCTGTTTTTGCAATCGGAACTATTGGTTGGTTTTGGTTCAATCCTGATATGTATATTGCTGCTTGGAATCCTAATGATTTACCATTCTTTGATGCCGTTAAGCAGTCTATTTCCTTGACACTTTGGGCTTTTTTAGGGTTTGAATCCGCAGCGGCGAATGCAGATGCAGTGGAAAATCCAAAGAAAAACGTGCCAATCGCAACAGTGGCTGGTACATTAGCAGTAGCGGTGATTTATGTTTTATCCACTAATGTTATGGCAGGTATTGTGCCTAACGCAGATTTGCTCAATTCTAATGCTCCTTTCGGCTTGACTTATATGCACATGTTTAATAGCACTGTGGCGAATATAGTAATGGCATCTATGGTCATTTCCTGCTGTGGGGCTTTACTCTGCTGGCAATTTACATTATCCCGCGTGTTTAAAAGCGCTGCGGAAGCGGGATATTTTCCTAAAGTTTTTGCTCGCGTAAACAGTAAGGATGCACCAGTTCGAGGCGTATTGATTTTACTTGTCGTAGAAACTGTGCTTACATTATTTACTGCAAACGATATATTGCGAGAACAATTTGAAATGCTCGTCAATCTTGCGGTTGTAACGAATGTAGTACCATATATTTTATGTACTCTTGCCGTACCGGTTATGATGCGTCAATCTGGTTTATCCGAATCTCGCATTAAAAATTTTAACATCATAGCAGTTTTTGGTATTATGTATTGCATCTATGCTATTTATGCTTGTGGTGTAGATGCTATAGTGGGCGGTGTTGTAGCATTGGCTATCGGCTTTGTTATTTACATAGTTCGTAAAGCGATGATTGCTCGTCGTGCTCACAATTTACAGCAAAGTATTGATTAATCTGTCATCGTTGATAATGATAAATTAGCTTAGTATCAATACATGATATATTTCGTCTTATTAAGGCAGGAACCTTGGTTCCTGTCTTTTTTATGTGTATAATTAATTCTTCTTTTTTATAGGGTTATAAGAAATAGTTATATTGGCTTATAGGACAAAAAGTGTGTGTAAAAACCCTTGTAATACTAGTAAATATCTAGTGTTATAAGGGTTTAATCT
>NZ_RQUY01000004.1 GCF_003992125.1 Veillonella caviae | reverse complement strand
GCCTTTAGACGCTGGCCTAGCATTACGGGCTTATAGCCCGTGAGCAAACCACCCGTTTTACGGGTGGTTCTGATTTTGCCCCGTTGGCAGGGGGAATCGCACCATTCAATAGGGGTAATCGCAACACTCAACAGGGGGAATCACAACACTTAGCGGCTCTTGTAACGAATCAAACAGATTACGAATATTATTGTATTTGTTATTACGGTAATTGAAATCTTTGGGGCTGCCAAACTGTACACAGAGGAAAATTCCCAATACTTTGAAGCCTATATTGTCGTAGCGTGTATGTTCTGGGCTATGGGGATTGCTTTTGAATTTGTCTTTCACCGCTTGGAACAATATGCTAGCAAATATAAACGAGGGAATGCAGTTTAATATGTTGGTGATGAAAGCTTTCACAAATACTAGGTATATTCCGTTGGTGAAAGCGTGCACTGTGCATACATGCGAGGTATAGATAATGATAGAAATTAAAAATGTACATAAATCCTTTGGGAATCGGGAGATTCTAAAAGGCATAGATTTAACGGTACCTACCGGATCTGTTACGGTTATCTTAGGTCCATCGGGGAGCGGTAAAACCACATTCCTTAGAACCTTAAACTTCCTTGAAAAAGCCGATGCTGGACATATGCAGTTAAACGATATATCCGTAGACTTAAAAAAGCATCTAACAAGGAAATTCTCAATAGTGTATAGCGTTTATAGTATGTAGAATGTATAAGTTAACTTTTTACATAACAAATGATAACAAAAAGGACTGTCGAAAAGTGTCTTCGACTAGGGATTTCATAATCTCTAAAAATATCGGTATAGTTGATAATCATATCGGCTATGCCGTTTTTTGTGTTTTGGCGGTTGAAACTCACCTATGCAGTTATAAATAATCTGTATACGTTGCCTTCTTTTTCCTTCTACCTTTTCGGTAGCATATACATTGATTCAACTAATAAAGGTGCGAATAATTTCTGCATCAAGTTCTTGAATGTCTGTATACTGATGAACCTTATTAAGGAATGCATCAATATTGGCAGACCTTTCTTGTATTTGTAAAATATTCTTTTGTAATTCAACCACACGTTCTTCAAGCTGTTTTTGTTCAGCTTCATATGATGTAGTCATTTTCATAAAACGCTCATCACTGATTTTACCTTCAACATTATCTTCATAGATTTTCTCGATAAGAGTATCCAATTTTGAAATGCGAGCCTTTGATTGTTCACATTCCTTGCGACTATCATGGATTTCCTTTTCTTTGGTTTTTGCAGAAGATTTTGTAACCATTTCAATGAATTCATCCTCATGCTCTCTTGCGTAAGCAGTTATTTCTTTAAGCTGGACAAGCAGGATTTCTTCAACAACTACATTACGAATCTGATGTGATGAACATAGGTGTTTTCCCTTTTTGCGATAAGTCGCACAAACCAGATGTTCCTTATCGTGCGTCCACCCTTTGGCTCTTACCTGATAAAGTTTTGCACTGCAATCGGCACAGTATAGCATCCCGGAAAGAATAGGCATTTCACCCATTGGAGTTCGTCTGCGTCTGCCATCACGGATTCGCTGAATAATATCAAAGGTTTCCTGATCAATAATAGCTTCATGAGTATTCTCAAATATCTGCCAATTTGAAGGGGCATTCTACAATTTATTCTTGGACTTGTAGGATTTCTTGTAAGTCTTAAAATTTACAGTGTGTCCTAAATACTTTTGGTGTGAAAGTAAATCTGCTACGGTTCTTGATTGCCAAGCGTATGGATTTTCAGGAACAGGAGCAGGATAATTGATGCCAAGTGATTTGTAGTGTGCAGATGGAACTAATATCTTGTCTTCTTCCAATATATTAGCTATCTGATTTGATCCATAACCTTCCATACAAAGCTTGAATATTCTTCTGACCACATCGGCTGCAGTTTCTTCGATAATCCAGTGAAGCTTATCTTCCGAGTCTTTTACATATCCGTAAGGCGGATTTGTACATAAAGGCTTTCCGATTTCGCCTTTGGCTTTGAATACTGCTTTGATTTTGATACCTTGGCATAGACACTTTCATCGGAAAGGAAGCTGCCGGGAGCAACTACTATCGGAGTAGCAACATCCCCGTCAGGTCTTTTCATGTACCTATCCAAAACCACCTGCAATTGCTTACTTCGTTCATTGACATCTGCACCATGAATTGCTTTTCCTGTCAGAGTGAGAAACTTGCCTGTGACATCGGGGGCATAGACTTCCACATGGGTATTGCGATTATTGATGTGGTATCGTGCACTGTCATAGGCAAATCCATATGCAAGAATAAAGATATGAATACCAGTCTCGGACGGACTAAGTTCCGTATAGGAGTCAAGGGTATCAACAATATCCTGACCTCTTACATCAAGCTTTCCGTTAACAACGCAGTCATCAACATCCACAAGCCTTAATGGTTCAAAGCACCCAATACCGATACTTGCATAATCACCTTTGGCAAATGTCTCCACAGGTTCTTCAAAAGATGACTAATGTTGTTGATTAGTAGCATCGGCTTGTTTTCCGTTAAGCTGATATGGTATTTTGTCCGGCTTTGTCTTACCCGGTTTCATCACAAGCTTCCACAGACAGAACCTGCCATGGTCTTTCATGAACTTGGGTATTGTGGTGTAATCGAAAACCTCCACGTTCAGTTTTTCGTTTTTCTTATCCATACATCTGTATGACCTCCTTCCTTAGGACAGCCCGCTATATCGTTCTTACACTTTCCCACTGGAGAAAGCTTTACATTTTGAGCGGATACATTTGAAAGAATTTCTGTCCTTCCTAACTGTTAGCCTTGAAAGATGCATTAAAAGGACGTTTTCAGGAAGAAAAAATAAAAAATCTCCTGCGACTATACGAGATAGCTGCAGGATGTAGAAAAATTCATAATTATGTGGCATAATAACGCTATATTTTTGAGATATTCAAGAGAAGGAGATGCAATATGGGATTTCCAGAAGAGATTAAAAGAATCAGACAGAGATGCTTTTTAACACAGCACGATTTTGCCAAAGAAGTACAAGTGGCATTTTCTACTGTTAATAGATGGGAAGGCGGTAAAGCAAAGCCTAACCTTATTGCAATGAAAAATATAAAGGAGTTCTGTCTTAAGAATGATATTGACTATGCAGGTGTCGAAGAGGCATGGCTTGATTTTAAGGTGGAGAAATAATTGTTATGAATAATAGAACAGAGATTGAAAAGAGAATTGATATCTTAGAAGACGATATTGCTAGTATAAATTCTACTCTTTTAAAGCTTCTGTTAAAAGATAAAACTACACGTGGAAATATTATGTGGTGTACCAAAGATTATGAATCTTATGGACCACTCTATGATGAACACGCTCAAATTCAAGTAGAATTAATTACCGGGCGTTACTCAAACGTAATTCAACCACGAGCAGCAAAGTCTAAAGCAGTTCAGGAGCAACGAATCAAAAAAAGAGCCGAGGTGTTTACACCTTCATGGATTTGTAATGAGCAGAATAATCAGGTTGATGAGGCTTGGTTTGGAAGAGCAAATGTATTTAATACTCCTAATGGAACTAGTTGGATTACAACACCTGATAAAATAATTTTCGATGATATAAAGAAAACGTGGAAAGCGTATGTTGATGCCAAAAGGCTTGAAATCACTTGTGGTGAAGCACCATATCTGATTAGCCGATATGATACAACAACCGGGGAATTAATTCCTATTTATGAGCGTATTGGTTTGTTTGACCGTAAGATGCGTATTGTTAATGAAAACTGTGATAATGATGAAGAATGGCAAAAGTGGTCACTTCGTGCATTAAAGAGCGTTTTCGGTTATGAATTTCAAGGTGATAGCGTTCTTATTGCTCGTGAAAATCTATTGTATGATTACATGGATTATTATAGAGAGCGATTCAAAGAGGAACCACCAATTGATATACTAAAGAGAGTTGCAAACATAATTGCATGGAATATATGGCAGATGGATGGACTTAAGTGTGTGGTTCCATACTCTTGCCATGAAGTAAAAGTACAAGATTATAAGATGACATTGTTTGATTTTCTTGATGAAGATAAAGAGGAAGAAAAAGTTGTTTCCTGTCCGGGATGCGAAAAGAATGACATATTTAAGCATAATGGTATTTATTGTCGCATATATGATTGGACTAATTTGAACAAAAGTATTCCATTTATCGATGTTTTCAAGGAGGGAAATAATTATGGAGAGATTTGATCAGACACATAGTTATAAATTGATATATGTTTTCAGTATGCCTTATGAAACACATAAAGGTTTACTCAAGGTTGGTGAAGCTACTCTTACTACAGATATAATGCCTAACAATCTTGTACCTAATTGTCACGACCTTAATCAGGCTGCTAAAAAGAGAATTGACAGTTACACAAAAACTGCCAGTATGAGTTATAAACTTGAATATACTGAACTTGCTATCAAGCAGGATTCAGGCTATACATTTCCTTTCAAAGATAAGGATGTACATAGTGTATTGATGAACTCAGGCGTTCACAAGGTTCAGCCTAATGGCTCTACAGGTGAAGAATGGTTTGCTACTAACCTTGATATGGTTAAGGCTGCTATCAAGTGTGTGAAGGAAGGCAAATCTTCAATTTCTTCCGGTTCTGTGGTCAAGGAAACACCATATACTCCTATTGATTTTCGTGAGGAGCAAAAGGACGCAGTTGAAAAGACGCTCAAAGCTTTCAAAAAGGATAACGAGATGCTTTGGTACGCTAAAATGCGTTTTGGTAAAACATTAACTGCTTTAGAAGTAATACGCCGTAGTCAGTATCGCAGAGTTATTATCGTTACCCATCGTCCAGTAGTAGATGATGGCTGGAGTGAAGATTTTAGGAAGATTTTCTATCCGGGACATTCTGAACATGACTATCATTATGAAAGAAAATCAAAGGATTCTACTTATACATTTGATGAAAAGACAGATTCTGAAAACGATTTAAAGATTTGCAAGCTTGATAAGGATGGGACTTTCTTTGTGTATTTCGCTTCTATTCAGGACTTGAGAGGTTCACAGATTGTCGGTGGAAACTTTAATAAGAATAATGCAGTATTTGCCCTTGACTGGGATTTAATTGTAATTGATGAGGCTCATGAAGGTACACAGACTGAACTTGGTGACAACGTTATCAAGACATTACGTAAAGACCATACAAAGGTTCTTGCATTATCAGGTACACCATTTAATCTTTTGAATCAGTTCAGCAAAGATAACGTATATACATGGGATTACGTTATGGAGCAGAAGAAAAAAACAGAATGGGATTTAACTCATCATGGTGACCACAATCCATACGCTGACCTTCCTAAGATGCATATTTTCACTTATGACTTAGGTGAAAAGCTTAAGAAGTATCTTTCCGATGAATATGATACAAAGGCCTTCAATTTCCGTGAATTCTTCCGTGTATGGTACAAGGGTCCAAATAGCAAACGTGATTTACCTAAAGGTGCTGTTGAAGGTAAGTTTGTTCATGAGAATGATGTTATTGCTTTCTTGGATATGATGGTAAAGGAAGATTCAGAAAGTGGTTATCCATTTTCAACACAGGAATACAGAGATATGTTTCGTCATACTCTTTGGATGGTTCCGGGCGTAAAAGAAGCGAAGGCACTTAGTGAACTATTACGCAATCATCCTGTATTCAAGAATTTCGGAATTGCCAATGTAGCAGGTGAAGGTGATAAATACGAAGAAGAGCATTCCAAGGACGCACTTGACCTTGTTCGTAATACTATAAAAAATAACAAATATTCCATTACCCTATCATGTGGTAAGTTAACAACAGGTGTAACAGTGAAGGAATGGACTGCAGTTTTAATGCTTTCAGGGTCTTATTCTACTGCTGCTGCACAGTATATGCAGACTATTTTCCGTGTACAATCAGCAGGGACAATCGAAGGAAAGCAGAAAACTGACTGCTATGTATTTGATTTTGCCCCGGACAGAACATTAAAGGTTCTTACTGAAACGGTTCATTTATCACGCAAGCCGGGAAAGAGTCAAAAGAAACGCCGTGAGGCTATGACCGAATTCTTAAATTACTGTCCTGTTATTTCTATCTCAGGTTCAAAGACTAGAAAATATAGCGTTGAATCAATGATGGAACAGATTAAGCAGATTTATGCAGAACGAGCAGTAAACAGTGGTTTTGAGGATGAATCACTTTACAATGACGATTTGCTGAAGCTTGATGAAATTGATGCATCAAAATTCAATGAACTTAAAGATATTATCGGTGCTTCAAAGGCATCAAAGAAAAAGAAAGAAGTTGTGGTTAATGGTCAGGGCTTAACTGACGAACAGGTTGAGCATATTGATGACCCTGAACCACCTGCAACCCCTGACACACTGACATCTGAAGAAATCGCAGAGCGTCAGAAAAAGAAACAGGCTAAAGAAGCACGTAAAAAGGCTATCGATATTCTTCGTGGTATTTCTATCCGTATGCCACTTATGATTTATGGTGCTGATGTTCCTATTGAAGAAGATATCGACATTGACCGTTTTGTTGACATTGTCGATGAAGAATCTTGGAAGGAGTTCATGCCTGCAGGTGTAACAAAACAGATATTCACAGAGTTTACAAAGTACTATGATCGTGATGTATTCATTGCTGCCGGAAAGCGAATCAGAAAGCTTGCTGCGTCAGCAGACAGAGAAACACCTACAAGACGTGTAATTCAGATTGCTGAAATCTTCCGTCATTTCAAGAATCCTGACAAGGAAACCGTTCTTACTCCTTGGCGTGTAGTAAATATGCATATGTCCGATACTATCGGTGGTTGGTGCTTCTTCAATGAAAAATTTGAAGATGACACACAGGAAGAAAAGCATCGTCTTGAAGAGCCTCGTTTCGTTGACAGAGGTGAAGTGACATACACTGTTTTCGGTGAAGATGCCCACATTCTTGAAATCAATTCAAAGACAGGTCTTTATCCGTTATATGTTGCCTACAGTTCATACAAGCAGAAAATGAAAGGTATGAGTGATGATGACTGGGAGCCTGAAGAATGCCAGTTGTTCTGGAATGAAACCATTCAGAATAATGTATTTGTAATCTGTAAAACACCAATGGCTAAATCAATCACAAGAAGAACGCTTTGTGGTTACAGTGATGCTATTGTTAATGCACACTATTTTGATGATTTAGTTAATATGCTTAAAAACAAACCGGAACAGTTCAAGAAACGAGTTTTGAAAGGTTCCTACTGGAAAAAGGATGTGAAAGAAATGAAATTTGATGCGGTAGTCGGAAATCCACCATATCAAGAAGAAACTGCTACACAACAATCTTCAACTAATGGACAGGCACCAAGAAAGAATATATTCCATTTCTTTCAAATTGGAGCTGATGAGTTGTCATCGGGTGCAACCTCATTAATATACCCGGGTGCTAGATGGATTCATCGTTTTGGAAAAGGTGTTGGTATGAGTCAGTTTGGATTAAATCAAATTAATGATGTTCATCTTGAAAAACTTGATTTCTATGCAGATGCAAATGATATTTTCAAAGATGTTGCAATTGCTGATGGAATTACGATTGTTTATAAAAACAAAAAGAAAACGACACCACAGTTTGATTATGTTTATCACAAAAACGGTGAAACTATAACAATCACAATGGAATCTCCGGGCGAGGAATTGATTTCATTAAATCCACAAGACGGTTCAGTAGTTAAAAAGGTAGTAGACTTTGTTATGAAAAAAGAAATTGATTTCATTCATGATAGAGTCTTTCCAAGAGATCTATTCAGTATAGAAAGTAATTACGTTGAAAACAATCCGACTAAAGTTAAATTGCTTACACCAGAGTCGGAAATAGACCTTACCAGAGAAATAAAGTTGTTTACAAATGATAAGGCTGGCAAAGCAGGTCGTTCTACCTGGTATATTGCTGATAGGGATGTTATTGAAACAAATCAGCAATACATTGATGAATGGCAGGTAGTTGTATCCAGTGCCAACGCCGGAGGTCAGAAGCGAGATAATCAGATTGAGATAATTGATAATCATTCTTCTTTCGGACGTTCAAGAGTTGCTCTTGGTTCATTTAAAACAGAGAAAGAAGCACAAAACTTCTTTAACTATTGTAGAACTGTGTTGATTCGCTTCATGTTCCTTATGACAGATGAATCCCTTACCTCTCTTGGAAAGAAGGTACCAGATATTCTTGATTATACTGACGATAACGGCATACTTGATTTCAGCAAAGACCTTAATAAACAGTTATATAAGCTTGTAGGTTTGTCAGACAGTGAAATTGCCTATATTGAATCAGTTGTAAAAGCAAAGGATACGCCTTCTATATATGAAAGTTTATTAAAGACCTCTTATACAGACACAGTTAAATATTTCTTGAAGAAGTATGGTGTAGCAAAACACAACTACTTCAAAGATACTAACTGCACAACCAAGAACCCACAGGTTACTCGTACAAGTGAAGGTTTATACTGTCACCACATTGACGAGGATAAAGCTATTATGCTTTCAAACGATAAATTTGCTGCCGCAAATCCGTTTGATTATCAGAAAGCAAACAGACTTGTATACTGCAACCTACTAGAGCACTTGCTCCTTCATGTTAAGATTGCTGAAAATCCTAATACACAGGCTAATGAAAATCAATTACCGGGAATCGGTGGTGCTATCAACTTTATTTGCAAGGATTTGAATGATATCTACGCAGGTAAGGAATTTACAGATGACTGGCGTAAGACAGTAGCTAAAAAGGTTAAGGATAACTTTGATGATTATATTGCCATACTCCGTTACCTTTGGAATGTAATTGAAAGTAATCCAATCTATAAAGCCATTATCACAAAGGATATGCTTTGTGTCGGTTGGGACGGTAAAGTTGTTAAGGAAGTTATGAACGCTCTTAACGATGGTGAGTAAAGGGAGGGTGATTTTCTATGGAAATCAAGTATGATCTCCTTCCGAAACTGAAAACAAGAAAACACAATTTAAGGGTAGAGATTGACCTCTACCCTTATGTAACCGAATTATATGAAGAACTTGATAACATTGGAATAATTGAGCGTGTCAAAGAGATTCCCCAATTAGGTGTTATAAAGGTGAAAAAGAAACTTGCAAAAACAAGGTTCGATTATGTCATGTTGCAGTTATATCTACATAAATTAATCAAAACTCACCTGCAAGGAGATTTACGATTCACCTATAATAACTACATCAATTCTAGAGAGTTCAGAAATGATTATGTTTACCCTGATAAGAAAAATAAACCTTCAATGGGTGATATTCTTCAGCTATTGACTATTGTATATAATGTTGGTCATTTTTATAACACGTTTACTGCTTCTCGTGCAATAACTATGTTAGCTGAAGAAGATATTGCTTTTCGTGATGTGGTCATTAATGCTTGTAAAGATGAACGATATCAATGTGCAGCTAAAGTAATTTTAGAAAGCAAGAATTATCAAAGACTTCATTTGCTAAATTCAATTTTGATATTGGAACAATGCGACAAATCAAAACAGGCTATTTCAGTTGCATTAGAAATCTTGTATTCATATATAAATGAGCAATCGTTATCAGAAGAAAGCAAACTCAAATACGCTTTTGCTATATTTAGAAACATAAGAACGGTTTCGTATATGGCATATGATTTGCAGATAGCTGAAACACCTTTAACTATCGATTTATGCAATGAAAAAGCAATGTTGTTACTGTTAAAAGAGTTATTATCAGAATACAACAACAATCAGTCCTCAAATCATTTAATGGCTTCGATTAGAAAACTTTTGGATGATACTGTATATAATGAGAATTCAAGTGCAATTTGCTATTATAAAATATCAAGAAAAATGGTTTCGATGATAACAAAAACCCCGGACTATGTTGATGTAAGCTATTATAATGACCTGTTTATAAATAAAGCCAGTGTATTAAATCAAGCACACTCTCATAAAAGGGATTATGTTCAGTCACAGATTTTGAAATTGACATTTTCTGCAGAGCAAAGGAGGATATCAGAAGCCTTATTATCAGAGTTAGAAAGCATCAATAATACTCGTGTTGGCTATTATGATAGACATTCTGGAGAGCAAACCATTCTTGTCTCTATAAAGAGAACTTGTAATGCTAATACAAAGAGATATGCTGCTTATAAAACATTAAAGTGTACTGTTAATTATCTTCGTAGAATTTCTAATATTTTGCCTTACGATTCAAGGTTTCTTTTGGCAGTCAAATTTTTCTTGTTTTATTTATTTGATGAGAATCCGGTTGTGATTAAACCAACCATAAATAGAGATATATGTGTTGTTTGCACACGAGGAAAAAATATAAGAATAAAAGAATTACAGTCATTGTTGAAATCTTCAATTGGTAACGAGGATGAGAATCACGAGGTTGAATTTTTGTTGAGTCAAATTATTAATGATTTAGTAAATGATACGACAGTCACAATTCCAGCAAGTATTCTTGTATATCAAAAGGATGCGGTAGGAAGGAAACTAAGTGAATTCGATGGCATGATTATTCACCCAATGAGAAAAACAAATCAAGTTATTTTCTTAGAGGCAAAAAACAGAGATAAAAATCCTGCTTTCGGTAAAAATTGTCTTATTGAAAAATTGGATAAATTCTCACTTGAGTATGCATCTGATGAAATTAAAATAGTCGGCTATGATGCTTATTGGAAACATTCTATAAAATAATCTCACATACCATTTCGGTACTTGAGAGTGAGAAATAAAAAAAGGCAACTCTACCAGAGTATTTTTACTCAAGTAGGGTTGTTTTCAGTTTGTTCCCATTTGAAGGCGTCGCTCAAAAATTGTAATTTTCATTTAATCCCCAAGCGAACTTCTCTACGGGCAGTCCTTTATAGTATAATAAATACTCAATATGTTTGGCGAAAATTTTCGATATAAAGAAAGGCTGGAGTGAATGAAAGAATTTAGACAATTAACAAGTGCGGATGTAAGCGAATATCATGATGTATTGATTGCAGGCTATGCAGCCAATAAGGATTATCCCATTTCCTTTGATGCGACGAATTTTACTTTACAAGAATCAGAGGAGTGGGTAGAAACATATCCTGTATATGGATTGTTTGTAGATGGCGCCTTGGTTAGCTCTATTACTCTCCGCATGCCGTGGGTGCGCCACTCTACACCAGATGTGTATCCACATATTGCTCATTTCGTAACGGCTCCAGAACATAAAGGAAAAGGCTATGCTCGAGAAATGCTAGGCCTTATAGAAGATTTACTTCGCAATGTGTACAAAACACCGTATGTAACATTGGGAACCGCAGCGGAACATCCATGGTTGCCTAAGATGTATGAAAGCTTTGGGTTTGAGGAATTCGATCGGGAACGTTTTGCCGGTAAATTACACACCACTATCTTCTTTAAAAAAGCATTGTAGTATGAACCCCCTATCTGGGCATTTATATTTCACAATACGCGCATTCGCGCTCCATGAAAGAAATCTAAATGCCCAGATAGGGGGATTCTTATAATACATTTTCCTCTTTGGGTCTTTTTATAATACTTTTGATGTAGTGATAGTGGTGTGTAAACGTATGGCAAGTTCGTTCTCTAAATTTTGAGGTGTGGTGGTATAATGAGGATATATGTTAGGTGTTCGTGTGAGGGGAAAGGAGGTTTGCCATGGAGTATGTATTGATGTCGCGGGATATAGATGTGTTGCGGTTTCGGATGAATCGGTTCGAGGAGGTCGTAAATTTAGCAAAATTGGTTCGTATTGTTTTGTCTGATATTACAATTTTAGATGATGAGTTGTTACCACTTACATTGATTCCTACAGAGAAAGGGCTTCGGTCTTGGTTGCTAGAACGAAAAATTCCTAATAATCGTGCATATGTAAATACATTGTTAGATGCCATTGCAGATACGGATAATCCGTTTCGTTATTTAGATATTACGTATGGATTATCTTTGAATGATACGTACTGGGTTCGTCCTGCGACGGAGTGTATTAGTTGGGCAAATATTAATTTATATGATAATCCTTTCAGCGATGTAGTGGCAAGTATTGCTTTCACTGGTGAGCAAAGTCATATCAAAGGTATTGTGACGACGCCAGAGTTTACGACGAATGGGATGCTTAAGAAATGTTGGCATCGGGAGGGAAGTGAGATTTTCCTATATAAAGGTGCAACCCCGCGTTATGCTAATGGAGGTCTTGAGTCGCTCATCGAGGTGTACGCTAGTCAAATTGCAGATGTTATGGGAATTCCGCGTGTGCCTTATAAAATGGCTGAATTTCATGGTCAGCAGGTTTGCGCGTGTCCTCTCTTTACTTCTGAAAGTATCGGCTATTTGCCTTTATCGGGGTTAATCGATTCTGATATGACCCGCGATGAGTTGATACTATATGAAAAGCAATATGATATTGCTAGTTTGTATGGGATTCGTGAATTTGCTAATATGATGGTCTTTGATGCACTCATTTACAACACCGACCGTCATCTCAATAATTTTGGCGTTCTTGTTCATAATGAAAGTAATACCATTCTCGGTGCTGCACCATTATTTGATCATGGGAATTCATTACTATATAATCTGACAGATGAAGAATTTTTTGAAGTTGTTTCTATAAATACGAAAAATAGTCAAAATCGATATAGAGAAATTCATCCTTTAATCGGTCGTAGCTTTTGGGGATTAGATTTTGATACACAAGCGAAACTCTATTTACACGATTCACATAGAGCTATGTTACAAAGACTGTTACATTTTACATTCCATCGCATTTCATCAGAACTCATAACAGATACAAAACTCGATGCATTAGAGCAACATATTCAACAAAGAGCGCTATATTTCATTGAACTATTGAACGAAAAACACATCAACTTTGCTATATAAGTAACAAAATAATTTCAATTGGAACAAATGCAGAAGCGAAAGGTCCCCACTGTGAGGAGGCAATTCCTTTCATGGAGCGCGAATGCGCATATTGTGGAATTGCCTCTCATAGTGGGGACCAAACTTTACCCAGTTTCTATGAAATTATTTTGTTACTACTTTTAGTTCTACTGGAATTTTTGCTTCTACAGTTTCACCTTTCACAACTTTAGCCGCTGTATCAACAGCGATTTTGCCCATTAATTCAGGTTGTTGTGCGATGGTAGCTGCGAGGGTGCCGTCTTGTACTGCTTTTTCAGCATCTGCTGTGCCATCGAAGCCTACGATGAATACGTTTTTGCCAGCTGATTTAGCTGCTTGAATAGCACCTAAAGCCATTTCGTCATTATGAGCGAAGATTGCTTGGATGTCAGGGTTAGCTTGTAACATATTGGATGCTACATTAAGACCTTTTGTACGGTCGAAATCAGCACTTTGTTTAGATGCTACTGTTAACGCTTTGTCAGCTACATTGTGGAAACCTTGACCGCGTTCACGAGTAGCGGAAGCGCCAGGGATACCTTCTAATTCGCCTACTTTAGCACCATTGCCTACTTTATCAATGATGAGTTGTGCTGCCATTTCGCCGCCTTTTACGTTGTCAGAAGCGATGTGAGCTACGACTTTGCCTTTATCTGCAGAGCGGTCAACAGTGATAACAGGAATGTTTTTGTTGTTTGCCATTTCTACAGATGTGGAGATAGCTGCGGAATCAACAGGGTTGATAATCAATAGGGATACGCCGCTTTCAAGTAAGTCAGAAATATCATTTGCTTGTTTTGCTGGATCATTTTGAGCATCAACGATTTTAACTTTTAATCCCAATGCTTTCGCTTCTTCTTCGATACCGTTTTTCAAGGATACGAAGAATGGATTATTTTGGGTAGATACGGAGAAGCCGATAGTGCCAGATTTTTTGTCACCGCTATCGGAGCTTTTACCACAACCAGCCACAAGGCCAATGACCATGAGGGCCATCGCTAATAGTAAGAATATTTTTTTCATGAAAACCTCCTAAGCTTTCTTACGGTCTGCAAGAACAGCTAATAAAATAACAATCCCTTTTACGACTTGTTGATAGAAACTGGATACGTCGAGGATATTTAACCCATTGTTGAGGGTACCGATGATAAGGGCGCCGATTAGGGTGCCTACAATATGGCCACGGCCACCAGCGAGACTGGTGCCGCCGAGAACAACGGCTGCGATAGCATCTAGTTCATAACCAGTGCCTGCCGTTGGTTGTGCTGAGTTAAGACGAGAAGTGATGATGGCCCCTGCAATACCACAGAGCATACCGGTGAGAGCATATACGAATACTTTCACACGGTCAATTTTAATACCTGCAATGTAACTCACTTTTTCACTGCCCCCTACGGCGTAAGTTTTGCGGCCTAAAGAGGTACGGCTCAAGACGAACCAAAGGATGATGAATGCGAGAAACATGGTAATGGCTGGAATTGGTAAACCGCCGATATCCCCTTGACCAAAGGCGTGGAATATAGGGTCTTGGGTGAGTCCGGAAATAGGATTGCCATCAGTGAATACAAGGGTTGCACCGCGATAGATGGTCATCGTCGCCAAAGTAGCAATGAATGGTGCTACACGGCCGTAGGTTATAACTAGACCGTTGATACCACCCAGTAAGAGACCTGCACCAGCAGCGAGGAGTATAGCTAATTCAGGATTAGTGCCTGTTATGATGAGTTGGGCCATTATCGCACTAGATAGGGCGAGGATGGATCCTACAGATAAATCGATGCCCCCTGTAAGGATGACGAAAGTCATACCAAAGGCGATAATAGCATTGATAGATACTTGCCGTAATAGATTGCGCAAGTTAGATAATTCAAGGAAACTGTCATTCATGACAGAAATAATAATAAATAAAGCGATGAGGCCGATGAGAGGGCCTAATTTTTTTACATATTGCATGGCTTTGCTGTCCATTACTGTCCTCCTGTTGCTAATGTCATAATCGATTCCGGTGTTGCTTCGTCGCGGTTTAGGATTCCTGCTACGCGACCTTCTTGGATGACCATAACGCGGTCACTCATGCCGAGCACTTCCGGTAATTCTGATGACACCATGATGATGGACACGCCATCGTCAGTTAATTCATTCATTAAATCATAAATATCGCGTTTTGCGCCAATATCGATGCCACGGGTTGGTTCGTCCATGATGATGATGGACGGCTTTTTGCCTACCCATTTTGCAATAACCACCTTTTGTTGGTTACCGCCGGATAGGGAAGACGCTGGTTCGTGGATGGATTGGGTTTTAACGCCTAATTTTTTAGATAATGTTTCAGCAAAGGATTCAAGTTTATTTTTTTGCAATACATGGGATGGGCAAATGTCGCCCAAATTCGGCAATGTAATATTGGATCCAATGGAAAAATCGAGGATGAGACCTTCGCTTTTTCTGTTTTCTGTGATGAAAGCAATGCCTGCCTTGATGGCATCTTCTGGCTTTTTGCATTTTAATGGTTTGCCATTCACCGTAATGGATCCACCATTGTGATTATCGACACCAAATATAGCGCGCATGATTTCCGTACGACCTGCTCCCATGAGGCCAGCAACACCAAGAATTTCTCCTTTCCGAAGTTGGAAAGAAATATCGTGCTTAAAGCCTTTTGGTTGCAATCCTTGTACATCAAGTACTACATCACTAGGAACCGTTGTCCGTTCTGGATAGAATTCATCAATAGAACGACCTACCATGTGACGCACTACTTCGTCCATAGAAATTTCGCTAATTGGTTTCGTAACGATGGTATGACCATCGCGCATGACCGTTACAGTATCACATTCACTGAATACTTCTTCCATGCGGTGGGAAATATATACGATAGCCACACCACGAGCTTTCATTTTGTTCATCATCTTGAACAAGGTCGCTGTTTCTCGTTCTGTAAGGGCTGCTGATGGTTCGTCCATGATGACCACCTTCGCATCTAACATGAGGATGCGGAGAATTTCCGTCATCTGTTGTTGCCCTACAGAGCAACTGCCCGCCTCAGCGGTGAGTGGCAATTCGATGCCTAATTCTTCACAAAAAGCGGTAGCCTCTTGGAGCATCGCTTTGTTATCGATAAGACCAAAGCGGTTTTTCTTAGGTCTCATCAAATAGAGATTTTCTAATAAGGTAAGGTTCGGCCAAATATTCAGTTCTTGGTGAATAAAGGCGATACCATTTAATTCCGCTTCACGAGGGTTTGGGAATGTTCGCTCCACACCGTCGATGCTTATAGTTCCTGCATCGGCCTTATGAATGCCGGTGAGGATATTCATCAACGTTGATTTGCCAGCCCCGTTTTCCCCCATGAGGGCATGTACTTCTCCTTCTTTGAGAGTAATGTTTACATCCCGTAACACTTGGTTCGTACCAAATGCTTTGGCGATGCCAGACATAACAATTTTCATACTAACTCCTGACTATGGACGATCGCTAAAAATGCAATCGGCCCGTAATATAACATTCGCGTACGGACTCGCTTCGCCGGTGCGAATGATGCACTTGCAATGTTTCGTGGCTTCTTTGAAAGCATCGTGGTGCGTTTCAGTCCACTGAAACGCATCTTTAGGATAGGTGCTTTCCATATAGCGATAGAGATGAGGATTGTGTTCTTTCATTTCTTCTGCTACATGGATAGCTTCTACTTTCATATGCATCCAAATGACGTCCATCACTTGTTGGAAACTAGGTGTTCCAAAGGTGAGGGCTAAATCGATTTTTTCTACGCCCTCTGGTACGGGTAGACCGCAGTCGGCAATACATATTGTATCTGTATGACCTAAGTCGGCGAGGACTTTGGCAATATGGCTGTTCAAAATACCGTGTCGTTGCATATTATACCTCCTGCGCTCAGCGCGATTGTTACTACTATGACGCTTGGTGAAAGCGCCGCTATATGCATACAATTCTTGGTTTAGCTATTAAGTAGCAGGTACTTGTTAGGTAGCATCTGCTAGAAAAGCAGATACTTGTTCTGCTGTAGGCATGCCTTCTTGGGCTCCCAAAGCTTGGATGGAGAGGGCGGCTGCTGCATTGCCGTAGCGCAATGCGCTGTCTAGGCTTTCACCATTGACAATAGCCGTTGCAAAGGCGCCGTTAAAGGTGTCGCCAGCGCCAGTTGTATCCACTGGTTTCACAGAAAAACCAGGAATGATGCGTAGTTCGCCATCTGCTCCATAGCCGACACCTTTGCTGCCAAGAGTGACGATGATTTGACCGTTATGGGCAATCACTGTTTCCGTCGTGTCCTGACTAGGGTAGAGGGCGGATAATTCGTGTTCATTTGGCGTAATATAGGTAGCTAATTCGAGCCAATCTGGATTGAGGTCTGCTGCAGGTGCAGGGTTTAATAGTACTTTGATGCGTGCTGCATGACATCGTTTTACAATATATTCAATAGTAGGAACGGGAATTTCATTTTGCACCATTACTAAATCTGCAGATTCAATGGCAGGCCATGCATTGTCTACGATATTTTCATCAACTCGCGCATTGGCACCAGGAATAACGATGATGCTATTATCACCTTCTGCCAACGTAATGTGCGCCGTTCCCGTCGTCACATCATGGAGGGTAACAAGATAATCTACATTAATGTGATTGTTTATTAAATTAGTGCGTATCATTTCGCCGTATACATCATTGCCTACGCACCCAACCATGGTTACCTCTGCGCCGAGACGCGCCGCCGCTACTGCTTGGTTAGCCCCTTTGCCACCATGGGCAATATGTAATTCATTGCCTAATATGGTTTCACCAGCTGTTGGTCGTTTATCTGCCAACACGGTAATATCCATATTGCAACTACCTATGACTACAATGCGATTCATAGCTACTCCTTATAATCTTATTAGTGCAATTTTTCAGTTATTAGTATATACTATTTCTTCTAAATCTGCATAGACAATTTCTTTATTAACTGTATGAATATTACTCCTACTGTTACAAGCCATTAAGCGTATTTTCATAGTCTTGGCGTTGATCTAGGATTGAGATGAGATGAACAGTTTTTGTCACTTCAGAAACTAAATAGAATATGATAAGTTTTTCTAGGATTAGCACTCGTAAATTTTGTGTATGTATTTCTTTTGCTTTTAACTCTGCTCCCATAAATGGGTAGTATTGTAGATTCATGATAGAGTGTTCAATTTTCTCCAGTACTTTATAGGCCGTATCCCGAGAAAATTGAGTGGCTATATAGCACATATGTCGTTGTAACTCATTGTTGAATCCATCTGAGCGTTCTATTTTATAAGTGTCCATGGTATTACTCCATACTATCTAACATAGTACGAATGTCTTTGAATGTTTCTTCTACAGGTTTTGTACGACCTTCGATAATATCTGCTTGGCCATTCACTATAGATGATAATACGGTAATTTTAGCTTTTAATGAATTATAAGTATTGTAGCCTAAGCTTACTGTATCTCCGCGACCATTAACTGTTATAATGGCAGCTTCATCGCGTAATTGTAAGGATTTAGAAATTTCTGGGTACTTATTGCGTAAATCAGAAGATGGACGAATTGTTTCACGTAGCATAATATCCTCCTAACTATAGATTTAGAATGTATTTTATAAGGCTTTCTTTATTAAAAGTAAAAGCTCATTTAATACTGTAATTATATCATTTAAAGGATATAATTACAGTATTAAATGAGCTTTTCGACGGTGTTAACTTTTTGGGTTGTTATGTATAAAACCATTGTATCAACAGGCTCATAGTGATGTTATAAGGGGGTTGTATTTTACACATGATGGTGAAAAGATTACTCATATTCGTATTGTAAGATATGATTAATACATGTATTTTTATTGGGAGTTACTCTAATATCGATGAAAATGGGCTCATTATGTATGAAAAATAGAAAATTTAAAATAGTTGTCGACGCAACTAAATAAAAGTGTAAATCAAAATAAGAGTTTAAAAGGAGAATTACTATGTTCAATACAAATTTTAGACAAGAAGATTACAAAGCATTCGATACGTTTTCCAAGGACTGGGCTCTCGTAACAGCAGGCAACATGGATGATTACAATATATGTACGGTCAGCTGGGGGACTATGGGGAACATTTGGGGGACTGCTGGTAAAGCTGGTGACAGACCTATTGTGACCGTATTTATTCATCCCGCACGATACACTCAAAAATTCATGGAAAAACACGATACCTTTACAGTGAGCTTCTTCCAAATGGAGCAACGCAAAGCCTTGGGGTATTTGGGATCTCATTCTGGCCGCAATGAAGATAAAGTAGCGAATTCTGGTCTTACCCCTGTAGCTGCTGGTGAAGGTGTGACGTTTAAAGAAGCATCTAAAACATTTATATGTCGCAAGTTGTATGGTGCTCAATTAGATCAACAAGCGTTAGCACAAGATATCCAAGATTACTATGCGTCCATGCCGGCTGTATATACCCAAGACGGTAAAAATCAATGGGAACCTCATTTTATGTATATTGGTGAAGTGGTGGAAGTGAAATAATAGAATATGTGCGAATAAGAAAGCGACCTCTGTAGGCGTTCCTAAAGATTAGAGTTAATGAATATCGAATATTAGGCGCCTGTACAGGGGGCGTTTAAATTTTGCGCTATAAAACTCTATGATTATCTGCGTTAACGATGTTGGACTTTAAAGGGCAGTTGTACAATGGCAAGGATTATCCCTTATCAGGCTTTAGGTATATTACAAGTAACCTTTTCATTGATATAATAAAGTAAATAGTCTGTAATATATCCATGAAGGGAGGAATTAACTTGGATAATGATATTAAATTGTTTGAAGGGCAACAAATTCGTTCAGCTTGGGATAATGAAAAAGAAGAATGGTATTTTTCGGTTATTGATGTTTTAGGAGTTCTTACTGAAAGTGACAATCCGAGGAAGTATTGGAGTGTACTCAAAACACGGTTGAAAAAGGAAGGAAATCAGTTGGCTACAATTTGTAGCCAACTGAAATTAAAGTCGCCTAAAGATGGGAAGATGTATAAATCGGATGTTGCTGATATACAAGGTATGTTTCGAATCATTCAATCTGTCCCATCACCTAAAGCAGAGCCCTTTAAAATGTGGTTAGCAGAAGTTGGTAAAGAACGACTAGATGAAATTGTTGATCCAGAACTAACTATTGATAGGGCCTTAGAAAATTATGTCAAGAAAGGATATTCACGAGAGTGGATTAATCAGCGATTACAAGCGATTCAAGTTAGAAAAGAGTTAACTGATGCGTGGCAAGACCATGGTGTGAAAGCTGGACAAGAATACGCTATTTTAACCAATGAAATATCAAAAGCCTGGAGTGGCATGACAACAAGACAATATAAAGACTACAAAGGGCTTAAAAAAGAAAATTTACGAGATAACATGTCGACTACTGAGTTGATTCTTAATATGTTAGCAGAAGCTGCTACTAAAGACATTACTAATGTAGCGCATCCTCAAGGATTAGAAGAAAATAAAAAAATAGCTCAACGTGGCGGCAATGTAGCAAAAGTGGCAAAAGAAACATTGGAACAAGAAACCGGGCAACCTGTGATTACATCTAAAAATGCCATTGATTTAGGACGTTTGATTAGTGATGTAGTGAAAGAAATTCCAATTGGTGAGGAGGATGCTAAAAGTACAATCTAAGCTGGTCATTTTCAGAATCCCTCAAAGTAATTTTAACTAAATCTCTTCGCCTCTTTAGATATAGTTGTATTTAACGATTATACATAATCATTTATTAGCAAAACTACAATAGCACTCATCTATAATCTACTTTCACAACTCCTATATAGATGATACAATTAACATTATATATTCTATATGTATGGAAAAGAGGCGGATTATGGAACGGATTGAGGATCTTGTGTATACTCACCAGCAAGGGGGCCAGTTTCGTTGGGTCACGGTGAGTACATTGTTATTGGCGTTAGGTGCTATTTTGCATTTAGTAAGCCCTAGTATTGCAGGGGTGACGCCGAATTGGATGATTGCTACTTATTGTGTAGCTATTTTATTGACCCGTCCTAGTTATGGGCAGACATTAGGCATTGGTTTAGTAGCGGCGTTCCTCACTATTTTGACGTCTAAATCGGCATTTCCATACGGCAATTTATTGTCCGAGCCTGGCGGTGCTTTGACGGCGGCTCTTGTTACGCGTGCTATGGTCAATATGAAATGGAAACGCATTGGTGGTATCGATATTACATCTATTGTGTCTGGATTTCTTGCTACTGTTGTATCTGGCGGTATTTTTGTGACCTTGTTGTGGCAAGTCATGGGATTGCCGAATAATGTGTATTTCTTCGTTATTTGGCCTATGGTGCTTATGGTAGCCGCCCTCAATGCGGCTATAACGCCGATTTTATATATTCCAGCGCAGAAGTTATTCGCTAAACGCGGAATGTTGCCTACTGGTGATGAGAAAACTAGTAATCATAGTCATTTAACGATTTTACCAGAACGAAATGCGAAAATTTCTATTGAACACATGACCTATTATCATCCTAAGGCATCATCACCAACGTTAGAGAATATTAATCTCGATGTGCATGACGGTGACTTCCTCGTTATTACAGGTCCTGCCGGTTGTGGTAAAAGTACCCTTTGCATGGCCATGGTAGGGGCGGTGCCAAAATTCTACGGCGGGCGATTGGAAGGCATGGTATTTGTGGAGGGCAAAGCGACAACACAAATGGATATTCCTGATTTAGCTAACCATATTGGCGTCGTATTAGCTGATTATGATACACAATTGGTGACTATGACCGTTCGTGAAGAAGTGGCATTTGCCATGGAAAACCGCGGTTATACTCGTGATGTTATTGAAGCTCGTAGCCGTGAAGTGTTTAAACAAGTAGGCTTAGAAGGTTTAGAAGAACGCAAAATCACGAGCTTATCCGGTGGTCAACGACAACGCCTTGCTATTGCTTCTGTATTGGCTACGAATCCATCCGTTCTTGTTCTGGACGAGCCAACTAGCTCTCTCGATCCAGAGGGGACTGCAGAACTCTATCGCCTTGTAGGCTCTCTTAATAAGGAATATGGTATTACGGTAGTAGTTATTGACCACGATTTACACGCTGTGCTCCCTTATGCAAACCGCATGGCTCTCATGGTACAAGGACGAGTTGTGTGCGACAGTGATGTGGCTACAACATTGCGGTATATGTACGAACACGATATTTACGTTGATGCATTGCCTTCTGTATTTACTACATATATGCAATTAGAACAGGCTGGTTATGGCAGTGACGAACCGTGGCTTAGTATCGAATCTGCTATCAAGGGTTTGCACCATATTGAAATGGCAAAGGCTATAGAAAATTCTGTTCATGGAGGTGGCACCCATGCTTAAAGTTGAAAATTTACGTTTTGGCTATGTGCCATCGGTAGATATTTTTAGACATGTTACTTTCACCATTAATGGTGGTGAATTTATTGCCATCGGTGGTAAAAACGGTTGCGGTAAAACGACTATTACTCGATTGCTAGTGGGACTAGAAACACCTACAGAAGGTCGCATGTACTATAATGGTACAGATATTACGGATATGCCGCCATCGAAACGGGGCCAATTTATTGGTTATGTGTTTCAACAACCAGACCGTCAAATGTTTAGACCTACGGTGGCTACTGAGGTGGCATTTGGTCCTGAATCGCTAGGTCGTTCTAAGGCCGAAGTAGATTGTATCGTTAACGAAGTGTTAGAAAAAGTCGGTATTAGTCATTTGCGGGATGCGTACCCGCCAACATTGCGCCGCGGTGAAAAACAACGTGTTGCTATTGCATCGGCATTGGCGATGCAATCTAAGATTCTTATCCTCGACGAGCCTACTAGTGGTCAAGATGGGAAAGAAACGAAAGATTTATTGCTTTTGCTTCGCCAACTGCATGAAGAAGGGCTTACCATATTACTCATTACCCATGATATGGAGATCATGGCTGCAGAATGTACGCGGGCTATCATTATGGGGCATCAAACAGTGGCTTTTGATGGTACACCGGATACATTATTTATTAAATCTGCGGACGAACTACATGACTTAGGTCTTACGCGACCACCTAGTGTGGAACTGTCGCTGGCTGTACCAGGTTTAGGGTATTGTAAATCTATGGATGAATTGCGCATTCGATTGTTGGCGCAGTTAGAAGCGTAGGAGGGTATGATGGAACGATTAGTACCGTTAACAAAAATTTTGATGACCCTCGCTATTTCTGCGTGGGCTATATTGTTGAGAGATTGGCAATCCTTATTAGTATTGGTGATTGTGGAACTCATTGGCCTCGCCGTATTCGGTATTTTGGTAAAACAATATAAGGCGATTTTTGCGTTATTCACCTTTGCTGTATTTTTAGGTATCGTCCAATTCCTAGGTAGTCATGATATGGTATCTGCTATTGTGGCGGGTCTTCGTATGTTATCTATGACCACCGTATTTATCGCGTTATTAGGAACGACAAAATTGCAGGATTTAACAGCGGCCCTCGTGACACAATGCAAAATTCCTTATGAATATGCATTCATGTTCACTGCAGCACTCCGTTTCGTCCCTGATTTCATTGGTGAAAGCAAGGCCGTCCAAGAAGCACAAGCGTGCCGAGGACTTTCACTAGAAGGCAATATGGTAAAACGCATGAAATCATATGCATCTGTTATTCAACCATTGCTTTTGAAATCCTTAGGTCGCTCTGAAACGATGGCTTTGTCTTTGGAACTGCGTGGCTTTGGTGGGAAAAACCATAGCTTTGCTGCTTCAGTAGGACTGAAAGCTGTGGATTATGCTGTGATAACGGGATTAGTAGTTATTACTATAGCACTTATCATTATCTTATAATATATTAATATATAACACCCTATACTGGAAATACATTGGTTGTATTGATTGTATCGATCATTATTACAGAAATTTTCAGTATAGGGTGTTTTGTTTTATTTAGAATATAGATTTTAAAAGCGTTTATATTTTTGGGATAGATGATACATTTTTTAATTCATATGGCAATGTCAATACAGAGGTAATTCTGTATGTATTACGCCTTTTGTTGTATACTGATAGGTAAATACATTATAGAAGATATAGACAGGATAGATGGTGTAATTTAATTCGCTACATAGGCGAGGAGTACGTTCGCTTGGGTATGATTGCTTACGTAAGAGGTGTAGCGAAGTAAATAGGGGCTAGGGATTATAAAACATGGAATTAGAGATTCGGTTAATTAGAGAAACAGATATTGAGGCTTGTTTAGATATATACAATTATGAGGTGGTACATGGTGTGGCCACGTTGGATTTAGAACCGCGCACATTAGAAGAGTGGCACGAATGGTATGATTCGCACAGTGATGAACATCATCCTATTATTGTAGGAACTGTAGATGATGCGGTGATAGGGTATGCGTCGCTTTCACCATATCGATTGAAAGATGCTTTTAAAAGTACGGTGGAATTATCGATTTATATTCATCAAGAACACCGTGGTAAAGGGGTGGCTACGCAGTTGATGGCGCGCATTCTCGAAATGGCGAGAGAGGACGATATATTACACAATGTTGTATCTGTTATCACTGCTGGTAATGAGGGAAGCACAAAATTACACGAGCGTTTCGGATTTACTTATTGCGGTCTCACACCAGAGGTAGGATTTAAGCACGGAACATATCGAGATACTGAAACGTATGCTTTGTTGGTGTAGCCCGTGAAATAGGGGCTTTGTGATGGATATGGAGCATACGATACATGCGTAGAGTCCTTAGTGGTTATGTGTAATTTGTAATATATCAATAGTTGGGGGAATATATCTTATTATGAATATGAAAGCAGAAAGACAGTTTGTCGGCTACAGTACGTATCGCAGCCGATTGGTGGACGGCCATGTACATACTGAGTTATGTCCGCATGGTAGCGGGGATAGAACGGCATTGATGATTGAAAAGGCCATTGAGTTACGCATTGAGAAAATATGTTTAACTGAACATGCACCATTGCCAGCAGGATTTGAAGTTGAATATGGTGGCGATAAAGTTGCCTATGATACGGCTTCATTAAAAATGAATCAAGTGGATTCGTATCTCGAATTGGGGCGAGAATTGCAACGCGCTTATGGCACGCATATCGATATTTCTTTGGGCTTTGAGATAGATTATATTCCTGGGTTTGAAACGGATATTCAAGATTTCCTAGATCGATATGGTCCATTGACGGATGATAATATTTTGTCTGTACATTTCATGAATGGTGTAGCAGGGCAATATTATTGCGTCGATTATAGTGCTGATGAATTTGCAAAAGGTTTTGCTCCGTGGATTGATAATCAAAGTGAATTATACTATAAATACTTTAGCATCTTACGACAAGCAGTGCGTGCAGATTTAGGTTCCTATACGCCAAAGCGCATCGGTCATTTTGATTTAATAAAAAAATACCAACGCCACTTTGGTTACGATCGCTATCTAGACAGACGTAATGCACAAGTAGTAAGTGATATCCTCCATATCATGCGCGTCCAAGGGCGTGAATTAGATTACAACATGAGCGGCTTTTTTAAACAAGATTGTCAGGAAATGTATCCAAGTCGATTTATCCAAGGTATGGCTGCTGTTATTGGGGTACCTTTTGTATTGGGGTCTGATGCGCATAGCGTGGCGGATATTGCACGAGTTTGGGAATAGCTATATGTTTATATTGTGATTTAATTGAAGGCCTGCAGTTTTACGTAATAATAAAGACTATGCATCTATTTCATGCTATAATGTTATTTATAAATTAGATGAAGATTTTGGGAGGGGCCTATGCGAGGAGAATATGAATCTATATCTACTGTTGAACGATGGAACTCTTTATTGTTTCCCTTAATTTTATCAGTGGTAGATTACTTAGCTGTGGTATGTGGTGTAGGCATGGCCTATGGATTGCGCAAATATATTTTGCCAGGTGCTTTGGATTCTTTTCATATTAATAGTTTATATATCGTTGTGGTATTGCCACTAGTATTTCTTCTATTTTTACATATTAATTTCTCCTATGAACGTAATGCGCCTTATTGGGTGATAGGAAAACGTGTGTTTATAGCTACGCTTTACAGCTTAATCATGGCTGTTTTTCTAATGTATTTTACCCACGTGGCAGAAGATGTATCTCGACTCTTTGTTGTACTAGCATGGGTGTTGTCTTATATTTGTATTGTATCTTTTCGATTTGTTACAGAGTCCATTTTAAGTGCATATAACTGGCTATATGAACCTGTTCTTATTTTAGGGGCTGGTAAAACATCAGAAGCCTTGATAAAAGTGATAGAAGGGGATTCTGGCTATCGCTATAAAATTATAGGTTTTTTAGAAGATACTAAAGAGGTAGCCCCTTCGTTAGCTAAGTATCCTATTCTGGGTGGTTTTAAGGATGCTCAACAGGTGATTAAAAAGACAGGGGTTAAAACTGTACTTATTAGTGCACCAGGATTAGGCCCTAAAGCTCTGACAAATCTAATTAATCGAATTGAGCCGTTAGTTAAAAATGTGAGTTTTGTACCAGATTTTATGGGTGCTCCTGTAGGCAATCTGCAAATTCAAGGTTTGCTGGAAGCTCGTATGATGGTGGTACAGTCTAAGAATAATTTGGCGCGGTGGTACAATCGATGGGCTAAACGAATTTTTGATTTAGTCGTGGCTTTGTTGAGTTTAGTCATTATAATTCCTGTTTGCATTGTTATCGGAGCTATTATATATAAGACGGATCCAGGACCGATTTTCTTTGCTCATAAACGAATTGGTAAAAATGGTAAGGAATTCCCATGCTATAAATTCCGTTCCATGGTAGTTAATTCGCAAGAAATGTTAGAGAAGTATTTAGAAGAGAATCCAGAAGCCCGTGAGGAATGGGAATCTGATTTTAAACTTAAGAATGACCCAAGGGTTACTAAAATTGGAGCTTTCCTTCGTAGGACTAGTTTGGACGAACTTCCTCAAATTTTTAATGTTATCAAGGGCGAGATGAGCTTTGTTGGACCACGGCCTATTATTCAAGCAGAAGTGGAAAAATATGGCGAATATTTTCATGATTTTTGTATGGTAACACCTGGTATTACAGGCCTTTGGCAGGTATCGGGACGATCTGACACAACTTACGAAGAACGAGTAAGTATGGACTCTTGGTATGTTCATAACTGGTCTGTTTGGATGGATGTTGTATATTTGATTAAAACTGTGAAAGTAGTCTTGAAAAAGGAAGGCGCTTATTAGTGTGGTCTGTTCCGAATAAAATGTTGTTATAGATAAAAGTTTTGAAACTAGAGCATTGTGAGGGTTCATAGAATGAAAAGAAAAGAAGTTAGTAAAATCATAGTTAGTTGTTTACTGACGGCGTGTTTAGGGGGAATTTATAATATTAGTTCCGCCGAATCTGTAGAGTTGATAAAGCCTATAAATATGCAGGTACAACCTGTAACGATTAATCAAGTTCAATCTAATAATGAGGGGGTAACGAAAGCCACTGTTACTAGAAAGGGAAAACTCAGTAAAGAAGAAAAATTTAATATGGTTTACGAAAATGGTGAATATATAGATCCTGCAGATAGTGTATTTGAACTAGCACGACCAGAGATTGATGAATATCGTCTATCCAAATACGATAAGCTAAACTTACAAGTGGTAGGTTATTCTCGTGGTGAATTAGGCTTTACAGGGACCTCTGGGGATTCGACTAGCAACTCTGGTGTTACCTTGACTATTGGTCCAGATGGTCGAATTAGTAGTCCTTATACAGGTGTGGTTAAGTTAGGGGGCCTTACTTTGGAAGAGGCCTCGGAAGTTTTGAGCCAACGACTTAGTAAATATATTCAACGACCTGATGTTAATGTAAGTGTGTCTGCCTATGGGGAACGGCAGGTGTATGTTATGGGGGAAGTAGCTAATCCTGGTATTTACAGACTCAATGCAGATTATATGAATGTATTTGCAGCGCTTTCTAGTGCACATGGTACCAGCAGAAAAGCTCGTATTAAGCATGTTCAGGTAGTTAGAGTGATAGATGACAAAGTGTATGTGCGGGAAGTTAATATAGAACATTTTATAAAGAAACAAGACATTAAACAAAATATTGCGCTACAAGATGGCGATATGATTTATGTACCTAAATCACGGAAAATATTGATTTCTGATATTGCGCCAGTAGCGTCTTTGGCATATAGTATCCGTAATTTCTAAGAATAAGTAATCAATAGAGGTCTTGATAATGAATCAACAGAAAGCATTTAACATACAAGAGTATGTTGCTATTTGCAAAAATAAAAAGAAAGTACTAGTAAAGATTGTAGTGGGCTTTGCTACGGCATCTTTGGTGGCAGGCCTAGTTTGGCCTGCTACATATGAGTCTACTACGACGGTACGGACAAGGGTGACGCCTAATAGCATTACTAGTGGAGGTGCATTAGCTGCTTTAGCAGGTCTTAGTGGGGCTGGTACGCCGACTATGACTTATGTAGAGCTCATGAAAAGTGGTGTTGTATTACAACCTATTATCGATGAATTAGATTGGGATGAGGATGAGAAAGAGTTTCTCACACCGGAAAAATTTGCTAAAAAGAACTTGACCATTGAATCTATTAAACAAACTAATATTATCAGTGTATCTGCCAAGGGGAAAACTCCAGAAGAGGCACAAATGATTGCCAATGATGTAGTCAATAATTTTATGCACCTTATGACTGACATGAATAAAGATACGCAAAATACTATGCTTAAGTTCCTTAACGAACGAGTAAGTACAGCCAAAAAAGAAGCAGAAGAAGCTGGTAGGAAGTTTGCTGACTACCAAAAGGAACATAAGATGTATCAGCCTAAGTTGCAGGCAGAAGCTCAGTTAGATAATCTTGCGAAATATGATTCTGCCATTAGTCAATCTATTGTAGAAGAATCGGCGAATAGTGCTAAATTACAAAGTGTATCTGGTCAGCTAGATGCTATGAAAGCGGACAGTGAACATTTTAAAATCAATGATAATACGGTTGTACAAGATATTCGTAATAATATTGTAAAAAAAGAAGTAGAATTAGTGGGGCTTGAGTACAAGTACACTGATGAGCATCCATCTGTAATTCAAGCTAAAGCCCAATTAAAACAATTAGAAGATAGCCTTCGGAATGAGGTGAATGCTATTGTACAATCTAATGCGGCGACTATGAATCCAGCGCAAGAATCCTTGGTAAGAGAACAAGCCTTAGCAGAAGCTTCTATGGCAGTAGCAAAGGCTAAAAAGGCGGCTCTCGAAGAGCAGCGGACTGAAAAAGAAGAAGAAATCAGTAAACTGCCAAGTGAAGCCATTGATTATCTCAATCTTGAACGAGAAGCACGCATTAAGAATGAAGTCTATACTAATTTGGTAAAACAATATGAACAAAGTCGTATTGAACAAGCCATGGAATCTATGGATATTCAAGTTGTGGATAAGGCGAATCTTCCATTTGAGGAAAAACCTATTTGGCCACGTCCTAAACTAATGACTGCTGTAGGTGGACTTATTGGTGTGCTTGTTGCTATGTTATATGCCTTTGTGGAGTATATAAAACGAAATAAGAGATTGCAAGATTAAGGTATTCTTAAAGGATGGTGATGAGCATTCATGTCTTATGACTTAGAGGACAAATCTCGCCTTTGGCGAATCTTTGGAGGATTAATTGTTATTCTTTTCTATTTAACTTCTGGAACAGTAGGAATATTCCTTCCCATTGCTATGCATACGCTTGTTTGTATAGGCTTAGTGTGTTTGTTAGGAATAGGGTTATTAGTGGGATATATAACTATTACTCTACGAGATATAGCAATATGCCTCTGTTTGCTGGCTCCTTTTATGTGCATTGGAATTATACAATTTTTTGTTATTCATGAAGCAGCAGGACTTAAAAGCCTATTTAAGGTTGTACTTAATTTGGGATCAGCTCTTGCGCTTGCTAAGTTTTTTTCATGGAATTTATATACTAAAGCACTTAGATGGTCGATTCCCATTAATATAGTATTAATTACTATAGTTATATTGTTAGGTACGATATCGTTTGATTTCACGATTCGCACTGCCTATGATTCAGGGTTGTTTATGGATTGGAAAAATTTCCACTTTCCCATCATGTGGAGTTCCTTAATGGATGAGAAGGTTCGTATTGGTGGCATTTTTGGACATGCTAATACGTTTGGCGTTGTGGCTACTATGGGGATGCTTGGTCTCTACATGAACAAGGATAAGGCAAGTGGTGTAAGTCAAATTATCTGGTGGCTAATCTTTATTATTAGTTTTATCTTTACTGAATCAAGAGCCTCATTATTAAGTTTACTAGTGTTTATTGTAGCTAATAATATGTTGCAATCTTGGTCTAGTATTAAACGAGTTGTAAAAAATATAGCTATTATGGCTAGTGTTACTGTTACTATCGTCATTGTAGCATTTATGCGAGTTAATGAGAATACTGGCGATATTACATCTGGTCGCGCTGGTATTATGGATATGGTTTCAGATGCAATAATGAATGGATTGCCTATTACACAAGCGTTAGGTGTAGGTTTAGGGCAGGGAGCGCTATATTTAGAACAACAATACAGCTTTATGATACCCGTAGATAATAGTTATTTTAAATTATTGTTAGAATTGGGGATTATAGGGACTGTCATGGTTGTGTTGACTATAGTCTTTTTGTTTTGGCGATATAGAAATACAACTATCTTTTCTAAACATACGTATTGGGCCTTTGTCCTAAGCATATTGGCACATTCTTTCTTTGAGGCTGATTTTATGATGAATATTCTTTCCATCGGATGGATACTATTTTTGATGTATGCATCACAAGATACCATGGAAGGTAAGAATTATAGCAAGCATGAACCTAGTAGAGCTTTACACCACATTTAAGCGTTATTTTAGTTATTAGTATGTTGTTTGCATTATTAAAAGATGTATATTTTAGTATAGGAGAATGGTTATGAATTATCAGTATGATTATTTAATAGTCGGTGCTGGTCCATTTGGTGCTGTATTTGCTCATGAGGCTTATAAACGTGGCAAATCTGTTTTAGTTATTGATCGTCGTAACCATGTGGCAGGTAATTTGTATTGTGAAAGTAAAGATGGTATTAATATCCATGTATATGGGGCACATATTTTTCATACATCTTTGAAACATGTATGGGATTATGTAAATCAATTTGCCGAGTTTAATCACTATGTGAACAGTCCTGTAGCGAATTACAAAGGTGAAATGTATAATTTACCGTTTAATATGAACACATTTTCTAAAATGTGGAATATTAGAACACCAAAAGAGGCAGAAGCAATTATTACGGAACAACGCAAGGCGATTACAGGAAATCCTAAAAATTTAGAGGAACAAGCCATTAGCTTAGTGGGGACAGATATTTATGAAAAACTCATAAAAGGATATACAGAAAAACAATGGGGGCGTAAATGTACGGAATTGCCTGCTTTCATCATTAAACGCTTACCTGTACGTTATACTTATGATAACAATTATTTCAATGATCGCTATCAAGGAATTCCTGAAGGCGGTTATACAAAGATGATTGAACGGATGCTAGAAGGCATTGAAGTGCGGCTAGGTGTTGATTTCTTAGTACATCGTGATGAATATCAATCTATAGCTAAAAAAATTATTTATACTGGTCCTATTGATGAATATTTTGGTTATTCGGAAGGTAGCTTGGAGTACCGTGGTTTGCATTTTGAAACAGAATGTTTAGAGGAAGAAAATCATCAAGGTGTGGCTGTGGTTAATTATACGGAAGGGAATATTCCTTATACACGCATCATTGAACATAAGCACTTTGAATTCGGAACACAACCTGTAACCTATGTAACAAAAGAATATCCTCGTGATTGGACGGTTGGCGAAGAGGCGTATTACCCAGTGAATGATGTAAAAAATCTTGATCTTTATGCTAAATATGTAGAACTGGCAAAACAGGAGGATAATGTAATATTTGGTGGTCGTTTGGGGGAATACAAATATTACGATATGGATAAGGTCATTGCGAGTTCGTTGGAGTTAGTGAAAAGGGTGTTTATTATATGAGAATAGAGTGGTTGGATTCATTAAAAGGTTTTGCTATATTTTTGGTCGTTGTGGGACATGTTGTTCTTGGTTATATTAGAGCCGATATTTTTCCTCAGTATTATAATGAATTACAATATATTTATAATATAATTTATAGTTTTCATATGCCATTATTTTTTTTGATTAGTGGTTTTTTGTATAAATTAACTTGGTCAAAAAAAAATACAGGGGTTTTCAAGAAAATAGGGAATAAATTTCTTAATATGGTACCTATGTATCTTGTATTTTCATTAACTTTTTGGGTCTTTAAGTATTATGCAACTCTATATAGTAATATTCAGATGAGTGATTATTTTAACTTTATAGATCTAATACATATTTATATAGCACCTCTTTCTTATTTATGGTTTTTATATGCATTAATATGTTTGTTTATAATTATCCCTTTGTTAGAATCCTTTATAAAACCAGTCTTGGTGTTTTTAGTGTTCTTTCTGCTATATGTTTTGGCGCCCCATATTGAAGGGATATTTAAAGTTGTAAATTCAATAATTTATGGCGGGGTATATTTTTCTCTAGGGTCTATATTATTTATTTATAGTGAGTATATTAAAAATAATATAGGTAATAAGTTAATAATACTTTCTTTTATAAGTATTACTATAGCTTATTGTAGTTTTCCATTTATTAATGTTTATAATATTTTTAAGTTTATATGTGCAATATCGGTATCAGTCTTTTTGTCAATTATATTTTTTAGATTACAAAATTATAAATTCATTAGTCTGTGGAAGCCTTGTGGATATTATTCTTTAGGTATATATATATTACATTTATATTTTACAGGTCCATTAAGAACTATTTTCAAATATTTATCAATAGATAATATTATTATAGTTTCAATTCTCGCTTCCATTATTGGTACGTTAGCACCTATTTTTATAGTAAAACTTTTGGCTCGATATAAGGCAACCTCTTGGATTTTTGGAGAAACTAAATTAATAAAATTAGAATAATACGCTAAGCAGATATGATTGATAAGGACGTGTTTTATTTGACTTGGTTAACTTTTATTTTGATGTGGTTTCCTGTAATTTTATATCTTTGAGATGAAGCGGTTTAGTTATGGAAATATATTACTTAAAAGAGGAATATTTAAAATAATACGAGGTTAGATTAGTGAATATTAAAGTATTAGTAGCCACGCATAAACAATATTGGATGCCGACAGATAATGTTTATATACCTATCCATGTAGGTAAAGAGGGTAAGCAAGATTTAGGATATATTGGTGATAATACAGGTGACCATATATCTATGAAAAATCCTAATTACTGTGAATTAACTGCCTTATATTGGGCATGGAAAAATCTTGATGCTGATTATATAGGTTTAGTTCATTACCGCCGTTATTTTACAAAAAAAGAAGTGCGTAATATAGAAGCTAAAAAGAATCAGATTTTGAGCTCTGCTGATTGGGCACAGTTAGTATTATCTGCACCTGTTATTGTGGCAGATAAACGCAATTATTATATTGAATCGAATCGTTCTCATTATAATCATGCTCATCATAGTGAAGGGTTAGATGTAACCGAACAGATTATTGCTGAATTCTATCCAGAGTATAGTGATTCTTTTACAAAAGTTTGTAATAGAACATGGGCTCATATGTTTAATATGTTTGTTATGCGTCGAGATTTATATGCTCAATATTGTGAGTGGTTATTTACCATATTGGGCGAACTAGAAAAACGAGTAGATATTTCTGGTTACGATGTATATGAATCTAGAATCTATGGCTTTGTCAGTGAAATCTTATTAGACGTATGGCTTGAAAAAAATCAGATTCCATATAAAGAACAAAATGTATCATTTATGGAACCACAAAATTGGATTAAAAAGGGCGGATCGTTTTTGTTGCGGAAACTAATGGGCAAATAGTCTAAGTTCTTTGGATAGTTATTAGAAAAGAGCAGAAATTTATTAATAGACATAAGAGGATGTTCGGAGAACGTTACTAAGGGAGCGAATAATATTGAAAAAGGTTATTACATATGGCACATATGATTTATTTCATAAAGGACATTATAATTTATTAAGAAATGCTAAAGCCTTAGGAGATTATTTAATTGTTGGTGTAACATCAAGCGATTTTGATAAGAATAGGGGGAAATTAAATGTTCGAGACTCTTTAATGACGCGTATTAAACATGTGGAAGAAACAGGTTTTGCTGATGAAATTATTATTGAAGAGTATTTCGGACAGAAAATAGATGACATCAAGAAATATGATATTGATATATTTACAGTCGGGTCTGATTGGAAAGGCCATTTTGATTACTTAAGTGAGTATTGTGAGGTTATATATTTAGATAGAACTAAGGGGATTTCTAGTACAGATATTAGGAATACGAAATCGATTAAGTTGGGTTTATGGGGATTTAGTGATATAACAACAAGATTTATAGATGAATCAAAATTTGTTAGCGGCATTGATATTGAATATATTTATTCTGATAGTAGCGATACTTTAGACAGCTCTACGTTGGCAGAATATGACCTTGAAAGAAAAGATGATATTGAAGAATTTTATGAATCAGTAGACGCTGTATATATTGTAGAGAAACCACAGAATCAATACAATGCTATTATGCAAGCACTTATGCATAAAAAGCATGTGTTGGTTGAATTCCCCATCCTTGTTACAAATAGTCAGATTAATGAAATTATAGAGTTAGCGATTCAGAATCAATGTATTTTTATGGAAGGCTTAAAAACAGCTTATACTCCTGCTTTCAATAAATTAGTTACTACTGCCAAAAGTGGCATTATAGGAAACATATTAAATGTAGAGGCCAATTTTACACAGATTTTGGGGAAACAGATTCAAAATCAAATTCAGTTAGTTAATGGGGGGAGTGTTAATGCATTAGCATCCTACTCTTTTTTAGCATTTGTTAAATTACTTGGACTAGACTATAAAAGTATTCAATTCTTTAGCCGTATGAATGAAGAACAAATTGATATATTTACTAAAGTATTAATTACTTATGAGAATAGTATCGGTGCATCCATGATTGCTATTGATGCTAAAAGTGAAGGTGAGTTAGTTGTTGCTGGAGATAAAGGCTATATATATGTACCAGCACCATGGTGGAAAACAGAGTATTTTGAAGTTAGGTTTGAAGATATTAATCAGAATCGTAAGTATTTTTATAAATTTGATGGAGAAGGTTTACGATATGAAATATCCGAATTTATTCAAGCTATATTAAACCAAAAACATTCTATTCTTTTAACTCACGATGAAATAAAAGCTATTATAAAGCTATTGAATATGTATACATCAAAAAATATAATTAAATTTTAGTTGGTAGGAGTTGTGAAATATGTATATAAATCCATTGATAGAAAATTTAGAGCGAAAATACCCTAGTGGTAATCGTACATCCATTTTACGGTTAGACATGAATGAAAATCCAGGCGGTTTACCTGAAACTTTTGTGGAAAATATCAAACAAGAAATCACATCAGAATTCTTATCTACATATCCAGATAAAGATCCTCTCATTACATCTTTAGCTAACTTTCATAATATTGAGAAGAATTGTATAGCTGTTACGGATGGATCTGAAATGGCATTAAAGTATATTTTTGAAGCTTTTTCTAAACCCGGTAACTACTTTGTTAGTGTAATTCCTACTTTTGAGATGTATGCTGTATATGCTAATATGTATGGTTTAAAACACAAAGCTGTAAAAATAGATTCTCAGTTTCAAATTGACATAGATGCTTTGTTGCATTCTATTGATGATGAAACAAGTATAGTTTCTTTATTAAATCCTAACAATCCTATAGGACGGCCTTATACAGATGAAGAATTTAAACTCATTGCAGACAAAACTAGGGAGGTAGGGGCTTTACTTATTATTGATGAAGCGTATCACTATTTTTATAAGCATACACAGTTGCCATTATTAGAAGAATATAATCATATTGTTATATTAAGGACATTTTCAAAATTATTTTCTATTGCTGCTTGTAGGATAGGTTATGCTATTTCATCACCTACAATAATTAAAATGATTAACAACGTAAGACCGACATTTGACACTAATTCTATTGCTTTATTATTTGCTAATCATATCATCAATAATAAATCGTTATTAGATAAATTAATTGAAGAAGAACTAGAGGGTAGATTATATCTCATAGATGCTTTAAAAAGTGCAGGCTATGAACCTATTAGTGATGGTGGCAATTATATTACATTTAAACCTAAAATTAGTGCTCAAGTATTGGCAGATAAATTACTTAAAGAATGGAATATTGCTATAAAAACTTCTGGATATGATATTTTAAAAGACTATATTCGAGTTACTACCGGTTCTATTCGGTATATGAAAGAGTTTATAAATGCTTTATTATCACTAGATAAGTAGGTTTATCATGAGGCTATATAATATTAAGAATGTATTGAGGAAAAATAAAATAGTCTTTACAATTATAAATTTTTTAATTTTAGTTGTACAAATTATATGCAGATATTTATTACGCATGGTTGCTGTTTTTATTCCTATAGAGAAAAAACGAATATTATTTACAGCCTATGAAGGTCGTGGATATACATGTAGCCCTAAATATATTAGTCAATATATAGAAAAAAAGGGAGACTATCAAATTATATGGGCCTTTGAACAGCCAGAAAACTACGCATATTTACAAGGACAAGGTATTACTGTTATTGCTCGTAAATCTTTACGATATATTTATTACTTTTTTTCTTCTAAGTTTATTATTAGAAACGATTTGATTGAGACAGTTTTACCAACTACTAGAAATCAGGTTTATATTAATACTTGGCATGGAGGCGGTGCTTATAAAAAATGGGGGTTTCTTGTAGATTGGAGTTGGATTGGTAAAATTAGGTATTTTTTGACTCATAAATTTACTTATTATTTATCATCTTGTGAAGCCTTTACACGCTACGCTACTTTAGCTTTTAATGCGGAAATAAGTCAATTTATAAATTCTGGATTACCTAGAAATGATTTGTTTTTTGATGAAAAAGAGGTAAAGCTCAGAACGTTTGAGATATTAAATAAATTAGATTTAGATAGTGAATTTAGATATGCCTTATATGCACCTACATATAGAGAGTTTAAAGGAAGTAGTACTTATAATATAGATTTCTCTGCGTTAAAAACTGCTTTGGAAATAAGATTTGGTGGAAACTGGAAAATTTTATTTAGAGGTCATTATTATTTAGATAATATTAAAGGGTTGCCAGATTATATTATTGATGTATCTAGTCATGATGATATGCAAGAAATACTATTTATTTCAGATGTATTGATTACAGATTATTCTAGTTCTGTTTGGGATTATGCTTTACTAAAAAGACCCTGTTTTTTATATACCCCAGATAAAGAGGAGTATGAACTAGTCACTAATTATTGTATACCTCTAGAAGAATGGCCCTATTCATTTGCGCTTACAAATGAATCGTTATATGACAATATTGTATCCTTTGATAAACAGCAGTATTTGGATAGGGTCAAGAAACATCAAGGATTATTAGGTTCCTATGAAAAAGGCGTTGCTTGTAAGATGATATTCGATTTATTACAGCGTAAATAACAGAATGTATGTTGTATTCCAATAGTTGAATTCTAGCAGGTTATGTATACATTTTATTAGACATATATAAGGGGGAATAGTTTGTTAATGAAAGAATTAACAGCTGAAGAACTGAAACAGATACAATTGAATATTTTAAAACATGTAGCTGAATTCTGTGATGTAAATGGTATTAAATATTTTTTATGTGGTGGTACATTATTAGGTGCTATTCGACATAAGGGTTTTATTCCTTGGGATGATGATATAGATATAGCTATGCCTAGAAAAGATTATGTACGTTTTTTTGAATTGTATGACAACACAAATGGCCGTTATAGAGCGGATTCTTTAGAAAATAATCCTGACTGGCATTTATCTGTTGGTAGAGTAGGAGATCTTAATACCGTTTTATATGACCATGTTTTGAAAGAGAAATATGCGAATTATCATGCATTTATTGATATTTTCCCTGTAGATGGGGTGCCTAATAATTCTGTTAAGCATAAAATATTATTATATTGTCAGAAACTACTTAGTACATTAGCTAATGCATCATCTTTTTCATATTCAGCAAGTAATCACTTTTCAGATTCTAAAGAAGTTAATATTAACTTAAAAAATAATATAAGAACATGTATTAAGTATATTTTAATTACTTTATGCTTTCCTTTCAGTACAAAAAAAATACAGCGTTTAGTGAATTTCATTGCTCAGTTAACCTCCATTAGTGAGTCTAATATGGTAGGGTTGACTACTTATGTATGGAATTGGAAGTTTGAGGTTTTGAAAAAAGAATCTATAGATAAATTTGTTTTAGTTCCTTTTGAAGATAGTGAATTCTATGCACCTATTGGTTATGATGAATACTTGAGTTCAACTTATGGTGATTATATGACACCTCCTCCCAAAGCTAGCCAAGTAAGTCATCATAACTTTAAAGTATATTGGAAGTAAATTTATTATTTCTTTAATGTGTATTAGAAATATGAATAGTAAGTATAAATCCTATCTAATCGGTTAGTATTCGCATATTTGCTGTTTAAAGTGCGGTGCGATATAAAACACCATTATAGGCAGTTGTGTGTAATCCTCTAAATGTAGATAATGTATAAATAAGTAGGTTTAACTAGGTGAGTATATGGAACGAAATAAGAATATAGCAATTATTTTAGCTGGTGGTATAGGTAGTCGTCTTGGCTTAGATAAGCCCAAACAATTTCTTAAAGTAGCGGGGAAAACCGTCTTAGAACATACAGTAGATGTATTTCAGAAACATGAAAAAATAGATGAAATTGCCATTGTTATGCATGGTAATTATTTAGATATTGCAGAACAAATGGTTGCTACTAATCACTGGACAAAGGTTAAAAAGATTCTTAATGGCGGCAGTGAGCGTTATGAATCTAGTTTATCTGCTATTCGTGCCTATGAAGATATGCAAAAAGAAATTGGCAATTTGCAGTTAATATTCCATGATTCTGTACGCCCTTTAGTAAGTCCTAAAATTATTACAGATGTTATTGACGCATTGAATACATATGATGCTGTAGATGTAGCTGTTCCCGCTGTAGATACGATTATTACAGTCAATCAAGAACAACATACAATTGAAGATATTCCTAAACGAGCTAAACTGAATCGAGGTCAAACACCACAAGGTTTTAAGTATGAAACGATTGCAATTGCTTATGAGAAAGCGATGCAAGATAAGCATTTTGCTGTTACGGATGATTGTGGTATCGTTTTGAAGTATCTCCCAGAAACACCTATTTATGTTGTGGCTGGTGAAGAGCGGAATGCTAAGTTAACTTATCCAGAAGATATATATTTATTCGATAAGTTATTCCAATTAAAAACGACACAATTAACAGAATCTTTTAATGGTTCTGTTTTAAAAGATAAGGTTATGGTAGTTTTTGGTGGTACTTCTGGTATTGGTGCCGATATGGTAAACTTCGCTAATCAAGCGGGTGCTCATGCATATGCTTGCTCTAGACGTAATCATAATGTGGATATTCGAGATAGAGCAGCTGTTGATAAATTTTTACAAGATATTTATGCTAAACATAAACGTATCGATTACATTGTAGATTCTGCAGCTATTTTAAATAAAGAGCCTCTTATGCATTTAGATGACGCAACGATTGATACTATCATTGGGATTAACTATCGAGGAATGGTGAATATTAGTATAGCTGCCTACCCATATTTACAAGAAAGTAAAGGGTGCTTGCTACATTTTACATCTAGTTCTTATACGAGAGGTAGATCTAACTATGCTTTATATTCTTCTACTAAAGCGGCTGTGGTTAATTTTGTACAAGCTCTAGCAGAAGAATGGGAACCAGAAGGTATTCGTGTGAACTGTATTAATCCACAACGAACTAAAACTCCGATGCGGGTTCAAAACTTTGGTATTGAACCAGAAGAGTCTTTATTAAAATCGGAAATCGTAGCTAAAGAGTCATTAAAGGCTTTGAATGCTAATATCACTGGCGAGGTTATAGATATTAAATTAATGTAATCTTGTTTTGGGAGTATGAGGAGGATATTTTTTTGAATTGTTTACAGAATCCATTAATTTCTATTATTATTCCCGTATATAATACATGTGATTTCTTAGAAGACTGTCTTTGCTCGGTTCTTGCGCAGACTTATCATAATGTTGAAGTTATACTTATTGATGATGGCAGTACTGATGACTCTAGTGCTATTTGTGATAAGTTTGCAGATTTAGATAGGCGAATTAAGGTTATCCATACGAGCAACCAAGGCGTTGCTAGTGCTCGTCTAACAGCATTAGAACATTCTACTGGAGAGTACTATACATTTGTAGATAGTGATGACTGTTTAGCACCTGATGCAATACGCGTAATGTGGGATGCAATGAATTCCCATGAGGTGGACTTGGTAGTCTGTCAAGCTTTCAGAATATGTGGCAATGATATTAAAGCTCATTATAAGCGCCCTAATAGAGGATATTATGGTCGTAAAGATATTGATTCCTTATTGGAAACAAATGCTATTTTTGATATAACTACTGGAATTGCAGGATATCCATTTGAAATTTGGGGGAAACTGTATAAGAAGGAGTTTGTTGAAACACTGCTTTTAAGAGCTCAATCTTTATGGTATGCAGAAGATATGGCTGGGGGATTACAGTTACTTTATGATATAAGTAGTATGTATGTATTGGATAATCCTCTATATGGATATAGGGTGCGAGAAGGACAGGCTACACAGACGTATAAACCAGATCTATTAGGTAATGATACAAGACTATTTAATCTGTTTAAAGAAATCGATACGAAGGGGTATTTAAAAAATCAAATCCCTCAACGAGCACTTATGGAATTAATGCGAGTGTTAGGTGTAGCCGCTAAAGAATTTAATCGAAGTAAAGACTTCTTGACTCTCTTTAAAACTGCAATCGAATTTTATCCTGTTTGGAGCGGGACTGATGAATACCCGAAAGTGGTGGGACTTAAAAACCAAATCAAGTTATTTTTAATAAAATATAAATTGGCATATATTTATTATGCTATGATAAAATTTAAAAATTAATCACATTGAAGTGGTATTATACTAAAATGGACAGATAAAAATTGATCGTGATATTTTGAAATTTTGCTCGAAATAGTGTTGATTGTTTAGTAGGTCAGTAGAATATGAGTAGTTTTGAGAGAGTTAATTATGTCAAATCGTCGAATAGGGGCTTTGCTATCGTATCTTAATATTTTTATACAAGCCGTATTAGGCTTTGTATATGTGCCGCTCCTGCTTCATTATATGGGAAAACATGAATATGGTTTGTATCAACTTATGGGCTCTGTTGTTGCTTATTTAGCCGTTATGGATTTTGGCTTGAGTACGACAACGGTAAGGTTTTATTCTAAATATAAGGCATTAAAAGATACCATTAAAATGGAGAATTTATTAGCTCTTATGCAACGCATATATGCTGGGATTATTTGCCTTATGCTCTTAGTTGGTGCGACTATATATAATTTTTTAGATGTTATTTTTGCCAATGGTTTGACTGCTGCCGAACTTGTACAGGCAAAACATATTTTCCTCTTATTAATGGTTAATGTAGGGGTTACTTTATTTGGACTTTTATATCAATCAGTTATTAATTCTAATGAACGGTTCATTTTTTTGCGTGGCTTGAGTACGATTCAACTCATTGTACAACCTCTTGCAGTTATTGCTGTCATGCAACAGTGGCCTACAGCATTAGCTATGGTAGCTGTTTTAACTGTAATGAACTTGATTATGGTTATGATAAAAATTTGGTATGCCTATAGTCGGTTAAAGGTTAAAATTGTGTTCCATTATTTTGATAAGGATATTTTTAATCAGGCTAAGGTATTGGCATTTGCTGTTTTTTGTGTAGCTATTGCAGATCAAATTTTTTGGAAAACCAATCAAATCATTCTAGGTGCTATGTGGGGGACTGCGGAAGTGGCAGTTTACTCTATTGCATCTCTTATTTATATGAATTACATGGCACTATCCTTAGCTATTAGTGGTGTTTTTTTGCCACATGTAACAGAAATGGTTACTAATCGAGCATCTAATAAAGATTTGTCAGATTTGATGATTAAGATTGGTCGATTACAGACCTATTTGTTAGGATTAGTGTTAGGGGCTTTTATTGTTTTTGGTCGTCAATTTATTAGGCTTTGGGCTGGCGACTCCTTTTTAGATGCCTATATTATTACTATTATCATTTTAATTCCATTTACGATTGATTTAATCCAAAACATAGGCTTATCAATTATGCAAGCTAAAAATGTGTATGGATTTAGGGCTCGTGTGTATGGATTATTAGCACTAATTAATATAGGTGTAGCTATTCCCATGGCATATTATGGACGAGGGATTGGAGCGGCTTTAGCATCAGGTATAGCTTTATTTATTGTTAATGCAATTTGTATGAACTGGTATTATGCATATCAGCTACATTTGGATATTAAGCGTTTTTGGCAATCTGTGTCCAGCATAATTATTTCTACGCTTATATTAACTGGTATAGGTTGTATTGTTGTAGAGTTTGTCTCTCTTGTTAGCTGGCAATGGTTAATAGTAGGAATTATGTTATTTACTATCATTTTGTTTGGCTTATATTATTTATTCAGTTTTAATGAGTATGAGAAAAAATTTTTCAGAAAGTAGGAGTTATTTATGAAATCTTATAAAATTATCTCTTTTTTGGCAGCTATGGCCCTGACTGGATGTATGACAGGAGATGTTAATGCGCAACACCAAGTGTCTCCTAATGTGCCATTAGGATCTTATGTTTACGATTATGTAGATAAATTGGATGCAGTAGGGTATTTGCCAGAAGCTCGTCCTACAACGAAATCGTATAGTCGTCTACAAGTGGCAAAATGGTTAGTTCAAATGGAGCAAGTAGCACAAGGAAAATCTTCTAATCCAGATTATGTCCTTTCCATGTTGGGAGAGCTCCATAAGGAGTTTGCTACAGAGTTAGAAGCATTGGAAACAGGACGCAATGCTTATGATATTAAGGTGACAGAAGGCCAGTTGGAATTGGCAGCAACCGATGGTCGATCTATTAATCAAAATCGGGGACCTAAGGCAACGGCATCTACGTATCAACCGTGGTCTACTAATCGTGCCGGCTATCATTATGATAATGGCCTCAATGGATCTGCTTCTTTAGCTATCGAAGGAACGTTGGGGAATCACATGGCTATAGCAGTGACACCTCGATTTGACTTGGGTGGAGATACACATGAAGCATCATTGGCACAAGGGTATGCTAAAACCTATGTTGGGTCTATGGAAGTTCAGATTGGTAAGGATGATATGTGGTGGGGACCTAGTACACGTGGTGCGCTAGGGATTACCAATAATGCTAAAGCTCAAGTAGGCATTAAGCTATCCTCTTTAGAGAACATCAATATTGGTGGGAAGCTTCATTGGTTGGGGGCGATTAAACCTACGGTCTTTTATAGTAAATTATCTGACGGACGCAATGATGTTAAAGGCCCAGAACTCGTGGGGGCTCGTATGGAAATTATGCCGACTAAGCGTTTGAACTTGGGAGTTAGTTTACTGGCTATTACAGGTGGCGAAGGTCGACATATGGGCTGGAGTGATTGGGGCCGATTCTTTACAGGTAAAAATGCTGAAACTCGTGCTGCAGATAAATGGAATAGTCTAGCAGGCTATGATATTAGCTGGAAATTACCATCTCTTCAAGTGTATGGCAGTATTTATGGTGAAGATCAATCTACGGGTTCTATGGGGATACCATCTTTATCTGAATTAGCATGGAATGCAGGTGTTTATGTTCCTAAGCTTGATACCGAAGGGAATTGGGACGCTCGTTTTGAAATAGGTCGCACTAATCCAGCGTGGTATAATCACTGGGTATACTCTGATGGTTATACGCACAAGGGCGATATCATTGGCGATGCGATGGGAACTGATTCCAAACGTTTTTATGCTAGGATTGGGCATTATGACAAGCACGCAAATAGCATTGGATTTAATGTGGAGTACATAGATATGAACCGTTTACAGTCTCATAATCCAAGCACACTTGCTTTCTGGCTTGATAGTAGTCATAAAATTAAGGATGATATTCGCTTAAATGGTCGTCTAGGCTGGGCGCAATTGAAGGATAATGGAAACCGCAATCATGATTATTTGGTGAGTGTAAGCATGACGAAGTCTTTTAGATAAACAAATATTAATTTTTATGTAATTATTGCTAATACGCTTCTATTGACAATTCTATAGAAGCGTATTATTATATTTTTATACTTTAATACACTAAAGCGATAAAATAGAAAAGTGTAGATATTGTACAAATAATATAATAAGCAGATGTAATGAGTTGTGTGCTCTACAGTGTGTAGTTACTCTAGTCATTACAATGGCTATAGATATTAAATTGAGTAAACCATCAATAGATAATGGAAAGGGTGTTCACCATGATACAAAAGCAATTGCCTACAGGGTTCCGCGATGATATAGGGTCTGTGGCGGAGCGCAAGGATGATATTAGTCAATATTGGCTCGGTCTTTGTCGAGAGCGACAATATACAAAAATTTCTACACCTCTAGTAGAATATAAAGATGTGTTCAATGGTTATGCATTAGGACGCAGTCAACATATGTATGAGTTCCTCGATGGTTCTGATACATCTGTGGTCATACGCCCTGATTTGACAATGCCTATAGGTCGGTTCTTGTCCACTACGAATATTGAGTTGCCTCGTAAATTCTATTATCTTGGTGATGTGCTTATGAAAAATAAGCAGCATCGCGGCGATATTAACCAAGTTACACAAGGTGGTATCGAGATGATTGGTTATGAAGGGCTAGAAGCGGAGATGGAGTGTATTGCTACCATTAAGGAAGTGAACGATACGCAACTCAACGGTCGCTTGCAATTGGAAATTGGCGATGCTCGTTTCTCCCGTGCTATTACCGATACATTGGGCCTTACCGAAGTAGAACGAGACACATTGCTAGACGCATTGTTCACGAAGTTTTTACCTCGGTATAATGAGCTCATCGGTGATTACAAGAATAGTGCGCTCTATCCTTTCCTTTTGGTATGGCCTCGTCTTTTCGGTACGGTGCAGGATATTCAAGATGCTCTACAATCCGTTATCTTGCCGGCTCCAGCACAGCGTGTGTTAGATAATCTCCTCGATGTGGCTGCTCAGATTGAGGCTACAGGTCAAACGGTACGTATCGATATTTCTAGTGAACCGCCGCAGTCTTATTACACAGGACTCACGTTCCGTGGTTATGTGGACGGCGTGTCATCCTACATTGTCAGTGGTGGTCGTTACGACAATCTGCTATCCAATTTCGATGGTGTACCTATGCCAGCAGTGGGCATGGCTTTCAACATGGACGTTCTCACCGATGTGACTATGAATGGTGAAAGCACCCCACAGGGTGTAGATGTATTACGCATCGCCCTTACCAAAGGGCGTGTGGAAAAGGATTTTATTCCTCTTCTCGAAGCTTGTGGTATTGATTGCGAGCCACTACGCAATAAAGCGCGCAAGTTGATTATCCCTTTGGGAAATCAGTTAGAAGTTATCCTCGCTAAAGGGCCAGACGTAACGACGTATCTTAATAATGGTGTTGTAGACCTTGGCATTGTAGGCAGTGATGTGCTAGATGAACAAGACAACACTAGTTATGAAATGCTCGATTTGCAAACAGGGAAATGCCAATTTATTTTGGCTTCTTTAGCAGGGTACAACCCTAAAGAAGGTCGGCGCCAACGAATTGGAACGAAATACCCAACCATTACGAAACAATATTTTGGAGCCCAAGATGTAGAGATTATTAAAATCGAAGGTTCTGTGGAGCTAGCGCCTCTCGTAGGCTTAGCCGATGCCATTGTAGATATTACGGAAACGGGCACTACATTACGAGAAAATAATTTGAAAATCTTTGATTGGCTCAGACCTATATCGACACGTCTTGTGGCGAATCCATTAGCATTGAAACAAAAGAGAAATACTATATTTAATTTAATTGACCAATTGGCAGAAACCATCGAAAAGGCAGATGCTGAATAAATAGACTTAGGCATAAATTACATATATGAGGCATAAGATGAAAATTTACAAAGAATCATTAAACACAATGCTTGGCATTGTTAGAAATTACACACAACAAACGACAGACATGGAGATCGAACGTCGCGTATACGATATTATTGAACATGTACGTGCCAATGGTGATGCGGCATTACAAGAGTATTCCGAGAAATTTGACGGCGTGAAAGTGGACACTTTCAAAATCGACCAAGCTGTTATAGATGAAGCATACGATAATTTGCCAGAGGACTTGAAGAAAGCCTTATTGGTGGCGAAAAAGAATATTACCGAGTTTCACAGTCGTGAAATTGAGCAAGGTTTTGTAGATATGGATACGCCGGGCATCATTCGCGGTCAAAAGGTGACACCATTGGATAGAGTAGGTCTATATGTGCCAGGTGGTACTGCAGCGTATCCATCTACTATTATGATGACTGCATTGCCTGCTAAGATTGCTGGCGTTAAGGAAATTGTTATGGTTACACCTCCTCAAAAAGATGGCATTAATCCTGCTGTGTTAGGCGCAGCTAAATTGGCTGGTGTTGATGCAGTGTACCAAGTAGGCGGTGCTCAAGCGGTGGCAGCCCTTGCGTATGGCACGGCTCAAATTCCAAAGGTGGATAAAATCGTAGGTCCTGGCAATATTTACGTGGCTACTGCGAAACGTCAAGTCTTTGGACAAGTGGACATTGACATGATTGCAGGTCCTAGCGAAATCGGCGTTATTGCAGATGGTAGTGCAAACCCTGTACATGTGGCAGCAGACCTCTTATCTCAAGCGGAACATGATCCACGGGCTCGCGCTATTTTAGTTACTAATGATGAAAGTTTTGCTAACGCTGTATCTGATGAAGTAGAGCGCCAGCTTTCACAATTACCACGAGAAGAGATGGCAAGACCGGCCATTGAAAACAATAGTTATATCGCCATTATGGACAATGTAGAGGACATGTTCACCGTGATGAACGAAGTGGCACCAGAACATTTGGAAATCCAATTACCAGATCCAATGCAATACATGAGTATGGTACAGCACGCAGGTTCCGTATTCCTTGGTAAATACGCATCCGAACCATTGGGCGACTACGTAGGTGGCACGAACCACGTATTACCGACTAGTGGCACAGCTAAATTCTCGTCCCCACTAGGCGTATATGATTTTGTAAAACGCATTTCTTTTACCCAATTCACGAGAGAACGTTTATTAGAAGTGGCGAAGGACATCACTACATTGGCTCGTACCGAAGGTCTTGAAGCACATGCGCGAGCTATCGAAGTACGTTTTGAGGATTAATAGATACTAACAGATATGAGTAGCAGTACCTATTCGGCGAAATCATGCATTACAGGTTTCTAATGGCATGGCAGCGTAGGGAATAGTTAAGGACATGAGGTTATGATGACAGCACAGAACCGAACCGCAACGGTGACCCGCACAACGGGAGAAACGGATATTACTATTACACTGACCTTGGAGGGCAGTCAAGATATTCAAATTGATACAGGCATTGGCTTTCTTGACCATATGCTGCATTTATTGGCGAAACATGGTCGATTTGGCCTCATTGTGAAAGCCGTTGGCGATACATACGTAGATGCGCATCATACGGTAGAAGATATTGCTATTACTTTGGGACAAGCTTTGACAAAAGCCCTTGGTGACAAAGCAGGCATTGAACGCTACGGCGATGCGTGGGTACCTATGGATGAAGCGTTGACTCAAGTGGTTATCGATTTGAGCGGACGGCCATATATTGTGTTTAAAGGCGAATTTACAACACCTGTATTGGGCGGTAATTTTGAAACGGAATTAGTAGAGGATTTTTTCCAAGCTTTATCCGTCAGTGGCGCCATGAATTTACATGTACGCAATGAATATGGACGCAATACACATCACATTATTGAAAGCATGTTTAAGGCTACAGGCCGAGCATTACGCAAAGCAGTAACTATTAACCCCGATATTGTAGGGGTGAATTCTACAAAGGGAATGATTTAAATGAATAAGCCCTTCCATCCCTGTTGAATGCTATGACGAATAGGATGTTACATTAGATAGGAAGGGCAAACCTATCGATTCATTTCGTGCAATAGAGGCACGTATTTTTAAAGGAGCACCTATGATTTTTCCAGCTATAGATTTACAAGATGGCCGCAGTGTGCGCCTCTACAAGGGCGATTTTACAAAAGAAACGATTATAAATCCTGATCCAGTAGACCAAGCTAAGCAATATGAAACAGCTGGAGTAGGGGCATTACACCTTGTCGATTTAGATGGTGCTAAAGCAGGCAAGCCTGTAAATGTAGATATTGTACGCAATGTACGCCGTGCTTTTACAGGCATTCTCGAAATTGGTGGAGGTATTCGCGATAAAGAAGCGATAGATTTGTATTTGAATATGGGCGTAGACCGTGTCATACTTGGGTCTGTGGCACTGAAAAATCCAGAGCTTACCAAAGAGGTACTGGCACAATATGGTGCAGAGCGCATTGTTATCGGTGTAGATGGCAAAAATGGGAAAGTAGCAGCAGAAGGTTGGCTAGACCAATCCGATGTGCCTATGACTGATCTCATCGCTGCTATGGTTGAAGGGGGCGCTAAATATTTCATCGTTACCGATGTAGATAGAGATGGCACTATGCAAGGGGCAAACGAAGAGTTGTTAGCCAATTTACAATCTCAATTTCCTGCAGCTCGCATTGTTGCCTCTGGTGGTGTGCGCCATATGGAGGACATCGAGAACTTGGCTAAACGAGGCGTTATGGATTCAATCGTGGGAAAAGCGCTGTATGAAGGAACTATTACATTAGAAGAAATTGCAGCATTTAATCAGGAGGGCCTATGTTAGCAAAACGAATTATTCCCTGCCTTGATGTGGACGACGGGCGCGTGAAAAAAGGGGTCAACTTCGTAAATCTCGTAGATGTAGGCAGTCCGGTGGATATTTCGGCTACCTATGAACAACAAGGGGCGGACGAATTGGTGTTCCTAGATATTACCGCTACCGTTGATGCGCGAACTACTATGCGCGACGTAGTGAGGGATATTTCGGCACAAGTTTTTGTGCCTCTCACTGTAGGCGGTGGTATTAAAACGGTAGACGATATGACGGCTTTGCTGAAAGCTGGCGCTGATAAGGTATCTTTGAATTCCGCAGCCTTAGCTCGGCCAGAGCTTATTTCCGAAGGGGCTCAAAAATTTGGTAACCAATGCATGGTAGTGGCTATCGATGTAAAAACCGATCCAGATACAGGTAAATGGTATGCTTATACTCATGGTGGGCGTAAACGCACTGACTGGGAAGCCCTTGATTGGGCTGTTGAGGCAGTACGCCGTGGTGCTGGAGAATTGTTGGTAACCAGTATGGATAAGGACGGTACGAAATCTGGATTTGATATCGAATTGTATCAAGCTTTGGAATCCGTTGTAGATGTACCTATTATCGCTTCTGGTGGAGCAGGTAGGGTACAAGATTTTATCGATGTATTCACTCAAACAGGTGTGACTGGTGCTTTGGCAGCATCTATATTCCATTTTGGAGAAATTAGCATTCCTGATTTGAAAGCACAATTGCGTAATGCAGGCATATCCGTACGTTAAATACATGTAAATGTGTCGTGGCGGATTTCCAGTGTCTTTTTAGTGTAATACACTAGCTAGTTATGATGTATTCGTATGCATAGAAGAAGGAACAAACTAGTGGATTGTACTTATTTATAATATAGGAGGCTACATGAAACCAAATTTTGCAAAAGGCAACGGTTTACTACCGACGGTAGTACAAGATAGCAACACAAAAGAAGTACTCATGGTAGCGTGGATGAATGAGGAAAGCTATCATAAGACATTAGATACAAAAGAAACCTGGTTCTGGTCCCGCTCTCGTCAAGAACTGTGGCATAAAGGTGGCACCAGTGGCAATGTACAACGGGTGGTAGATTTGAAATTAGACTGCGACGGCGATACTTTGTTAGTGTTAGTAGAACCTAATGGCCCTGCATGTCACACAGGCGCAGTGAGCTGCTTTTTTAACGATGTAGAGTAATATATATTATAAGCAATATAGCAATATAATGAATACCGATAGTGTGGTGCTATATTGCTGACAGCGTTTTTGCTAGGATACACATAGAATGGTGTTTTCATTAGGATACATATAGAAGAGCATTTTTATTAGGATACATATAGAAGAGCATTTTTATTAGGATACACATAGAGGAGAACAACGATGGCACAACAAACATTAGATGAATTATACGCCATTATTAAAGGCCGCAAAGAGCAGCCAAAGGAAGGTTCGTATACGAACTATTTGTTTGATAAAGGGTTAGATAAAATTTTGAAAAAGGTCGGTGAAGAAGCAACCGAAGTTGTTATTGCCGCTAAAAATGAAGATCCTCAAGAGTTAGTATATGAAACAGCAGATGTACTGTATCATTTGCTCGTATTATTAGTAGAAAAAAACATTCCTTATGAAGCGATTTTAGAAGAATTAGCGAGCCGTGAAGGTGTTGTGAGCAAAACAGAGGAACGTAAGACTATCACGGATTTATAACGTTTTCACAGCTATTATGCGCATATAGCGTTTGCCAGATGATTACGGATTTATAGAGGGTGTAAAATTACTATGTACTTATAGAGGTGTAAGGCTATTATGCGTTTATAGGAGCTGATAATAGTTTTATATCTTAGCTATAGATACTATAGTGATATATATTGAGCTAATATAGATTAGGGTTAAATAGGATAGAAGGAGTGTAATATGAAAGAAATTATAGGTACATTAAAGCCATATGTGCCAGAGGAACCGGCGGAGTCCGTCAAACAACGTCTCGGTGTTGAGCGATTAGTGCGATTGTCTGCCAATGAAAATCCTTATGGCACATCTTCAAAGGTGCGCGAAGCAGTTATTGAATATGTAGCTAATCATGACGCGAACCTCTATCCTGATGGTAATGCATCTTCCTTGCGCACCGTATTGGCGAAGTATTGGAATGTAGCAGAAGATCAACTGGTCATCGGCGTTGGCCTTGATGAAGTAATTTCTATGGTTAATAAAACATTTATTACGCCTGGTAATTCTATCGTTATCAGTGTACCGACCTTTTCAGAGTATGCGTTGAATGGCCTCATCGAAGGGGCGACGATTCGAGAAGTTGAGTGTATTCCTGAAACCGGACAATACGATTTTGCTGCTATGCGCCGCGCCGTAGATGATACTACGCGACTCGTATGGATTTGTAACCCTAATAATCCTACTGGCACTTATGAAAGCGTAGAGGATATACGTGCCTTTATTAAAACACTGCCATCTACCGTATTAGTCATTATCGATGAAGCATATATTGATTTTGTCACTTCCTGTGATGTGCCTACAGCACGACAGTTGTTGGATGAATTCCCTAATGTGTTCATTATGCGCACCTTTTCAAAAGCCTATGGCTTAGCTAATTACCGCGTAGGGTATATGATGAGCAGCCCTGAATTAGCTAATTACATCCAAACGATTCGGTTACCATACAATTTAAATACTTTATCACAAGTAGCGGCAGAGGCAGCTTTTAAAGATCAAGAGTTTCTACAAAGTACAATTCAAAACAATGCGGCAGAGCGGGATCGGTGGGAACAATTGCTAGATGAATTAGGTGCAACGTATTATAAAAGTGGCGCTAATTTCATATTTATGTCTGTACCGAATGCAGATAATCTGGCAGACCTTTGGCTATCTAAGGGATATCAAGTGCGCCGTGGACAACGGCCTAATTGGCTGCGAGTTACATTACCGACCGCAGAGGACGGTGTAGTTATGCGAGAATTATTGCGCGAGTATATGAAAAACCTATAGAATCTATATGTCTGCATATCGTACTAGGGCTTGTATTGTTGTATAGATTTAATAGATATGTATAGAGTCAATAGATACATGTACAGAGTCTATAGATATAGAGAGAGCTAATAGATACAGTACGATAGATTGGAATGTTATAGATAACTAGAAAGGATAAAATGATGATTGCCATAATCGATTATGATGCAGGAAATACTTTTAATGTGCAGAAAGCATTGCAGTATATCGGTCTTGATGCGGTGCTCACTGCCGATGCAGATACGATTTTGAATGCTGATGGTGTAATATTGCCTGGTGTAGGTGCGTATGCATCGGCAGTAGCGGTGCTCCGTGAGCGGGGGCTCATCGATGTCATTCACGAGGTGGTGAATCGCGAGATTCCTTTTCTCGGCATTTGTTTAGGTATGCAACTCTTGTTCGATGAATCTGAAGAGTATGGTCCTACTCCTGGATTGGGGATTATTCCAGGTACTGTAAAGGCCATCCCTAAGGACCTTGGTTTGCGCGTGCCTCATATGGGATGGAACCAAAATAAAGTGCATCGTCAAAACAGTATTTTTAGTGGCTTAGATGGACAATATACATATTTCGTTCACTCTTATTATGCTGATACAGACCCTAAATACGTGACCTCTACGGCGGATTATGGTATTCCTGTGCCTGGGATAGTGGAAAAAGGCTGCGTGTATGGCATGCAATTTCACCCAGAAAAAAGCGGCACCGTAGGGCTTAATTTGTTGCGTGCTTTTGGGGAGATTACGAAGTCTTAATATTAAAACACAATATTCTATAGAATTTATTGACAACATGTACACATAGTTGTATGATACTTACATAACATAATATTTGGCAAAGGCGCCTAGTTCCATTTTGGATCTAGGCGTCTTTGCTTTTAGTAGGAAAGGAGTTTATTATGATAGGTATCGACACAGGTAACACAGCGTGGGTCTTGTTGTGCGCAACACTCGTATTTTTTATGACCCCAGGACTTGCATTATTTTATGGTGGTATGGCACGAAGCAAAAATGTATTAGGAACTATCATGCAGAGCTTCTTTCTCATAGGCATTATTTCTGTTGAGTTTATTCTCATAGGGTACACCATGATTTTTGGTAATGATATAGGTGGTATGATTGGTGGTTTGGATAAGCTTGGCTTAGTTGGAACTGCACAAGAAGTATTGGATGCTACGAATATTCCTGAAATGGCTTTTGTTACTTTCCAATGTATGTTTGCGGTTCTTACACCGGCCATCATTAGTGGTTCTGTAACGGGGCGGATGCGGTTTGCACCATTTGTAGTATTTTCTGTATTGTGGGCTATTTTGATTTACAACCCTATGGCTCATTGGGTATGGGGTGGTGGCTTCCTTGCTGAATTAGGAGCTTTAGATTTTGCTGGTGGTCTTGTTATCCATGTATTGTCTGGTGTGTCTGGTTTAACACTTTGTATTTTACTCGGTCGTCGTCGTGGCTATGGTCGTATGCCAATGCTTCCTCATCATTTGCCAATGACGATTCTCGGCGCTTCTATCCTTTGGTTTGGTTGGTTTGGTTTTAATGCTGGCTCCGCTCTCGGTGTGGGCGATTTAGCAGCAAATGCGATGTTAACTACTCAAATTGCTGCTGCTATCGGTATTGTTGGTTGGGTCATTGCAGAAAGATTACATCGTGGTAAACCTACTGTATTAGGCGCTGCATCAGGTGCCATTGCTGGTCTTGTGGCGATTACACCAGCAGCAGGTTTTGTAACACCATTAGCATCTATTCCTATTGGTCTCATCGGTGCTATTAGTTGTTATGTAGCCGTCGCTATTTTGAAAAATAAATTCGGTTATGACGATTCTCTCGATGCTTTTGGTATTCACGGTGTAGGTGGTACATGGGGTGCCATTGCAACAGGTTTGTGGGCTACAACAATGGTTAATCCCGATGGAGCTGACGGACTGTTCTACGGTGGTGGTCTCTTGACTCCTCAATGTATATCTCTCGTAGTAGCTATTGTGTTTGCTGTAGTAGGTACTTTCATCATTTTCAAGGTTATTAGTATTGTTATGGATATGCGTGTTACTATCAGCGCTGAATCCCTTGGTATTGATATTAGCGAACATGGTGAAGGTGCGTACAATCAATCTGAATTTAAGAGTTCTGGGCGATTCATTACATCTGACCAAAATTCCTTGGTATAAATGATGATTGGTGAAAGCTACGTAATATTGTAGAAATTAGCACATCGTTAACATGATAAACATCATGTGAGTTAGGAAATTTCCTAACTAGTACATTGTTAACATGATAGCCATCGTGTGAGTCTGAAAGTTTCCTAATATAATACAATCGATAGGGAGAATGATTATGAAACGAATGAAAAAGGTAGATATCATTGCTCGGGCAGAGCAATTAGAAGACTTAAAGATAGCCTTAAATCGCATTGGTGTACAAGGTATGACCGTATCTCAAGTCTTTGGTTGTGGATTACAAAAAGGCCACACCGAGGTGTATAGAGGGCGTGAATACGATGTAAACCTCGTGCCTATGGTTAAGGTAGAAACGGTTGTTTGCGATGTGCCGGTGGATCTGGTGATGGATACCGCTCGTGACACTTTGCAAACTGGTGAAGTAGGGGATGGCAAAATCTTCGTATATGACGTGGAAGATGCAATGCGTATCCGCACCGGTACGAGAGGAACTAAAGCTGTTACAGATGATGAGGCGTAATGGCATCTAAATAATAAAAGCTGTGCAACATAGGGTATGCTGTACTGCGCCCTTAATATTAGATTTTTTAGGTCTAACATTAGGTGGGAGGCAGTACATACCTGTATTGCACAGCTTTTTATGTATATAGAATTAGTTTGAATGGCACGAATTCGATATGGTAGTGTAAAGCGTTTATAGGAGCATGTGACGGTAGGATTCTTATTTGTTGAGCTTGTTAAAATCTTCTGCCGCAGTTGGTGAAATTTCAATGCGTGTAGCACCTACAGCGAATGGTCCCAATTCGTATGGTTGGGTTGGTTTCATATACGAGCGGATAGGACAATTTCATAGTGCCGTCGGTTTGGGTTTGTTCTACTACGTAAGCATTAGAAGCAACACAGCCAAATACAGTAGCGATAAGAGCGGGAAGCAATAGTTTGCGTAACATGATGGAGACCTCCTGCAATCAAAGGATTATACAATATAATTTGGTAAATAGATTATATTCTTCTTTCGTACAAAATACAATAGATGTTGCCCCAATAATAGCTTTCATAAGTTATTATTGTTAAATGTTTGAGACACGTACTCATAAAGATATAGCTTTCACAGGAATACATATAGGTTGTACAGTAGCTAGTGAAGTAGTCCTTATATATAATATGTATGGTTATATTTTATTTGAAACTATATGGAAGTGTTATACTATACATATGATGAGGAAACTGCGCTCTTATTGGAGCAAATATAAACAATTATATAAGCAGGGGTTAAAAGGATTGGCTGCATTCATCTCTATTGGGGTGGTCATTATTTTTATACTCTTTACCATTGCTAGTCGTGGGATAGGCGTCATTTTCAATGAAGTTATGGCTAGTCAATCTATGATGAGGGGAACTATTACGGTAAGTAGCCTTAATGCGATGCCGTGGGGCACTATATCCTTTGAGGATTTAGTATGGTCTGATGCGGAAGGGAACGAATTGCTCCACGTGCCGAGTGGTAAGATTCGGGTTAGTATGTGGGATGTAATAACGCGGAATTTTAAAGCCTCTGCTATTCGTAGTATTGAGCTAAATGATGCGGTTATCGTTGCCGACTTAGATGATAATAATCGTTTTGATTTTGCACCGCTATCGCCAAATGTAAACAAATCTTTAGAAGAGGCGGAAAAAGGGGCGAAGAAACCAAAGAAAACAACCCAAGAACGGCAAGAAGAATTAGGTAAACAAGTGCGTAACTTCAATTGGAATGGTCAACAGTTAGACATGACTGTTGAATTGCACAATTGTCGAGTAGAATTATTTCAAAAGCACCGTCATTATGTAATGAATGATGTAAATGCTAAATTTGATGTTAATACACGGAGTGCTGTACAAATCGATGTTAGCACCGGTAAATTTGGTGGTACCGCCATTGGCGATAGTGTGAAAATGGTAGGTCGCATCAATATGAAACCCTTGGAGAAACGTCAAATGCCGACAGTGGACATGAAGCTGGACATTTTTGGTGTAGACCCGTCATCGCTAGGATTTGGCGATTCCATTCATGATAAAATGACATTGCTTACGTATGTTACTGGCGATTTAAACCGACCATTGGCAGCGGGTCGTGTGACTATGCCTATATTGCAAATCCCTGCACTTACCTTTGAAAATATCGTAGGTGATGTGGAATACCAAGATGGCATTCTCAATTTTAAAGAGGTATTTGCCAATGTGTACAAGGGGAAACTAGAGGCTCATGGAATGTATAACATCGATACTCGTGCCTATAAATTGTATGGTGTTGCTAAAGATTTGGACAGCAGTATGGCGTTGAAAACACCGGAATTTGACGTGCCTGTGTCGGCAAACCTCAACTTTGTTAGCCAAGGGCAGCCGAAGGATATGGAGGTATGGGGGAATTTTTGGTCTGGTGAGGGTCGTTATATGCTCATCCCTATTAAGGGGATTTCTGGTCAATTTCACAACAAAGGGCGTCATTTATCCTTTGCAGATGTGAAGGTAGAAACTCCGATTTCTGTTATCAGTACTGATGCGTTACATATCGATAATGGGGAACTCACCATGGGGCCTCTTAATATTACTTCACATGGTGGTAGTAATTTTATTCTCTATGATGAAAGCTCCTACGATGAGGTGGGAGAACAAATGGCTCGTATCACGAGTGGATTCCGTCAAGCTGGGGAAAACTCTAAAGAAATACAAGGAAATGTTAAATCTATACAAAATGCATATATTAAACCGCCGAGCGATATGAAAGAATCATTAGATTCAGTAAAGCAACGTATAGATAATGTATCGGAACGGTTTAAAAATATAAAACTTCGATGAAGTTTGTAGAATAGAGAATATCTGTGCCTATGATTGGAATAGGTTGAATGATATGCTCATGGTATAATAAACTATTATATATTACCTTATATATTACTTTATGTATTACCTATAGAAAGAAGGTCTCTCATGGCATCCGGCAGATCCGAACAAGAATTACAAGGCGTAACGATGTTAGGCCAAACAACAGATTATCCTACTGATTATGCGCCACAAGTATTAGAGGCGTTTGATAATAAACATCCTGATAATGATTATTTTGTTAAGTTTAATTGTCCAGAGTTTACTAGCCTTTGTCCTATGACGGGGCAACCAGACTTTGCCACTATTTATATTTCTTATGTACCAGATAAGAAAATGGTAGAATCTAAATCTCTAAAATTATATCTCTTTAGTTTCCGCAATCATGGGGACTTTCATGAGGACTGTATTAACATCATTATGAAGGATCTTGTGAAGTTGATGAATCCTAAATATATTGAAGTGTGGGGCAAATTTACACCGCGTGGCGGTTTGTCTATCGACCCGTATGCCAATTATGGTAAACCTGGTACCGATTGGGAACAAACGGCGAAAGAACGATTGCATTTCCATGATATGCAGCCAGAACGCGTAGCGTATAGATAATAATGGAAAATTATATAATTAGCGAAAGTGTTTCGTTTTTTATTTGCTTTCTCATTGGTATAGGCATATCTTTGCAACCGGGGTCTGTGATAGCGGGCGTCCATATTAGTCACCCTTTACGCAGTAATGGCAAACGTTGGTTTGCTTTTGTCATTATGTCCATCATTGTATTATTGTGTGATATGGCGGTGATGCATTTTTTAGAACTGTTTTACATATCTGCATATAGTATTACTGAGTATTTGGCTATATTGCAGAATCCTGTCGTATCCACGGGTATTCTTTTGGTGCTAGCCTTCAGTATTTTAGATTTGGCAGGCGTAGTGGATATTTCCCATGGTAAAAGAAACCTTATATTCCGGTATGAACAGATTAAGCAAGAATTAGTAGCGCCTAGTTGGGAAGAGCGGTATGTACAATCTCACTCTCAATCCGTACTCGCTTGCTTTGTATCCTTTATTTACATGTTGCGGGTTCCCTTGCGATCATCTTGGCCCTATGTGGTATGGGCGCTAAGCTGTAAAAGTATTGAAATCTTGCTCAATTTAGCATTGGTGTACTTGGTGCCTAAATGGGGTGCATTAACGCTCCTTTTGGGTGCTACCGATTCAGATGTTCCTGTATTAATGAGTAGTTTTATATGTACCTATCTCATTATGGGGTATCTCTATGGTCATCTTATCTTTCACTATGATGAAAGCAAACTCCGTACTGATGGTGTGCTAATCGGTCGTATTGTGGTTAATATTGCTGTCATTTTATCCATCATAGGACTTATCTTTGGATTTAGTTTGTTCTTCTATTTTTAAAGGTAGAGTTTGTATTCCTATATGTTAGCGACTGAGAAGAGAACGAGCTATTTAAACCGACTTGGAATTGTTATGGTAGAACCTAGTATGTTGGACTATATATCGCTTATAAACCCTTATAATTCCTATAAACTGCGGGTTTTAAAGGCTTCTATTTTTGTTGACATATATATTCCTAGGTGTTAAAGTAGGAATATGTATATAGAGTGTACAAATGATTATACCCCGTGTATAGTCAGGTAACGATAGTTGAAACCGTGACTTACGCCCTTGGGAGTATCCAAGGGCGTTTTCTTTTTAATAAGGTATTTACATGTTACTGTAGGCTCTATTGGGTGATTATAATTGTTTAGATTGTTTCAATTATAATCAAATTCGTACTATATTTCTTTACTATGTGTGAGAGAAGGTTTACCATGAGTCTTACCACGAATAATGCTATTGAATTGATTGGCAAAACACCGGTGTATCAAATTCCGAATACAAAAATTTATGTAAAATTGGAAAAGTATAATGTTGGTGGTTCTGTGAAAGACCGAGCTGTATTGGGAATGTTGACAGCTGCTAAGGAACAAGGTCGCATCCATGATGACAGCATTATTGTCGAAGCCACTAGTGGCAATACTGGCATTGCTCTTGCCATGGTAGGGGCTATGCTTAACATTAAAACTGTGATTATCATGCCTGAAAGCATGAGTAAGGAGCGGCGGGAACTCATTAAGGCTTATGGGGCTCAGCTCATTTTAACGCCTAAAGAAACAGGCATGAAAGGGGCTCTTGCAAGAGCTAATGAAATTTTAGATACCTATCCGAATGCTTTCACCTTAGGTCAATTTGTAAATCCTGCGAATCCAGATATTCACTATCGCACTACAGGCGAGGAAATCATAGAACAAGTACCTGAGGTAGATATTTTCGTCGCTGGTATCGGTACAGGCGGGACTTTCACAGGCGTAGTGCGTAAATTGCGTGAACATAATTCGAAGATACGCGCTATTGCAGTAGAACCGGCTGGTTCTCCGGTGATTACCGAAGGTAAGGGTGGACCTCACACCATTCAAGGTATTGGGGCTGGATTTATTCCTCATAATTTTGATCAATCTTTGATGGATGCAGCCTATACAGTTAGCGATGAAGCTGCTTTTACAGAAGTGCAAAGGTTTATGCGACAAAGTGGGATTTCCATCGGACTTAGTGCAGGGGCTGCCATTAGTACGGCAAAACGCATCAGTACTGAAGAACCGAACAAAACCATTGTTGTTATCGCACCAGATGGGGTGGAGAAATATCTATCTCTTATGGATTTTAAGAATACAGAGTATGTAAAATAGATACTATCGGTACAGCGAGATTGTAATACAGAAGCGGATAATAAAAACTGTGATGGAATATACAGTTTCAGATGCGTTCGTTTATGATAGAACTATAGTAGGAGAGTCATGTATGCGAAGTTTACGCGAGTTATGGGCTAAAATTCAATATAATATTCAACGCGTCATGGATTCTGACCCAGCCGCTACTAGTGTATGGATGGTCATTTGGACGTATCCACATATGACGGCCTTGTTTTGGCATTTTTTTGCGCATCGCTTGTACAAAGCGGGGTGGCCTACGTTGGCGCGCCGTGTAGCCTTGCATTCTCGTCATGTAACGGGGATTGAAATTCATCCCGGTGCTACTATCGGTAAAGGTTTATTCATCGATCATGGCATGGGGGTTGTTATCGGCGAAACTGCTATTGTAGGAGATAATGTAACTTTGTTTCACCAAGTTACATTAGGCGGTATGTCATCGCAAAAGGTGAAACGCCATCCTACTATTGAAAATGAAGTTCTCATCGGTACGGGCACAAAAATCCTTGGCGATATTACTATCGGTGCACGTACAAAAATTGGTTGTAATCTCGTAATTAAACACGATATTCCAGAGGATATGGTCATTTTTGAAACCGATCCAGAAAACATGTACGTTCGTAAACCTCGCCGTAATTCTAAAGCGCCTACTAAAGCGGAAAAGAAATTACCAGAAGATTATATTGAGTATTATATATAAGATAAACAGCATGCCTATTAATCGATATAGGTGTGCTGTTTTTGTATTATTACTGTTCATTACGTAAACTCTATGATTGTGAAACGGTATTGTACAGTGATTCTATGATTTCAAATAGCTTTATAGAGGGGACATGATGATAGCACTATAGTATGTATTAGGCATATTAAACTAATCGAAAAATATAAATATAGTTATTGACACAGATAATTATTATTGATATACTATCGATATAATCAATAATGATTATAAATTAAGATGATAATTAAGAGTTTATAAGTTATTTAAGGTACATATGACCTTATAAATCTAGTTGAAAATTAACGATGGAGGAAAATTATTATGAAAAATGTAGCACAAGTTAATCAATATTTAGCAGACCTTTCCGTGTGGAATGTAAAACTTCACAATTTACATTTTAATGTAGTAGGCCCACAGTTTAAATCTATTCATGAATACCTTGAGTCCGTCTATGATGTGGCATTTGATTACTTTGATGCAGTTGCAGAAGCTGTGAAAATGGCAGGCCAATTTCCATTGGTAAATTCAAAAGAATATGCTGCATTGTCTAAAATAGAAGAACTAGGTCAAGTAGATATTCCTCAAGCACAAGTTATTGAAATCTTGTTGAATGATTTTAAATATATGAAAGACCAAGCCCTTGCTATTCGTTCCGCTGCTAGTGAAGAAGATCATTTCGCTCTTTCTAACATGATGGAAGACCATGTAGAGTATTATGTAAAACAAATTTGGTTTATTGAATCCATGTTGAAATAATGTGATTGACAATGACTTATTGGGTATGATATGATTACCCAGTAAGCATGGAGGATTACTCAAGAGGCTGAAGAGGACGGTTTGCTAAATCGTTAGGGCGGGTTACCGTCGCTAGGGTTCGAATCCCTAATCCTCCGCCATGCTGAAGACCGCATATCCGATGGATGTGTGGTTTTTTTATTACCCGTATATATTCCATATGGGATTAACTCGTGGAGGTTATGATGAATCGTTTACAACATAGATTAATGGCTTCATTCATTGGAGGGGCCTTATTAGCAGGTGCCATTGGATTGTTATCGGCACATGCCGCAGAGATTCCTAGTGCTATTCCTGTGGAAGCCGGTGTAGTATCTGAGGTGAATATGGGTAGTACAGGTACAATTCGTAATCCAAACCTCATTACACCTAGTGATTGGACATATACGGCATTACAAACTTTGATTAAACATGAAGCTATTGAAGCGCCTACGGGTTTTGTTTTTGATGGGACTACATCCTACACAAAGGATGAGTTAATGCCGCTCATTGATAAAGTCATAGATAAACGAGAGCAAATGAATGACAATGATCGAACGTTTGCGCTCCGCATTTATCAAGAAAATATGCGTGATGTAATGAATTATCGCGTAGAGAAAGAGAAGAAAGAAAAATTAGAAAAACGACGTCAACAGGAAGAGAAAATGGCATCGAAACAAAAGGGGAAAGCAAAACTTTCTGAGGCTCAACAAGAGGCTTTAGATGCGGCTGCCGATGGAGTCAATAATAATAGTGAAAAGGCTCTTACAGAGGAACAAATTAAAGAGAAAATGAAGAAATTCAAAATCGATGATTCTCGTGTGAAGGTAGGTGGTGATGTGCGTATTCGTTACGGCAAAGCAGATAGTAAAAAATCCACCGTAGATAGTCGGGTACGTACAGAGTTGGCTTTCACCCTATAAAATATCTTCTGGCGTCGTAGGGAGAAACAATGTTTAATATAATAAAGAATAAACTGTTTACAGTCCATCAAAATGGTAAAGAGCAGGTCAGTGAGGTGTTTAAATACATTGGGCCGGGCATTATCGTTACGGTCGGCTTTATCGATCCTGGCAACTGGGCTGCCAATTTAGCGGCTGGTGCTAGTTTTGGTTATGAGTTACTATGGGTTGTTACTTTATCTACGATTATGCTCATTTTATTGCAACATAATGTGGCCCATTTAGGCATCGTTCGTGGGCAGTGCTTGGCGGAGTGCGCCTATGAATTTTTACCTCGTTGGTTATCTCGCATCGTGCTCAGTACTACCGGTATTGCGGCAGTAGCTACGGCGCTAGCAGAATTTATTGGCGCCGCTATTGCTTTAAAAATGCTTTTTAATGTGCCTCTTGTCATCGGTAGCGTCCTTACCGCGGTAGTGTGCACGGTGATGCTGGTGACGAATTCCTATCGTAAACTGGAACGCATCATTGCCGGTTTCGTATCCCTCATTGCTTTGGCATACTTGGTCGAGGTGAATATGGTCGATGTAGATTGGGTGGCAGCTGGTATCGGCTGGGTGAATCCTAGTATACCTAATGAATCCATGCTAGTTATCCTTAGCATTTTAGGTGCTGTCATTATGCCACATAATTTATTCTTGCACTCTGAAATTATTCAGAGCCGCCAATTCAATATCCAAGATGAGGCGGTGATGCAAAAACAATTACGTTATGAGTTCCTAGATACATTGGTGTCCATGGGAATTGGATGGATGATTAATTCTGCCATGATTCTCTTGGCTGCAGCGGTCTTTTTTTCTCATGGTATAGGCGTAACGGAATTAGAACAGGCTGAAGAATTGCTGCGACCTCTCATCGGCCCTGCGGCAGGTACTATATTTGCATTAGCATTGCTTTTTGCTGGCCTTGCATCGTCGGCTACAGCAGGCATGGCAGGGGCTAGCATTTTCGCTGGCATGTTTGGAGAGTCCTACGATATGAAGGATTTCCACAGTCGTTTTGGATTGGCACTCACCTATGTACCAGCGCTGTTGATGATTCTGTTTATTACAGACTCCTTTCAAGCGTTGCTTATTTCTCAAATGTTTCTCAGTTTACAATTGCCTATTACTATATTTTTGCAATTGTACATGACCAGTAGTCGTCGCGTTATGGGAAATTATGTGAACCGTAGATTTACAGGTGTTTTATTGTGGTCTATCGGTATTGTTGTGACAATAATGAATATATATTTACTCTATGTAGGGTAGAAAGTATGGTACAATAAGAGATAGGGTTTGTTGTGAAAGCAATCCCTATCTCTTACTTGTGTATCACCACATTTGTGGTACAAATTATTATATATGCTATAAGATTGATGATATAGGGGGCCCCATGGCGACTGAAAAAGAAACACCTGTTTTAAATGCACCATTACAATCTGATTATAATGAAGTAGTGTCTGATATTGCGGAAGAATTGTTAGCTCGTCTTAATATTGAAGAAGATGGTACCGTTATCGACATGTTCCAAACTGGTTCTTTTGACCCATGGCAACTGTTCGTGTTCTTCTCTGCCTTGGAGAAGGCGTTGCGCGATTTCCGCACCGATAAACGGAAGAAAACCGTCCTCATTCATGCCCAACCAGAGGCCCTTGTCGGTACTGGACATGTGGTAACACCTGTGTCTACCTTGCTTGAACATATTTTTATGACTCGCATCGGCGATATGAGCGATGGACGTTTGGAAACGGGCGTTCTTACTGTGTCTGGTGAAAGCATTGACTACGAAGGGGTGAATCTTAAAGGTCGTCACGTCGTTATTATCTGCGATATTCACGACAAGGAGTCTCAATACTTAACAGAATGTATTCGCCTCTGCAAAGAAATGAAAGCTGCTCATGTTATTGCCGTACCATTGATGGTATGGAACCCAGAGCTTATCGATCACCTCACAGAGGAATCTATTAAGGCGGAATTAGCCCATGAAAATCGTCCTCTCTCCTAGTAAAACTAAAACCCTGAGTGGTACGCCTACAGGGGCACATCATTTTAATCACATTACTGAGTCTATCGTGGCTCATGTGCAGACCCTTAATGCGGCAGCACTGGCTAAAATTTTGAAAATTAAAGATGATAAGGCGCAAGTTTTGTACGAGTTATATCAACAATTCAACTCCTTGCCTGTTGGTGCTGCTGGAGAAAGCTATGATGGCATTGCGTTTAAATATTTAGATTGGTCTACTTTAGATGACGCGACTAAGGCTTATGGTGAAAGCCACCTAGTAGTTATGTCCGCTCTGTATGGAGCTGTAGAACCCCATATGGAGATCTGCGAATATCGCCTTGATGTGGTAGATAAAATCGGCATTCCTCTCTATGAAGTATGGCATGAGGCAATGCATGAGTATTTTCATAATGAAAATTGGGTGTTAAATTTAGCGTCTAAAGAATATGCTAAAATGATTGCCCATCCAGTGGTGGTAACCGTTGAATTTTGGGAACAACGAGGCAATGTATATAAACAAATGAGCACGTCTTCGAAAATAAGCCGGGGCATGATGGCTCGGTATTGCTTGGAACACCGTATCGATAGTGTTTCAGCATTGCCTAGAGAGCTGAATGGATTCTATCTTGTTACAGATGTAATGGGCATCGATGTGCCATTAGAATCGATGACGATTCGGTATGAGAAAACAGCTGAAAATTAGTATACCTACATTCTGTTTTACTATTCCGGATAAGTGTAGGCAGGAATAGTCTAGTGTTGTATTACTTATAAATTTATAAAAATCGTGGACGGCTCACCAATAATCCAGTTGGTACAGGAATAATAGTCTAGAGTTGTATTACGTATAAATTGGTAAAGGAGGGATAATTGTTTGCAAGTGCAAGATATTTTAAAGAAAGACCTAGTTGGCGATGAATGGCTCACCGTTGACGAATTGCGGTATTTAATGTCTGTAACCGACGAGGAAGAGTTGCAGTTAATTTATAAAAAGGCGTATGAAGTGAAATCTCACTATGTACAGCCTATAGCGTATTATAGAGGACTCATTGAGTTTTCTAATCGCTGCATCAAGAATTGTAATTATTGTGGTATTCGTCGTGAAAATGATAAGACCGAGCGTTTTGATATGAATCGGGAAGACATCATTAAAATGGCGCAATGGGCATATGACCATGAATATGGTTCTATTACTTTGCAGTCTGGCGAACGCTGTGATGATGTGTTCGTCGATTATGTAGTAGACCTCATTCGCGATATTAAGGCCATCGGCGATGGTTCGTTAGGCATTACTATGTGCGTCGGAGAACAATCAGAAGAGGCGTATCGCCGTATGCGTGAGGCTGGTGCTAGTCGCTATTTATTGCGTATTGAAACGACAAACCCTGAATTATATAAAAAAATTCATCCTCACGATGAACTTCACTCCTTTGATACTCGCGTAGAATGTTTACGCCGTTTGCGCCGCGTAGGATTTCAAGTGGGCACAGGCGTTATGATTGGTTTGCCAGGTCAAACAGAAGAAGATTTAGTAAACGACATTCTCTTCTACCGCGATATGGATATTGATATGATTGGCATGGGTCCTTATGTGGTACATCACGATACACCATTAGGACAAGAAGCTTTGGCGATGGGAATCGACACCGAAGAAGGCAAATTGAAACGCATTCAATTAGGTTTAAAAATGATCGCTTTAACCCGTCTATTCTTAAAAGACGTAAATATCGCTGCTACAACAGCACTTCAAGCGTTAGATAAATTAGGACGAGAAAAAGGGCTTCAAGCAGGAGCTAATATCTTGATGCCTATCATTACTATTCCAGAACATCGCGGGAAATACCTTCTCTACGATAACAAACCATGCGTAGACGACAATGCTGATAAATGTAAAGACTGCTTAACACGTCGCGTTATGTCCATCGGTGATACCGTTGGCTGGAAACAAAACGGCGACTCTAAGCATTATGGGAAACGGACAGGGTTGTTTTAACTGCATATGAATAAAATTCCGTTATACACTTACGGGGATATTGACTAGATGGTAGTTAAGCTTTTGGTGTATAAAACGGGGTTATAATAAATGTTGGGGTGACACCTGTGGTGTGGCTCCAACATTTATTTTTGGCATAAAAGTTATATGAAATTAATTATTGAAGTTCGATTTTAGAAAATATTTTTATTGTTAAAGAGGACTTTTACCCCCACACGTCGAAACCTTATAACAAGAGCATAAATTTCTTGTAAGGAGGCGATTCCGATGAAAGAGTATAGCAGTAACCAAATTCGTAATGTAGCTGTTGTGTCCCATGATGGGGCAGGCAAAACGGCACTCGTTGAATCGTTGTTATTAACCTCTGGTGCCGTCGATTTTGTTGGCCGTGGTCAAGATAATAAACATATTATGGATTTTGAACCGGAGGAAATTAAACGGAATGTGACTATCCAATTGGGGATGGCGCCTTGTGAATGGAAAGACCATAAAGTCAATTTTATCGATACTCCAGGTTACAACGAGTTTCACGGAGAGGTGAGGGCTGCATTGCGTGCTTGTGATGGCATGCTCATGGTATTGTCCGCCACATCTGGTGTAGAAACAGATACGATACGAGCTTGGGATTACGCTGTGGAATTGCAAATGCCGCGCATGGCTTTCATTAATAAAATGGATGTTCCTGGCGCCGATTTTTTCGGTACCATTGAACGGATGCGCGAATTATTTGGCAAGGCCATCATGCCATTGCAAATTCCTATTGGTGATGGTGAAAGTTTTGAAGGTGTTATAGACGTAGCTAAAATGACTGCGTTTATATATAAGGACGGCCAACCAACAGAGGTCGCTGTACCAGCTCATCTTGTGGAAAAGGCTCAAGAAATACGGGAATTAACCGTAGAGGCTGCGGCTGAAGGTAGCGATGAATTGTTGGAGAAATATTTAGAAGGCGAAGAGCTTTCATTAGAAGAAATTCGCCAAGGTCTACGCGAAGGGATGATTACTGGCCGTGTGTGCCCAATCATGTGTGGCAGTGCTACTTCTCGTATTGGGCTTGATCAAGTGTTAGATCGAATGATTCGTTACATGCCAGATGCTACTAAAAAGGTGATGACGGCCACAGAGGCAGTCAGTGGTGATCAATGTGTAGTACATGTTGATAAACCGTTAACAGCATTCGTATTTAAAACACTGCTTGACCCATTCGCAGGCAAACAAAGTTTTGTACGTATCTTCTCTGGTGAACTCAAAGAAGGTGATAAGTTATTTGATGTAAATCAAGGGGCCGAGGAAAAATGGACTAAGATGGTTACCCTCATAGGGAAGCAACAAATTCCTGTATCCGTTGCAAAGGCTGGCGATATCGTAGTGATACCGAAATTGCCAAATGCGAAAACCGGTGATACCTTGACATCGCTTGATTTTAAGGTGAAATATGATGCTATTCGTTTCCCTCAACCTCTCTACACTGTGGCTATGGAACCAGTGAAAAAAGGTGAGGAGGAGAAAATAGCTACTGCTGTATTTAAAATAGCCGAAGAAGACCCAACTTGTGTAGTGGTAAAAAATCCAGAGGCTCGCCAATTGCAAATTGAATGTATGGGCGAAGTTCATTTGGAACATATCTTAAGCAAGATGGACCGTAAATACGGTGTACAAGTGAAATTGGTGAAACCATACATTCCATACCGTGAGACCATAAAAGGTTCTGCAGAAACAGAATCAAAATATAAAAAACAAAGTGGCGGGCATGGTCAATATGGTCACGTTAAAATTCAAGTTGATCCATTATATGATGGGGAAGAGTTTGCTTTTGTAGACAAAATTTTTGGCGGTGCTGTACCGCGGCAATATATTCCAGCAGTGGAGAAGGGTGCCAAAGAAACCCTAGAAAAAGGCTTAATTGCAGGATATCCTATGATTGGTGTGCAGGTGACACTCTTGGATGGATCGTATCATACGGTAGATTCTTCAGAGCTAGCTTTCAAAGTGGCTACGTCACAAGCTATCAAGGATGTAATTCCGAAGGCGAAACCAATCCTATTAGAACCTATTTATGAAGTCAACGTGTTTGCTCCTGACGCTTGCATGGGTGACATTATGGGGGATCTTAATAGTCGAAGAGGTCGCGTATTAGGCATGGAACAAAGTGAACGACCTGGTATATCCGTTGTAAAGGCACAAGTACCATTGGCAGAAATGTCAGATTATGTAACTGTTTTGCGCTCTATTACACAAGGACAAGGCGTATTTAATCGCCAGTTCTACAGTTATGAAGAGGTTCCTCACAAAGAGGCAGATGCAATTATCGCGGCTTATAAGGAATCTGATGAATAATGTAAGAACCAATGCGGTATCCATGTGTAAAAAGTAATCACAACTGAATCTAATCGAATATAGCATAACAATTGACATTACGTCATAAAACTGAATAGTATTTTACAAAACCTCCGTATATGTAGCGTACGGAGGTTTTTCTTGTGCTATAATTAAGAAAAGTTACTTTTACGAAAGGTTGGTTAAGATGTTTTTCTCTTCTATTTATGCAGACTACACAAAAATGGGCTACCCTGCGGCCATCGTGCGGGCCTTAGATTTTCTTAAACATACAGATTTAGCATCTTTACCTGGTGGGCGTCATGAAATAGAAGGTTCTTTGATGTACGCCAATGTCGATGATGTGCAAACAAAAGAGTTTTCCGCTACAAAACCAGAGTCTCATAAGGAATATATCGATATTCAATTCATGGTGTGCGGCGAGGAGAATATGGGGTTCTTTGTAGACCGTGGTTTAGTAGCACCTATCGAATCCTATCCAGAACGAGATTGTTATTTCTATCCAAATGAAGCACATGATGAAGGTGTGATTCATTGCCCAGAAGGTTATTATACGGTGTTTTTCCCGTCTGATATTCATCGTCCATTACTGGCTGTTCATGAACCAATCTCTATTCGTAAGGTTGTTGTAAAGGTGCACGTGTCTTTGTTACATGAGTAATGTACTAAACTATGTGTCGATTATATTAGATATGTATTGTTCGTATCGAATTAGACTACATTATTAGATTGAGAAGCGTAAGGAGGCGTTCTATGACCCGCTATGAATGGATTGGCATTGCGTTAACCTTGTTAGGCGCTACGTTGTGGGGCGTTTCTGGTACGTCGGTGCAATTCATAGGTAATTATCGACATATGAATTTAGAATGGCTCATCACCATGCGCCTCACTACGGCTGGATTGTTGACCGTCCTCTATGCATGGTTTCGTCAAGGTAATTCTATTTTCGATGTATTCCGTAATTGGCGTGATACGATAAGCCTCGTTATATTCGGTGTATTCGGTATGGCGTTATGTCAGTATACCTATTTCCGCTCCATTGTTATCGCTGGAGCCGGCATCGCTACGGTGCTACAATACTTGGCGCCGTCCATGATTATCATCTACTTGCTGCTCCGTTACGGCAAACGCCCTACTAGAGGAGAACTCATTTCCGTAATTCTTGCCTTGGCAGGCACGATTTGTCTGATGGGAAATGATAGTTTTTCTGTTGAAAGCTTCCGTTCTGATGTGCTGTTTTGGGGATTATTGTCGGCCGTAGGTGTAGCTGTATATAGCGTTTCCCCTGTACGTTTACTAGCTACTTATGGGACTGTACCCATGGTGGGGTGGGGGATGCTTATTAGTGGAATCATGGCTGGCTTGTTATTCCAGCAGCCTCATTCGTATGCTGAATGGGATGTTTGGACTATGATTGGTTGCTTCAATGTAGTATTCCTCGGAACCATTGTATCATTCAATGCCTATTTAGAAGGTGTTAAGCGTATTGGCGCTGTGTCTGGATCCATACTTTCATCGGTAGAACCCATATCGGCAGCATTTTTCGGATGGGCTTTGTTAGATAATCAATTTAGTCTGCTCGGTATTATTGGCATGGCTATGATTATTGGCACTGTTATTATTACGTCTTTAGAGAAACGAAATAGTGATTAATATATGTGAAAAGGACATCACTTCTAGATAGGAAAGTGATGTCCTTTTACTATGTCCATTAGTATTGCTAAGTTACATATCCTTTGTTAAGATGAATGTATTATTTGAGGTATAGGGAGGGATTATAGATGGAGGAGAAACAGTGGATTGGCATGGGGCTCGCCATCCTTGGAGCCCTATTGTGGGGACTTTCAGGAACGGCAGTACAGTTTTTAGAGAATGCAAAACATATCAATATCGAATGGTTATTAGAGGTGCGGTTGCTCGTGGCTGGTGCGTTGACCATTTTGTTAGCTTATGTGAAAGATGGAAGTAACATTTTCAACGTGTTCAAAAATGCCAAGGATTTCGGCAAATTGCTCGTATTTGGCATATTTGGTATCGCCATGGCTCAATATACCTATTTCCAAGCCATCATGTTATCTGGTGTTGGGGTAGCCACTGTATTGCAATACGTAGCACCGACTATGCTCATTGTTTATTTATTTGTGCGCTATTTTAAAATCCCTAGTATCGGCGAAGTGCTCAGTATCATTCTTGCTATGGCTGGCACGGTGTGTATGGTCTTGCAAGAAGGTCTAGATTTCTCTAATTTTAATGCCTACGCATTGTTATGGGGGCTGTTATCTGCGGCAGGTATCTGTGTGTATTCCTTGCAACCCATAGAACTATTGAAGAAATATAGCGCCATGTCCATCGTTGGTTTTGCTATGTTTCTCTGCGGTATCATGGCTGTAGGGATATTCCATAATTTTGAGTCCCACGCTATCTGGGACGGCATGACATGGCTCGGCTTATTTACAGTCATCATCTTAGGAACAGTCGTTTCTTTTAACGTTTATATCGAAGGCGTGCGCCGTATCGGTGCTGTACAAGGATCTATTTTGTCATCCTTAGAACCTATCTCAGCGGCCCTCTTCGGATGGGCTCTATTGGGCAATGAATTTACCCTCCTTGGCATTTTTGGTATGATACTCATCCTTACAACAGTATTTATCATTGCCTATGAAAAACAGCGGAAACTAAAAAGAGAAGTAATGGCGCATTTGAGTCGGAAATAGTATGAGTCGGAAATAATAAAAGAACTTTATATCTCTCTAGGCCTCGGCTGGCCTGATTCCCGTTCGGGGGCCAAAGCTCGGCTACGAGAGATATAAAGTTCTTTTTTTTACATTTCGCCTCGGCAGCCCATCAGAAGGGGCCAAAGCTCGGCTGCGAGAGATATAAAGTTCTTTTTTTACATTTCGCCTCGGCAGTCCATCAGAAGGGGCCAAAGCTCGGCTACGAGAGATATAAAGTTCTTTTTTTACATTTCGCCTCGGCAGTCCGTCAGAAGGGGCCAGCCGAGGCCTAGAGAGAACATCATCTCTTTTTTCTTAAGGACGGACTATTTTAATTTCAATCCTATCCAAAGTGCAGTAAGTATAAATAACCCACCGCTGACCCAGAAGAGTGTGGTAAATCCTAACCACGCCATAAGGCTAGATCCACCGATGGCGCCGAGGAAATAGCCGAAGAAGAGACTAGATTGGTTGTAGGAGAATATTTGTCCTGTAAATTCACGAGGTGTTTTAGACGATAAATAGGTGTTTAATGCAGGGAGCATACCGCCAAGTCCGAATCCTTGGAGGAATCGAATGGTTGCTAGTTGGTAAATGTCTGTTACGTAGGCTTGTGGTATGTTAAGTATTCCTACATAAATTAGTGATACTACAAGAACTTTGCGGGGGCCGATTTTATCTACTAATTTGCCCAGTGGTGAACTGCTGAGTAATTGAGCTATCCCCATGGCGGAGAATACGGCGCCGGCGATGAATGCTAAATTTTCTGTGTTACTAGGTACGATGCCTTTAATATATACGGAAATGATAGGTTGTAATGACATAATACAAATTGCATATATGAAGGATGCTACACATAATGCAATGATGCTGTTAAATTCAGGGATTTTTTCTTTTAATTTGGCAATGGTTAATTTTTCCACATCTGGCTTTGGTTGATAATTTTCGTGGATAAAGATGGTTGCTAATATGCCAGCCACTCCCATGAGGATGCCGACGAGGATGAAATCATTGCGAATACCTACAGTGTCCGCAATATAGCCACCTAGCAAAGGTCCAATGAGGGAACCTGCTAAATTGGCAGATGCCAACATACCAAGGGCCCAGCCCGTTCTTTCAAATGGCGTTTCTGATGCAATGAGGGTGATGGTGGCTGTGTAAAACCCGCTTACTAAACCTTGAATGAGGCGGATGAACACCACCCCTTCAGGTGTCGTTTGAAAAGCAATTAAAATATTACATAACGCCATGCCGAAACTAGAGCGAATTAATGTGATTTTGCGACCTCTCCGATCTGCTAATCGCCCCCAAAACGGCGCGGCTAAACAGACGATGAGAAATGTAATTCCCGTAGCCAAACCAGACCATAGGGACATGGCCTCTGGTGTTTCTACTCCTAAATCATGAAAATAAAGAGGTAGAATTGGTGCCAATTGACTGACCCCAAAAGAGGTACATAAAACGCAGATTAAACTTATATATACCGTTCGTTTCCAAGTTTCCATAAGAGCTCCTTTTACATAAATTGTATGTTCAATGGTTCGTTTATATACATAACTAAACTCCTTAGTATTAGTATACCTTTTTTTAATGCAAAAATGACATTGGAAAGCATAAAAATAATGCAAAAACTACATTCAAAATAACAAAACTTATGCAAATATAACATCGCGATGCTGTTTTTGCATAAGTTTTCTCTTCTATTAAATTTGATGTTTATGGCTTTCAAACATATTATGAATTATTTTATATAATCAAAAAACAGTTGTTGACTTTTATTCTATAGAAAACGTATAATTGAATCATAATTTTATACTCGCCTACATAAACCGATGAGGTGGAGATAAAAATAGGAAATGCACTCACAGAGAGCGGGATTAGCTGAGAACCCGTAGTATGCAGCTTATTAAATGGACCACCGAGGGCGCAGGGAACGGAATGAGTTTTCACATATATCATTCCTAGTATGGTGCGACGTCACACGAGCGTTAGTCGTGAGGGATATGTTAGTATCCTGCGAAAGGGGAATGCATTGCATTCAAACAAGGTGGTACCGCGATTTATAGAACGTATCGGTCTTAGTCCGATGATATAGAACTGTAAACTCGTCCTTGACGTTAGATTGTCATGGGCGAGTTTTTTTATTGGCTATGCCAGATGGAGGTTCTTATGATGAAGCCAAGTATTGACCGTGTGAAAGCGATAGCACCTGGTTACGATATTGTGCCTGTGTATATGGAGATTTTGTCCGATGTGCGGACACCAATTAGTGTACTTAAAGCGTTGAAACAAGTGTCTGGACATACTTATTTATTAGAAAGTGCGGATAATAGTAATCATTGGGGGCGCTATTCTTTCTTGGGATATGATCCTAAGATTGAGCTGTTCTGTAAAAATCATCAAATGACTATCAAAGATAGTGTGACGCGTACATTTCCATGTTCTGACCCAGCAGGGGAAATTCGTAATATTTTGAACCAATATAAGAGTCCTCGTCTCGAAGAATTGCCTACTTTCACCGGTGGTTTCGTCGGTTATTTTGCATGTGAATACATTCGCTATATTGAGCCTACCCTCGATTTCCACGTGCCAGATGATGATGCGGCGATGGTTAATGATGTTGATTTGATGCTCTTTGACAAGGTCATTGCATTCGATCATTATAAAAATAAAATTTATCTTATCGCCAATATTGGCACCGATGATATTGAAAGAAATTACCGCAAAGCGGAAATCGAATTGAAAGCATTAGCAGACCTAGTGAAATATGGGGAAGAAGCAGATGTGCCAAGAGGGGTATTGAAATCTGAGTTTACGTCGGAGTTTACAAAGGATGAATTTGAAGCGGTGGTGAAGAAAACCCAACATTACATCAAGGAAGGGGATATTTTCCAAGCCGTTGTATCCAATCGCCGTGAAGCGCAGTTTGAAGGGAGCTTGCTCAATGCCTATCGTGTGCTTCGTACCATTAACCCATCGCCATATATGTTTTATCTATCTGGTGGGGATGTGGAATTGACAGGTGCTTCTCCAGAGACATTGGTGAAACTTACAGATGGAACCTTGTATACATTCCCTATTGCAGGCACTATGCCACGAGGGAAAACAGAGGCTGAAGATAAGGCGATTGAGCAAAAACTCATTACTGATGAGAAGGAATTGGCAGAGCATAATATGCTCGTCGATTTAGGTCGTAATGATTTAGGTAAAATTTCTACATTCGGTTCTGTGAAAGTAGACGCACTTCATCAATTACAACGATTTTCTCATGTAATCCATATTACAAGTACTGTAACAGGTCATATTCAAGAGGGCCGTGATGCCTTAGATGCTATTGGTGCTACATTACCAGCTGGCACCTTGTCGGGGGCACCGAAGATTAGAGCATTGGAAATTTTACACGAATTAGAAAAAAGCCCTCGTGGTGTTTACGGTGGTGCAGTGGGCTATATTGATTTTGCTGGTAATATGGACGTATGTATTGGTATCCGTATGGCTATGAATAAAGGTGGCCGCGTATTTGTTCGCTCTGGTGGTGGTATCGTACGAGATAGTGTACCTGAGAATGAATATAATGAAACAATTTATAAGGCCCAATCTATGGTAACCGCTATTACACAAGCACAGGAGGTAGAATAATGGTACTCCTTATTGATAATTACGACAGCTTTTCTTTTAATCTTTACCAACTGGTCGGTTCCATTGATCCTGATATTAAAGTCATCCGTAGCGATGAATTAACAGTAGACGAAATTCGGGCGTTACAACCAGACTATGTTATCTTATCGCCAGGACCTGGTCGCCCAGCTGATGCAGGTGTATATGAAGACTTGCTACGGCAGTGTAAAGGGGAATTTCCCATTCTCGGCGTATGCCTTGGTCATCAAGCCATCGGTGAAGTATTCGGTGGTACCGTATCTTATGCAAAGCAAGTGATGCATGGTAAACAAAGCATTGCTAAACAAGTACATCCATCTAAATTATTGGCTAATATACCAGAAGAATTTCCTGTAGCTAGATATCATTCATTGGCCATTTTGGATGACACCATACCTGAAGCGTTAATCGTTACATCTATTACAGCAGATGGCGAAGTGATGAGCGTAGAACATAAAGACTATCCAATTTACGGTGTACAATTTCATCCAGAATCTATTATGACACCGAATGGGGAACAAATGATTCGCAATTTCTTATCTAAATAAATGAGCCTATTGCTCAAGCTACTACTATTTCAAGATAAATTGTAATGGTAGTAGATATAAAGGAGTTATATATGATACAAGAAGCATTATATAAGGTTACACATAACCAAGATTTATCTTATGATTTAGCGAAGGTTACGATGAATCAAATTATGTCAGGTGAAATAGAAGCGGTGCCGATGGCTGGCTTTTTATGTGCTTTAGCGGCTAAGGGTGCCACTGTAGAGGAAGTGACGGCTTTTGCTACTGTTATGCGTGAAAAAGCTGGTGCTGTACCACACGAAGGAACTGTGCTAGAAATCGTTGGAACTGGTGGTGATGAAGCGAATACTTTCAATATTTCTACTACTGCTAGTTTTATTATCGCTGCCGCTGGCGTTCCAGTAGCGAAACATGGTAATCGCAGTGTATCTAGCAAATGTGGCGCTGCAGATTTAATCGAAGCCTTAGGCGGTAAATTAGAATTAGATGGCGCCCAAAACGAAGTAGTTCTTAATAAGACCAATATGTGCTTTATGTTTGCTCCAGTGTATCACCAAGCTATGAAATATGCTGGTCCTGTGCGCAAGGCGTTAGGGGTTCGCACGGTGTTCAATATTTTAGGTCCTTTGGCAAACCCTGCAGGGGCAACTGTAGAACTGATGGGTGTTTACGACAAATCCTTGGTGGAACCGTTGGCACAAGTATTATCTAATCTTGGCGTAAAACGTGGTGCTGTAGTTCATGGATTCGATGGTCTTGATGAAATTACCGCTACTGGTAAAAGTTATATTTGTGAAATCAACAATGGTACTTTTAAATCCTATGAATTTGATCCAAAGGATTACGGATTTGACTATGCCACACAAGATGAGCTTGTTGGTGGCGATGCTGCTGTGAATGCAGATATTACTCGCCGTATTCTTGGTGGTGAGCAAGACGGTAAACGGACTGCAGTGTTATTAAATGCAGGCATGGCTATTTACCTAGGCAAAGACGATATAACTTTAGAAGAAGGGCTTCGTATTGCCAAAGATATGATTGATTCAGGAAAAGCGTTGGCTACACTAGAAGAATTTGTAAGAACTACACAAAACGTATAATTATATAAGATGTACCCTATATATGATAGAATACAGCGTGTTGTGATAAGTTACTGAATAGGCTTTCGCATTATTACAATGAGTTAATGACTTCATATGATGATAGTATACAGCGTGTTGTAGGGGGATTATATAGTACTATTGAATGTATTAGAGTACCTCATAGGATGTAAGAGAGGTTGTAATGATATTAGATAGAATCGTAGAATCTACGAAACATCGGGTGGCAGCGGAGAAATTAGAACAGCCCTTAGAAGATGTAAAAGCGGCGGCATTAGCCTTGCCTAGTGATACAGGATTTCCCTTTGAGGCGGCGTTGCGCCAACAAGATTTTAATTTTATTTGTGAAGTAAAAAAAGCATCTCCTTCAAAAGGCATTATTGCTGAGCATTTTCCTTATCTAGAGATTGCTAAGGAATATGAATTAGCTGGTGCTGCTGCTATTTCGGTATTAACAGAACCGGAGTTTTTCAAAGGTAGTAAACAGTATTTACAAGAGATTGCTGCAGCTGTAAATATTCCTGTGCTGCGCAAGGATTTCATCATCGATGAGTACCAAATTTATCAAGCTAAAATATGGGGCGCATCGGCTATTCTTTTGATTTGTGCGTGCCTTGATGTATCTGCATTGACAAGATTCCGTCAGTTGGCGGACTCTTTGGGATTGTCCGCCTTGGTGGAAGCCCATGATGCGGAAGAGGTGCAAATGGCTATCGATTGTGGTGCTCGTATTATTGGTGTGAACAATCGTAATCTCAAGGACTTTACCGTAGATGTGAATAACAGCGTGCGTCTTCGCAATTTGGTGGACGATGATGTTATATTTGTATCTGAAAGCGGTCTTGAAACACCTGAGGATATTCAAGTATTGCGGGACAATCATATTGGCGTCGCTTTGATGGGTGAAAGTTTTATGCGGGCCTCTAATAAAATAGAAAAATTAGCTTATTTATATGGTTCTATATACTATAAACCAGCTGTTAAGATTTGTGGCATTTCAAAGATAGAAACAATTCCTGCTATTGTAGAAGCTAAGCCAGATTACATGGGTCTTGTGTTTGCACCGAGTAAACGACAAGTGACAGTGGCAGAGGCGAAGGAACTGGTGTTAGAATTGCGCCGTAAAGAAAGTGCGTATATTAACATTGCCGCTCAAGCATGGTCTCAACAAGTAAAGGAATCTGATGCGGTTGATCTGAATGGGAATGATACAAATGGTTCTGATGTAGAACACGCATCACAGCGTATTAAGACTGTAGGTGTTTTCGTTAATGAAACCATAGAAAACATTGTGTCTGCAGTGGACATAGCAGGGCTTGATGTGGTGCAGTTACATGGTGATGAAGATGAAACTTTCATTCAAGTATTGAAAGAGAAAACCACAGCTGATATATGGAAAGCAGTACAGGTGTGTAATGCTGATGATGCAAAGGCTTGGCTAGATAGTGCGGCAGATATGCTCCTCTTTGATGCATATCACGAAGATGAACGGGGCGGCACAGGTCATAGCTTTGACTGGACTAGCCTTGATACAGTTGAGCGACCTTTTATGTTAGCTGGAGGTATCGATGCAACAAATGTAGCACGTGCCATCCGTACTGTTCGCCCTTATGGTATTGATATTAGCAGTGGCGTAGAAATAGAGGGGCGAAAAGATGCTCAACAAATTTCGGCTTTTATGGAGTTAGTAAGTGCTATTAATAAGTAGGCACTATAGTTTTCGTAGTTATTTAAGGAAGGTTGTTATATGAGCGAACAACAAAGACATGGCTATTTTGGTGAGTTTGGTGGCCAATTTATGCCTGAAACATTGATGAATGCCGTTATCGAATTAGAAGAGGCGTATAATACATATAAAAATGACCCAGAGTTTATCCGCGAATTAGAGGATTTGCATCGGACATATACGGGCCGTCCGTCCTTATTATATTTTGCAGAGCGCATGACTAATGATTTAGGCGGTGCTAAAATCTACTTGAAACGGGAAGATTTAAATCATACTGGTTCCCACAAACTAAATAATGTTATTGGTCAAATGTTATTGGCAAAACGAATGGGAAAAACTCGTGTTATCGCCGAAACAGGGGCCGGTCAACATGGTGTGGCAACGGCTACTGTAGCTGCTTTGATGGGTATGGAATGTGAAGTGTTCATGGGGGCTGAAGATTGCGAACGTCAAGCCCTCAATGTATATCGTATGGAACTGCTTGGTGCGAAGGTGCATCCTGTAACGAGTGGTACTAGCACGCTAAAGGATGCCGTTTCCGAAGCGATGCGGGAATGGACTAATCGCATGGCGGATACTCATTATGTGCTTGGCTCCGTTATGGGGGCCCATCCATTCCCACTCATCGTCCGAGATTTTCAATCTATCATCAGCCGTGAAGCGCGTGAGCAAATTCTCGCTGTAGAAGGTAAGTTGCCTACTGCGGTGATGGCTTGTGTAGGCGGTGGATCCAATGCTATCGGTATGTTCTATAATTTCATTCCTGATGAGAATGTAAAACTTATCGGTTGCGAGGCCGCCGGTCGCGGTATCGATACAGAAGAACATGCAGCAACGATGGCGAAGGGAACGGTAGGCATTTTCCACGGTATGAAATCTTATTTCTGCCAAGACGAAGATGGTCAAATTGCGCCGGTATATTCTATTTCTGCAGGCCTTGATTATCCTGGAATCGGCCCTGAGCATGCTCATTTGCGTGATAGTGGTCGTGCAGAATACGTGCCTGTAACAGATGATGAAGCAGTAGATGCTTTTGAATACTTGTCCCGTTTAGAAGGGATTATTCCTGCTATTGAAAGCGCCCATGCGGTGGCTCATGCACGAAAAATCGCCCCTACTATGAGTAAGGACGATATCATTATTATTTGTTTATCTGGTCGTGGCGATAAAGACGTAGCGGCTATGGCGAAATATAGAGGGGTGGACATTCATGAGTAAGATTCAGGACGCTTTTAAAAACGGCAAAGCATTCATTCCGTTCATCACTGCTGGTGACCACGGTATTGCTACAACAGAACGATATATTCGGACAATGGTGAAAGCTGGTGCGGATATGATTGAAATCGGTATTCCTTTTTCTGACCCTACTGCAGAAGGTCCGGTCATTCAAGCAGCGAGTACGCGTGCCCTTAGCACAGGTGTTAAAATTGATGATATTTTCGATATGGTACGCCGTTTGCGCACTGGTAATGATGCTATTACAATTCCATTAGTGTTCATGACCTATGTAAATCCTATTTACGTATACGGTTGTGAAAAATTCTTTGCCTACTGCGAAGCGGTGAACATCGCTGGTGTTATCGTACCAGACATGCCATTTGAAGAAAAAGGGGAACTCCAACATTTTGCATCAAAACATGGTGTAGAAGTAGTGTCCCTCATAGCACCGACTTCTGAAAATCGCATCGAAATGATTGCCAAAGAAGCAGAAGGCTTTGTATATTGTGTATCGTCCCTCGGAGTTACAGGTATGCGTAGCGAAATTAAAACAGATATTAAATCTATTGTTGATACTATCCGTAAATACACAGATATACCAGTAGCGGTGGGATTTGGCATCTCTACACCAGAACAAGCGGCAGCTATGGCAAAAGTATCTGACGGTGCTATCGTAGGATCTGCTATCGTGAAAATAGTGGCGGAACATGGCGATAAGGCTGATGATGTATTATTTGACTATGTGAAAGCTATGAAAGCTGCGGTTGCTCAGGCATGAGAACGTCAAAATAAAAAAGCTAGTGAAATACGATTATATTGTATCTTCAATAATAAAATCCCAGAAGTCTAGGTTTGATTATCTAGGCTTCTGGGATTTTTAACGTATGTATCAGGATTTTAAATAGTGTGTGTTGTTTATTTGTATGAGAGTTATTTTGATGTATGGGTGTGTTACATCAATATTGTGTGTTATGTGTGTGTTAAAAGAGGTATTTATGTGTGGACATAAATAATGTGTGTAAATAGTGTGTATTAGGGATTATTTTTGAAGTGGGCAATCTGTTTTGCGCTCTATATGTTGCTTGTTTTTGTGTTTCTCTTTCTTAGCTTTTTCTTTGTTATGTGTTTCTTTGTTGCTGTTCTCTTTGTTATAAGTGTCGGCTTTTTTTACATCATATTTATGTTGTTGTAACTCGTAATTTGGATAGTCCTTGTGGATGTCAGCAGCGCTAGCCGAGTTAATGCCTGTAGCTGCTAATAAACCAAAGGCAGCTAATAATAAAGATTTTTTTAACATATTCATAATCGTCTCCTTTAAAATCTTATATTTTATATTTCCAAAATACCTTACATTAGAATGTAATATATTATATTTTGTAGTATATTACAAAGTACTTTTTTATAAAAGGTATATCGGATACAACTATAGTGTAATGAATTGTAGTGAATATAAGATGAAGACAAAAAAGAAAAGTGATTATATATGATGAAAATTGTATTTGACATCAGCCTATTAAGGGCTCTATAATTATCTAGTATATAAATATTGCGTTGAAAAAGACGGCGTATTTCAGGATGGTTTAGCAGAGATCAAACTCATGGGCTGAAAGGTTTGAAAACCAGGAGATAGGCGAATCACTTTGGAGCAAGCAGGTAACTGCCGGTGAACACCGTTATATGTTAAAGTGGCTTTCACAGAGAGCATCGCACATCAATGGACTAGGGGCGATATTGGAATTACACAGTATCCTACGGACTAGAATGATTGAATAGGAGCGTTAGCTTTCATTATTACTAGTGAAGGTCAGTAGGGTGGTACCACGGATATAACGTCCGTCCCTTCGGGGACGGGCGATTTTTTATATAAAGGAGAATATCATGGATTACGGTAAAACATTACATTTGCCTGAAACGGAATTCCCAATGCGCGGCAATTTGCCGAAACGGGAACCGGAGATTTTGAAATTCTGGCAAGACAATGACATTTATAACAAACGTTTGGAGCTTCGCAAAGAAGGAAAACCATTCATTTTGCATGATGGCCCTCCATATGCAAATGGGAAATTACACATAGGTCATGCCCTCAATAAAACATTGAAGGACATTATTATGAAATACAAGACTATGACAGGTCATTACACTCGTTATATCCCAGGTTGGGATACGCATGGTTTGCCAATCGAGCATGCGGTTATCAAAAACACAGGTCTTAACCGTCATGAAATGGCGCCTCTTGATTTGCGCAATAAATGTAAGGAATATGCGTTAGAATGCGTAGAAAATCAAAAACAAGATTTTATCCGTTTCGGCGTATTAGGCGAGTGGGACCGTCCGTATTTGACATTACGTCCTGAGTTTGAAGTAAAACAATTAGGTATCTTCGGCGAAATGGCAAAACGAGGCCATATTTATAAAGGCCTTAAAACTGTATACTGGTGTACACATTGTGAAACGGCATTGGCAGAGGCGGAAATTGAATATGCTGAGAAAAAATCTTTCTCTATTTATGTAAAGTTCCCTTACGTGTCTGAGCAAAAAGTAACATTGCCAGCAGGTTTAAATCCTGAACAAGCTTATGCTGTTATTTGGACTACCACACCTTGGACAATGCCTGCTAACGTGGCTATTTCTGTAAATCCTGAATTGGAATATGGCTGGGTTAAAGTGGGCGATGAGTACTACTTGATGGCTACAGAACTTGTTGATGCGGCTATGAAGGACATCGGCATTGAAGCGTATGAAATCGTAAACCGTTTCTCTGGTGCAGATCTTGAATTAGCAGAGTTTAAACATCCATTCGTGGAACGTACATCTACTGTATTGTTAGGCGACCATGTAACTCTTGAGGCTGGTACCGGTTGTGTTCATACGGCACCTGCACATGGTGAAGACGACTTTAACATTGTTATGCGCTATAACAAAGAAGGCAAAACTGAGTTGCCTATCATTTCTTTAGTCAATGAAACTGGTAATTACACAAAACAAGTAGATGATAATCGTTATGGTGATACTGAATTCCCATTGGCGGGCGTAGAAATTCACGATGCAGAAGTGCCTGTTATTAAAATTTTAGCGCACAACAATGCATTGCTTCATAAATCTAGCCTTCGTCACCAATACGCACACTGCTGGCGTTGTAAAAATCCTGTTATCTACCGCGCGACTGAACAATGGTTCTCTTCCGTAGATGGTTATCGTCAACAGGCTCTCGACGCTATTGATAACCAAGTGCAATGGATTCCAAAATGGGGTCATGACCGCATTTTTAACATGGTTCGCGACCGCGGCGATTGGGTTATTTCCCGTCAACGTATTTGGGGCGTGCCAATTCCTATTTACTATTGTGAAAGCTGCGGCGAGCACATCATCAACGATGATACAATCCACGCATTACAAGAAAAAGTAGCCGTTGAAGGCTCTGATGCTTGGTGGGCACATTCTGCAAAAGAGTTGTTGCCACAAGGTTTTACATGTCCTCATTGCGGTCATGATGAATTCAAAAAAGAAACAGATATCATGGACGTATGGTTCGACTCTGGTTCCTCTTGGTCTGGTGTTTTAGAAACAAATGGCCTCGATGTACCATGTGCGATGTACCTAGAAGGTTCTGACCAACATCGCGGTTGGTTTAACTCTTCCTTGTTAACTGCAGTGGCAACAACAGGTAAGGCACCTTACAATTCCGTATTGACTCACGGCTTCGTTGTGGACGGCGAAGGTCGCAAAATGTCTAAATCTGTAGGTAATACAGTAGCACCTAGCGACATCATCGATGTATACGGCGCTGACGTTATGCGTTTGTGGGTATCCTCTGCAGATTACCAAGCAGACGTACGTTTGTCTAAAGACATTGTAAAACAATTGTCCGAAGTATATCGCAAAATTCGTAATACATTCCGTTTCTTGCTTGGCAATTTAGATGATTTCAATCCAAATACAGATACAGTAGCTTATGCTGATTTGTCTGAGTTTGATAAATGGGCGTTATTGCGCCTTGAAGAAGTGCGGGCAAAGGTAACAGAAGCATATGAAAATTACGAATTCCATATGTTGTACCATGCAATTCACAATTTCTGTACCGTAGACCTTAGCTCCATCTACCTAGATGTGATGAAGGATACTATGTATGCTGAAAGCAAAAACAAGGTAGCTCGTCGTTCTGCTCAAACAGCGATGTATGAAATCTTGAAAACATTGGTAGCTATGGTATCTCCAGTGCTTTCATTCACAGCTGAAGAAGTATGGAAATACATGCCAAAAGAAGACGGTATGCCTGAGTCTGTGATGCTCATCGATTGGCCACAAGGTCACCCAGAGCATTATAATCAAGCATTGGCAGATAAATGGAATCAATTGTTAGTATTGCGTAGCTCTATCCAAAAAGCATTGGAAACAGCACGGCAAAATAAAACAATCGGCCATCCATTGGATGCATCTATTACTGTATACGCATCTGGCGATGCTTTAGCAGCCCTCGAAGCCCTTGGCGAAGAAGGCCTTGCTAAGTTGGTTATCGTATCCGAAGCACATATCTCTACTGGTGAAGCACCTGCAGATGCGGTAGCAGACGAAGACACAGGCGTTGCTACAGTAGTTACTGCATCGGAACTCGAAAAATGCGAGCGTTGCTGGATTCACCGCGACTCTGTTGGTGCCGACAGTGAACATCCAACACTATGCCATCGTTGCGCAGAAGTAGTGAAAACATTAGGGGATTAATGATACAATAAAACGATTGATTGGACGATTGTATTGCTAGAATTAGAAGAGTCTAGTTGCAATAGAGGCAGTCGTTGAGGCGTAAATCTATAGTAGGATAAAAGAAAAGCGCAGATAGTTAGTTTTATTTACTAACTATCTGCGTTTTTGCTTGCCATATTCAATTTGATTAGTTAAAGCTACATTATACAGGAAATGAGTATGACTAAGAACAATATTTGCATTCTACATCAAAATTATTACAAAGTACCGCCTTCGTTATTGGCTTCGCCGCTAGACCACACTTTTGTGGCATAAATAGAGTTGAATAGAAGGGCTGCTTGGAGAGCTACTTGAGATAAGTTAGCTCCTAAGGAGCCTACGGTAGTGTCACCTGTTAGCGTTTGAATGGATAGAGCTGACCAATATATGATATTGGCGATGTTTACAAAAATCCACAAAGACCAATTTTCATTGTATTTGAAGATATAGAGAATTTGGGCAATAAAACTAATGACAAAATTAATGGAGTCAAAATATGGCAATTGACCACCTAACTGAGCTAATATGAACCAACCAATGGCCCAAGCGAGGATCGCTATAGCACAAACTTTTTTTCGTGTTCCAGGAGCAAAGGATTTTGTTTCTTGTGTTTTACCCCATAAGTACCAGCCGATAGGTTGAGAAATGACATACACAATGCCCATGGCAAAGGAACCGTAAGCTTGACTAATCCAAGCCACATAAGTCATGGCTATACATTGAATAACGCCAAAGAGGAATGAGATTTTTCGTCCTTTCATACCATATACGAGGCACAGCACACCGCAAATGCCGGAAATCATGCCAATAGTACTATCTGGTACGGCTATGAAGACAGCGATTTGTACAAGTAGTAAACATAGAACGTAAAAGATTTCAAAAGTTTTCCAATTTGTAAATAGTTGATTATATAACCAGTTATTAGATGTTGTTGTCATTAATGATTCTCCAATTCTTGATCCGATAAAATATTGAGAGCTATGAGGATTGACTGTTCCTCACCATGGGAAACGGAGTTCTCGTTATATACTAGATTATTGATGCCTTCTGTTATATCACCTTGGTAGAGTACTACATTATTAAGAATAGATAATGTGTGCAGTCCCCGTAAACGACCGATGACCATAAGAATGCCTGATTCCATATCGTCAGCTAAGATACCTTTGTTGGCCCAAAAGGATTCAACATCTTGATTGTTATCGCAATAAAATCCATCGTGAGAACGGATGATACCGTAATAGGCATTTGGCGCATGACGATGTGCTAAATTTAATAATATGGAAGAAGGCACAGCGGGATAGATTTCCGGTACATAGCGGCGAGATAAGCCATCGTCGCGAACAACACCTTCAGCGATAATCGTTTTACCTAAGCCAATAGCAGACTTCATAGCACCACAAGAACCGACGCGGATGATGTATTGAATACCAATATTATGTAATTCTTCGATACCAATACCTGCAGACGGTGCACCGATACCAGTAGACATGGCTAATATGCGCTGTCCTTTATAGGTTCCTACTACCGATTTGTACTCCCGATTGTAAGCGAGTGGCGTAGCATTGTCTAAATGAGCTGCGATGGTATCTACTCGTTTCGGATCGCCTACGATAATCGCCTTCGCTGTACCGATGCTGGATGTTAATTGAATGTGAGGTTGAGGGGCTTCCTGAACCTCTTGATAGTTATCTCTTGTTTCCATATAAGGACTCCTCAGTATAAAACTATATTTTATAATAAGTATATAAAATATACTATATTATTGTAAATGTTTAGGTACGGATATTTGTTTCCATTCCGATACATCAGGTACATCTAAGGTTTGTGTTGTTTTTTGCAACCAATAGTTCAGGGATATTTGGCTGTTAAAGTAGGTTTCAAATAAATAGGATTGTCCAGGAATATTTATGATATCACCGTCGTCAATAGGCATTTCTAGAGCTCCTTCTTTTAATAAAAGTTGGACGCGAAATGGATTGTGTTGATTTCCATGGTAAATGAAATAGGATGGGCCTATAAAATCGTGAGTCCGAATGTTGACTTGTTGATATCGTTTGGTTTTGATTCCATCTAAAGCGGCTTGAATCATAGCGGTTGCATCGTCGTAGTTTTCCAATAGGAATTGCTCGTTGTCTATATCTAGTACATAGTGCCATGTCGATGTTTCTTGTTCTTTTACAATTGCCCAGCCTTCCAAGGTGTTAGGAAGTCGTTCTTCGCAATACAATGTGTGGAGTATCTCATAGGTCTCGTCTTTTGTGCGGATAGTTTCGTAACTCAGCTCTTGCCCTTCATCGTAATGATAGCCATTCATTGTTAATTGGTATGTATTGTTTGGTATGGCTTTTACAGTGAGACCATATATGTTGCGGAGATAGTCCGTTATAGATACATATCTGCTATACCAGCTAAGACGTAGGGTCTTATGCTCTGTTAGGGCTTGTTCGATGGTAGACCAATCGTAGACTGTAGTGTCCCACAGTTGAGAGTCTTCTTTTACAGCTAGTCGAATGGCATTGCATGGATACGCTGGGTGTTTCAATCGAACTGTAGTTGTTGATTCCGTTATGCCTTCTTTGTAGGCCCAGTGGCCATTAATCTGCTTGAATGCTTGCAATCGTTCAGCCCCTTCATCATCAAGAGGTATGAAATTGCGGGGATGATCGGCGAAGCTTTCTAAGGATTCCTTATAACGCACTATATACAGGTGAGATTCTTCGTAATATTGAACGGCCTTGTCTAAATCAGGTTCGCCTGTAACATAGCCCTTTTCATAAGCGTAGCCCATAGCAACGCGAGTCAAAGCGCTAGTAATATCATAGAAGAGCTTGCGATGTTCTTTCTCTTTCGCTCGTTTCTCTTCTTCCAATACGCGCTGTAATGATTGAACGGCGTAGCGAATATTGGGCGATACTCCTGTGCCGTGGAGGCGGGTATAACTAATATAGGGTAAGGCGAAGAAGTAGCGCTCTTTGATAGCTGCGGTGTGAACTAAATCGGCAATGCGGCCCCAATCGAGAGGGAGGGATCCCATGTGGAATAGATAGGCGAAGGCTGCTTGTAGTGCAGCATACCCCGCATCGGGGAAGTTCCGCGATGCTGCTTTTGTATAGAGTTCTACAGCGCGTGCCGGGTCGAAAGGAATGGTGCGTTGGAATGTTTCGTCCTCATAAAAATGAAAGTAATAATCCGCTAATTCGCTGATACATTCGGACTGACCTTTGGAGGCTCCTTTGGTAAACCATGACAGTGCTTCGGTATAATCACCTCGTTCGTGCGCATCAAGGCCGGCGTAGAGCATCATCGTTGGATTACCTAGCTGGGCGGCTATTTTGGCAGTTGCTCTTGCCATTTCCAGATTGTTGGTATCGATATATATATTTCGTAAATTCCCTTGAAATAAGGCGAGCCCATTGTCGAGGGCTTGTGTAAACCAATAGGTGGCTTCTATGGTGGCAATATTCTTTAGTTCTTCATCGCTTATTGTGCCACGAAGAGCATGGATGGCAGAGCGGAGAGAACGGCTACTAGCGAATTTACTTAACCGCACTTTCCAAGATGACACAGACGGTTCGATACGATATTTTGCAGAGGAAATACGATGATAATCGCCCCAAAAATATACATTGCCCACCACATATTGGCAATAGGCATCGCCTTGTTTTGCGTGATTGAGGACAATGGTGAAAGCATCATTAAAATCGAGGCTCATGTCTTGTTGTACTGTTGGTGTTATAGCTCCAGAGATGCGCAAAGCCTGTAAGGTTCCGATAGGGCTTTTATGGCAGATACTAGCATGTAAATATTGATAGGTGCGCATATTGTCTTCGGGAAACTCTAATTCTTCTGGTGTGAATTGAGGCCCTGCATACACGCGCGCTAATAGGGCATAGGCATCGCCGACTTCTCGTTTCTCGGAGGCTGTTATGTTAGGTTGTAATGGTGTTTCGGCACAATTGGAATCATTCACAATAGTCTCTAATATACGCACTCCATCTTTAGCCTGTGCCTTATCATAGGACATAAATATCATCCGAAACACCTTATCTAACCGTTCCGTAAAGTACATCCATTTTCCTCCTTTCGATTATACATGCTTATTATATAACGTATGAACATAACCGGTACAGGACTAAAAATAATGAAAGCATACCGTACCAACACTACATCGTTATCCCTAACTAACTTGACATGAGCGAAAGTGAAAAGACCGGTCCTCCCTCTTATGAGTCTGGTAAAAATAAAGTTAGACGCGAGAAAGGACCTCCTCCCCAAAGTGAATTGCTCCTACCGAAGGTAGAAGTGGGCTTCTGAACTTTGGGGCGGAGGTCCTTTCGACCTCAAATATTATTTTTTCAAATAGTTACCAAACCATTTTTGATAAATTTTATCGTATGTGCCGTCTTCTTTAAGTTCTTTTAAAGCTTTATTAACAGCTTGTTGTAATTCTGTGTTGCCTTTTTTCACGCCCAATACTGTGCCAGGGGATTGGGTTGGTTCGCCAACGAGTTTAAGGTCTTGATCAGCACCTTGTTTGAGGTAGTACATAGCTACCGCATTGTCGATGATAGCGCCATCGATAGTGCCAGCTTTTAATTCCATGAAAATATTAGCATTGCTATCGATTTGTTTTACCGTAGTGCCAGGGATTTTTTGCGCCATTTCTACAGGGATAGTACCAATTTGAGCACCTACAGTTTTGCCAGCTAATTCATCCATGTTGTGGATTGTATCGTTATCTTTACGTACAACAGTGATGAAACCACCTTGGTCAAAATATACATCAGAGAAATCTAATGCTTTTTCACGTTCTGGCGTAGAGTTAATGCCTGCGGCAATCATGTCGATATCACCAGATTGTACAGCTGGAATCAAAGCATCAAATCCCATAGATTTGAATTCCATTTTGAGGCCTAATTTTTTCGCAATCGCTTCGGACAAATCTACGTCGAAACCTACGTATTTGCTGCCTTCAGTGAATTCGAATGGTGGGAATGTAGTTTCAGAACCTACGCGCAATACGCCTTCTTGTTGCGTCATTTTTGGTTTTTCGTTGCCACAACCTGCCAAAATACCCATAGCTGCTACTGCTACGAGGGCGAGGGTGGTCAATTTTTTGAATTTGAACATGAACGTGTCCTCCCAATGCATTAATAAAATCATATAGAATCTGTTTATATTGTACGGAATTTTGTACCAATAGGCAATAACATTGTATAATTAAGGGTACATTATTTTGATTTTTGCACTTGTGCCATATAGGCATCATTATGTTGATATGAATATTATGTTGGATAGATGATATATGTTATATATTATATGGTAATCACCAGGGAATATATGGATATATGATATATGTTAATTAGCTGGGAATATATGTTGATATATGTTGAACTAGTGTATGTATAGTATATAGGAGTACGTATGAAATCCGAATTTAATCATTTTTGTGAAAGCTTTGCCAACGAGGCGATTGCGGTTAATTATATACTAGCTAAGAACCCGGAAATTTCCGGACAAGAATTTGAATCTGTGAAAACTATTGGTGCTGTATTAGAGAAATATGGTATTCCTGTAGAATATGAGTTTTGTGGTTTGCCAACTGCTTTTAAAGCTAATGTGGTAAAGGTAGATAATCCACAAGGCCGTTTAGTGATTCTTTGTGAATACGATGCATTACCTGATGTAGGACATGCATGTGGTCATTCCGCCAGTGGATCTATGAGTGTATTGGCGGCATTAGCTTTCAAACATATGGCGGATAGTGGCGTAGCTTTCAACATGGATGTTGATATTATCGGCACTCCTGATGAGGAAGCCACAGGCTGCAAGGTGGATATGGTGAATCAAGGTGTGTTTAAAAATTATGATTTAGCTATTATGGTCCACCTCGATGGGGAAGAAACACGCCCTAATTCTCAATTTCTTGCCCTTGATTGTTTCCGAGCTCAATTTTATGGAAAACCTGCTCATGGTGCAGGAGAACCGTGGAATGGTGTTAATGCAGTGAATGGCGTGCAAATTGCTATTCACGCTATGGATATGTTGCGTCAACATGTGTTGCCTGAAACTCGTATCGGTACGTGGATTATCAATGGTGGCGGTGCATCTAATGTTATTCCTGCATTCGGTGAATTAGAAGTGACGGTGCGTCATACCGAACGGGATTATCTCAATACGGTGTCAGAGAAAATTAAGCATATCTTTGACGGTGCAGCCCTCTGTACAGGCACAACGGTGGCTTATGATTACTACGGCAATTCTTATGACGGCATGAATCAAAATGAAGAGGCTACGCACCTCGTAGAACGAGTTATGGCTGAACTAGATATTTCGTTTATGCCAGGCCCTGCTGATATCAGTGGCAGCTCGGATATTGGTAATGTAAGTTGGCAATGTGCTGCATTACATCCTAAATTGCGTCTTGCAGGTGAACCAAAGGTGTGTCACGCCAAAGAATTTGCTGATGCTATGTTAGAACCGACCATTGAGAAAACCATTGTAGATGGGGCGCGTATAATTGGTTATACTTTTGTTACATTGATGGAACAACCAGCATTATTAGAGAATATTATAGCTGAGTTTTCTGCTTCGATTACAACTGGCAAATAGATACTAGAGTATGTCAATTTTATGATACATTCATAATGAGATAGTATGCCAAATTTTATAATATATTCATAACGAGAGGGATTATATTGGAAATCAAGAATTATATTGGGTTAGATGGGGTTGAGCCAATTCGGTTTATTGCCTCTGATGTGGACGGTACATTGGTAGATGATGCGAAGTTCATCGATTCTGAGGTGCATCATGCGGTTAATGTTGCTTGTGAAAGTAATATTCGAGTGGCTATTGCATCGGGTCGAGCATGGCACGAAATGGATGATATATTTCATGCATTGCCTGATGTGCGTTATTTTATATGCACCAATGGCGCCTTTGTAATGGATAAGGTGGAGAATAAAGAATTATTCCATACTACCTTTGATAAATCATTAGCATTAGGGTTGGTGAGAAGACTGTTGACCTATGGTGTTTTTGTAGAAGCTTATGTGAAAGCAGAAATCTTTGGGCAGTATCCAACGGTTAATCTTTCTGTAGAAGATATGAATGAAGCATATTTCAGACCTAACATTCGGCCTTTTATTTTACAAACTCGGACGATGGTAGACAATGTGTTGGCTCATTTAGAAGCATTGCCTGAAGGACCAGAGAAAATACAAATCTTTTTTGGCTATGATACGGCAAAACGCGATGCTATACTCCGTGATTTACGAGATTCCTTTCAAGGTCACACTGTAGATGGTGATGGTCGAGAACGTTTTTATGATGTCCTTGAGTCTAGTGAAGGCAACTTAGAATTCGTATTGCCTCATACGACAAAAGGTACAGCTGTAGCGGCACTAGCAAAACATTGGGGATATACATCTGATGAAGTGATGACCATTGGCGATAGCGAAAATGACATATCCATGCTTCGCTTTGCCCAATATAGTGTTGCTATGGGCAATGCACTACATTCTATTAAATCTGTTGCTCACTATGAAACAGTAGATAATAATCATAACGGAGTGGCTGAGGCTATATTATCTGCGGTGGCGCATAATGCACGGGTTGATATATTCTAGTGTAGCGCTAGTTTACATTTGGCATTATAGCAGCGTAAATTCTGGTGTATCACTAGTTTAAACACTTGGTGTTATAGAAATGGGAAGTCTTGGAATGATACGCTGTGCGTAGCCTATAGGTACTGCTTAGTCTAAATACTTGTTGTTATAGAGTTGTGAAATCAAGACGTGTGCACTGTTTATATCATTTACATGAAATGGAGATATCTATGGGTCAGATACAATTTGATATTGATAACACCTGCGTTAAATGTGGTGCCTGTGCCATAGATTGTCCTGTAGGCTGTATCTCAGAAGAAGCGACACAATTTATTATAGGTAAAGGCTGTATTCGATGTGGTGATTGTTATTCCATATGCCCTGTAGGGGCTGTGAAGATAGTGGTAAATGATAGTGATATCAAAGATTAGATATATTATTTGCCCTGCGTTACACATCGGTCAATCGTTGCCATTAGTATTTGAAAATAAAGATTCTTATATAAAAATGACATGCTTTCACCCGAAAGAATTACTGCCATAGGAGAATTATTAGATACTCGTATGAGACAGTTAAAAAGAGTTCTAGAATAGCTGCCAATATATGGTATAATGGAATGTAACATACATAAACGGGGTAGCGTTAATGTATACATTTCTTGATTAATGGAGGAACGAATGGAAAACAAGGAATTTGTCATTGTTGTCGATTTTGGCGGTCAATATAATCAGTTGATTGCTCGTCGCGTGCGTGAAAATCACGTGTATTGCGAAGTGTATCCATACAACAAAGCATTGGAGAAAATTAAGGAGCTAAAGCCACAAGGAATTATTTTCACTGGTGGTCCTAATAGCGTGTATGAAGAAAATTCTCCAAAAATTGAAAAAGAAATTTTTGAACTTGGTATTCCAGTGCTTGGTATGTGCTATGGCATGCAATTTATGGCACACACATTAGGTGGTGAGGTTAAGTCTGCAGATAATCGTGAATTTGGTAAAACACCTACAAAAGTAGACACTACATCTCCATTATTTAAAGGTCTTGATGAAGAGCAAGTGGTATGGATGTCCCATGTAGATTATGTAGCACAAGTGCCAGAAGGTTTTGAAATTGTAGCGCATACAAAAGATTGCCCTGTAGCAGCGATGCAAAATAAGGAACGTAAATTGTACGCTATGCAATACCATGCAGAAGTACTTCACACAGAACATGGTAAAGAAATGCTTCACAATTTCTTGTATGAAGTATGTGGTTTCACTGGCACTTGGACAATGGCAAACTACGCAAAAACAGCTATCGAAGACATTCGTAACACAGTAGGCGATGGCAAAGTATTATTAGCTTTGTCTGGCGGCGTAGACAGCTCTGTGACAGCAGCATTGATTTCAAAAGCCGTAGGCGACCAATTGACTTGTATCTTCGTTGACCATGGTTTAATGCGTAAAAACGAAGGTGATGAAGTAGAAGCGGCGTTCAAAGATTCCGGTATGCATTTTATCCGCGTCGATGCAGAAGAACGTTTCTTAGGTAAATTGGCAGGTCTTGAAGATCCAGAGGCGAAACGTAAAGCTATTGGTGAAGAATTTATCCGCGTATTTGAAGACGAAGGTCGTAAAATCGGCTCTGTTGATTTCTTAGCACAAGGCACAATTTATCCTGACGTTATCGAATCCGGTACTGGTGAAGCAGAAGTCATTAAATCTCACCATAATGTAGGGGGATTGCCTGCAGTAGTAGATTTCAAAGGGCTCATCGAACCACTTCGTAATTTGTTTAAAGACGAAGTGCGTGAACTCGGTTCTGAATTGGGCCTCGCTGATTACCTCGTATGGCGCCAACCATTCCCAGGTCCTGGTCTTGCCATTCGCGTAATGGGTGAAATTACAAAAGATAAACTCGATATTTTGCGCGATGCAGATGCTATCTTCCGTGAAGAAATTGCTAATGCTGGTCTTGACCGAGACATCAACCAATACTTTGCGGTGTTAACATCTACACGTACTGTAGGTGTTATGGGTGATTTCCGTACCTATGATTACACCTTAGCTCTTCGTGGCGTAACTACAACTGACTTTATGACTGCAGACTGGGCACGTATCCCTTACGATGTATTGGATACTATCTCTCGCCGCATCGTAAACGAAGTGCAACATATCAATCGCATCGTGTATGATATTACATCTAAACCACCAGCAACTATTGAGTGGGAATAATAGAATATATAATCAAACAAAGAGGCTGGTAAAACGGCCTCTTTGTTTGATTAATAGCAGTTTTGTGAGTATTGTGTTTGAAAAAAGCTTGCAAATTAAATTATTGAACAATCTCAAATTGTAAAAGAAATAATTAGTAGATAAAACTTTGATTTTATGTCATTTATGTAAAACTATCATAGTTTATCAATAGTGATTAATAGTGATTTAGGAGATACCATGATTAGAATTACCGACGGTAAACCGTACTTAGATCAAGTTAAGGATTTAATCGTAGAATATACAAATTGGTTAGGCCGCGATTTATCGTTCCAGAATTTAGATAAGGAATTGGCGGATATTGCTGAAAAATATACTGCACCGAATGGTGAGTTGTTAGTAGCTGTTGATGACAATGATGTTGTACTAGGTATGGTAGCATATTATCAGCATAGTGATACACGTTGTGAAATGAAACGTCTCTATGTGCGACCAGAAGGTCGTGGTTATGCATTAGGGGATAAATTGATTGTAGACATTATGGAACATGCCAAAGCATCTGGTTATACAGAAATGGTACTAGATACTATTGAACCATTACAAGCTGCGATTTATTTATATAAAAAACATGGATTTGCTGAATGTGAACCGTATTATCATAACCCGATGGATGATGTTATTTATATGAGGCGAGCATTGTAATAGTTAAATATAATAATTGCTGAAGATGTATAAAATCCATCATGGGAGGACTATCATGAACGTAAATAATAATACACTAATAATACGAAAAGCTACACCAGCAGATTTAGATATTGTAACTTCTATCGAGGCAACATGTTTTCCGCCTGCTGAAGCGGCGCCTCGCGAAGCTTTTGAAGAACGCTTGGCGCATTATGCAGACCATTTTCTCCTCATCTTTGATGGTGAAACACCCATCGGTTTTATCGATGGTTTTGTATCTGATGAAATGGTTCTCACTGATGAGATGTTTAGTGATGCATCTTTGCACAATCCCCAAGGAGCATGGCAAATGATTTTTGGGTTGAATACATTACCTGCGTATCGGAATCGAGGTGTAGCGGCTCGATTAATAGAGTCTTTTGTTCAATTGGCTAAATACGAAGAGCGGAAAGGTCTTATTTTGACTTGTAAGGATAAACTTATTCATTACTATGCTAAATTTGGATTTGTTAATGAAGGTGAATCGGTGTCCGACCACGGTGGGGCGAAATGGTATCAAATGCGGTTAACATTTTAATAAGGAATTATATTGAAGCTTTTGAATTTGCTATTTTCATATCTTCTTAGTATACTTACGAATAACAAATGAATATAATTAGGGTAGGTGTAAATACTTAATAGAGAAATCGGTATAAGCCGATGCGGTCCCGCCACTGTAAGAGGAGCTACTTTCAAAATGCCACTGGGAAACTGGGAAGGTGAAAGATGCGATGAATCTAAGCCAGGAGAACTGCCTATCTAATATTTCCGTTTTAATCTACGAGTGATAGATAGGCAATATGATATAAATAATATACAGTCTAGTAGTATAATGTTTTATATAAATAGGGTATATCTGCGTTTGTAGATATACCCTATTTTTTTGTGTGTAGTGTGTGTAATTTTAAGGAGCTTATATGAGAAAGAGAGAGCTGTTTTATGCTGTAATGGCTGTATTGTTATCATATCCTTGTGTAGGTCATGCTGCAGAGTATCAGCTGGATGATATTATTGTTTATGGTAATCGTGAAAAAGTATTGCAAGGAGGGTATTCAAGGACGGATACATCTTATGGGTTAATGGGGGAGCGCGATATTATTGACACTCCTAGCTCTGCAAGTGTTATTGGGCCTAGAACAGTAGAGCAGTTTACGGCATCTACATTACCTTTGGATAAGGTGCTAAGTGTCAACCCATCTGTACGTATGGCGGGGAGCACATTACATAATGATTTTACGATTAGAGGTATTCGTTCTAATGGGACATCAAGCTTGATAAATGGTATTCCTGGCTTAATGACGCAATTTAATGCGCCAACATATGCAATGGATCATATTGAATTTTTAAATGGGCCAGCAGGTGGATATACTGGGTCTGCAATTCAATATGAATCAACAGCTGCAGGTGGTATGGTAAATTTTGTTACTAAAAAAGCTGGTGAGGAACCTCGTATTATTTTTAAGGAGACTTTCACAGGGAAAAGTAATTTTGGTCAATATATTGATGCGAGTAAACGTTTCGGTACTAATAAGGAATGGGGTGTCCGGATTAATGCTGAATATCTAAGAGGTGAGACATCTGTTCATAAGGAACGTGTAAATACAGCAAGTATATATGCTAATATTGATCATCGTACGGCAAACTCAAAAACTAATTTATTCTTAGGTTATCGAGATGGTGAAGTTGAGAATGGGATGCGTTGGTTTAAATTAGGTAATGTGAATTATTTGCCGAAAGCTCCAGATGGTAAAAATAATTATGCTTTTAATGGTATGTATAAATCAACATATGGCTATATTGTAGGTCTTAATCATGAGCAAAAATTAAATAAAACCACTACTGTATTCTTTAATGGTGGCTTAAATCGAAATAATTTAGATAATAATATTATGGCTAAGTTCAGTTCCTATACTATTAAAAATGGTGCAGGAGATTTTGATTTAGAGTATCAAATTGGTGGGACTCCGCAAAACACATATTATACTCAAATTGGTACACGTCATGATTTTGGCTCGAAGGCAGTAAAACACAAGGTGACGGTAGCTTTTGATAAATCTTGGAAAGAACGTGAAAGTGGTATTACACCAAACTATAATAATGGTAGTAAGAGTTTTGGTGTGCTTGGTACGGGTAATTTGGATGGTACTATTCGACAAATTAGTATGCCTATTACAAGGTATAAAACCGGGTTAGCTGCACGTCAACAGATGTGGGGGATTACATTCTTAGATGAAGTGAAATATAAAAAGTGGGATTTAATCTGGGGTGTACATTATCATAAAGCAACAACGAATAATTATAACAACCGTCTTGGTACATTAACGAGTTCGAATACATCTAGTGCTACAGCACCGACATTTGCATTGATGTATAAGCCTAGCGATAATTGGTCAATATATGGCAGTCATTCTGAATATTTTGATGCAGGAGTACCTGTTGGTTCAGCATATAGAAATGCGGGGGAAATATTACCGCCTGCTAAGACTAAGCAGAATGAAGTGGGAGTAAAATATCAAAAAAATGGTTTACTCACATCATTAGCATTTTTTGACATTAAAATGTCTAATAATATTGTAGTTAATCGTACTGTTGCTGATAATACAGGTACATGGTTAATGCAAGATGGTCAAGATAGACACAAAGGGGTTGAATGGACTATTAATGGTCGTGTAGCACCTAAGTGGACTATTTTTGGTGGTGCTATGTATTTGGATGCAAAAAAAGAACGAACTGCAGGTGGTCGTGAGGATGGTTGGCGTGTAAGTGCTCAACCTTATTGGAGCGGTACATTGGGGGTTGAATACAATCCTAATGAGCGCTGGGCTTTAATGACTAGATTAACATACTTTGGTGACTCTGTTATTCGTAATGGTGCAGGAAGCTTGGTTAATGTTCCTTCTTATACTGTATTTGATGCAGGTGTACGTTATAAAACAAGATGGAACAATGCACCAGCAGTTATTAGTTTAACAGCCTATAATGTATTTAACAAAAACTATTGGATGGCATCACGAGGTGATCAAGTGTATGTGTCTACGCCAAGAACGTATATGATGTCAGTACAATTTGAATTGTAAAAGGAGAAAGGGGCTATATTAGCCCCTTTTGGTATATATGTATATTTTAAAAACTTATAGATGGTTTTGGCTGATTTTATTTGTTTGGATTATTGCGATTGCATTAGTATTTCACCAAAAAGGGAGTGTGGAGTCAAACGAAATCGTATTAGCTGCGCCTAGAGATATTGCACCAGGTCCTAAAGACCCTTATTTTGTAAGCAGTATTGCTATGGTGTGGGAGCCCCTTATTGGTGTGGATGCACAAGGTTCTATGGTTGGTGTTTTAGCTACTCATTGGGAATCTAATGAGGACAATACGGAATGGACTTTTTATTTGAAAGATAATGTGACATTTCACGATGGTACTATATTTAATTCTGATGCTGTAATAAGAAATGTGCAACGATGGCAAGCTATGCGTACAAAGCCATCTCCATTTTATTCATTTAATATAAAGGCTATGTATCCAGGGCTCATTAATGCGACTGCTGGAGGCGATAATGTAGTAATATTTCATTTGAAGTCTCCAGACCCTGTATTTCCTGAACGATTAATTAATTTCTCATCGGCTATGTTTAGTCCTAATAGTTTTGATTTAAAAACAGGGGATTTTATAAATGCTGATATTGGGACAGGACCATTTAAACTAAAAGAGTATAAAAAAAATCAATATGTTCTTTTGTCTAGAAATGAAATGTATCATGGTAATTTAGCTCAAGCTGATACAATTCGGATACGTGCAATTCCTAACGCTGATACTCGGTATGCTGCATTAAAGGCCGAAGAAATTGTTGGTGTAGTTGATATTGGTGCAATACCCCCAGCTTTAACACGTGATTTGTTAAAAGACGAACGCTTTGCGTTATCAACTAATAATAATACATTAAATCAAGTTCTTACAGTTAATCAAAGCAAATGGCCATTTTCTGATCCTAGAATGATTAGGGCTATATCATTAATTATTCATCGTGATGATGTAATTAATACTTACTTTTCAGGGCAGGCTGTACCTTATGGTTCGATACTTAACAGCTTAAATCCTTATGCAATTCCTATGGCGACTATTTATGATGAGACACAAGCAAAGTCTTTAGCACATGAAGTAATGGGCAATCAACGTGTTAAAGCTTCTTTGTTAATTCCTCAATATGGTATTAACCGATACTCATATAAGGAAGTAGGACAATATTATCAAGCTATTTTTAAAGAGCTTGGTATTGATGTGTCCATTACTATTTTAGAAGGTGCTGCACATAAAAAATTAGTATCACTGGGTCAGTATGACTTTTCTTTGGGGACGATGGGGATGTCTAGTTATGCGCCTGAAGGTATTTTTAGAACATATTTGGCTGAAAACGGAAGCATGAACAGACTATATCATGTGGGCTATTATGACGAGAGGGCAGAATTACTATTAAATAACTTAAAAACAGATATTACGAAAGAAGCGCATATTATAAAATATAATGAACTTCAGAAAATAAGTTCTGAGCATATGCCTGTAGTAGTTTTTGGTAGTGACAGAACCACATTGGTATATAATCAACAAAAAATAGAGGGATTCCAAGCTCTAACCTATGGTGTGAGCTTAGATACTATTCATTGGAGGTAATATGGCTAGTTATTTATGGAAAAAAGTTCTTCTTGCTGTACCTACAATACTAGGTATTACCCTTATCGCATTTATCTTATTGCAGCTGGCTCCTTCCGACCCTGCTTTAGTATCATTAACTTTAGATGGAACCAATGCACCAACAATTGATGAAATCCAGATAAAGCGCCATGAGTTGGGGCTTGATAAACCTTATATAGAACAATATACGGATTGGCTTAAAGGATTATTGCATGGTAATTGGGGAAATTCTTATATAACTAATGAGCCGGTACTTGATATGTTGATAACAGCTTCTTTTGTTACTGTATTATTAACTGTATTTGCTGTTTTGATTTCTATGAGTATTGCATTGCCTTTAGCAATAATATTAGTGATGAGTAGTCATAAAACAATACGAACTAGTGTAGAGCTTATATCGATTTTTATAGCTACAGTACCGAGTTTTTGGTTAGCTATGGTTGGCATACATATTTTTGCTGAAAATTGGAGCCTGTTTCCAACTAATGGATATGATTCTTTGTACTCATTAGTATTGCCAGCTATTGTTTTAGCGATTCCTGTTACAGGTAATTTAATAAGAGTACAACGAATTTCGCTAGAAGAAGTTAGGAGTATGAATTATATATTATTTGCTAAAGCAAAGGGATTGCCAATATGGCATATTATATATAAATATATGATAAGAAATTCAATTATATCCGTTTTGTCACTATTAGGTAATTATAGTCGATCGCTCTTGGGTGGCGCTGTAGTTGTTGAGTTGATTTTCTCATTACCTGGATTGGGTAGTGCTGTATTACAAGCGATACAGCTTCGGGACTATCCAATGATTCAAGGTTATATAGTTATTATGGGGATTATAACTATATTAGTGAATATCGTGATAGATCTATTATATGTATGGCTACAGCCAGAGATTTCTATAGGAGGAACACATGAATCATAAGTTTGGCTTTGGTTTTTGGGCCTCAGTCGGTATACTATTTATATTTTTGGCTATCTCTATAGTTAGTTGTTTTTGGACGCCCCATGATCCTATGAAAGTTGCAATATCGAATGTATTAATGGAACCGAGTTCAGAATATTTATTAGGAACAGATTCTTTGGGGAGAGATATATTAAGTCGATTAATGCTTGGGAGTCGAATTTCTATATCTTTTGGCATATTGGCAGCTTTTTTGACGATGACTTTGGGGCTCATTCTTGGCGTGGCTAGTGGGTATTTTGGGGGATGGGTAGATTATGGCATCCAAAGTGTAGTGTACTTGTTTCAGGGGATACCAGGATATGCCTTTATGATTGCTATAACTGGTATCTTAGAACCTTCGATGTTTAGTTTGACTTTGGCTGTTGTTATAACGTCATGGACATCTTTTGCACAGATGATTAGGGGCGAAGTTTTAGCTGTAAAATCAAAGCCCTATGTAAAATCAGTAATTGTGTTAGGTGCTACACCTTTTTATTGCATTAGGCATTATATTATGCCTACGGTTATTCCTTTGGCATTAACTTTGCTGATGATGCGGATTAGTACTACTATTTTATTGGTAGCGTCTCTTAGTTTTATTGGTTTAGGCATACAACCGCCATTGGCTGACTGGGGAATTATGGTACAAGAAGGGATGACTTATTATCGTACGTTTCCTCGTTTAGTGTATATTCCGGGAATAGCTATTATATTATTTTGTGGATGTTTAAATTATATAGGTGAGAGATTAAGAGGATACTATTTGTGATGGATGATATTATAATTGAAAATCTTTCTATTTCTTTCCCTTTAGCACAAGGTGAAGTTGTTCATTCTGTGTCTGTGAGGTTTCAGCATAACAAAATTACTGCGGTTGTTGGAGAATCTGGCAGTGGCAAATCGCTACTTGGTAAAAGTATAGTTAATTTGATTCCTGAAGCCAAGATTAGTGGCACAATTAAGGTAGGAGTCCAGAAGTTGGATGGTGCCTATAAAGATAAGCTAAGAGGAAAAGGTATTTTTTATATTCCACAAAATCCATTAACGGCTTTGAATCCAACACTTACAGTTAGAGAACAATTCTTAGATTTATTGTATTTCAATGAACAAGATGTTTCTAATGTTTCTGAAATACATAATGTATTAAAAGAATACGGATTGGAAGATTGTCAGCGTATCTTAAACTCTTATCCTTTTCAGTTAAGTGGTGGAATGCAACAACGAGTTATTTGCGCAATGGCTAATTTACTACATCCAAAATGGATTATTGCAGATGAACCGACTAAAGGGTTAGATGCGATTGCGCGTAAGCAAGTGGTGAATATTTTTAGAAAGCTACAAGAAAATATTAGCTGTGGAATTATTGTGATTACACATGATTTACAAGTCGCAGAAGTTTTAAGTCATTATTTAGTTGTTATGGAGTCAGGTCTTATTAGAGAATGTGGAGTTACGTATAAATGCATCTTATCTCCTAAAAGTAAATACTTAAATCAATTGTTGTCTAAAAGCCTTTATAGGAAGACTTTATTGAATAGAGGGGTGGGGAAATAAGAGTAATGTTTGATAGTTGTGAAATGATTACCGTTCAGAACTTAAAGAAGATTTATAGGACTGGATTTTTTAGAAAGAAAGACATATCTGTATTACAAAATATTAGTTTTTCTATTGCTAAAGGAACTTCATTTGGTTTAGTAGGTTCTAGTGGATCAGGCAAATCGACTATAGCTAACATCCTCTTAGGTTTGGAGGCATATGATTCAGGGAGTGTTCTATATAAACATAAGTCAATAAAAGAATGGTGCAAGTTTGAAAATTTAGCATTTCGCAAATCATGTCAACTGCTCAGCCAAAATCCATATGCATCTGTATATCCTAAATATACAGTAGAGGAGGTTCTAGCTGAGGTATATTTAATTCATCACAAACGATTTGACGACATTGCGAGACGGTTTTGTATAAATCAGTTGGAAGAGGTTAAGTTGGCGAAATCAATCTTATCTAGAAAGATTTCGGAATTAAGTGGTGGTGAATTACAACGTGTATGTTTGGCACGATGTTTGTTAATTGAGCCTGAAACTATCATTTTAGATGAGCCAACGACCCAGCTAGACACAATTGCACAAGATATAGTGCTTAATATATTAAAAGAGTTAAAGCTAAAACATAATTTAACGTATCTGTTTATTTCTCATGATATAGACTTAATGTCTTTTATGACTGATTCGTTAGCCGTTATATCTGAAGGTGTCATTATTGAAAATGGAAGCACCGATAAAGTCTTGTCAGAGCCTAAAACAATATTTACAAGCAACTTGATAGACAGTCATTATAATATATAAAACAAAGAGCCCTACCATAATAGTTCGTGGTAGGGCTTTTTAAAGACGAAACGCTACGTATTGCGAAAGGAATTCAATGGTTGCTTTCTTATAAACAATGATTTTACATTATGAATGTTTAGAGTTGAGAATAACTATGAGTGCTATATTATACAAAGTTATGATAAATATTATAAAATAGGAATTTTGTGATTAGTTTAATATGTTTTTAAATTAGGTATTGATATTTGTTGTTGTTTTGGTAAAATATATTATTAGTTCTATACTGGAAACGGTTCTTATTCCCATTTATTTTGGAAATTATATTAATTGTGGAATGGTGCGTTACATTATAGGTGTGTTTTCTCAGTGTGTACAAGGAGATAGGGTATGAAAAAGCAACAACAATACCGAAACTGGCTATGTGCGGCTCTTTTGGTGTCTTTACCATTTACTGGCTATGCTGCGGAATATCAATTAGATGATATCGTAGTTACTGGTGTGCGTGTTCACGAAGCACCAATTAGTGAACATAATGAAGTTCCTGGTGGGCAAGTGGCTAGAACGGCAGACTATGGTGTATTGGGTAATCGAGATACTATGACAACACCATTTAATGCTACTACTTTCACAGATAAGACGATTACAGATATTCAGGCTAGTAATATTACCGATGTTATTGCTATGGACGCATCTACAAATAATCAAACATTGTCTGGTGCATCGCAAGCGTGGGCTATTCGTGGTTTCCGTGCGCAACAACAAGACGTATCCTTCAATGGCCTTCATGGTATTGCTCCTCGATTCTACACTGGTGTGGAAGGCATTGATCGTGTAGAAGTACTAAAAGGCGCTAGTGCGTTGCTATACGGTATGTCTCCTAATGGTTCTGTTGGTGGTAATGTAAATTATGTACCAAAACGTGCTAAACAAGGGGAAAACCAAAATTCTATTAAATTTACTTATGGTGACGGTAAGCAATTCGGCCAACAAATCGATTTAGGGGCACGTACAGCTGATAATAAATGGGGTGTACATTTTACTGGGTATCATACAAATGGCTCTACATCTTTTAAAGATGAAAAAATCAATACTAATTCGGCATTCTTAGGTGTAGACCGTCAAGGTAGTCATTCTCGTTTCTATTTAGATGCTGGTTATGTATATAATAATATTGAGAATCCTCAATATCGATTACAGTTTTCAGGAATTACAAATACAAAAATCCAGGATAATTACATAGGTCAAAATGGTTTACCTAAAGCGGATCACAATGCAAAGTATGGTTTGCCTGATACATATCGTCACGTTACTGAAAAATTCGGTGTTGCTCGCTATGAATACGATTTCTCCAAACATTTAACAGGTTTTGCTGCTCTTGGTATGCGTGAAACTAAGATGGATTATGTGTATAATGATTTCCGTTACCAAGCAAAGGGTAATGCGCAATATCGTTTACACAATAATAATCACATTAATAAAGCGATATCTGCAGAGGCTGGCTTAAAAGGTCGCTTCCAGACTGGATCTGTAAAACATGAAGTAACTGGTGTAGCTACTCGATTAGCATGGAAACGGTACATGACTAATGAAACTGGTGAGTGGACGGCTATGAATAAATTGACTGCTAATACGGTATCCAACTATGATCACAGTTATGGTTGGGGGGCAGCTTTAAACGATTCCAATTTACTTACTGGTGTTGCTTTAACTGATGTTATTTCTACAAAAGATGATAAATGGACGTTCGTTGTAGGTGGTCGTTACCAACATATTAAACAAAATGTGAACACATCTGGTAAAACCTATAAAGAACATGCATTCTCTCCAGCATTTGCAGTAGTTCATAAATTGAATGATAAAACATCTGTTTATGCAAATTATATGCAAGGTTTGACGGCTGGTGATTTGGTAGATAATAATTATGCTAATGACGGCGAAGTATTGGCACCATATAAAACTAAACAGTTTGAAGTAGGCACTAAGTTCAATACAGGTAAATATTTGACTACTGTATCGGCATTCCAAATGGAGCAAGCAGGAACACTCGTAGAAACACGTAATGGTCGTGAATACTTAACTAGTGGTGGGAAAGTGCGTAATCGTGGTTTAGAAGTATCCGTAGCTGGGGAACCTCGTGAAGGCACTCGTGTTATGGGCTCTGTAATGTTCTTGACCTCTAAATATCACAAATCTCTAGCTTCCTACGAAGGCAATGACGTAATGGGAACTCCACGTTGGCAAGCAGTGGCTCGTGTTGAGCAAGATATTAAATCTGTGGAAGGTTTATCTGTTAACCTTCGTGCGAACTACCAAGGTCCATCTTATATTGATCAATGGAACACTTATAAAGTAGGTGGCCGCGTTACTTGGGATTTAGGCGCTCGCTATGAGTTTAAAGGTTTTGGTGGACACCCAATGACATTGCGTGCTGATGTATACAATGTATTCAACAAAGATTACTGGAATGCTATGAGTAATAACCCAGCAGTATATGTTGGCAAAGGCCGTACCGCTGTTGTATCTTTGGAAACTAAATTCTAATTTAAAAATACATTCTAATTTAAAAATACATTCTAATTTAAAACTACATAGTGGAATTGTCTAGGTTCTAATGAAAGACTCACATTGTTTTTGATGTGAGTCTTTGTCGTATCAAAAATTATACTTCTACTATTAGGGGCTTTGGATGTGGATAATGAGGCACGTATGTATGAGTTATTGAGAATATTGTGTCCACAAGCAACCATTATCAGTGTGGCGCATCGCTTATATTTGCGTAAATTCCATGATAGGAATTGGTGTTATAGTATGTGTCTATATATGTTTTGCTAGCCAAATAAAGGATGGTTGTACGTTAGGTAGTAATATTATGTAACATCTGTATAAGCATTGGTAAAATATAATAACTAAATTGACAATGAAAATAATATACATTATCATATGATGTGGTAGTGATATAATTTGTCAAATAGATTGGTTCTTATGATTGTCACAATCATAAGAACCTTTTCGTATGAGAATAGTTTAATATATTTGATTGACTCATTTGATGGAATGAATGTGTAATGTGAAGATATATAGGCTGGTAGGGGATAAATTATATCTAGTGTATTGGTATAGTAGAAAGTGTAGGTGAGTTATATCAGTCAAACTCGATTAGTGGTTGTACAGTGGGGGTTAATATTGCTTTTAGTAGTATCTATTGTATTGGCTGTATCAGCAGGAGCTGTATCTATACAACCTAGTGATGTGTGGCATATTATCGTTGCCAAGCTGTGGGGGCTGGAGCCTCTAGTAGCACCAGCTATAGCTGATATCGTTTGGGATATTCGGGTACCTCGAGCTCTCCTAGCGGCTATTGTAGGGGCAGGGCTAGCATTGTCAGGACTTGTTATGCAAGCATCTGTACAAAATCCTTTGGCAGAACCTTTTATTTTAGGCATTGCATCCGGGGCATCGGTAGGAGCTGTTGCTACTATCTTATTAGGTAGTATATTGGCGGTTCAAGGTGTTGTTATCGGTGTTCCTATGGGTGCTTTCATCGGCGCTATGGTAGCCACTGTAGGCGTACTCTTATTAGCGGGTATTCGAAGTCGTATGTCTACTGTGCGTCTTATCCTAGCAGGTGCAGTAGTGAGTGCCTTGTGCACGGCATTATCGAATTTTATCATTTACATGGCAGGTGATGCAGAAGGGATGCAATCGGCTACATTTTGGACTATGGGCTCTTTGGCAGATGCTAAATGGGATGGTCTTGTCTTGCCTATGGCTGTTGTAGCCGTTATAACAGCATATTTTATGAGCCGGGTACGCATTTTAGATGCCCTCCTTCTCGGTGAAGAGGCTGCTATTACACTTGGTATCGATGTGACGAAACAACGTCGTATCTATATGGGGCTTATTGCACTTCTCGTAGGTGTTCTTGTATCTCAATGTGGCATTATTGGTTTTGTGGGGCTAGTAATTCCGCATATGATGCGCTCTTTAGTGGGTGCATCGCATCGTAACCTTTTGCCTGTAGGCGTATTGTTTGGTGCCATCTTCCTCGTATGGGCAGATGTATTGAGTCGTGTACTTCTCTCATCTGGTGATTTGCCAATCGGTATTATTACAGCCCTTATGGGTGCTCCATTATTTATGAAATTACTATTTGGTAATTCGCGGAATTTTGGAGGTTAATATGAGAGCGATTCGTATTGAACATTTGCGATATGTAGTTGAAGGAAAACAGATTTTACAGGATATATCTTTGACTTTAGGTGGGCATGAATTTGTAGGGCTTATTGGACCTAATGGTTGCGGTAAATCTACACTGTTAAAACACCTCTATCGAGTTAATCCTATTCAACAAGGGCAAATTTATTTTGATGATGTGCCGTTGGCAGATGTATCCATTCGTGAGAGTGCTCAAAAGATTGCTGTTATGGGGCAATTTACACACCTTGATTTTGATTTTTCGGTTATGGATATTGCTCTTATGGGGCGTACACCTTATAAAAAGAGTTTTGATGATGATAATGAATATGATTATGCTTTGGCTGAAAGTTCTCTAAATAAGGTGGGGATGTGGCATGCTAAGAATCGCTCGTTTATGACATTATCCGGTGGTGAACAACAACGAGTTATGTTAGCCAGAGCTTTGGTACAAGAACCTGAATATCTCATCCTTGATGAGCCAACTAATCATTTAGATATTACATATCAACTGGAATTATTAAAAATTGTAAAATCTCTTGGTATTGGTGTGGTAGCGGCTTTGCATGAACTCAATTTAGCGGCTCTATTCTGTGATCGTATTTGCGTCTTAAAAGATGGTATTATTCAGCAATTAGGAACGCCGAAAGAGGTCATTACAGAATCTACTTTGTTTAATGTCTATGGAGTAGAGTCGGTTATTAATTATGATGAATACGATATTCCTCATGCTCGTTATGTAGTAGAAGACTTGCACAGTAGTAAATGTTATGAAGCGGCACCTAATATCTGTAATGTAAAGGAATCCCCTATGATAGGTGACCATCATGTATAGGATATCTAAATGGGCACAGATACTGGTAGGAACAATCGTATCCATTGGTATTTTATGGCTAGGCTATACTCATGGTACTGGTGTTACAGTGGAGTCGTTGAGAAATTTAGACCGCAGTGATGCGGTGATAATTCAAAATTATGATGGAGAAGGACATTCTATTGATGTGGCTTATCAAGTGCCACCACAGCGTGTACTTGTTACGTATCCAGGGGCGACGGAACTGCTCATTGCCTTAGGGCTAGATAATCGCATTATAGGAACCTTAAAGCCTTATGGCGTAGAACCAGTTGAATTGGCGAGTGCCTATAGTGCGTTACCGACATTACAGGCGCCTTTTGTACCATCTAAAGAAGAAGTACTAGCCCTGCAGCCCGATTTAATTATAGGGTGGAATCATCATTTTTTACCTAATGCATTAGGTGATGTTCGGAACTGGTACAAGCGAGGTGTAGGTACCTATATTGTGCCTGCTACGGTGCGTCAAGGTAAACCGACAGTAGAGAGCACCGTATATCCTTTTATTGACGATATGGGGCGTATTTTTGGCGTATCTGACAGAACAGATGCGTATAAGCAAAGTTTGATGAATCGCATCGCTGATGCAGAACTGCGTGCCACACGACGGGGCACAAGCCCCACCGTGCTTATCTTACAAACGTATGGCAATAGCACTTATACGGTATATGGCGATAGATATATTATTCATGATATTGTTCATAAAGCTGGCGCTATTACATTGGCTTCCAAAGGAATGATGACGGTGGGGCCTGAACGTATCCTCGGTTATGACCCTGACTATATAGTTTTGGTGATGACTAATGATGTTGCTAATATGGATGCTTTCACCCAAAAAGGCATTCAGTCTATTGCGGAGGACCCCAATCTGCAACATATGCGGGCTGTAGCACAACGACGTATTATACCTGTTCTGTTTAGCGCTGTTAATAATGGTAATGGCCGTGTCGTAGATGCCTTAGAAATGATTGTAAATAGATTGGAAACTGATAATTAATGATATAGCCCTAGTAGATTAGAAAATTAGGAATGTATATGGCTGTGAAGTATTGCTATAATTAGCTTTCACAATAATGTGTAATATCCCCCTATGGGATTGTGTAGGAGATGACTATGAAGACAAGAGTGTTGAAATCCATTGTATTAAGTGCTATTGCTATGTCCATTGTGCCTAGTGCATTGGCGGTGGAGTATCAATTAGATGATATCATCGTTACTGGTACGCGGGTAAAAACAGCGGTTCAAGACGTAGCGGCGAATATTAGTGTTATTAATAGTGAAAGTATCGAAAAAGGAAACTTTGGCTCTGTATCTCAAGCATTACAAGCATCTAATGTTGATGTAGTAGATCATGGCTCTGCAGCGTATCCTGTGTTGAACGGTGATACTCGTGTTCTAGTTCTTGTAAATGGGCGGCGTGTAAATTTCGATCATCTTACTGTTTCTGGAAATGATAATGCTGTAGATATTAATCAAATTCCGATGGATAATGTAGATCATATCGAAATTGTACGTGGACCAAATTCTGCGTTGTATGGTCAAAAGGCGGTAGCTGGTGTTATTAATATTATTACAAAAGACCCTGCACCAGAAACTAAAACATCTATTACTGCTGAATATGGTACGTGGAATCACCGCCGTGGCGCTATTGCTCATTCTGGTGGGGATGAGCTAAATCGTTATATGATAACGTATTCAAAAGAAAAACGCGGCAATTACGATTATCGCGATATTAACGGTAATAGTCATGAATTCTATGATAGTTATCGCGATCATGAAGATATGACTTTCCGCTATGATCGCTATTTTGGTAAAGATCGTGCTACTGTTGATTTTGGACGATCTCGTGCTAAAGATGGATATGGTATTTATTTAACTAATCCAACCCAAGGTGTTGTATATGGTCGTGGTTCTACATTCGATTCTACGATTACTAATATAGGCTTGACTTATACGTTTAACCAGAAAGAAAAAGGTGAAGGCACATTCCTTCGCTTTACTCGTAATGGTGATCAAACGAATTCTCCATTTGCAGGCACACCGTATGAGCATGATTTAAGAAACTATACCTTTGAAGGTCAGAAAAATTGGACTTTGAAGAATCATGATATTGTAGGCGGTGTTTCTTGGGAAGAGCAACACTTATGGGAAAACAATGATGGCTCTACAATGGATGCTAAAGCTATTACGAAATCCATCTTTGCGGAAGACCGTTGGACTTTAGGTGATGGGTGGTCCATGAATTTAGGTGGACGTTATGAACATCATAGTGATTATGGTGGGGACTGGACGAGTCATATTGGTGTTAATAAACGGATTAGTGAAGATACTCATGTGTATGCATCTTGGGGGTCTGCAGTAAATAATCCAACATTAAAAATGCGTTATGCTAATACTCCGTATATGAAAGGCAATCCTGATTTAGAGCAAGAAAAGTCAAGAACAGTAACGGTTGGCGTTGATAGCAAGATTAATGATACATTAACTTTATCTGCTAGCGTATACGATTCTAAATTGAAAAATGCTTTGAACTGGCAATGGAATGGAATTACTCGCTATTACAATGTGGATGAGGAGAAACGTCGTGGATTGAGCCTTGGAGCTACTTATAAAATCAATGATGCTTGGCGTGTACGGGCTGGATATGATTATAGTCGAATTCGCATTAATGCCAATGGTAGAGGTTTTGCTAGTGATGATCGTAACACTCGTCCCAATGGGTATATTCTAGGATTGACATATAGTAAACATAAATGGGATATTTCCAATAACTTTACATATGTAACTGGTCGCAGTGATTTGTATACCAGCAACAATTACTTCTTATGGGATATGAATATCAATTATCAATGGCGACCAGATACGAAATTCTATATTAAAGGCTATAACTTGACGAATGAACATTATGAATCTAGTGCGGCTACAAACTTAGTGCGTGGTGCTTATGCTATGCCAGAACGTCATTTTGTATTTGGTGTGAGTCATACATTCTAATATAAGTTTTGGCTATTTTTGTAATTGGTGAAAAAATAGTGAAAGGTAATTTGACGTTAATTGATGATATGTATTATCATTAAATGGTTATAATTCAAGTCTTATTAGTCGTTATTTCTCAGTTGTGAATTGTAGGATAACGATATTAATCTATTTTGTTTTATTCTATAGGAGGTTTTTATGGAATTCATTACTAATGCAGGACATTTGTTCCTACAAGGGGGCCTTGTTATGTGGCCTTTATTGATTTGTTCTATTATTGCTATTACGATTTTGATTGAACGTGTATGCATGTACAATGCAGCAAAATCCAATATGGATACATTAAAAGCTAAAGTTGCTGAACTTGTGCCACAAGGTAAATGGAAGGAATTGCGCCAAGTCTGTGAAGAAGATGGCGGGGTAGCAGCGGAGCTTGTTGAAACTGCAGCATCTCAGCCTCACGATGTGGATAAACAAACACAAGCTTTACAAGGTGCAGCAGGCGCCATTGCAGCTCGTTTGCGTGCGCATTTAAACTATCTTGAAACAATCGTTACACTAGCTCCTTTATTAGGTTTGTTGGGGACTGTAACTGGTATGATTGGTTCTTTTTCCGTATTGTCCGTTTCCGATGGTGAACCATTCGCTATTACTGGCGGTGTAGGGGAGGCCTTAATCGCTACAGCTACAGGTCTTTGCGTAGCTATCATTGCTCTTGTTATTCATGCGTATTTAGTACAACGTGAAGATAGCTTAGTATCTGAAATGGAAGAAGTGGGCGCCGTATACATGACAGCATTGGTAGGTGACAACGATGCAGCTTAGAAGCTTACGTACTACAAATAAACCAAGATTGATGATTATCCCTATGATTGATATCATCTTTTTCTTGCTCGTATTCTTTATGATGAGTATGCTCTCTATGGTTGTACAAAAATCTGTACCAGTCAATTTGCCAGGTGCACAAACAGCTAAGGTAGACATTCAAAAGAAAGTGCCCATTACAGTTACTGCTGATGGCTCTGTATTTGTAAATGATACGAAAACAGATATTGAGGGCATGATTAAATATTTGCAAATTGAGCAAGTTAAAGGTACTGATATGACTGTCGTGTTGCGTGCTGATACAGCTGCTCAATATGGTGCATTCGTACAAGTATTAGATACGTTGAAACAAATGAATATCACGAAAATTGCTATTGCTACTGAAAGTAAATAAGGAGGTGCCCTATGTCTAGATGGAAATCATCTCTTGCAGGCTCCCTTCTTATTAACTGTTTACTATTAACAGGTGGCGCAGTATACCTTAACTACTCCGCACCGGAAGCTAATGCAAAACCAGAAGCCATCGAAATGGAAATTGTTTCTGATGATGTGGCGCCATCGGCACCACAAATTTCTGCACCGAAACAGCAAAAAGTGGATATCCCACCGCCACCAACTAAAGAAGAAGTACAGCAAATGGTGAAAGATGCACCTAATACTATTCCTGTAGAGGATAAGAAGGTAGATGATAACACGCCAACACCACCGATGCCACAAAATCAGAACCAAGATCAAAATAATTCTACTGCTCAGGATCCAACTGATGGACAAAATCAATTAGTTGGTGGTAACAAAGGTGAAGGAAAGGTGGATAAGTCAGAAGGTTTGCGCCCTATTAGCCGACCGTACCCATCGATTCCAGAAGTGCCAAAAGCACAAGCTGTTGGTGACACAATCGTAGTTCGCCTTTATGTAGGCACTAGTGGTAATGTAACATTTGTTGAGGTTGATAAATCTTCTGGTTATGGTCCAGCTGATGATGCGGTGGTATCTGCAGTCTATGGTTGGTCATTCTATCCGGCTAAAGATTCTGATGGTAACCCTATTGAAGCGAGTGCAATACAACGTTTCCAAGTAGATATTAAATAGAATAGATAAGTGTTGATGAACCATGATATTCATAAATAAGTGAGAAGTCTACACTGTTATGAAATACTAAAAATACCTAGAGTGAAGGTCATGCCCCTCTTCTCTAGGTATTTTTATATTATTATATCGTTTTTTCAATCAATGCTTCTTGCAGTATTTGCGAGAAGTTTAGATTTTTTGCCAATGCTCGTTCGTTTAACCAAGCAGGAATAGTTAGTGTTTTCTTTACAGATTTTGTATTTTTAGCTAAATCGACATCACATTCTACTAGTGTAGGGTATGTAGAATCTGTAATAGGAAAGTCACGTATGGCTGATGGAGTTGCTAATATTTCGCCATCTTCTAGAGCCCCTAGTATAAATAATTCCATTGCTTCACGGGCATTCTGCAATAGTTCGGTTAAAGTATCTCCTGTGGAAGAGGTATATTCCAAGTCTGGGAATTCAATCCATAATCCATCTGTATCATCATGGATTATGGCAGGGTAGATAAATCTCATATATATCACTCCTTTTATTTTAGTCCAGTTCGTTTCAAGATTGCATTTAATAGTCCTGTGGGGACATCTTTTCCATGAATGGCGATTACTTCGACTTTATTGTCTTTCTTTAATCGATGATGGCTACCTCGTTGTCGTACATCTTTCCATCCATTTTGAAGTAGTAGTTTTAGCAAATCTTTGTCTTTCATATTTCTCTCCTTATATTAACACGTATACACGTATTTTTCAATATAAAAGAAACAAATTAATCCTGACTTACTATTAATTATATAGTGTACTACTGTTCTTATCTATAAGAATTTGTTAAGGGAAATTGTGTATTTTAATTTGGATATTTTGTGTCAAGGTACTAAGTATATTTGTTATTATACGAGTAAAATAGATGAAACTGCTTTTTTTCTATACATGAATTTAGTATTATATCTATATACTAATATTATTGTAAAAGAGGTCTTATTATGAATGTACTAAAACGCATGCTCGTAACTGCCGTAGCGGCTTTAGCTGTTGGCATATATACACCTAGCTCTGTTGATGCAGCAGGTTTTGTTTCCCCACCTAAGGAAGTTTTTATAGTCAAACCAGTGATGCCTATTATTCCTCAAGGAACTGTTGTAGCAGATGACATGCGCATTCGTTTCTTAATCGATAAAAAAGGCAAAGTAAAAAATGTATTTGTAGAACGATCTTCAGGGTATGAACCAGTAGATGAAGCCGTAAAAGATGCTGTGAAACAATGGGAATTTAAACCGGCGATTGGTAAAGATAAGACCCCACATGAATCTATTATTGGCATGACGATTACATTGCCAGTGACTAAGAAGTAGAGGTATTTTTCCATGAAAAAATTAATTATTGCATGCTTAGGTGCTTTTATACTTGGCACAAGTATATCCTATGGTGCTACCTATCAATCGCCAATGCCAGTGTCTACACCATCTTTTGATACTGATGTATTAGAACACTATAATGGCGATGTGGGAGGTATTAATGTTCACTTTGATATCAACAAGGATGGCGAGGTAGAGAATGTAGAATTGCAGGGCTCTACTGGTGATTGGGCGGTAGATACAGCTATCGTTGAGGCCGTATCTACTTGGCGGTATGTACCTGCTACTGATAGTGCTGGTAATCCTGTAGAAGCATCGAAAACTGAATATATCGATTTAGATGTTTAAACAATGGGATGTTTTGACTAGTAATGAATGAGAAAAAAGGGTTATAGGCCAATGTAGATTGGTTCTATAACCCTTTTGTGGTGTATAGCGCATATATATTGCGCCATATATGGAGTGTAAACGTAGGGCATTACTGGATTATAAAACATTAGCCCCATATATAACTAGTCAATGATAATGAGCCTGTGCTGTATAAATCATTAAATATCCGCACATCATCACCATCGGCAGCACCTAGTGTGTAGGATAACGGTAAATAATGCTCTGGTGTTGGTACCGCATAGGAAGCATGAGGTAGGCTTTCAAAATGTGTTACAGTTTTTATATCACCACTTGTTACAGCGTTAGTAATAGCGGTGTTAAATTCAATTGCTTCTGTAGAACCACCAACATTATTCCATTCTAGTTCACCTAGGTTGTGTACGATGTTGCCACTGCCAATAATGAGATACCCTTCGTCGCGTAATGTAATGAGCTGTTTGCCTAATTCGTAGGACTTTTTAGCATTGAGATAACCGTTGATAGACAGTTGCACAACTGGTATATCAGCGTTAGGAAACATGTGGATAAGTATTGTCCATGTGCCGTGATCAATACCCCATGAATCATGAATAGATACAGTGTTACCTAATTGTGATTGCACGGTTTTGGTGAGTGGCATATAGCCTTTTACAGGATAGGTTATCTTGTATAATTCATCGGGAAAACCGTACATATCGTAAATTTGTTTTGGTTCAGGAGTACTTTGGATGAAAGTTCCCTTCGTATACCAATGAGCAGAAATGGCTAGAATAGCCTTTGGTTTTCCATAATTTTGGAGAATCTCTTTTCCAATTTGTTGTAATCCTCTAGTTTGTTCGCTATCTTCGATGGCTAGCATAGGGCTGCCGTGACCGGCGAATATAACGGGCATGCGTTTCATAGAGCATACATCCTTTCTCGTATAAATCCTTGTCATAGTGAATGTATTTGTGAAAGTATCTTTAAATGTCATTAGCAGGTAGAATGGTTTGTGTCATAGTAAAATGAATGGAATCCATATAATACTTGTTAATATTTAGATAAATTTAATATTTTCGATATATCTAAAGTATATGCTTATGCACCTATAACTGCAAGTAGGATATTTTGATATAGTGACTATCTTTATGGATAGATTTGAGGTGAATAGCAGTGGCTTTACATTGTTATGAATTAAAGATTGTAATGATTAGATTCTTATATACTAGACATGGGTGAGCTAAACCGACTCATTCGAGGGAATAGGATTTTTGAATATTTTTTAAAAGTGTAACCTGGGCTACTGAAAATTACTTTCAAAACAAATATACTATTATATGAGGTAAGCACCGATAGAATCCTATCAATAGATGTTCACAACTGTAGAAATAAGCTTTCTGTTGTGAGCGATATAGATTATTTTCATAAACAATCCATAAGGAGGCACTATATGAACGAATTAAAACAACAATTAGATATTAACAACGAACGATATAGAGTGATTGTGTCCGTAAAAGAAGAGTATTTGGACGGTAAATTGTCTTTGATGGAAGGCAATCGCATTTTAAAAGAGAAATTAGGCACATGCACACCAGATGAGTTTGCCTTTGCAGAGCAAAGTTTGAAAGGTGTTTACCAAGACGAGGAAATTTTAGATAGAATGGATGATTTGCTCGCCTTGTTTGACGGCGTATTAGTTCGCACAAATAATGTGTATCCTAAAAATCATCCTTTGTGGGTCTATGTTGAGGAGATCAACGCTGTAGAAAAAGTGGCGATTGAAGCGGATGAATTATTGAAACAAGATAAGTTTATCAAAAATCCTTGGCTCGGTGTATTTGATAATTTAGCTCAATGGCGTATCCATTTATCTCGTAAACAGAATCAATTATATCCAATGTTAGAGGACCATGGTTTTGACCGTCCTACACGAATTATGTGGACCTTTGATGATGGCGTGCGTGATGCTATTAGCACTAGCTATGCATTGCTCAGAGAAGACAAACTCAGTGAATTTATTGCATCTATGCCAGAAACCTTGGAAAAATTACGCGATTTAAATGCTAAAGAGTTAGAGGTGTTGTATCCAACAGCGGTTAAAGTATTGTCTGACGAAGAATTTGGACGGATGAGTGCAAGCGATCATGAAATCGGATATGCTATTATTTCAGCACCACCGGTATATGTAGTAGAAGGTGTTAATGACGATGATGTTACAGCAAATGGTTGTGGTGCAATAGGTGGAGAAGGCATAGCTAGTGCTAGTAATGTGTCTAATGCATTCCTTCAAGATTTGGCAGGCCTTTTATCTAAATATGTAGGGCCTATTAATGGCGGTGCGCCAGCGAAGAATCAAGTCCTCGATGTAGCTACAGGTAAGTTGACATTGGAACAAATTAATCTCTTGTTCCGTCATTTGCCGGTGGATTTATCCTATGTAGATGAAAACGAATTAGTGGCGTTCTATAGTGATACCTCGCATCGTATCTTCCCACGCAGTGCCAATGTAATCGGTCGTGAGGTAAAAAATTGTCACCCTGCTAAATCGGTGCACGTAGTGGAAGAAATTATTGAAAAATTCCGTTCTGGCGAGCAAAGTCAAGCTGAGTTCTGGATAAATAAACCAGGTCTATTTATCTATGTGTTATACACTGCTGTGCGCGATGAGAATGGCAAATTCCGCGGCGTTCTCGAAATGATGCAGGATTGTACGCACATTCGCGAATTGACTGGATCCCAAACATTGCTCACATGGGATAAGGGCTATGTAGGGGATAATTCTGGTGAAAGCTCTATCGTTAACGTTGGTGAAAGCCAAGCAACAGGCAATATAGGGGCTATGGCGAATAGTGGCACTCAAGATGCAACTAGTGTAAATACAGTAGCTAAAGAATCCGATGCCGAGGCATTAATAATTGATGCAAATGGCGTTTTTAAAGTAGACGAAAAAACAACATTGTCTAAATTAATCAAACAAAGCCCTGAACTTGTGGACTACCTCATTAGCCTAAATCCTAAATTTGAAAAACTTAAATCCCCAATGGTGAAAATTATGGCAAAAGTAGCGACCGTTGAAATGATTGCGCAACGAGCTGATGTTGATGTACATGATTTGATTCGTAATATTGATACATTTATTAACAAAAAATAAACTAGGTTGAAAAATAACTCACTTTTAATTGTGTTATTGATGGATTTGTTAATAAAAAATAAATTGGTTTGATATATAATTCACCTTTAATTATGTTGCACTAATGAAAGAAAAATGCTTATTGTTATGTAATATATATTGCTTTGTGTATACAAATTTGAAATAACAAGGTAAAATAGATATACATGAGAGTATTTGCTATGTTTCGTGAAAGTATAGATTGCTAGATTAATAAGCCTTAGCTTTCACAAGAAACAAGCTGTTTTATAGATACTAGTCCATAAGTAAAGGTGAGGAGCAACATGTCAACAAGACGCGTTTGGAATCAAAGCGAAATTAAAACAAATCCATTATTTTCTAAATTACGGAGTACTATTGAAACTGCATTTTACGGTAATAATGTGCATCCTGTTACATCTGTAGCAGAAGCGTATACATTAGCCACAGAAGAGCCAGGTGTTATCGTATTAGATATGCCTGTATGTAAACCTGAAGAGCAAGGTTTGCCACAGGATGCGAAGGTGCTTGTTACGAATGATGGAAAAACTACTGGTCGTTATGCGAAAGCGCGTCGCATTATCGGTGATGAAGGCATCGATGAGGTAGAATTAGCTGGTATTGCACGCGACGCTGTATACGATAGCCGTAATAAAGCGTGGATTTCTACACAAGTTATCGTAGGTTTAGATGAAAAATTTACTGCTCGCGCTCATTTGATGATTCCAAAAGATCACGCATCTATTATGTATTCGTGGGTGATGAATTTTAAATTCTTTGATGATGCAGTAAAAGAATTCTATAAAAATAGCCAAGAGATTCCAGAAGGGGATATTTATATCTATTCTGATCCTGATTATGTAGTTCCTGGTCATCCAGGCGGTCTTGCTATTTTTGATCCTGCTCATAACTGTGCTATGATTCTCGGTATGCGTTATTTTGGAGAACATAAAAAAGGTACATTAACTTTGGCATGGTCCTTGGCAAACCGCTATGGTTATGTGGCATGCCACGGTGGTATGAAACGCTATAATCTTAAAAATGGTAGCTCTTACACTATCGGTGTATTCGGTTTGTCCGGCTCTGGTAAATCTACATTGACCCATGAGAAACATAATGGTCGCTACGATATTTCTATTTTGCATGATGATGCGTACATCATTAATACGGGTGACTTGTCTTCTATTGCGATGGAACCGACTTATTTTGATAAAATGCAGGACTACCCTGTAGAACATCCAGCGAATAAATTCTTGTTAACTTTGCAAAATGTAGGTGTTACTCTTGATGAGGATGGTCGCAAAGTAGTATTAGCTGAGGATGTGCGCAATAATAACGGTCGTGCTATTAAATCTCAATTCTGGACAGATAATCGTGTTAACTACGTAGGTGAACCTGTTAATGCTATCGTGTGGTTAATGAAAGATAAAACGTTACCACCAATCCTTAAAATTGATGACCCTGTATTGGCATCGACAATGGGTGCTACATTGGCAACACGTCGTTCTACAGCAGAAAAATTAGATGCCAATGTGGATCCAAATGCGCTTGTTATCGAACCATATGCAAATCCATTCCGTACTTACCCTTTAGTACGTGATTATGAAAGCTACAAAAAACTATTCAAAGAATGTGGTGTTGATTGCTACATTATGAACACAGGATTCTTCTTAGAAAAGAAAATTCCTAAAGAAATTACCCTTGATTTATTAGAACGCCTCGTAGAAGGTGATTTGATATTTGAACCATTTGGTGCGTATGAAAACTTGTCCTATGTAGAAGTGCCAGGTTTTGAGCCACCATTCGATGTGCGCGAATATCACCATCAATTGCACCAAGCTTTTGAATTCCGCTATACATACGTGGAAAACTTAAAAGATGGGAAAAATGAGTTGCCTCAAGAGGTGCTTGATGTACTTAAAACATTAATGTAATTTTATATTGCTTTTAGTGTGTAAAAAAAACATGTCCTACAAGATTCAGTACGCTTAACGCCCCCTTTGGGGGCTACGTAAATTCATCTTGTAGGCCATGTTTTTTTTATGCTGCGGATATAGGCTTATAGGACAAAAAGTGTGTGTAAAAACCCTTGTAATACTAGTAAATATCTAGTGTTATAAGGGTTTAATCT
>NZ_RQUY01000003.1 GCF_003992125.1 Veillonella caviae | reverse complement strand
AACATATCATCACCATAGAATTTACCTTCAGCTCTAACTGCATAACTTCCATCTGCATTTTTTCTACGAGAAGGATTTCCAGCCTCTTGAGCATAACCTAATGTTGCACCATTTTCAAGTATACGAATTAATTCTTCGACACTGCCATTATTATCAAGATTCTGAAGAATTGCAGATTTTAAATACTCAATTTGACCATCACTCAATTGATTCCATTTAGTCCCATATTGTGCCTCAGCTGCACCTGTTACAGGGGAATAACCTAAACTACCATTTACAGCAGCACCTAGTAATGCACTTAATGATTGAGCTACATCAGGTTTCTCTTTTGCAATTTTTTGAATTTCTCCAATTAATGCTTCATTGGTAGCACCAGCATAAAAACCATTACCCGGTTTATTCCCTGCCATACGGGCAGATACTTCAGCGACTACACCATGGGCTATTGCTTTCGCAGCTTTACCTTCTTTAGAGATTGGATTCCAATTATGTAATTGTCCAAAGGCTTCTTTTGCAAATAACTTAGATAATTCTTGACGTTCTTCAATTTTCTTTTTATCAAAGATTTCATCAAGCTTATTCAAGCTATCTTTTGTATCTCGAGACAAGGTTTGCATATTAAAGTCAGCGTCTCGTACTTCTATTATACTATTTGAAATAGCAGATTTTGTAGTGGAAGAATTAGATTTACTAGAATCTGGTAACAAATTAGGTAATGTGCCTAATGTATTCCACACAGCATCTTTTCCTGCTTTACTAAGGTTCTTAAAATTACCTACGTGATTATAACTCATACCTACATTACGAGACGTATATTCTGCAGTATTTTCAATATCTTTAACATCTAATGATTTAGTGGATAATTTATTTATATTAGAGTCTGCTACACTATCTATAACAGCCCCTCTTAATGATGTTGTTTCAGCCGTGTTAATTACAAATCCACCATCACCTGCATATATACCCGCTTGATCAGTAACACTTGCATAATCACTTTTCATTTTACCTTTGCTTGAACTCATAGATACATTACTTAGAGAACCCGCATTTGTAGATACACTAAACCCTTTATTAGAGCTTTCACCTACATATGTCTTTGTATCTTGTAAGCTTTCAATAGAAAGATTTCCACCTACGTCTGCTGTTACAGATTTACCAACTACCTTGGAACCACTGATATAGGTGTCCTTTCCAGAGGTAATAACAACAACATCTGAACCTACAACAGTAGTACCAGTATGTGTTGTTACCTTTGTATTACTCTTTTGTTTTGCAGCATTAGCACTTGCATCAAAACCTAGTGTACCGCCGCCAGCAACACTAATATTAGCCCCAACAGACCAACCTTTACTCTTAGAATTTTCAAGTTTTTCACTTGTATTTGTTGCTGCTCGTAAAGATACATCATTAGAGGCCACTAATTTGACTGTTTTACCTGAAATTGTTTCACCAACAGCTTTAATATTCGCATGAAATAAATTCTCTCATATCTTTTTGACATATCTAAAACAGCTTCACTTACCCCAAATAAACGGAAAATAAAAGGACGCTATAGTTCTAAACCATTCAGTATATACTTATCACTGAAGATTAGACTATGCGTCCTTTTACAGCAGCACCTAGTAGATTTTAGAAACGTGGTCGTCTAAACACCCTAAGATTACGAATACATTATCCGATATTACTGTTTTATTCACTTTTTAGACTTTCCTGAATCCATTAGACCGTCATTATATTCTAATAATCTAATTGAAGGATGGAATAAACACCTAAAAAGACGTTTACACAAAATTATTGACACTCCCCTCAATAACAAGGATATAGTTAATAATAAATCAAAATGTATAGAAAAATATATAAAGCTATCATAAATATCCAGGAGTATAAAGCCCCTTTATATAGCTTTTGATGCTTTTGAGTTTTATCCTCATCATAATTCTCACTACTTGGCACAAAATACATTCCTATTAAAGAAATACCGATACAAATTAGCCACCAAAATAGTAAAATAAATGGAGATATCAGTTTACTCAGCAATACTAATCCACAACCGACAATAATAGAAACCGTTGCAATAACTCTAGCTAAACTAAGCTTACCTTCATGCGTAATAAGTTTGTATATGAGAAATATAATCCCAAATATTATAATCAAATCTTGATACATTACTTATCTACATCCTTTTTCAAATTAAATTTAATTTCATCTTTAACGCGATCGCCAAGTGTTGCTCCAGTAACACCAATAGCAAAAGCACCTGCAGGACCAGCAGCAAAACCTCCAACAAAACCGCCGCCAATTCCAAGTCCCACAGGAATTAAATTAGCACTCCAAGCTTTAACTAGTTCTCGACCACTGTACATTTGGTAATCATTTCGCATATCGTTAAGTAAGAAACCTATTGAAACAGGCCCTCCAACTTTCGCTACAGTTCGAGTAAATTTTGATGCGTTCTCCGCATAATACACATATCCAACCCATGGTTGATTTCCTACCTCTGATAATACATTTTGAGCAACTGACTTTCCTAAATCATCTTTAGTCCAAACAAATCCAGGTTTAATTATAGTCTTAGGAGTTATATTTTCATTACGCTTAACAAAGCCTAATTTCTCTCTATCCAACGGAGTAAGATCTTTGTCATAATATCGTCTAATTCCTATCGATTTAAATATAGAGCTTCGTCCATTACGTGGTAACCCAAAAGTTTTAAATGATGATTTATAACCTCTATACCCATTTTCATTAAGATCTAAGGTTGGTAAATCACCCATTTTAAAATAATACCCATGCCGTGCAAACAAAGCTCTTACAGCATTATAATACTCTGATACCTTACTAGGATTATTAACACCGACTTCATCCTTAATTATTTTATTGTGTAATGCATACATCTCATCAAGAATTTCACGAGCTTGTTGAAAATAAATTTTTTGCCACTTCGCGTCTATCGCTTCGCGCTCTTCATTACTTTTTGCTTTTGAATATTCCTGTTTATATAATTTTATTTGCTCATGTGTCAAATAATTATTCTGTGTAGCAGATAGTGAAATACCGGCGCCTAATGAAGAGTGCGAAACTGTATTACCTAAGATTGCACTAGCAATTTTATATACATCAGAATTATCAACATACTTACCATTAGCGTCTGCTGTACTATTAGGATGTTTAGCTAATTCTTTAGCAATAGCTCCTACCATCACCTCGTTAGCACTAGATACTGTAAATCCTTCTAAGCTAGAGCCTCCAGCCATATTAGAGACTACTGCACCAAAACCGCCATGTAAGGCAACTTTATAAATACCGCCATCTTTCCATTTATCAGCTTCTTTTTGGTATCGTTTTTTTAGAGCTTCATCAGTAGTAATGGCTGCTTTTTCTTCATACTTCTGAGCTTGCTTCATTGCAATATCCCCAATTAATTTAAACCCTTCGTCAGATACAGCGTTAACGTACTCCATACGTTCTTTTACATCAGCCTTATCAAATATAGGTTTAATACTATTGAGTGCATGTTCAGTATCTCTATTAATAGTAGTAAGTGGTTTATGCTCTACTTCTACCAATATATCATCACTAATAGCAGATTTTGTAGTAGATTGGACCTCATCTGATACTGGAATAGAAACTACCGGAGATAGTCCCAACGGATTGATTTTACCGAGAACACCCTTTGCTGTCAATCCAGATGCGTTCATAGCTATCCCAGACTTTTTAGCCTTATACGAAGCTTCATTATGAATATCTTCCATAACAAGAGATTTGGTAGACATCTTATTTTTTTCAGGTGTAGCCTTACTAGTTATAGTGGCACCTTTTAATGTTGTCATATTGCCAACAGCAAGATTCATACCATCACTACCTGCATGAATACCAGATTGCTCTGTAACACTTGTATAAGTACTATCAATATTGCCTTTTACATTAATACCATTAATCGTAGGTTGAGATATAAAATTTGCACCAGATATAGATAGCCCCTTACTCTTGGATGTTTCATGATAAATCTGACTGTCTTGTAAGCTTTCTACAGTAAGATTATTACCTACATTCGCTGTTACACTTTTCCCAGAAATAGTAGAACCGGTAAGGTTCGTATCATTTCCACTTGTAATAGATACCTTGTTAGAACCTACAACATGTGTACCAGTATGAATAGTACTATCTTCTATGCCATTCTCTGTTCCTTTATAAGCTGACGCCGACCAACCTACGAGCCCGCCAGTTCTCATACCAATATTGGCAGAAACATTCCAGCCACTAGACTTACTATTTGTTTCAACACGTTGCGTATTTGAACCGGCCTCCAAATTAATAGTATTTGAAGCAGTTAGTTGTACGGTCTTACCTTTAATTTGTTCACCAATTGCAGTAATATTACCTTTAATTGAATCTGCACTATTAGCATGAAGTAAAATAGTTCCATCAGAATCAATAGCACCACTAGAATATGTATAGCGTTCTAATTTCGATTCAGCTACACTTTTACTTGATCCAATGCCAACTTGTATATTAACAGCTCTATCTACTGCTCTATCAGTGGCTCTATCAACAATTCCTTTATTCTCTTCTAAAGTAGTTCGTTTTTTCAATAAAAGCTCTTGTTTAGCCTTGAGCTCTGCTAACTTAGTTGAGTCAGTTTCTGGTGTATTGACTATATCAGCATTGACACGTTCCAATTGTGAATTAATAGCTCTCATTTGGCCATTATAACTTCTATCAACAATTTGCTTTGCTTCACCAATAGCAAAGAGTAATCGATCTATAGACTGTTTACCTTCTAATGATTTAAAGCGACTGTTTCTTCTATCAGATGCACTGTGTTGTTTTTTTACAGCACTATCTATTTTTTCAACAACACTGCCACCTAAACTTACCGTTAAACCAGAGGACTTTCGCTCATGACGCTCCTCTTGTTTATATACGTCATCTTTACCATCTAATATAATATCTTGAGCTACTATGACAACACCATCTTTGCCTACCGCATTTGTGGTAGTCAAATGAACTGTATCACCAGCTTGTACAGTAACCTCACCATCAGTAGATCCTAAAGTAGTAGCTTTATGAGTAGTTTCATCGATATAGTAGTTATCTTTCGATTGTTTTTTACCAATCATGATACCCATGCCGGCCCCCATAATACCAGATTTTTTTACATCTTTAGATGCGGTACTTAGCGTATGCTCTGCTGCTGCATCAGTTATTACATTATGACCTGCTAATACAGATGTTCCAGCAGTACTCACTATATTAGAAGATGTAAGTGTCACATCGTTATTAGCACCCACCACTACAGTATGACCACTAAGTGTGCTCATTAATGCATTTTTAGATTCATCATTCGTTTTGATCTTAGTTTCTTTTTTATTAAGAAGGCCTTTTTCTTTGTATTTTAACGCAAATACATCTTTAGAATCACTATAGCCATTTTCAATGGATACATCATGTTCACCAATCACTTTTACAGCACCAGAGTCACTGCTAACGGTCAAATTACGAGCCTTAATATCATGTTTAGCACCAATAGATATATCTCCACCAGCTTCTATTGTCGTTCCCAGCTCAGTTTGACGATAGGTTCGTAAATAATTATCGCCATCTTGAGTCATATCTTTTTTGCCTGTAAGAGTATCTGTAGTACTATTAATATCACGTCCAGCTGTAATAGTGATAGCCCCTTCTTTACCTAATGCTTCAATAGTTGCACCACCTAGGTTTACGTCATTACCAGCAGATACGATCATAACGCCTGTATCACCGGTTACAGCAATACCCGCCGTTTTATGTAAAACATCTTGGTTTGTTAAATGCTCAATAGAATTGTTAAAAGTGATATTCTCTTTTGCTTGTAATCCTACAGCATCACGACCAACAATTTGACCTTGTTGGTAAATAATTGTATCCGATTGCAAACCAACTTTGTCTGCATTAATATGACCGCTATTAATAATATCTTGATCAGATGCAAGAACTACTGTTTTACCTTGAATAACACCTTCATTATGAATACGTTTCTTTGCATTCATAACTAATGTATTAGCACTAATTAAGGTTCCGTCAGTATGTAACTGCAATCTATCACTTTGTTTAAGGTATACTTTAGGATAGATCACCTCAACAGGTTTACCCTCTACCATAACAACATCTTTTACAAGCCAGACCATATCACTAGTGAGACTAGCTGCTTGTTCTGCCGTCAGCGCTACACCTGGAACAATACCATGTTGTTTGGCGTATACAATACCGGCATCCATTAAAGCTTTAAATTGACTTTCATCATCTGTATACCCATCAAGAAATCTATACCCTGTTCCAGATACAATCTGATTTCTAACTAAGGTCTGCTCATACAAGCCATCGCCTAGTCGTTTTTCAATATTCTCAGGCTTTGTTTTCATCTCTTTATACATATAATCGGATGATAAAAAGACTTTTTTATTCGTAAATTGCGGATCTGTTTCAACTACATAGTTAGCAGTGCTTTCAGGATGTATTCTATACAAAGATTCTGTAGGCAATGCCAAAATATTAGTTCCTGCTGTTGGTTTAGATACATCATTACTGCTATCTTGTGCAAATGGATTTAAGAAGTCTTGTACCTCTTTGCGGTGATTAGCCCCTACCTCACCTTTTGCCTTACCATTTTTGTCTTCTTTCTTAGCCACCCCAAGTGATATTGGATTTTCTTTATTCACTTGTGGAGTCATAAATACTTGACCCTTATAACCTCTTCGTCTAGATTTATGTGGCCATTTTCGTTTATAGGTATACGATGCTTCTGTGGTACCAAATATATTAGTCACTTCTTGATTTTCTTTTGCTACTTGATTAATAGCACCCATAGTGGTTAATGTACCGCCTACAACCATTTGACTATTTTCATTAGTTCCATTTCCGGTGAATGACACATCTCCACCAAAGCGTACAACACCTGGTGTACTGTTTTTAACCTCTTCGTTAGAGGTCATTGTTTTAGTTCGAATTATAGTATAATCGTCTATTTTTTCATTAGCCACACCAGAAATCTGTTGGTTATATAGTTTAGCCTTTTCATTATGCACTTTGATTTTATCATTTAATGATGCCAAAATAGGCTTAAACTGTGCATCCCATGCCTCTTGTTCAGGACCTGCTGCTTGAGGACGCTCTGTCGTCATAGATGTAATGCCAAATTCCTGAAAAATAGGGTCATCATAGGCATATGATGGTACTTGTGTGCCAATATATTCTGCCGGAATTGTTTCTTCGCCAGCCGCTTGCTCTTCAGGTGTAATTTGTTCTATAGTAACATATTCTGCAGCATCATATATCGGCATCGGAGCAGTATTGCCACGATTATGGTTTGCACCATAACCACTATTTAAAGAGCTAAACTCAGACTCTTTAAAAGTCTGACCATGCTCACTATGGTTTTTATCTGTAATTAAAATCTGATTTTCTTGCTCTGTAAGCATAGCATCATTACTTGCCCCAGAAAGACCTTTTTCAATTTCAGGACTAACACGTTTAGCTGTAAAAGAAGAGTTCTTATTCTGATAGTCTTTACTTCGGATGATACCCTTTCCAATTCCTTCAATAGTACCACCGATATTGTGCAATGTGTCTCGACCATCCAATGTCATAGTGCCACCACTATACACAAGAGATTTTTCTCTATTTAAAATAGAGTCCGCCTCAATAGTTACATCTTCTCGACCTGCAATGGTACTCCCTTTATGAGCAGATAATTCCTGTTGTACTAACTTAACAGCTTTAAGTTTTTCATCATATACTTAAGATAGTTCTTTGATTCGGTTCAAATAGTTATCTTGTTCAGTTTTTGATGTAAAAGCTGTAGTATCTACAGCATAGGCTGCTTCAAGCTTATCTTCTGCTGCTTTCATATCTGCCATAGCCGCATCTAATTTAGATTCTAACGCTACATTCTTGCGGTTTTCGAGTACCTTGGTTTGTATCGCTATCTTCCCACCATAAATGCGACCATTCTCTGTATTATGTACTTCTTTACTATTAATTGTTGTAGTATCACCAGATACAATCACTGCGTCAGTATTACGAACAGTACCAGTCTCAATAGTCAAGGAACCATTACCTGTTAGAGCACCTTGAGTATTAGCACCAGCGGCTATTGTATTTTTGTTAGTTAAGTTTTCTTTTACCTTAACATGTCCATTTTTAACGGATGTAATATGCCCTGTATTACTTAACTCTTTTGTTTCTAAACCCAAGTCGCCACCAGAAGCAATTGTCTTTGTATTCTGTATAGAGTTTGCTTTAGCCACGAGACTTGTATCGGATTGAAGTGTACCATTAACAGATAAATGACCATTAGCATCCACTGAAACAGACTGAACCCCTGCAACTACGCCATTCAGATTAACACCTACACCAGCTTCGGTACCAACCATAGTAATATGATTTGCATACATCCCACCAACTGCAGCCACATCTAAGCCAATAGTTGGCTTTGTTTCAGTAGACGACAAATCTAAAGTTGTAGCCTTTAAATTCTTGGCGTCAATATTATTTTGTCCGGTACGAGTATTAAGTTTGTTTGCCCAAACACCTGCATTTACATCAATAGTTCGTGCCAAAATAGACACAGAATCTGTACTTTTCCCATCAAGGCCTTTACCTTCAATAGAGACTTTGCCTTGTTCTACACGGTAATTTTGTAAATTTCCAGCACCATCCAATTCTGGTCTACCTGTAGTTAACACAGCATGCTCCGTATTAAGGAAGCCCCCACCATTAACGGTAATGCCGTTAGGGTTAGCAACCACAACAGATGCTTTTTGCCCCGCCACTTCTAAATAACCATTCATAGATGTCGGTGCATCTGATGTAACTTGGTTTACGATAACCTTTGCAGTACCATTCACCATGTTACTATTACCTTGCACATAACCAGCAAGTTCTGTTTTACTCGTTACATATGAGTTATTTAAAATAGCCCCTTGTTTCTCTACATTAAATTGATCATATTTATTCATAGAGACGCCACCATTAGTAGGGGCCGTCACGTTAACTAGTGGAATCTGATTAGCAGTTTCCTGAACTAACGGTCGTTCAGTAATAACAGCATTATTATCCGGCATAATTGGTGCAGCCAATACCATCGATTGAGATGCTACAAATACTCCAAGGGTTAGCCAAGACATTATCTTTCGTCCTAGCGTACGTCGTTCTTGATTTGTTTTACACATACAACTCTCCAATTATATAAATACTAGCTCAACACATGCTAGTTCAACACATATATAGTCATAATTATATTGAGATTAGAATCTGTACCCTACGGTAAATCCGCTATAAAACTTCTTCGTATGATATCCTTCCGGTTTATATAAGGGGGTACTAACAAATGCATCGAACAATAAACCTGATGCATAGTTACCTCGTACACCAAGCGCAGTGCCTGCAATAGTTCTGCCGACTAGAGCTTCTGTACTTTTACCATATATAGCCCCAACATCAAGACCAAGATATACTTCTGTATTAAGGCGAGGAATAACAGATGATACTTCATTACGCACATACCAACCACTATCGCCCATAAGCGTATATTCGCCATCGAAGCCATAGACACTATATCGGTTACCAATATTTATAGTGTCTACGCTATACAGTCTTTTACCACCTTGCACCCACTGTCCATGGAATGAAGAGGTAAAGGATGCAGGTCGATGGCCCATAATAAATGGTTTTCGATAATCTACATCTACAAGCCACATATGATATCTAGATGTAGGACCACCCATGGCAACAGAAGCCTTATGTTCAGGTTGTGCGCCAAGTGCACCTATTCCCCATTGAAATCCTAAACGAGAGTACAGCGTAGCATTCCCAATATATTTACGGTTAGAAACACAAAACTCCATTGAGGTAGTACGTAATGCTTGCACCGGAATTTCCATATCATTGATAAAGCGATGATTATGACGTGTACTGATAGAAATATCAAAGGCACGTTTTTCACGTTGTGTACGCGACCAAACATGATTCCATTTCGCCTTCATAGTAGTGGACTTACCACTATATGTGAAATCATAAGGATTGGACTGTATCATTTGATGATATCGTGATTTAGAAAAACTAAAACTAAAGGTATCCTTTCCATGAGGTATAACATAATTAAGACTGGCTGCACGAGTTCCTTTTATACTACCTGATCCACTAAAATCTCCTGATAATGACATAGTAAATGTATCATTAGCTCTAAAAACTTGATCAAAAGAGGTAGTAAAGCTACCTTGATATATCCCTGTTGATTCCAGACCACTATTATCAATACTAATCGATCCATGTACTGGCTTTTCTTGTTTGATTGACAACTCAATAACAGATGTACCTATAGCTTTACCTGGGAGTAACTTCATTGTCACGGATTGAGATGATACACGTTTCATTTGCTCAAGACCTTGTTCAATATCACGGATATTAAGTATATCTCCAGGTCGTACAACTAAGGCAGTTCGCCAAGGTCCATGAACCGAAGACTCACTATAACGAATGTCTTCCACTCGACCAGGTATAACCATTAATTGTAATATTCCATCATTTAAATTTTGTTCTGGAATATAGACTTGAGATGTTACAAACCCCTTATCCAATAATTTACGTTGGAAGGCATTACGAATATTAGTAATATCTGATACAGTTACATTTTTTTGCTTATACTTATGGGTAAGCTTATTTAGAAAAGATAATTCTTTAGGCATACCATCTAACTGTATTTGTTTAATATAAAAAGACGCACCATTCTTATCAGAAGGTACGTCTATAAGTGCCGGCTCACTAACAACAGTCTCTACACGCTCTTCATCTAAGCGTAAGCTACGTTCACGTTGAGCATCACGGTCTTGTTGTAATTGCTCTTGTTGAATCATAGGTATAACAGGATCAGCTGCCTGAACCATTAAAGGCATAGATAGACTATATATACCTAAACTCAGAAGAACTAAGTGTTTTTTATTCACGAAACTCTCCTATAAACATACTCTAACAATACTAATCATGACAAATTCATGAAATACGTATCACCAGAATAACATAATTAATTTTTTTGTAAATAGTTTTATTCTTAAATTGCAATATGAAATTGATTAATTACTTACTAATCAAATGTGCCACTAGTATTTATAGCGCTATAATATTTTTTCATATACCACCGTCTATTCATATATATTAGGATGTCATTAGGTTCGCACAATACAACATCTATCAACTTCAGAATACACCTACCGGTATAGGGTTTATTGACACCACTATCCCCCTTTGTTACGATTACCTTGTAGTTTATACACATTAAATCTGTAAAATTAGTTTTGTAGATTATGAGGTGAATCACATGTACAATGTAAAAAAATCCTTAGCAGTTTCTGCTGCATTAGCATGTCTATTAGGTATAGGCGCGCCTGCTGTAAGCCACGCAGCGTATCAATTAAACGAAGAAGTTAAAAATCCTACGCCTGCATTAAAAGAAGCATCGACTATTGGGCTTCGTGTGCATAACACTGAATCTATGCAGAATTTAGCGAATAAGGATGCTATCGTAGTCATGAGTTTTGGCACTACTTTCAAAGATACTCGTGCAAAAACTATCGATGCTACAGTAAATGCAATCCAATCCGCGCATCCTAATACCAAGGTAGTAACTGCTTTCACCAGTCACATCATTCGTGACCGCATTCAAGAAAAAGAAGGCATTACCTACCCAACCCCAGAGGAAGCATTGACTCAATTAAAAGCAGACGGTTATACACGGGTAGCACTCACTACATTAGATATTATCCCTGGTATGGAGTATAATTACGATGTGGCAGTGTACAATTTGTACAAAAATAATTTCAAAAAAATGACTCTTGGCACACCATTGATGTATTGGATGGGACAAGAAGGTCAAGCCGATGAAGTTATGGAAACTGTGAAAGCCGTATCATCTCAATTCCCTAAACAAGGCAAAGATGATGCTATTCTCATCATGGCTCATGGTACACCAGACCCTTCCAATGCGTACTATTCAGTTATTCAAGATCGTGTCGATATGGCAGGCCTTAACAATGTATTTATTTACACTGTAGAAGGGACTCCTAATCTTGAACAAGTAATTCCACAATTAAAAGCAAAAGGAATTAAACATGTTACATTGATGCCATTCATGATGGTAGCTGGTGACCATGCTAATAATGATATGGCTGGTGACGAACCAGATTCCCATAAATCCATTCTTGAACAAGAAGGTTTTAAGGTAGATACATACATACACGGTCTTGGTGAAAATAAAGACATCCGTAATATCTTCGTAGAACGTGCTAATGAAGCATGGGATGCATTACAAAAATAATTTTTCTACCTAGAGTCTATTTACATAGATTGTAATCTACCCTATCTACTTTCATTACAATCAATATTTGTCCTCAAAGGAGACACTATGAAAAAACTACTGCTCAGCAGTATCGCTTTGGTCATGGTCGTTCTCGCAATAGCTGGGTGTGGTAAATCCACATCCAGCTCTTTTGCGACTACAAAGGAAGTCGATTTTAAAGGTGACACCTATACGGTACCAAAGGATCCGCAACACATTTCTGTTCTATCCAATTCCATTCTATCCATGTTGTACGCCGTTGACGGTACCGCTATTAGCCGAGTTACAACAAATGATACATTACCAGATAATTTAGAAAATTTACCATCTGTTGGTCATACAGCGAATATCAATATGGAACAACTCATCGGATTACATCCTGATGTAGTGTTGGGTCTTACGAGCCAACATCAAAAATACGAATCCCAATTAAAATCTAGCAATATACCGACAATCTTAATCAATTATGAGGGCATCAACGATAATGTACCTCTCCTTGCCTTTCTAGGTGAATTGACGAACCATCAGGATAAAGCAAAATCTGTCATTACCAATTATGAAAATAATATTAACAAAATAAAAGATGCTATCAAATCACAAACACCTGCTCGCGTTGCCATATTGCGTGCTACTGGCAAAGGTGTCACTGCCGAAACCGACAACGCTATTACTGCCTCTATGGTCAAAGAGCTAGGTATGACAAATGTGGTCAGTAATCATTTAGCTGGTACAACGACGGATAAAACAGTTCCTTACTCGCTAGAAACATTAGCCGCTGACAATCCAGATATCATCTTTGTTGTTACCATGGGAAAAGAAGCAGACATAACAAAGGCTATGAAACAATCCATGACAGATAATCCTGCCTGGAACAATCTCAAAGCTGTACAAAATAATCGTGTCATCTATTTACCATCTAAACTATTCCTACTAAATCCAGGATTGCAAACACCAGAGGCAATGGCTAGATTAGTGAAAGATGCATACGGGATAGATGTAGCATTTTAACTATTTACCCCTTAATATTTTGCTCTAACAAAGAAGAGTGTACGATAACTCAAATCGAGATATCGTACACTCTTCTTTGTTTACTTTTATGATAGAAAGTCCTCGTACTAAAGGTTACATTATACAAGCCCTTGAATTTTTACGTATGCTTTATTATCCGTATATTCAATGACACCATGTACATTGAACACATCACATAGTAGTGACTCAGTCATCACCTCATTAGGTTGTCCGCGTTTTACTAATCGCCCATCTTGAATAACAGCCATATAGTCAGAATATTGCATGGCTTGTGTTAAATCATGGAGCACCATAAGAACAGTTAAACCTTGTTCTCTATTTAGTGTTTTCAATAGTTCCATAATTTCCAATTGATGATTGATATCCAAATACGTCGTCGGCTCATCTAATACCAATAATTTCGGCTCTTGTGCCAATGCCATAGCAATCCATACACGTTGACGTTCACCACCAGATAAGGATGGAATTAATTGCTCTCGCAGATGAGTTGTTTTAGTAATATGCAGTACTCTATCTACAATTTCGCGGTCTTCTTTAGCGGTATTTTTCCACCATTTTTGATACGGATAGCGTCCACAATATACTAGCTCTTCTACGGTCATATCTTTTGGCATATCCGGTACTTGTGGTAAAAAGGCCATTTGTTTTGCTAATTCATTTTGTTCGTACCTATGTAGAGATTTACCAAAAATCTGTACATGTTCAGAAGGGCTAGAAATATAACCAATCATAGTGCGTAATAAAGTACTTTTACCACAACCATTAGGTCCGATAAGTGTCGTAATTTGCCCCTGTGGTACGGATAATGTAATATTCTCTAAAATCTGGCGATGTCCTAATGTAACAGACACACTATATACATCAATAGCACTCGATATACCTTGCTCATTTGGCAAAAAATAACTATCCTCATGTATTCCATTTGTAAACTCAGTCTCAATTTGCATACGTTTTTTTGATACTATCTGATCCATCATGCATCCCTCCGTAGCAAATACAAGAAGAACGGCGCCCCAAAAAAGGCCATAATAATACCTACAGGAATTTCAATAGGACTTAATACCACACGCCCTACAGTATCGCTAATGACGAGAATAAAGGCACCTAACAGTGCAGAACCAGGCAATAAATAAGCGTAATCATTGCCAATAATAAGACGTAATATATGTGGTATCACAAGTCCCACAAAGCCAATAAGACCGGCGATGCTCACTGCACCTGCAGCGAGCAGTGCTGCCACAGCCGTCATCATAAATCTCGTTTGTTCTACCTTAAGGCCAAGCCCCTTCGCGGTTTCATCACCAAGGCTCAATATAGTAAGACGTTTAGCCCCCATGCAAGCAAAAATAAGCCCCACTATAGCATAAGGCAACAAGACCTCCACTTGAGGCCAGCTGCGCGCTGCAAGCCCCCCTACCATCCAGAGCAATGCACCTTGTACACGATCTCCAAAAAATACGAGAAGCGCCGAAATACCAGAACCGAGGAATGCTGATACGGCAACACCGGCTAAAATAATACGACTTGGGCGTATGCCATTTTTCCAGGCCAATGCATATACCATAAGAGCCGCACCCATGGCGCCTAAGAAAGCAACCATCGGCACTAAGTAGTCATAACCAGGAAATAAAATTAAAATGATAACCCCCATAAGACCCGCACCAGATGAAACACCGACGATTTGTGGATCTGCCAAAGGATTTTTCATAACTGCTTGTAATATAGCACCCGACGTAGCCAAACAAGCACCTACTAATGCGGCCACAATATTACGAGGTAATCGAATATTCCAAATAATCTGTGATGCGGAATCCGTCAATTCACTAGCCCATAATGTGTGCCAAATATCTCCTAAAGATACTGTAGTAGCGCCAAAGACCAAAGAGATAAACATACTAACTACGAGTAACGCAACTAGTAGAAAAATAACGGATATTCGAAATAGTTTCCGTTCATTTATTGAGTGCATAGGAACCTCTATTTAGATTCTTTACCTTCTACAAATAGCATATCATTGCGTTTTACATCAGTGTAAAGCAACGCATTACATACAGATGCCGCAATTGGGCTACCACCCTTGTTACCTTTTACAGTGATATAAGGTACTGGAGATACTTCCATTAAATAATCTTTTGATTCTGCAGCACCTACAAAACCTACTGGAATACCGATAATAAGAGCAGGTTTTACCCCCTCTTCGAGAGCGAGGCGCAATACTTCGTATAATGCAGTTGGCGCATTACCGATAGCTACAATTTGACCTTCTAATTGTTTTCCAAAAGTACGCATAGCCGCAATAGAGCGTGTTACACCCAATTCTTTCGCCATTTTTGCGACAGCCTCATCTTTAATAAGACAATGTACTTCGTTACCGCGCAATTTTAATGCTGGTTTACTGATGCCGGTACGCACCATTTCAACATCTGTATAAATAGCAGCGCCTTTATCTAACGCTTCAATACCTTTTTGTACTGCATCAGGGCTCATACGAACGAGCTGCGCATATTCTACATCACCTGACGCATGGATGGTACGAGATACTACACGCACTTCATCCTCTGTTAAACCTAAATCCTTTACATAATCGTAAATGATTTCCATACTTTTATCTTCAATGGCTTTCGGATTTTTAACGTAATCCATGAGTATCCTCCCATAATTTGAAAAATTCATCATTTGACGATACCACCGGGCTATCAATGAGCACCCGTGGTCGATCGATAACGACAATATGAATACCAAGATCCATGGCAGCTTGTAATTTTGTATCTGCACCGCCTACAAGACCAGAATTTTTCATTACCACTACACTGGCCTCAGTATCCTTAAACATAATGCGATTCATATCATACGAAAATGGCCCTTGCACGGCAACGATATGTTTTGGACTCACTTTTAAGTCTTCCATCATGGTCAACACCTCTGCAGTGGGCAAAATGCGAGTCCACACATCACAATCTGTTAAAGCCTCTGCATGAGCAAAAATATGCATCGTTTTACTACCTGTAGTAAGATACACGCGACTATTTTCAGATTTCGCTAATTGGCCGGCTAAAGCGGCTGCCTCTACTTCATCAGTTACAATGTGTAATTTATCGTATGCTGGTAATGGTACCTCTTTACGTTCAAAACGAACGAAAGGTATCCCCATCTCCTTTGCCGCCTCTTGCGCCGTTTGGGTCACAATAGCTGCATAAGGATGACTAGCGTCGATGAGAGCGCGTACATTATGTTCTGTTACAAGTGCCTTCATAGCCTCTTTATCCAGCCGCCCCGTATGAACGGTAACACCGTCATGGGCTGCTAATTGTGCACCATATTGGCTTACCACGGTAACGAGGATGTCTTCACCTGTTTTTTCTTGAATATCTACCGCCAAGGTGCGACCATCAAGGGTACCGGCGATAACCCAAATCATAATTTATAGCCTCGTGGTGTAATCATACGGCCATTTTCCACATAGGTTTGGCTATTGCCAATAATAACCAATGTTTGCATATCCACTTCTTCATTAGTAAAGTTTTCTAAATCGGAAATAACCATATGTTGGCCTGGACGACCTGCTTTTTGCACAATCCCTACTGGAGTTTTAGGATCGCGATATTTCAACACAATCTCGCGTACTTCATCAAGGTGAGTGATACGTTTTTTACTACGCGGATTGTATAAAGAAATAACCATATCCCCTTGAGCACATAAATCAGCACGTTTCTTAATAAGCTCCCACGGTGTCATTAAATCACTAAGGGAAATAACGGCGAAGTCGTGCATTAATGGAGCGCCTAAAACAGAAGCAGCCACATTAACAGCGCTCAGACCAGGAATAATATCGACTTGTGGACGCTGTTCTGCTGGCACTTTGTTCGCCAATTCCAATACGAGACCAGCCATGCCATAAACACCGGAATCACCAGAAGATACAACAACAACTTTATGTCCTTCTACAGCAAGATCTACAGCTTGTTGACAACGATCCACTTCTTGCATCATCGCAGTACCTACAGTTTCTTTGCCTTCAATAAGATCTTTAATCAAATCAAGATACGTTAAATACCCTACAACGCGATCTGCTCCGAGAATGGCTTCACGGGCTTGTGGTGTCATAAATTCTTCGTCCCCAGGACCAATGCCGATTACTTTGATGTAACCTGTGCAATGGCTATTGTTGTTTTCGGATATATTGTTTTCTCTTGTATTAATGTTTGGCTCTTGGCCGCTAGTAACGCTGTCGTTTCGCATACGTTTCCTACTCCTATCGTTCCTTTTACAAATGTAGACTCATGTAATTTTTGTTGTTCTATAATGGGTTCCATCTCTTCTTGTTCATAGAATTTGATAGGCCACCCTAATTCTCTCATCGCCGTCAGTAATCCTACTTCGTCTTGTTTAACAATAACAGATGCCGCTGTTAATAGACTTTTTGGTGAAAGCTGATGTTGTTCTAATGATTGTGTTATAGCCTCTAATATGAGTTCCTTCGGCGTATCTCGGCGGCAACCAATGCCCATGGTGAAAGTCTTAGGCCTCAAAATTAGCTGGTGAGACGCTGTAGGTATGATTTTATCCGTCACCACTACGCAGTGTGACCTACTATTCTGTAACATCTGCACAGATATCTTATCATCAACTAGATTCACCTTAGCTTCGTCAGATGAACAGTCAACAATAAAACCATACACTTTACCATGTTTCCCCACATGCTCTCCTGCAGACTGCATAAGAATTGCGCTATTAGGAATACTTTCATCAATATAATAGTTCACCTGTTCGCCAGCCACGACGGCAGAATTCACGGCGATGAGTGTGTTGAAATCATCAACTGTTAACTGTTCATTACGAGCCCACACATCTGGGGCAGGTAATCCATTCACATCGGTAGCAGTAGTGATAACTGGATCTGAGTCGATAGCGAGGGCAATAGTGGTAGCCCATTCATTAGCGCCTCCTAAATGGCCAGACAACAAGCTAATAGTATGATGACCTGCCTCGTCCATTACTACAATAGCAGGGTCCTTTGATTTATGTTCAATATACGGAGCAATCATACGCACTACAATACCTAGCGCCATAATGCACAGTACTTGATCATAGGTTTTAAAAATATCCCCCATATGCGGTTTCAATGAATCAAAATAAATAGCCTCACCGCCAGATTCACGACCCGTTTTCTCATAGCAAACTGCATGAGGCGCCACCAAAGCTTTAATACGCTGCCCTAATTCGGCACCACGCTTTGATACAGAAAGAATAGCTGTTTTTATAGCCATAACTAGTCCTTTGCACTGCGGTACATGTGAGCAAAGCCTTTATCGTATAATTTAGACAATTCATATTCGCTATCTAACACGTGGCTCACTACAATCATAGCTTGGCGCAATACACCTTCTTTAGCTACGATATCCGCAATAGTCTCCAAAGTACCTCTAATAATGCGTTGGTCTGGCCAAGAAGCTTTCACCACAATAGCTACAGGAGTTGTTTTATCATAACCGCCTTCAATGAGCTCAGCTACCACCTTGTCTAACATTTGCACAGACAAGAAAATACACATTGTTGCTTCATGGGCTGCCAACATGCGGAGCTTTTCCTTCGGTGGCATCGGTGTGCGACCTTCCATGCGGGTAATAATAACCGTTTGGGATACATTAGGCAATGTATACTCTTGCTTCAATGCAGCTGCTGTAGCGAGGAATGAGCTAACACCTGGCACTACTTCATAAGTAATCCCCATAGCGGACAACGCATCCATTTGTTCTTGAATAGCACCGTAAATAGCGGGATCCCCTGTATGAAGACGTACTACTCGTTTCCCAGCCTCTACAGATGCTTTCATTACTGCTAATACTTCATCAAGGTTCATAGTAGCACTGTTGTGAATTTCACAACTCGGTTTACAAGCCTCTAAAATAGCTGGATTTACAAGAGAGCCTGCATAAATCACTACATCTGCTTCTTCTACAAGGCGATACCCTTTGCGAGTAATGAGTTCTGGATCTCCAGGGCCTGCGCCTACAATATGTACATCAACCATTATTATCTCCTTCATCTAATTTCGTAGCCGCTACGATAAAAATAGGGCTCAATGGGTCTAACAAATGGTAAGGACCCGCCTTGCGATATCGACTGATAGCCATTTGATACCCTTCATAGCTAAACGGACGGCCCTTTAACTCTTTTAAAATTGTATAACCTGTTTCCATAGTTACAGCGGTGACAACAAGGCGTCCGCCAACCTTTAACAACCGTTGTGCTTCATCTACAATAACACCCATGCCACCAGCACTACCACCGATAATAACCGCATCAAGAGCGGGTAAATCTTCCATGCCCTCAGGAGCCTTAGATTTAATGACAGTCATGTTCGACACGCCGAATTTTTCCATATTTTGATGGATTAACTCAATCCCCTTATCAAAGCGCTCAATAGCGTACACATGACCTTTCGGCGCCCCTAATGCAGCCTCGATAGAAATGGAACCAGTACCGGCCCCTACATCAAGAACAACACTATCTTCATCGATGCGCGCTTCATTCATAACGGCTTTTCTGATTTCGCATTTCGTCATCGGCACATCGCCACGAATAAATTCATCATCAGGAATTCCAAAAAAATGTCTCATCCTAATACCACCATCACAGAATGACCAAAGCCCTCAAGGTCTGTAAGCACTTCCAAGGTAGAATCTACGATTTTCTCATCATCATAACTCAATCTTTCTAGTGCTGCTGCCCTCGTTTCAGGAGGCCATCCTGTTTCTATCAAAATGCTCGCAATACGAGCTGGATTAAATTCTGGATCTGTTAAGAATCCCATTTTTTTCCCTTCTACATACACCAATTGCTCTGGTGCCGGTTGGCGTCCGTGAAAGCTCATTAAATTTGCATCATGCCACACTTCACCGAGACGAGCAAAGGCAAATGTCATAGAGCTAATACCAGGAATAACTTCAATTGGGTAGGAAGGAAATTTCTTTTTCAAATACGGCAATAAACTGTAATAACCAGTATCACCACTTACCATAACAACCACGTCATGGTTTTGCAATTCACACTCAATTTGTTCTGCTAATATACTTAGTTTCCCTGTTACAGGATATGTAATTTGACGAGGTTCTCGAAAATCCTCAAGAGCCCGCTCACTACCAACCAAAACCGTTGCATTGCGTATTAAATCAAGACCTCTTGGCACTACATAATCAGGATTACCCGGGCCAATGCCTACGATAAATAAGGTATGTGCCATGATTCTAGTTCTCCTATTTCCTTTGCATTCTTGTCGATAGCTAATATATTCCCTTGTAAGGTAGTAATAATAATCCCCACTTGTGCTTCATTAGCGATGTAGCGCTCACTACGTAATGATGCTCTATCTACTACACGTTGGTAAACACCAGTTAAACCTTCTCGCTCCAATATAGGGAATGTAGATTCTGTAGTTTGGCAATTAAATAGCTCCTCGCAAACATTTTGCGATGCCCCTTCCAAGGCAGCATAAGCTACGATAGATTCCATACGACCGTCACTCATGCGATTATGCGTATGAAAACTACCACTAGCTAATTTAATTAATTTACCGATATGTCCGATAATTAAAATTCGCTTAAAACCGATACGTACCGCTTGCTCTAACATGAATCCAATAAAATTACTAGTTTCTGCCATTTGGTTTTTATGAATCCCCAATACTTGTGCCGCCAAATCTTGACCTATACGGCCCGGTACGAGTACCGCCGTTTCACAACCATTAGCTTTCATTACTTCTAATTGAGGCACCAAAGAATTTTTAAATCCCTCTTCACTCATGGGCTTTACGATGCCCGTAGTACCAATAATGGAAATACCGCCTTCAATACCCAGGGTGTGATTCAATGTTTTTTTAGCTAATGCCAATCCATTAGGGACGCTCACTGTAACGGTAACGCCTTGGCCGTGAACACACATATCTTCAAAGACAATGTTCATCATTGCCCGTGGCCCTGGATTGATAGCTGGTTCCCCAGGTGGCATGGCAAGGCCTGGTTTTGTCACCGTCCCAACGCCATATCCAGCGCGAAATGCGAGTACTCCCGTATCGTTAATAGACACTATAGTTTCTACATCATTGCCATGGGTCACATCTGGATCATCGCCGCCATCTTTCACAACCGTTACTTTTGCCTCCGTAGCAGATAGAATCGTAACATTCTTAATAGGAACTTCAATATATTGGCCTTGGGGATTTTCTATAACAACTCGATTGACAATATTGCCATCTAACAATGCTAACAATCCCGCCTTCATGCCTGCTGTAGCACAGGAACCAGTGGTGTATCCACCTTTCATATCCTCTACTCTCATAAAGGCCTCCTATACCAATAGGGCTAGTCATTCAATTCCCATCTAACCCTATGTTTTATTATTATGTAATTAAGATCGGAAATTAACAAATTGCAATTCTACAGGCACATCCAATTGTTTGAGCATTTGAATAACGGCTTGCAAATCATCTTTATCCTTGCCAGATACGCGTACTTGATCTTCTTGAATAGATGCTTGTACTTTTAATTTCATATTTTTAATCGCTTTTACTACTTCTTTGGCATTTTCTTTAGTAATACCTTTTTTAATAGTAATCACTTGGCGCACCGTAGCACCAGAAGCAGGTTCTACTTTACCGTAATCAAGGTTTTTTACCGCTACATTACGTTTCACCATTTTACCTTTTAACACATCGATAATGGCATTCAATTTGTATTCATCGTCGCCGATGATTTTAATAGTATCCCCTTCGAGGTTAATTTCAGCTTTAGAACCGCGAAAATCATAACGAGTACCTATTTCTTTCTTCGCTTGATTAACAGCGTTATCTACCTCTTGCATATCCACTTCAGATACGACGTCAAAAGAACAATCTTTAGCCATTGTATACCTCCTATATATAAATTCAGAGCATGAAATTCATTCAATTATATTCATCACATCTTTTTAATTATAACGTAAAAGCCCTATAATTTCTAGAAATTATAGGGCTTCGGATCATAACTAATAGATATAATATAATTTTTTCGATATATACATGATTAATAACATCCTCATAATCATGTAAGACTACAAAACAAACTGTACACTATGAATATAACAAATCAAGTATAGAATAAAAATACTATTAAAGAATATTGATAGCCTCATAGATTGGTTGTGTAATCCACGCACCTTTAGAATTCATAATTCCCCATTTACCTTTAGATTTTACCGCTGCATAACCATGATTAAATGAACGCGCTTCTTCAATGATATTATTAACATCTTTAAATAAAGTATGCCCATTATTATCAATGATGGAGTAATTAGATTTACCTGTATGAACCCATGTTACTGTATCTGTATTAAATGGGTCGATAGTAGCCTCTGTTTGAGCAGAGTACATAGAACGCCCCGATGTCATTTCCACAAGATTTTTAACGTAATCTTGTGTCACTACTAGACGATCTGAACCAGCAAAGGAAATGGAATCGTATTTAAATGGTACCACTTGGTGTCCATCGGTTACATTGAATACGCCCCATTTTTCAGAGTTTTCGTCTTTTAATGCTAACAAACCATTATAGCGATCCATTTCTTCTACATCGTATTTACCACCAGGAATGATAGTTTCCCCTTTTCGGTTTACAAAAGTAGTAAGTCCTTTATTCTGAACAACAGTACCATAGGACGTCATAGGCCACACTTTATCATTTTTGCTATCTACTACAATAGTACCATTTCGATCAATATAACCACGTTTAGCACCATCATATACAAAACCACCTACATGATAGTAGTGACCGCTACTGAGAAGTGCACCACCGATAATACCACCGAGCACAAATCCGCCTACTAAGCCACCGAGATTAAACCCACTAACAGCACGGCGATACTCAGCTAGACCATTGTCATAGGCATAGATTTCTTTTGTAGGCGCAAAGAACAATTCTTTGCCAGTACCATCAATAGCAACAATTTTACCTTTTGCATTTTTTACGAATGCTCTATCTTCGCTAAATCCGGTGATAATTTGACGATATTGAGGGGCTATTACAACCTTATCATCTGCGGTTTTAAAGCCATATTTACCTTTTTCTTTAAATTCAATATAACTATCACTAGGATACTGGCTTTCCCTTTCGTATGCAACGCGTTCTTTCAATGCTTCTGCTGCACTAATTTCGTTGCCATTCGGTGTTACCCATGTAGTCGTTTTTTTATCAATTTGAGCTAACACATTACCAGTACTATAATCAACATCATTGATAGCTTTATACTTAGGAGCAACAGCAACAGTCCCATCAGGACGCAACACGCCCCATTTCCCCTTTTCTTTCATCGCTGCTAATACGCCATGTTCTAAGATTTCATCATTTTTAAACGTTTTACCTTTACCTATTTTTAAAGACCTCGGCGTATTGCGATAAGGGTTTAAAATTCCATCTACATCGGCCATCACATAACCGACTCCATCAACATGTTCTTTATAATCACGGATAGAACCTATACCAATGCCTGCACTTGTTTTAGTTGTAGAACTACGCTCCTCATGAGACCAAGTGGAAGAAGATGTAGATGTGCTACTTTGTACTCGACTTATACGGGTACTGTCACCAGTATTCTGTACAGTTGTAGTAGAGGAAGTAGTGCTAGAAGAGCTACTAGAAGAACTACTTTCAGCAGCCCAAGCATTCATCGATACAGATGCACACACACATGCAACCAATAATAATTTTTTATTTACCTTCATTCTACACTCCATTTCGATTATTAAACACACTAACTATATACATCATTACATAACTTATACATAACTTAATTAAAATAATTATACACTAATCAATATTACTTCTCAATAATATAACATCTCAATATTACAAGTAAAAAATAGTTATACTATCATTTCTCAATCATCTATACGTCTACTTCACTAAATTTGTTATAATATTCCTATGAAAACAGCAACTATCATTGATCTCGTTGTTCCCACAAATATAACAACAACGTCTATCAATCACATCATAAAACAACATCATATTTCACAGCGCATGCGACGGAAGTTAAAAAATGACGGTATCATTACCATTAATGGCAATATCGCATCATGGGATACTTTAGTACATAGTAATGATCATTTAGTCATTTCCATTGCACCTGAGCAAGAGTTTGAATTGACCCCCATGAGCTTAGATATTGTTTACGAAGATGAGTATATCTTGGTTATCAACAAAGCCCCTGGCATTCTCATGCACCCTACCTCTACGATTCGGACGGGTACACTAGCAAACGGAGTACTCCACTATTACAAGGAAACAAACCAAGCTCAAGATTTTCACCCGCTCCACCGACTCGATAAAGACACGTCTGGCATCGTCATTATCGCCAAAACAGCGGTAGTCCAACATGCATTTGAAAAACAGAACATACGTTTTCACAAGATATATAACGCCATTATAGAAGGACATGTACCAAGCACACTACTAACCATTAACTGGCCTATTGCTCGTAAAGAAGGAAGCATCATCGAACGCTGTTGTTCCAAATCTGGTAAAACGGCGCGTACAGATATAACGGTATTGGAATATATCCGCCTATCACAACCCAAAGCCCCCCTAGACTATGCCGACAAAAACATAACTGCACAATTAGTAGAAAAAAAGAAATGCCTTGAACAAGATACATCCAAATTAACTCACATTCAGTGTCACTTACACACTGGTCGCACACATCAAATTCGTGTGCATCTTTCCCATTTAGGATACCCTCTTGCAGGTGATGATATATATGGTGGCTCATTAAATTATATCCAGCGACAAGCACTGCATGCAGGGCTGTTGGCTTTCATCCATCCAATAACACAAGAATATATAGAACTACGTGCACCACTACCACAGGATATGTTGCAACTCATTAGAAAACAGAAACATCCAAGCACAGTTGATAACAAATCTACAACCGTAACAAAATCCAATTCTTAGAACTCTAAAACAATAATGCTTTCACCAACAGAAATAATACTTAGAGGATTTATAAAATAGTTCCCATTAATCATATTTCTTGATATACTAACAATGGATTTATATGTGTCATCATTAGTTGAAGACAATAGATTACATACAACGGGCCCTACGGCCAAGGAGGATAACATGCCATTAGTAACGACTACAGAAATGTTCAAAAAAGCCTATGAAGGTGGCTACGCTATTGGTGCTTTTAATGTAAATAATATGGAAATCGTGCAAGGTATCGTAGACGCTGCCAAAGAAGAGCAATCTCCGCTCATTTTACAAGTATCTGCTGGAGCTCGTAAATATGCAAAACATATTTACCTCGTAAAATTAGTAGAAGCAGCCCTCGAAGACAGTAATTTGCCAATCGCTCTACACCTTGACCACGGCGATTCCTTTGAAATTTGTAAGGATTGCGTTGACGGTGGCTTCACATCCGTTATGATTGATGCATCCCACCACGATTTTGATGAAAACGTACGCATTACAAAACAAGTAGTTGAATACGCTCACGCTCATGGCGTTGTAGTAGAAGCGGAGCTAGGTCGCCTCGCTGGCGTAGAAGACGATGTAAACGTATCTGATGCAGATGCGCGTTTTACTGACCCTGAGCAAGCCGCTGAATTCGTTGCCTTAACAGGCGTAGATTCCTTGGCTATCGCTATCGGTACAAGTCACGGTGCCTACAAATTCAAAGGCGATCCATACCTTGATTTTGACCGTTTGAAAAAAGTAGGCGAATTGTTGCCTAACTTCCCTATCGTATTACATGGCGCTTCCTCTGTATTACCTGAATTCGTAGCTAAATGTAATGAATTTGGCGGTAATATTCCAGGTGCGCAAGGCGTTCCTGAACACATGCTTCGTCAAGCAGCGGAAATGGCAGTGTGCAAAATCAATATCGACACTGATTTACGCCTTGCTATGACTGCATCTGTGCGCGAATACTTAGCTCAAAACCCATCTGAATTTGACCCTCGCAAATATTTAGGACCTGCACGTGACGCTATTAAAGGCATGGTAGCTCATAAAATTAAAAACGTGCTTGGCTGTTCCAACACATTATAATCTATGGCTAGTGGATTTATAAAAGGAACCCTCATCCTCACCATTGCAGGGTTCGTAGTGAAAGCCATCGGTAGTATTAACTGGATTCTCCTTTCTCGCCTCCTTGGCGGCGAAGGCATCGGTATCTACCAGATGGCCTTTCCTATCTATTTATTACTATTACAAGTATCCAGCGCAGGTGTGCCTATAGCCATTTCTATTTTGACCGCTGAACGGCTAGCCCTCAGTGACTACACAGGGGCAAAACGAGTATTTACTATTTCCTTTATTATGCTCACTATAACAGGCCTTATCGCCAGCCTAGCTATGTATGTTGGCGCTGATTGGCTTATTTCTAGTGGCATCATAGCGGAACCTCGTGCCTATTACTCGATTATCGCCTTAGCACCAGCTGTATTCTTTGTAACATGGATTTCCTGCTTCCGCGGTTATATCCAAGGGTATGAAATGATGACCCCTACGGCGATTAGCCAAATCGTAGAACAATTGCTCCGCGTTGTCGTTATGCTCGGTGCTGCATCTATTCTCTTACCGTATGGTTTGCCTGAAGCAGCCGGTGGTGCTAGTCTCGGTGCTGGCATCGGTGCCTTTGGGGCCTTCTTAGTGCTATTGTACTATTATTACAAATTGCCTAGGTCTTCTAGCTCTGGTGAAAGCTACGATGGGCCACGAGAATCAGGAAAAGAAATCTTAACACGCCTCGTATGGCTCGCTTTACCAATTTCTCTGGCAAGTATTATGTTGCCTTTGACGGCGAATCTCGATTTATTAATCGTACCACGTCGTCTATTAGATGCTGGCTTTGCCATGAACGAAGTAACGGAACTATTCGGTTATCTAACTGGTATGGCAGTGCCCCTCATCAACTTGGCTACCATTATTACCGCAGCCATTGCAACTAGTATCGTACCAGCTATCTCACATGCCTTTGCAAAACAAGATACACAAGGTATTTATGATCGCACCGCTAGTTCAATGCGACTATCCTTTATGGCAACAGTTCCATTTACAGTGCTCCTCTATGTGCTAGCAGCACCAACGGTAACATTGATTTACAATGCACCAAAAGCAGAGTTAGCTACGCAAATTACAGCTTTTGCCATTTTCTTTCTCGGTATTCACCAAGTTACTACAGGCATTTTGCAAGGCCTTGGTAAACCGCGTATTCCAGTCATCAACATGGCCATTGCTCTCATTATCAAAGTCGCTTTGAATTGGCATTTAACAGCCATACCAGAACTGGGTATTGGCGGTGCCGCTTGGGCAACTGTAGCAGACATTGGTTTTGCTGGATTACTGAACTTAATTTACATAAAAAAATATACCGGCTACTTCCTCGATATATCCTTACTTTGGAAAAATATCGTCAGCGCTGGCATTATGGGTATCCTCATTTACATGAGCTACCACTCTCTCCATGGTGTCATTCCGATGTGGGCTAACTTCCTGTTAACAGGTGTTGAAGGCCTCATCCTCTACGTCATCATTATGATACTCTTAAAAGGAATTAATCAAAATGACGGTGCTAACATGCCTATAATTGGTAAATTCTTTAGATAATTTAGATACATACAATACATACGAAACGACCTAATACTTACGTTCTGTAAGTATTAGGTCGTTCTTATATGCCCTATTAAATAGTAAATGATGTATTAAAAATAAGGTTATGATACACACGCACTCAATAGCTATTAAATGATAATCAATAAAATTTAATTATTGTAACATTTTTTATAGTGCATTGATATACATCGTAGTATAATAAAACTTGTTTAATTCTATAGAATGTATGAGGTGATAGTATGACAAAACCATTAATCGGTGTATCTGGTAGCATGTTGCGAGATAGCGGCGGCCCCTATGTAGATTTATGGCGTTCTTATGTAAATGAAGACTACGTCCGTGCTGTTGAGGAAGCTGGAGGCATTCCTGTAATCATTCCTTTCACAGAAAATCTGGATGTAGCCAAAGAAACGGTTAGCCAATTAGATGGTCTACTCCTATCTGGTGGACATGATGTCTATCCTTTACACTATGGTGAAGAACCATTGCAAGGCATTGGCGATGTATGGCCTGAAAGGGATCAATTTGACTTTGCCCTACTCGAAGCAGCAGAAGAAAAAGAAATTCCTATATTTGCTATATGTCGAGGAGCTCAAATTCTCAATGTATATCGTGGAGGCACATTGTATCAAGATGTAAAGTACGATACAAATTGTACAATTAAACATAGCCAAAACCAAACCCCCGCACTGGGAACACATACGATACACATTGATCTAAACTCTAAATTATCCACCATTATCAATTCCACAGAGTGGATTACAAATTCTCACCATCATCAAACTATTAAAAAAATTGGTGAAAGCTTAACCGTCGTAGCCCATACTACAGATGGCACGGTAGAAGCCTTAGAGGATCAAACTCGAACATGGTGTATTGCCACACAATTCCATCCGGAAATGATGCACAAACGAGATGCAAATGCAAAAAAACTATTTACATCTTTTGTTAATGCAACTATATCATATAAGGAGGAACACTAATGGATTCGCAAAAAGGAAAATTTGGATTTTGGAGTATCGTGCTCCTTGGTATTAATGCTATTGTAGGAACAGGTATTTTCCTATTACCTAACAAAGCCTATTCTATTATCGGCTCTGCTAGTTTAGGCGTACTTTTATTTGATGCGCTACTAGCAGGTTGTATCGCCCTTTGTTTTGCCGAAGTAGCTGGATTTTTCAGTCGTAACGGTGGCCCTTATTTATATGCAAAACATGCACTAGGTGATTTCTGGGGATTTGAAGTAGGCGTCCTCAAATGGATTGTTATTATGATTGCTTGGGCGGCCATGTCAGTAGGATTTGCAACAGCTTTAGGTGCTGCTTTTCCTGCATTAGGCGGTGACACCAACAAAGACATTATTGCTACCATTATTATCGTACTCTTAACAGTACTCAATATTCTAGGTGTTAACGTTTCTAAAATACTGAATAATCTCATTACTGTATCTAAATTAGTACCTCTATTCGTATTTATTGCAGTAGGCCTATTCTTTCTAAATGGATCTAATTTCACACCTCTATTTCCGAATGACACGTATGTAGAAGGTTCCTTTGCACAAGCTGCAGTACTTCTTTTCTTTGCTTATACAGGTTTTGAGGCCATCGCTGTATCGGCAGAAGATATGGATAATCCAAAGCGAAACTTACCTCGTGCTATTATTACTGTTATGATTATTGTATCAGTTTTATATATGGCAGTCCTCGCCGTATCCATCGGTGTATTAGGCCCGGAATTAGCCAATACAAAGGCCCCTGTACAAGATGCTTTTAATGCGATTATTGGACCTGTAGGTTTATATTTCGTATTAGCTGGTACACTTTTATCAATGGGTGGTATCAATTTTGCGCAAGCTTACTTTGCACCTCGTGTAGCCACAGCCTTAGCAGAAGATGGGATGTTACCTGCTGCATTAGCCAAAAGAAATAAAAATAACATTCCTTATGTAGCAGCTATCATTACAGCCTTAGGTAGCTTAGCCCTCGCTTGGAGCGGTAGCTTTACAACACTTGCCGCCATTAGCGCCGTATCAAGATTCACTCAATATCTACCAACCTGTATTGCAGTCATCATATTCCGCCGTAAATGGGCTCATAAGGAACGTTCCTATACAATTCCTGGCGGTTATACTATCCCAATTATAGCTATTGCCACATCCCTTTGGATACTAGCTCAAGCACAAATACATCAACTATTATGGGGACTTGGTGGTTGTATTGTAATCATACCTTTGTACTTTTTATATTTACGTAAAAAACGAGCAGGACTCATTAAAGAGCACGATGATTTCTAATTATAAAAGGACTGGCAATTTTGCCAGTCCTTTTATTCTATTACAACTTATCCTATAATATACATATCATTAATTATCAATAAATAACAAGTACGATTGGGAGGAAACTAATGAAATATACAACCATCATCTTCGATTGTGACGGTACGTTATTAAATACACTAACCGATTTAGGTAATGCTGTAAATTATGTATTGAAATCAAACAATCTACCCACCCGCAGTGAGTCCGAAATCAAAGCCGCCCTTGGCAATGGTGTGGCGCATTTGATGCGTGAAAGTTTACCAAAAAACACTACTGATACAGATTTTGAAAAATACCTTTGTGAATTCAAAGAATATTACGGTAAACATTTACAAGATTATACGGCTCCTTACGAGGGCATTTTAGAGGTGTTAGACACATTAGGCGCCAAAGGCTATAAACTAGCTATCGTATCTAATAAAATCCAAGAAGGTATTACGCCTCTAAACAAAGAATATTTTGGTAACCGATTACCTGTAGCCATTGGTGAAAGGCCTAATTTACAGAGAAAACCAGCACCAGATATGGTACTACAAGCATTAAAAGAACTAGAATCCACACAGGAGGAATCAATCTATATTGGCGATTCCGAAGTCGATGTAGCAACGGCCCATAACTCTGGGTTGCTTTGCATCGGTGTCACTTGGGGATTTAGAGATGAATCATTACATGAAAAATTAGGTGTAACATATATTGCACGTAAACCACAAGACATTATCACGATTATAGATACATTGAATCAAATCCACTAACATACATTACTACAGCTCCATACTCCCCCCTCTTTGGGTAACATCAATCTATTGCTAACTATAAGTACGAATTTCAATTATCTGTCAATACCAACATATGATTTTTAGGAATATCTAGTATTCCTAAAACGTTGACTATTTTATGTGATTTTTGGTACATTTATTCCATAGTGCTTTCAAAGCCGTATATTTATAGTTTGTATGTCCCTACAGAAATGAGGCAACTATGGAAACAGAAGTAAGAAAAGTTGAAATGAATGAAAATGTAGCAGATCCGACGGCTCTTGGTTTATTAGGATTAGCCGTGGTTTGTTTTGTCGTATCTACCTCTCGCGTTGGTTGGTCCGGCCCTACTACATCCGTTATTATTCCTTGGGCTGTATTATTAGGTTCTTTGGCTCAATTATTTGCTAGCTATTATGATTTCAAGAAAAATAATGCCTTTGGCTCCGTCGTATTCGGTGCGTATGGTCTATTTTGGTCTGCTATGGCGGGTGTATGGCTCATTCAAATGGGCGCTTTTGGCGAAGCCTTGCAAAAAGGATTTGATGTAACTCAATTAGCATTTGCTTTTGTAGGATTCTTATTCTTCTCCATCTTTGGAACTATTGCAGCCTTAAAAACAAATAAAGTTGTATTTGCTATTATGGTACTTATCGACTTCTTATTCTTCGGACTAGCTACCGATTTATTCCTCGGCGGTCGTACAGGATTCTTTGCCCTTGCTGCTTGGTCTGAACTATTTATCTCCTTATTAGGATTCTATGGTTCTGGCGCAGTTCTCGTAAATCGCGTATTTGGCAAACAAGTACTTCCTATGGGTAAAAGCATATTATAATTTGCTACCATGATGAACAAGAATTACTAACAATACCTTCATACATACAAAATGCCTATACTAATTCCTATTGGGCGATTAGTATAGGCATTTTTCATATATGAATACTTAATGTTGTACTTGTTGCTCTTCCAAGACTTCTTCAATATAACCAATATCATCTAAGGACTCATCTTCATCGCGAGTATCTATATAGATACTAATTAGCGCTAATGCACCTTCTTCATTTAACGCCACGATGAGGCTCATAGGACCATAGGTTAAAATAAGACCGTCCTCTTCGTCGCGAATGATATGCGGCGATTCATCAACATAAAAATTCATGAGTTGATCGAAATAATCTTCTACATCGAGGCCATTTTCAAGAGTGATAGATTCCGCATCACCTTTTTGGAATACTACCTTCGTATCTTCATCGATGTATTGGTAAAAATCATCTATATCAATATGCTCTGTTTCGAGCCACATACTAAGGGCGGTCATCCAATCTTTCACAGTTGTCGGTGCACTTGTGAAAGCATATGGTTTTGTATCGCTTTCACCATGAAGGCGAAGATTTACACGGGTACTATCATAATTCTCTTGGCTAGATACGATACGCTCAATGCGACCATCGTCATCCATATCGATAAATAAAATATATGCATAAGCATCGCCTGCTTCATATGCAATGGTGACACCTAGCTTGCCAGGACGGTATAAAGCATCTTCTTCGTACACCTCATCCACGCGAATCACATTGCCTATAACCGGCACATGATCTGCTTTTATAGAATCGGCCATAGTAGATAAAAAATCCATCACTTCAACCCGATTACGAGCAATCGTACCTCGACCTGTAGAAACATATACACAATCATCAGCCAGTAACGATTCAACGCCGTGCATATCCGCAGATTCGAGAGCTGATTTTAATAATAATAAGGATTGTATTTCAGTCATGATAACTCCTTTCTATGTCGCTATTATATTATTGTATTATAACATAATTCATAGATTTATTATGAACGTCAATACCAAAAACCTCCCTACAGCAGGCATGAAAAAAGGCCCGACAGAGTAAGTCAGACCGTTTCTTCAATATCAAAATTAGAAGCGAGAGCTGGCCTACGAAAACCATCTGTGTCTCACTTTGATATGATTGTATCATACTAACAAGGAGAAAGGAACTCATTCGTTCTTTTCTCCTTGTTTATTTTATGTATGAATTTTAATTTCAGAATTACGAAACATTGTATTATGTATGTTATAAACAACACTTGGGAACAGCGTAAGTTGGGGGATTACTTAATTCAGTATACAGAAATAACTACACAAAATAATCAATATCCAGTATTAACATCTTCTCGAAAAGGTCTATTTTTTCAAACGGACTATTATGATGGCAATCAAATCGCATCTAAGGACAATACAGGTTACAATATAGTACCATATGGTTATTTTACATATCGTCATATGAGTGATGATGAAATTTTTCATTTTAATATAAACTATATTGTTGATAAAGGGATTGTTAGTACATTATATCCAGTGTTTACGACTAAAAATTTAAATTCTAATTTTTTACAACTTCAGTTAAACTATGGCAATGAGTTTAGAAAATATGCGGTTCTACTTAAGCAAGGTGGATCACGTACCTATATGTATTTTAATAAACTAAAGAATTTAAATCTTACTATTTCTACTTCAATCGATGAGCAAGAAATAATAGCAAAGTTTTTTATATTGTTTGAAAAACTTATTACCCTTCATCAGTAAAAGCCATTTCTACAAAAATTCCATCACGCTAGTCCAGCCAATGACCGCATCACCAAATCAATATCTCTATTCTCTAATTCTTGAATAATATGAATATAGGTCTTCTGTGTTGTAGTCATACTAGCATGTCCTAATCGTCTTGCCACACTGGCGATTGACACACCTGCAAATAGTAATAACGAGGCATGTGTATGCCTCAACCCATGGACTGATATAACAGGAATCCCCAACTTTTTACAATACCGTTCCAAAATACCATTAATTGTTGAGTTAAACACGCGACCATTTACAAAAATAGGCTTATCTTCAGGTAACCCTTTTATCAGCTCCGAAAATTTGATAATTGTTTGCCAATCCAATTGAATCTTCCTAACAGATGAGCGATTTTTAGTAGGTAAAAATCCACCATCACCTTTATAATCCCAGGTTTTATTTACAATTAACGCCTGATGCGGGAAATCAAAATCTTTTGGCGTCAATGCTAACGCCTCTGAAAATCGCATTCCTGTTTTTGCGATAATTAATATCAGCCAATCCCAATTAATCTCTGGTGTTAACTTTAGATTTACTAACAAAGTATGTAACTCAAATTGGTTTAGATACTTTATCTTCTTTTCCCTTGGGGTACGACCTTTAATAATAGCCTTTCTCGTCGGATCTCTGTCAATGAATCCCTCATCCACCGCATCCAATATGGCTGCCTTTATCTGATGATGAAAATCCATTGTCGTCTGTCGTTCGTGAAACTCTGCATAATCGTTCAATAATTGCTGGTATGATATTCTATTTAATTGTGAAAGCCTCAACTCAGGCACCAATCGCTTTAACCATAACAATGTAATTTCATATTTGCGCATGGTTACATCACGAATCGCCCCTTCTTTATAAATTCGTATCCATTTTTCATAATAAATATAAAATAGTTCGGATTTTTTATCTATTGTTAACATAATGCTACCCTACCATTTACACTGTTCCCATATAGAAATGGCTCTTGCTGATGAAGGGTAATAATAGTGTTTATATTATTTATAAGGGCTGAAATTTTTTCTTGTTCATCCAAAGTTGGAATAGAAATTACTAATTTATTAAAGTCTTTTATATTGTAATTTGATCTACCGTCACCAGTAGAAACACTATTTGCATAACATTTATGTTTTTCAGTATTAAAATAAGTAGAAAGAAAATATGGATTTAGAATACGTTTATCCGTGCGTGTATTTATAGTAGCAAATCCAATAGCACCAGCCTCTTTCTCCTTAATTACAGCTGAGGTTCCTATATCACCTGTGTGTACGGTTACCACATCACCTATTTGTAATCTTCTTGTTTTATTCTTCTCTGCAAACTCTTCATCTAAATGGATTGGTTTCTCGGAAAATATAAACTGTCCTTCTTTTATATCTGAATTACGAATCAGCAATGTACCACTATCTCTATAATTTTCTGTCATTGTTGTAACTAATCCAATAAAAGTTTTAGCAATATCAGTCAACTTACACTGTTCCCAAGCACACAAAAAGAGGTAGAAATGCTCTATTAGGTCATTTCTACCTCTTTTCCTTACATTTTGACACCTAATAGGGCTAATTGTTCGGCTATTTCTTTTTCTAGTTGTGCGATTTCTTCGTTGTCTTTGGCAATCATGCGATTGATTTCATCAAGATCGAGTTCTTCTTCTTCCTCGAATGTGTCGACGTAGCGTGGAATGTTAAGGTTGTAATCATTTTCCTTAATTTCTTCCATAGTTGCAAGGTGTGCATATTTATCAACGTCTTGACGGTTACGGTATGTTTCAATAATTTTAGCAATGTTTTCTTCGCTAAGATTGTTTTGATTTTTACCTTTCTCAAATTCGTTGCTAGCATCAATAAATAATACATCACGGGTAGTACGATTCTTTTTAAATACAAGAATTGTAGTAGGAATGCTTGTACCATAGAATAGGTTCGCTGGCAATCCTATTACTGCATGAAGGTAATTTTTTTCTAGCAAGGTTTGACGAATTTTACCTTCTGCAGCACCGCGGAATAATACGCCATGAGGTAATACTATGGCCATTGTGCCTTCGTTGTTGAGGTGATACAAGCTATGTAGGATGAAAGCATAATCTGCTTTCGATGCAGGCGCTAATTTACCATATTCAGCAAAACGAGGATCTTTTAACTTGCTTTCATTATTATCCCATTTAGCAGAATATGGAGGGTTTGCTACAACCGCATCAAAGGAACGTGGGCGGTCAATACCATCTGCATCTGGTCCATCTGGCCAATCACTGCCTAACGTATCAGCATTGCGCAACGTCATATTATTATACGTTACACCATGCATCATGAGATTCATACGAGCCAAGTTGTACGTTACTGTATTCAATTCTTGCCCGTAAAAACTCACCGCCCCTTGTCGATGTCCATTAGGAACTTCATTGCGAACCGTCAATAACAGTGAACCAGAGCCCATTGTAGGGTCGTAGACTGTGAAAGTATCTTCTTTTCCGTCCAAGTCTTCGGTAACTAATTTAGATAGTATAACACTAACCTCATGAGGTGTGTAAAACTCGCCACCTTTTTTACCTGCATTGGCGGCAAATTTACCAATTAGATACTCATAAATCTCACCAAGAATATCTTTTCCGCTTTCATCCTTAAACTCAATTTCATCGAGTTTGGTGACAACAGCATTCAATGTTTTAGTACGGCCTGTAAGGGTAGATCCCAATCCAGAATCACCAAGGTTTACACTGTTAAACACACCTCTAAAATCAGCGGCTGCTTCTTTATTAATTTCAGCATTTTTATTGAAATTATCAAACAAACGTTGATAATCACTAGGAACTACTTCGCCATTATGAATATGTTCTGTTAACGTAGCCCACGTATCCTCTGGATTAATAGCATAGCCTAATGTACCTGCAATATCTAACAAGCATTCATCTAAACCATTTTCCTCTACAGCCTGTTTATAAAACTCATTAACAGTTAATCCATCCGACTCATCATACCCCCAATTATCGATAATATAAGCTTCTTGATGGATAGAAAGATATTTATAGAACAAGAACGGTAGAATGTAATCCTTAAAAGAACTAGCATCCATTGTGCCTCTCAAATCGTTTGCAATAGCCCATAATTGGCTAGAAATATTTTGTGCTTTTGACTCAGCCATACATTTTCTCCTTTATTTATACAAACATCTGTTGTAACAACGCTTTTTTCTGTAATTGTAAGTGTTCTAACTTACGCTGATGAAGGGTAATAAACTCATCTATTTGATTTATAAAAGTACTTATCTTATTTTGTTCTTCAAGTGATGGAATAGTAACATCCCACTTTTTTAACTCATCCATTGGAACCAAATTTGTCATAGCAGATCCAGGATTTGCTTGTGTCAACTGTTTTTGCATCATATCTGACTGCATAAACTTAAGAAAGTATAGTGGATTAATAGAGTCCTTATTCACTTTAAATCTAATTAACGCTTGATTAAAGACCCCCTTTTTTATGCCATCTGGAACCATTGAGATTCTACCTATAGTCCCTGCACCACTCATAATAAAATCGCCTGGTTGTATATTAAACCGAATTAACTCATTATATTTCTCTTTTGAAATAAAATAACGAGTTTCATAGTTATCATATATGGCATTTTGTTGTTCATATACTACATAATCAGATTTCTTTACGAAAGAATCTTTTTTTAGCGAACTACCAAACGGACCTCTTCTGATTCCATATTGTGCATCTAATAAATCCAGAAACTTACGCTGTTCCCAAGCATCAGTAAATCCTGGAAAACGAAGCTCTGGATAACACTCCCCATTTCTCGGAAAAAGTTTCTGAAGCAACGCTTTTTTCTTTAATTTTAGATTTTCAAGCTTACGCTGATGAAGGGTAATAATCAAATCAATACGCTGTAAGAAGGCCCCTAATAACTTTTGTTCCTCATTATTTGGCACGCTGATCTCAAGTTCCATTACTTTATTTTTTGAAATATTATACCGTGATATACCTTGAGCCAGAATCTTAATCTTGTTTCTCATATATGGCGAACGTAATGAGTACCCTAAAAAATATGGATTAATTTTCTGATTAGGTCTAAAACCAAAACAAAAGCTGTTTAAATAAGTATTAGGTGAAACTCCCAGCCATACTGAGGACATACCAACTTCTTCTGGTGTTTCAGATGATGTAGTAAATAATACATCCCCGTATTTCACCTCATTTTGTGTTGTGTCTATTTCCACCTTATCAGTCATAGTTATATCCGAGACTGTATTTTGAAATACATTTAAATATGTAATATATTGTGCCTCACCGTGCCCAAAATCTTCTTTTGTTTTACCTGATAATCCAGTATATGTTGAGCCAATACTACCTAACTTACGCTGTTCCCAATCTTCCGTAAACCCAGGAAATCTTAGTTTCGGCACTCTTCGTTTTTCTTCTTTCATTGCAACCTCCTTTGTATAACAATTGCAATTCTATCTTTCACTCACATAGGTGTCGGCGAATGTATATAACTCAGATACCAGTTCATTGCCGTATTTAATTTTGCTCAAAGCTAATACATTTGCATCTTGTGCTTTACTTTGGTATTCACCACGAGCATCCTTCTTTAATTGGCTAATACGACCAGTCGTATCTAAATCTTGCTTGCCATAGGTATGACGGTTGAACAGTTCTAATAATTCATCATTGCTGATAACATCAATAATCCCCCATTGTAATCGGAAATTAAAGATTTCGTCTTTAATAATCATCGAATTAGCATCACGAATAATATCTTTACTCGATTTTAATTGAATCGGATATGTAATATTTGCCCCTACTGGTGGATATTCGCCTTTGATAATAGCATCAGCTGCTTTATTAATGCTTTTCGCATATTGTCTATCATCCAAAGAGAGGGCAAAGTCGCTGATTTTATCACGATATGTTTGCGCATCGTCCATCCGCTTCTCATGAACAGCATTCATCAACGCTTCTACTAATTCAGTAAGATAATCGTAATTGACGCTCACATCTTTCACATGAGTCATGCGTAGTTCGATTTGCGCCACCGGTACATCGTGTGTTTTTGCAATGCGTTCTTTCAAATCGTTATATAACGAAGTAGTGAGCATTTTTTCTTCTTCAACAGTCATGCCTAACATGATAATCAACTCATCAGGGTTATCATAGTCAAAACCAATTTGTTCACCATTCACTTGTTCAGGATCGTATTGTTTCAATTTAGACATACCCATACTATATTTTTTCATGAGATTGAACATTTCTTCCTGTTTCGACTCACTAGGTGGCACTTCTGTAAAAGTATCGGTTATATCTGCTAAACGATCTACAACTTGTTTAACCTCATCAAACTGCGCTTTAAAGTTTTTAGCTAATAAGCCAATACCTATAAGTCCACCAGTCCCTTCCCCATCCGTCGTTGGAATAGTGATTTGTACATAAGCAGAGTCTTTATTAGCATAAATACTCAATGCGCGGTTCATGAGTTTTTCGTTTTGTACTGGCCAGCGGTAATTAACAATACGACCCCATGGCTTGCCTTGGTTATCAGCAATGCGGTTAGTTCGAGAATAGGCTTGGATAAGCAAAGAATTTTTCAACGTCCGATCCACATATAATGTATTTAATTTAGGTGCATCAAAACCTGTTAACAATTGATCGATGACGATGACAATATCTAAAAATTGACCATCCCGAGCGCTTCGATTAATACGAGTCGTCAAATCTTGCGTATATCCTGCTACATCATCTAATCCAAAACTAGTGCCAAACATGGCGTTATAGTGTTGTATAGCACGGAGCAAACCATTGTTGTTTTCAAGCTGGCTTTCACCATTATCGGTGGACATGCTGAAACTAATCCCCACCTTGAGGGTTGGCAAGCCTTGTGACGCCCGTTTTTTGTTAACACGTTCAAATTCATCAAAATACATCATCGCCATCGGTGTGCTCGGTTTGTTCCCCCCTACATGAGTGGTGAGCATCGCATTATAGGCTCCATTATTAGAACGATTACGCCAATTTTTAAAAATATCTTCTACCACTAATCGCACATGGTCTGGATTATTATCATAGAAACTAGGTTCTACCATATCGTCCATATCATCTGGTGTCAAATTGTCAATTTTCCGCTTAATATCCTCTGCACTCCATTTAGGGTATTTATTCTTATAAAATGATGGCAAGTACACTGTTTTCATCTGTTCTTCGTCAATGGTTGTTTCAAAATCAACTTTAAAACCTAACACATTTTTATCTGCAATGGCTTCACGAATAGTATAGGCATGCAGCAAATCACCGAATACTTCATGTGTTTTTGTACCTTTTTTACCTACGGTTTCTTCGAATTGCGGTGTTCCTGTATAGCCTACCCAAGCCGCACCTTTAAAGACTGTTTGTAGTTCTTCAAAACTTTCACCACCTGTAGAGCGATGAGCTTCGTCAACGATAAAAACGATATGTTTATTAGGCACAACAAAATCTTTGCGTTTAATTAAGGTTGTTAGTTTTTGTACAGATGTAACGATAATACCATAGCCTTTTTCATTTAATCTCCGTTTAAGTGCTGTCGTATTTTCAGTGCCACTGACTGTATCGAATTGTTTACCTTCAAATTCAATAGACCCTTCTGGATCATAAGCTTTGTACGCCTCTTCTGTTTGTTTAGTCAAAGTTACGCGGTCAACAACGAATACGACTTTCTCTACATTTGGCAATCGACTGGCAAGCCATGCGGTTTTAAAGCTAGTGATAGTTTTACCAGAACCTGTTGTATGCCATACATAACCAATTTTATTATTAGGCAGGTCAAAGTCTACGTGTTTCAATTTTTCTAACACATTTTTTGTTGCATATACCTGATAAGGACGCATAACCTTAAGCATTTGCTTGTTTTGCGTACCATCCAAAATAGTAAATTGTGTAGACATTTGATGTGCCATAGGAATACTGAGGAACATATCAGCAAAGGCGGTCCAATTTCTAACAATCTTATTATCATTAGGATTTTGCCACTCAAAGGCAAAGTCTTTATTGAACATATCCGCCGTAGTATTAGCCATATACTTGATGTGGTTTGGCGTCATGGCTACTAAAATTTGTACAGTAGAAAAAATATCAGAATACTGACTTTCCTGAATGTATTGGTGCATTTGGTTTAACGCTTCATCTGCAGAATGGGACTCCGCTTTTTCTTCGATTTGAATGATAGGCAATCCATTAATGAGTAAAGTCGTATCAAAGCGTCTATCTTGACGCCCTGCAATTTTAGCAGGCCGTTGAATTTGACTCACTACTTGATACACTGTATTACCTGCGCCAATTTGTTTTTGATCAAACACGGTCAAAAATACATGTCGGCCATCATCTAAATCAACTTCCACTTGAGATACACCATTAATACCATATAAAAATTGTCCTGCTTGATATGGCGTATATAATTCATTAATGACCTTTTGCACTTGACCAAATTCTGTATCGCTTAATGGTTTATCTAATGTTTGTTGATTTAACTGATACAAAATGTGTCGGAAATTATCCCATAAATCTTGCGTTGTTTTAATCGATGGTTCACATTTCCATAATTTACTCTTGTAAACCTGCATATTACCATAAGCTTTGCCTTCACGAGCTATCGGACCACTCCCCATAACTAGACCTGTAGACAATTGCTCTATTAATTGGCTTTCAAATTCTAATTCTGTCATATTAGTTCACCCCTCGTAGCATAGCCATCTTTATGGTACCTTGATTGATAGCTACACGCTGTTGTAACGCTTGTAATTTCAATTGTTTATAATATATATCACCGATAATACGCTGTTTCTCAATGCTTGGTAACGGTGGTAATGGCACCTTTTTTAACAAGTTAAGACTATATCTAACAACTTGGCTGCCTTGTAAGTTTTGTCTGAAATAGCGCTTAATCTCTGGGCTTTCATTTATAAGAAAGGCTATATATTTGGTATCTACTACATTTTGTGGCACTGGCACCATACGCACATAATTCTGCGTCAAAATATATCCTTCATGGTCAGCCCCTACTACGGTAGCCTCACCAGATATAGTACTAAATACTAAATCTCCTTCATGGAGAGTACTATTTGTACGTAATAATTTTATTTGTTTGCACGCTACAACATATTCAGGGCCTCTAAATAAATCTTTGCTCAATTCATTTTGACCATACAAGGTATATAAAACGGCCTTGTCACTATTAGATTCTTCTAATCTGAATTGAGATATACCGGTATTGCTGTGAAACACATCTTGAATATACATACTGCACCTCTTTTCGCTTCTCATTATTCCATGTAAAAAAATTACACGGTATATTTATTAAGATAAATATACCGTGTATAAAGTCAAATGTCAATACCTGCTTCAGTCATGTTTAGAAATTACTTCTATTATTTCTCAATTCTTTTAAAGTGACACCACTTTCATTTTTCCAGAGAGTTAAACCATTAGAGCTTTGCCCTATTAGAAAAATAGCTGCTGCAGAAGGACTACTAAACATAATATCTTCTATTAATATATTATTCTCATCTTTTTTAGCATCATCTCTTCGTTTCTTCAAAATACTAGATAATTTGGGCGCCCATCTATGAGATATTTTACTCCCCTTTAAAAGTAAAATTCCTTCATTTGTTTCTTTAGCATATCCAAGAATCTCTTCTTTTCCCACTCGTTGGGATAAATATAAAATCTGATTGCTTTCATTAGAACTATCACTAGTTTCATCAATAGGTGTTAATAGTTTTTTACCTAATAAACCAATAGGTAGATTAGAAAACTCAACATATCCCTCTAGCTCACTCACTTTTTCTTCTGTTACATTACCCATGCTAGGCTCAACAGTATTGAACAATTTATATCGACCAATTTCATTTGCTAAATTATAGTATCTATTTTCTAAATAGTTTAAATCTGTTGGACCAAAACTATCATTAGAAGTAGTTAGCACAATGGCTTCTGTCCAAAAATCTTTACTATCATCAGTATCATGTTCCATTAATCGACGTAATACACCATCATCATTTTTTCTAATACCGGCTTGCCCAATATATACAAGAGGCTCGTTATTGTCATCTGTGCCAAATAACATATAAATCGCACTTTGATGTAAAGCAGTTATATTTCTAGATTCTGCCAGTAATGATCTTGGTATTTTATACACTAGTCCTGTCCAATTCGCCAATGTGCATTTAATCCGACCAGTAACTTCACCATCTAGCAAAAATATATTTACATTCTTTCCCTTTACCATATGACATCCTTTATAGTTAACATAGTACAATGACCCTAACATTTACACGCTAGGGTCATCATATTTTGAAGCTTGCAGATGAGCCTAATGCCACCTCACATTAAAGGCTCTCTTTATGTATTTAGTGTAACATAAATTCTAAGAAAACTAAAACATCATTCAACTTCCAATATTTTCGATATTCCTCATTGACACGCCACCCTCTCTCCTGTTAGACTAAACGTATAATATACCTACTGGGCTGACGGATAAGTAGAATTAACTACATGCACAGTAGCGCACATGTGTGCGAAGGCCGACCGTCTGGGCAAAGCGATTGCTCAGACGTTTTTTTGCGTGTAGTTTGAGGTAAATTCCCCTGTAAGTACCTCTTCTATCAGCAAGTATCCGTCTTTGTAAGAGCTTCGAAATATTACAAGTGTAATTATGAAGGGAGTATTTCTTATGAGAAACCGTTGGCTTATTGCATTAGCTGCTATTGGCATCCATATTTCCATCGGCAGTGTTTACGCTTGGAGTGTGCTCACTCGTCCTATTATGAATGAAATGGGGTTCACCTTGGCGGAAACGACGTGGACGTTTTCCATCGCTATTTTATTACTCGGTTTATCCGCTGGTTTTTTAGGTAGTTTTGCTGAAAGCATAGGCCCTAAGAAGAGTGGTTTATTATCCACTTTATTCTTTGGTATCGGTCTGTTAGGTACTGCCTATGCCCTATCTGTACAAAGTTTAACCCTGCTCTACCTCTTCTACGGTGTCATTGGTGGTATCGGTCTAGGCATCGGATATATTACGCCTGTATCAACACTGGTAAAATATTTTCCTAAACGTCCTGGATTTGCTACAGGGCTTGCCATCATGGGTTTTGGCTTCGCCGCTCTCATCGCTGGCCCCGTTATGCAATATTTAGTAGCTACTGTAGGGATTATTAATAATTTCCTCATCCTCGGTGTTGTATATATTATCATTATGGGGCTTTCATCATTATATTTAAAACCGCCTGTAATTACTACGTCAACTAAATCTGCCACAACAAAGATTCACCAATCTACTGATATAGAAAGAAATTCTTGTAATAATAATAATAATAATACAAAGACCAAAACACAACCTAATACCAATGACAAAAACACCTACGAATCCAATCTAGGTATGACTGCCAACGCAGCTATTAAAACATGGCAGTTCGGTGCATTATGGTGGATTTTCTTCATCAATATCACCTGTGGCATCGGTTTGCTTGCTGTAGCATCTCCTATGGCACAAGAGGTCATCGGTATGACGTCGGCGCAAGCGGCATCCATGGTTGGCATTATCGGCGTATTCAATGGTGGCGGCCGTATTCTGTGGTCCACGATTTCCGATTACATCGGTCGTGGGTTCACCTATATTCTGTTCTTCCTATTAGAAATCATCGCCTTTTGGTATTTATCACACACTACAGAATCATTCTTATTCCAAATACTAGTACTGCTCATTATCACCTGCTACGGCGGTGGCTTTGCTTGCATTCCAGCGTACCTTGCCGATCTATACGGCATCCGCCAACTCAGCACTATCCACGGTCGTATCTTAACGGCTTGGGGGTTGGCAGGTATTGCTGGACCTATGCTCATTAGCTACTTTAAACAAAATGGCTATGGCTACGATACGGCGTTGACATTCTTTACAGGACTATTCGTGGTAAATTTAATCATTGCTATCGTGTTATATCGATTTGGTAAACACGGACTAAGTAAATACTAAATAAATTGCTATATGAGAAAAAAGCTGCTTCCCTATGTGAAATTAATACACATAGAAAAGCAGCTTTTTCACTATTCAATTAATTCGCAAAATGCGTATGTTTCGTTCTCCAATGGGTAATTTTGTTAAACATCCAAAAACCGTAGATACCGCAGGTGATAACGGTTAAAATCAACCATTTAATATAGTTGCCAAACAATTGCGCACCCGTGCCATCGAAATAGAGTCGGCGACCATCAATAATGGTATTACGGCAAATCCAGCTTTGAAACATCACATCCGCCCAAGGAAAAGCAATGCCAAAAGTACATGTAGTAATTAATGTAGCTAGCAAGCTGTATCCGATAAAACCTAAAACCGATCCTTCAAATTTAGATTCATTTTGCATAATATATCTCCTATTTAATGAATACAATCAAAGTGTATGCTTATAGAGTCATTGATAGTGCAACAATGATGGTATTTCAAATTAGCAAAAAGGACTCTCCATGGGAGAGTCCTCATAAATTCAGCGATTAAGCGTTTTTAGCTACTTCTACTAATTTAGCGAAAGCTGCTGCATCGTTAACTGCAATATCAGCCAACATTTTACGGTTCACTTCTACGCCTGCTTTAGTCAAACCAGCGATGAAACGGCTGTAAGTTGTGCCATTGATACGAGCTGCTGCATTGATACGAGCAATCCACAATTGACGGAATTCGCGTTTTTTCGCACGACGGTCGCGACGAGCGTAGTACAATGCTTTCATTACTGTTTCGTTAGCTTTTTTGAACAAACGAGAACGAGTACCGCGGTAACCTTTAGCTAATTTTAAAATCTTTTTATGACGTGCATGAGCTGTAACGCCCTTTTTCACTCTTGCCATTGTATGTTCCTCCTAAAATATCTTATAATTCGTAACGATTAAGCGTATGGTAAGCATTTAACTACGCGTTTGTAGTCGGATTTGCTAACCAAAGCTGCTTTGCGTAAATTACGTTTACGAGCTGGGGATTTTTTTTCAAGAATGTGGCTTTTGAAAGCTTTCGCACGCTTGAATTCACCAGTACCAGTTACTTTGAAACGTTTAGCCGCTGCGCGACGAGTTTTAATTTTTGGCATAATTTGAATCCTCCAAAATTACTTACTTACTAAAATCATGGTCATATTACGACCTTCTAATTTAGCTGCCTTTTCAATAGAAGCAGTTTCCTTTAACTCCTCTGCAAAACGAGTTAACACTGCCATACCAAGTTCTGGGTGTGATAATTCACGGCCACGGAACATAATTGTAACCTTGACTTTATTACCTTCACCTAAGAACTTAGAGGCATTTTTCATTTTAACATAGAAGTCATGGTCTTCGATATGTGGACGTAGTTTCACTTCTTTCAAAGTCACTACTTTTTGTTTCTTCTTAGCTTCTTTATCACGTTTTTGTTGCTCATAACGATATTTACCGTAGTTCATGATACGAGCTACTGGCGGTTTCGCATTTGGTGCGATTTCCACGAGATCGAGTTGTCTTTCTTCAGCCAAAGCCAACGCTTCACGAGCTGACATGATACCGATTTGTTCATTTTCAGGACCTACGACCCGAAGTTCTCGCGCGCGAATCTCTTCATTAATACGCGGTGTATCCTTGCTAATAGCATTCACCTCCAAGAGAATATAAAAAATACGGATGGCATACACCATCCGTAATACGTTCGTTCAGTATAAAACCTAGTGCTTCATGACATTAGGTGAGTGGCGGATGGCCTCTGCTTCATCAATTACTTAACTATAATATCAAATCCTCATGGAGTTGTCAACAAAATGAGTAAGATACTTAAAATATATCACACATCCATGCAAAACAGTTAACTATACTTTTAGTTTCATAGATCTGATAGTTTTGAATGTTGTTGTATAAAATTACTCATGTATACAAAACTCAACAAATTTTCATGATACAATAAAAATAGGTTATAGTTAATTTTGAAAGGAGTATTCCTATGCTTACATCTACTACGAATAGGACAAAAGCGCAAAATATAGGCCTCGTCTTAGCCTTTCTTGTGCTAGGCATTATATTAGCACTGCCGAGTCCAGACACATTATCCACTGGTGGTCATCGCATGATTGGCATCCTCACTTTCGCCATCATTCTTTGGATGAGTTCTGCTGTATCCTACCCAGTAAGCGCCACTATCATTACAGCTCTTACAGCTCTATTATTAGGATTCTCCCCCAATCCCGAAGCACCTGCCAAATTGTATGGCACTTCTAATGCATTGAAACTCATTATTTCTGGTTTCTCTTCTCCTGCTATGGTTCTCGTTGGCGCGGCTATGTTTATTTCTGTGGCTATGCGCAAAACAGGACTAGATCGACGCATTGCATTAAACGTATTATCCGCTGTAGGCACCAAAGTAAGTCGCATTTATCTCGGTGTCATTATTACAGGATTTATTCTCGCCTTCTTCGTCCCTAGTGCAACGGCGCGCCTCGCTTGTTTAGCGCCCATTATCATTGGTATTGTTGAAAGCTTAGGTATTAACAAAAAAAGTCAAGTAGCAGCTTTACTCATGGTAGGCGCTACACAAGCCGACACGTTTTGGAATATTATGATCCAAACAGCAGCAGCCCAAAATCTAGTAGCCGTTGGTTTTATTCAAACCCAAATGAATACAACGATTCCGTGGATTGATTGGCTACTTGCTGCAGCCCCTTATTCTATGTTAATGGTGACTATCTTATATTTTGTAACTCAAGCGCTCATTAAACCTGAATTTAAAGAGCTCAAAGGCGGCGATGTACATATTGCCAATATGCGACGTGAAATTGGACCTATGAGCCTTAATGAAAAAAAATTGCTAGCCATCTCTATTGGACTATTATTCCTTTGGGCTACAGGAGGAAAATTACACACTATCGATACAACTACGACAACGATTATTGCTATAGCCTTATTCTTCTTCCCTGGCATAGGCATTATGGATTGGAAATTTGCACAACCTAACATCGACTGGGGTTCCATCGTTATGTTTGGCGCTGGCATCGGTCTTGGTTCAGTATTACTAAAAACAAAAGCTGCCACTTGGCTTGCCCATGTATTTGTATCTGCCTTTTCCCTCGAAACAGCTAGCATATTCCTACTCATTGCCATTATGGCAGCATTTCTCATCGTCATCCATTTAGGATTCGCCTCTGCTACGGCTCTTTCATCGGCTATGATTCCTATTGTCATATCCATCGTAATGGGTCATGATGCAGACGGTCTTAATCCACTGGGCGTAACCATGCTCATGCAATATGCTATCTGCTTCGGCCTCGTATTACCAGTAAATTCCCCACAAGGTATGGTTGCGTACGGCACAGACACCTTCGATGTAAAAACATTTATGCGCACCGGTATTCCAATGACAATTATAGGATACCTTATGATGCTAGTATTTACATTAACCTATTGGCACTGGATTGGTCTCTCTTAACTAACGCTGCCAAATGTAGGTTATTAGACAAAAGTATCAATACATAAATCAAAAGAATCAGCTCTTAAGATATATTCTTGTTATAATCCCTAATGTTAGATTTCTTAGGTCTAACATTAGAGGGACTGTACAGATATATTCTTACAGAACTGATTCTTTTATTTTATAAACTACTCATATGACGCATCTACTTCAAACATGCAAACGCTATATATTCTTATTTCTTAACTTTAATAGTCCAACAAGTATCTGAGCGGTCTAAACTTAATACTGTGTGTTTGTGTTCTTTACAATAGTTAGGCAAATTAACAACTGCTTCTGGACATGTAAAATCTAATATTAATTCTTGCCCTATTTCCATTGTAGCCAAGGCTTTTTTCATTTCCATTAGTGGTAATGGGCAATCCAATCCTTTTGTATCAATAACAATTATGTCTTTCATAGTCTGCCTCCTAATTTCTAGTAAATGTACGCATTTTAATCATTATGAAAGTAGCTAACCAAACGCCACTAACAATAAAAATCGTAGAATACCAAGCTTTCATAGAAAACTGTGCAGTACCTACCATAACATTGCCAATAAAGCACCCTGATGCCCATACAGCACCAATTCCCATCAGTACGCTACCAATAACGGTCAAAACAATAGATTGTAAGCGAGGTTTTACAATAGTAAACTCACCACCTAGCCAAGCCGTAATGAAAGCACCCATTATAATACCAAGTACAAATAAAGATGCCCACCCCAAAGATTTACCAGCAGTAAAAAATTCAAACCAGCTCACAAGAGGTGTCGTAATGCCAAATCCACCATTGCGACCAGCCCAATTAGAAAATAAAAATCCTAAAGCCATCCAGATACCGATGAGCATAACCACCATTTCTTTAGGCCAAATTTTTTCAAATACTATATGCCGCCATCCAGCATACCGCCCTGGAATAGTAAATCCTAATTTCGTTGTATTATACACATACCGCAAAGCCCACAACATAATAATCATTCCAACACCAGCCAGTACAATAGGCGATATTGGTAAATTGGCTAGCAATGTATCAGGCACCGACCATACTTTATCTAACGATTTAGTCGTCGATGCTAGCCAACCACCTTTTGCAATATACGCACTTAATGTAAAAATAGGCACTGAAATCCATCCAATGAGTCGCCCATCTCCGCATTTTAAGAGAGAGCTCACTATACAACCATTACATAAAACGGCTCCTATACCAAACATTAAACTACCAAGGCCGATGCGAAATAAAGAAAAATCAGCCATTTTCGGTCCTGGAATCACATCACTGCCTACCATCAAAAAATAAATAAAGGCTTCCATCATGACAATAGCGGGTATATATACAGCATTATGCCATCGATTTTCTAATACTATATCCCGCGTTAGCCCAGCCGCGCAAAATCGACTTCGTTTTAATAAAAAACCAAAGACAATGCCAAATACAATACCTGAGGCTATAAATACTTCTTTTGGCATACATACCTCCTCATCAACAAGAGTAAAAAATAAAAATCCATATATTTATATATTAAACATAAATATATGGATTTCCTTGTTTTTAATTCATTTTTTTTGTATGATTAATAATTTAGATGATTAATTATTTAATGCAGTAGACTCTTATAAGTATTGCTCATCTATTATAAATTATTTTTACGCTCTTCAATTTCTAATGTAATATGACTTACAAATTGATCAAATGCTATAGTATTAGATTCGTCAGAACCGTAACGACGCACCGCTACTTCGCCATTTTCCATTTCTTTATCTCCTACAACGAGCATGTATGGAGTTTTAGACATTTGTGCTTGACGGATTTTGTAACCCATCTTTTCATTGCGGTCATCTACTTCTACACGAATGTAATCGTGGTGCATTTGTTTAGCCAATTGTTTAGCATATTCTACATGTTTTTCGCTAATTGGTAATACTTTCACTTGTACTGGTGCCATCCAAGTTGGGAATGCCCCTGCGTAATGTTCAGTTAAAATACCGATAAAACGTTCCATAGAACCGAAGCACGCACGATGAATCATAATAGGACGATGTTTTTGTCCATCTTCACCAGTGTATTCAATTTGGAATCGCTCAGGCAAGTTCATATCCAATTGGATAGTACCACATTGCCATGTACGGCCAAGAGAATCCTCAATGTGATAATCTAGTTTAGGACCATAGAATGCACCATCACCAGGATTGATTACATAAGGAATACCTTTCGCTTCAATAGCATTGCGAAGTGCTTCTGTGGCAGATTCCCAAATAGCATCATCCCCCATTGCATTATCTGGTTTAGTAGATAATTCTACATGGTATTTCAAACCGAATTGACTATAAATGCGGTCGAAAAGTTCGATAACTTTCATCAACTCGTCTTGCATTTGGGACGGCAACATGAATACGTGTGCATCATCTTGAGTGAACGCGCGAACGCGGAACAAACCATGTAATGCACCGGACAATTCATGACGATGAACGAGGCCTAATTCTGCATAGCGAAGTGGCAAATCGCGATAGGAATGCATTTCGTTTTGGTACACCAAAATGCCGCCTGGACAGTTCATTGGTTTAATAGCATATTCTGCTTCGTCAATCATTGTAGTGTACATATTTTCACGGTAATGGAACCAGTGACCAGATGTTTCCCACAATTGTTTGTTCAAAATGATTGGTGTACGAATTTCTTCGTATTCAAATTCATGATGCACTTCACGCCAGAAGTTTTCCAACGCATTGCGGAGGGCCATGCCTTTTGGCAAGAAGAATGGGAACCCAGGGCCTTCTTCTTTGATAACAAAGAGATCCAATTCTTTACCAAGTTTACGGTGATCTCGTTTTGCTGCTTCTTCTAAGAGGTGAAGATATGCTTCGAGATCCTCTTTTTTCTCAAATGCAGTGCCGTACACTCGTTGCAACATTTTATTCTTTTCATCACCGCGCCAATATGCACCAGCAATGCTTTGCAATTTAAAAGCTTTCACTTTACCAGTAGATGCTGCGTGAGGGCCTGCACAAAGGTCGATAAAATCTCCTTGGCTATAGCAAGAGATGATGGCATCTTCTGGAAGATCTTGAATCAATTCTACTTTGTAATCTTCATGTTTAGATGTAAAGAATTCAATCGCTTCTTGACGAGACATAACAGATTTAGTAATAGGTAGATTCTCTTTTACGATACGGCTCATTTCTTTTTCAATTTTTGACAAATCTTCTGGTACGAGCACGTGTTCCATATCGATATCGTAGTAGAAACCTTTATCGATAGCAGGACCGATAGCTAATTTTGCTTCAGGCCACAAACGTTTAATAGCTTGCGCTAAAATATGAGAAGCAGTGTGACGAAGAGTATGTTTACCACCATCTTCTTCAAAAGTTAAAAATGCTACTTCGCTACCATCCACAAGTTCTTCGCGAAGGTCAGTTAGTTCGCCATTCACATTAGCAGCCAATACTTTTTTTGCCAAACTATTGGACAATTGTTTAACAGCCTCACCTAAAGTAGTGCCAGCAGCATATTCCTTAGCGCTACCATCAGGTAAAATAATTTTTACGTCTGCCATAATAATTCCTCCAATTATATATCATAGATAATCACTGGGGCGAGGTCAGTTTCACCAATAAAAAAAGACCCTCTATCCCCTACAACAAGGGACGAAGATCATTCGCGGTTCCACCCTAGTTAATTACCCATACCATCTATTTGTATAGTTAATTCACTTCATTAAGCCGATAACGGGGCACACCGTATTTGCCTACTATGAATTCGACAAATCAGTTTAAAGGGGGTAATTCTAATATATATGTAAGGTGTTTCCAGCATCCACCTCTCTCTGGTACACAGGGATATGAGAATCATGTCCTTCGCATAACTTTTACTCGACTATCTTACCACATCATTTTCTAAAATGCAATACATCGAAAAAAACTGTTACACTAAATACAAAGTGCAACAGTTTTCTCATTTGTTTACGAATTATTTACGTTCAAAATGTGCAGATAGCATAGATCCAATAACTTTTTCAATTTTAGAGTTCGTAATGTCTGGACCTTTAAATAAAACAAGCATTACGTCATCTGAATTATCCTGTTTAGACACCATTAACACACCGCTACCACGAGCACCATTATCGTCATAATCTTTTGCTACGATAATCATGTTAAGGTAATGGTCCTTCATATAAGTATATACCTTACTTTGTTTCGCAGAATTACCAATGCTACTAGCCATCTCCATAGTGCGGTTGAATACGATTGTATTCGCATTATGCGGATTATCCGCTAATTGTTGTTTTTCTGCATCATTCAATGGCAGTAAATTCACCATCAAGGACTCACCCATTTTACCTCGGAACATAGCCGGCATCGTTTCACGTACATCTGCCGGAATATCGGTGCTCGCAGTGAGTTTAAAATCCTTTGGCACCGTCATGTACAATGTCCCTTTACTATTCTCACCAATTGCGGTTTTACTATTATCAATAGCTCCTGTGGTGAAAGTATCTTTAATAATTTCCATTTGTACTGCCAATGGTTTCTCTGGAATACCTCGACTAGCCACTTGGATTTCTTGACCCTTTACTTTTTTAATTGTTTCCACGGACCAAATCGCTCCTGCTTTGCCTGCATCACTAGAATCCGTCAATGGCGCAGGAACTTCTTTAGGGCCGATGAACATATACGATTGAGCAGGCACAATACTATCAGGTGCACCAGAACGATTAAATACAGCACCATATAATACATTCGGAACTACATCATTGCCAATGCGTAAATTATTGTCCGTTTGGCTTTCTACATCAAAATTGATATTCCCTGCAAAGGTCACATCAGGATTATGATTGATGACTACTACTGTCCCCGGTTGTGGTATCATAACAGGTCCATTCTGTGCCGCAAAGGCTGTGATACACATAGTAGTACTAATCGTAGCTAATAGAGCTGCTCGTTTTAACAAATTTCGTTTCATACTCGTCTCCCATCGGTTAGACTTAATTTCTATACAAATTGATTGTATGCTATGTACATTCAACTTGTATTATACCATATTTCTATTTAGCATATATACATAAATGCCCCACCTAAGTGGGGCATCCATAGAACATAACGGATATATCAAATATATTTAGATATCCAGTGATACTTCTGGCAATGTACTGAGAATATCTATAGCAAGTTGTCGTGTATCTGGCGTACAGCGCACCATACAACGGCCATTATAATCTACCGTAGTCATAACTCCTACATATTCGTAACCTTCTAGGATTCTATTTACATAATTCGTATGTTTTGGGTCGATGTGAAAATACACATAACTTTCTTCACCATTACTTTTACCATAACTACTACTCATAAATCCCTTTAGCGATTTTGATGGCATCAAAGGTAACTGTATATCTTTCACCATCTTATGCCTCTTTAATTTTACATTCTCGGCGCATCATGGAATAAGGCTCTAATTTCGTATCCATATAGAGGCGCACTTTCATTTGTGCATGTGGTGCTACATCGATTGGATTGCCATCAGCGTCGGTCATTTTTTCAATCACCGTTTCTACTAAATCGCCTTTCGGTTGGCAGAACTCTACTGTATCGCCAACTTTGAAATTGTTGCGTTGTTCTAATTCCACATAACCGCCTTCTTCGTTATACCCCAATACTAAACCGATGAAATCATGGGTTTGCGTGTTCGTAGATTTACCATAGTTTTGGGCGCTTTCATCAGGACGACCTTCGGCAAAACCATCTGTATAGGGACGGTGAGAAATTTTTTCTAATTCTGCAATCCACTCAGGACGAACGTACCAGTCCTTACCTTCTTTAAGATATGCATCGATAGCAGTGCGGTACACTTTAGCAACGGTAGCAACATAGTGTACAGATTTCATACGGCCTTCGATTTTAAGGCTATCGATACCTGCTTTGTACAAATCAGGAATGCGATGAATGAGGCAAAGATCTTTAGAATTAAAGATATACGTACCATGTTCATCTTCCTCGATAGGATAGTATTCGCCAGGGCGATTGGATTCTACGAGGCTATATTTCCAGCGACACGCTTGAGAACATTGACCGCGGTTTGCGTCTCGCGTACCTGTCATATAGTTAGACAAGAGGCAACGACCGGAATAAGAAATACACATAGATCCATGCACGAAGGATTCAATTTCAATGTCTACATGTTCCTTCATCTCTTTCAAATCCGCTACGGATACTTCGCGAGCAGCTACAACACGTGCAGCACCGAGTTCTTTCCACATTTGCACAGTGTGCCAGTTCGTAGTAGATGCTTGAGTACTAACGTGTAATTCAAGGCCGGGAGCCACACGTTTTGCGAGGCTAAAAATTCCCATATCCGCTACAATGATAGCATCAACACCAATGCTTTCAAGAAATTTTAAATAGTCCTCAAGACCTTCAAAATCTTCATTATGAGGAATAATATTACATGTTACATGGATTTTTTTGCCATGTTCGTGCACGAATTGTACTGCTTCTTTAAGTTCTTCATCAGAGAAATTAGAATTTCCTGCACGCAAGCCAAATCGTTTACCTGCACAATAAACAGCATCTGCACCGTAGCGAATAGCCATTTTCAATTTGTCCATATTACCAGCTGGACATAGTAATTCCATAAAATGTTCTGCCATATTTATTATTTGTGTCCTTTCCACACACTGACACTCATACCATCACCCATAGGATAAATAGTAGTGTTAAATAACTCTTTATTCTCTACATAAGTTAAATATTCTTGCAATCGTTTGACAATGGTTTTAAAACGGCGCGGCGCCTCTTTATTACCGCGCACATAGCCTCTAAACAAGACATTGTCGGCGAGAATAACACCACCCTCTTTCACATGTGGCAAAATCAATTCTAGTTGATTTAGATACTGCCCCTTAGGGCCATCCAAAAACACTAAATCATATTCACCAGTCAAATTCCTCAACACATCTTTTGCATCCCCTTGAAGCAAGGTCACTTTATCTGCATAAGCAGACTGATTGATATAATATTTCGCCATCTCATGGCGTACTGTATCGAGTTCAATGGACGTAATATGCCCTTCCTCCTTGTCTAAAAGAGGCGCCATTAGCAATGTAGAATAACCAATGGCGGTGCCCACCTCTAATACTGAGGTGGGCTGGTATAATCCAATTAATTCTTCAAATAAATGTACTTCCGATTCCCGTAGGATGGGCACATCATTTATCATCGCATAAATGCGCTGTTCATTTAAAATATCATTTAATTCCATCTGTTATATTGTAAATTCCTGTGAAAGTAAAAGTAAGATTAGTGCTATCAGCGTTCCTATATGATTAAATATCCTTAATTACGGTACACTGTCAACTACGGTCACCATTATTTGCTAAGCAGTAACTGGCTAATTAGCGTTCTACGCCACCTCGATTATTAGTCGTTGTTGTCGACGATGTTGTACTTGATGTTTCTACAGATCGAATCAATGGAGCTGGTTCCTGTACAGGTGCCGGCGTTGTAGTCGGCACATATGCAGGTGCTGTAGCTGGTTCAGACTGTACAGGTGTTTCTACCTGTTGAGCAGCCTGTTGTTCTTGAGCAGCAGGTCTTGTTACAACTGGATCCGATGCCGCAGGCACTGTAGTCGGTGTATAGGTATAAGTCGGTTCTGCGTCAACATATTGAGAATCAGCATCCACCGCCTCTTGTGAACTATAATTATAGTCAGGTACTGTACTAGCTGCCGTTGCATCATAGTTAGGGCCTGCTTGCGCATTTACTTGAGCACTACCATTTGCATTAGTAGAAGATATCGTATCGCCACCATAAATTTTTTCCACCGCTGCTAAATGTTCTGCATAGGTTTTTGAGAAGTGATTATGACCGTCTTTATCAGCTACAAAATATAGGTAATCCGTATTTTCAGAATGTAATACAGCATCTAATGCTTTCTTACCAGGATTAGAAATCGGTCCTGGTGGCAAACCTTTGCTCACATATGTATTGTAAGGGCTTTGCAATTGTGTATCCCCAATAGTAACATTTTCCTTCGCATAGCCTAATACATAGGAAATTGTAGCATCAGATTGTAATGGAATACCGTGAGCCAAACGTTTTTTGAATACCCCAGCAATAACAGGTCGATCTGCATCGAATAAAGATTCTCTTTCCACTATAGATGCTAATGTAACAAAATCATGAATACTCATATGTTGTGCTTGAATTTGTTTTTTCACGGCTGGTGTCAAATAGCGATTCATTTCTTCGCTCATCATCATAATCACATCGCGCGGTGTAGCTCCAACAGGAATTTCATAAGTACTAGGGAATAAGAAACCTTCTACAGGATACGTAGTAGGTCTTGTACCCTTCATATATGGATATGGTACAAAGGTTTTCGCTTCTGCTAAAAAATCAGCAGCTTTCATAATCTTAGCCTTTTCCAAAGCAATAGCAATATCCCCTACGGTATAACCTTCTGGTATAGTTAATTTAATGGACTCCACATGACCTTCTTGTAATAATTCGATTAACTCACGAACCGTTACCTTATTTGGAATTTGGTAGTGTCCAGATTGTAATTTATCCCCTGTACCACTAAGGGCTAACCAAATTTTAAAGCCCAACGTAGACCGTATCAAGCCTTGCTCATAGAGCATATTTGCAATTTCAGTACCCGTCGCATCTTGGTCTATAACAAGTACTTTAGTACCTGTATCCTCATCAAAAGTATTAGGCACTAAGTAAAGAGCACCTAAACCGCCTACACTAATTACAGCAGCACTAAGGATGACTGCGGACATATATTTTAAGGATTTTCTCATTGATAGTCCTTTCTAAAACAAATATTTTTATATTCTATTATACCATATAAAGGACTTTCGATATACAGAAAAACTCCCCAGTCACTGACTGGAGAGTTTTTAAAAACGAAAAGATTACTCCTCTTCATCCAACGATTCATATAAGTTTACTAATGTTTCAAAATGTTCATCTTCTTCATCAAGAGGTACATATTCTTCTACGCCCTCTTCATTAGTTTCAATACGAGCTAAGATCATATATGTGTCATCTTGACCTTCATGTTCTTCGTCTTGTACATGAACGAGCACTGCGTATTCTTGACCTTCATGTTCTAAAATAACATCTTCTGTGAAGAATTGTTTGTTCCCATCTTCGTCTTCGAACTCAAGATAGAATACTTCGCCTTCGTAGTTTTGATCAACCATGGGGATTCCCTCCTTTTATTTTGTAAACTGCAGTCTATCTAAATAGCCTTGCAAAATAACAACCGCCGCCATTTTATCAATAACATCTTTCCGCTTTTTACGACTCACATCCGCTGCGATGAGTTGGCGTTCTGCCATCACCGTAGATAGCCGTTCATCCCAAAAGGTAACAGGCAAGTCAATGAATTCCTTCATTTTTTCGACAAATTCCTCTGTCTTCTCTGCCCTTTCCCCTTTGGTACCGTTCATATTTTTGGGCATACCTACCACTAATTCGTGTACCTCATATTCAGTAATTAACTCACTGAGACGGTGAAAGTCTTTTTCCAAAGATGTACGACGAATCGTTTCAATACCTTGAGCAGTCATCAATAGTGCATCGCTACAAGCTATACCTATGGTACGACTGCCTACGTCTAAAGCCATAATTCTCATTATAGTTGTTTCGCCTTTGCGTATTCCTTCAATAATTCTTCGATTAAATCATCTCTTTCAAGACGGCGAATATCACTGCGAGCATTATTATAGCTAGTAATATACGCTGGGTCTCCAGAAATTAAATAACCTAAGATTTGATTAATTGGATTATATCCTTTTTCTTGAATCGATTGATATACACGAGTGATTACCTCTTCGGCAGTCATCGGTTCGTCATCCACTTTACGGAATAACATAGTTTCATCTGAAACTTTCATGGATATCCCTCCTTTATGATAAGAACCACAGCTGTGGCCCTCTATTCATGCTTTGTATAACTATTATATCATGGTGCATAAGCAGCCGAATAGGTATAACCTATACATGAATGGAATAGTTACGACTATTCAGCACCAACCATAGCACGGAATGCAGTGTCTCCAGCTTTTAATGCTTCCAAAAGTTTTTCCGGTTCTTTACCGCCTGCTTGGGCCATATCTGGGCGACCACCGCCATTGCCACCGGCCACTTGAGCCGCTGCTTTTACGATGTTACCAGCATGAACACCTTTAGCTACAACGTCTTTTGATGCTTTACATACAAAACTTACTTTGTCTTCACCTGTTACAGAACCTACGAGAACAACGCCGGAACCACCAAGTACATCGATGATTTTATCTGCATAGTCACGCAATTCGTCCATAGAGGATACTTTTACAGTAGACATAACAGCATCAATACCATTAACGGTTACCTTCGCAGATACCGCATCAGCAGCACCAGCAGCAGCAAGGTTCTTTTGAATGTCTGTTAATTGTTTTTCTACTTCTTTAGCGTCTGCCAATACTTGTGCTAAGCGTTCTTCCACTTGCGCAGGTTTCGTTTTGAGTTCACCAGCCAATCGTTCTAATGTTTCTCGATCGCCTTTGGCCGCCTCCATAGCAGCGCGACCAGTGATAGCCTCAATACGGCGTACACCAGAACCGATACCAGATTCGCTAGTCAAACGGAATGTGCTGATGAAAGCAGTATTGCCTACGTGAGAACCACCGCACAATTCAACGGAGAAACCAGGTACTTCTACGACGCGTACTACATCGCCGTATTTATCGCCAAAGAGAGCCATAGCGCCTTTCGCTTTCGCTTCGTCCATGGACATTTCAGCAATAGCAAGATCAGTAGCTTTCAAAATTTCTTCATTAACTAATTCTTCAATATCATTCAATTCTTCTTGTGTTACAGGAGAGAAATGAGTGAAATCAAAGCGCAAGTAATCTGGTGTTACCAAGGAACCTGCTTGGTTAACATGGTCACCTAAGACCCGTTTCAATGCAGCATGTAATAAATGTGTTGCTGTATGATTGCGAGCCATAGCATGGCGACGATTTACGTCTACTTCAAAGGTTACGTCATCACCATCAGAAATAGAGCCTTCTACAACAGTACCGATATGATATATAGTACCTTCTGGTAAGCGTTTTGTGTTGTGTACTTCTACTTTACCCATTGGACCTACAATGAAACCAGTATCGCCTAATTGGCCGCCTCCTTCTGCATGGAATGGAGTATGGCGGACGATAATAGTTACTTCATCGCCATCAGCAGCAGTATCAACGCGGTCGGCACCTTTACCGATAACAAGAATCGCCGAAGCTGTTGCAGATTCATCTTCCTCCAGTACTTCGTCTTTTAAGAATGTAATGTCTGGTGTTGCCACCTTTGCATCTTCTTTAACGCGCGCTTCACGAGCACGTTCGCGTTGTTCCTTCATTGCTGCATCAAAGCCGTCATGGTCGATAGTAAAACCACGTTCATGAGCAATTTCTTCTGTTAACTCCCAAGGGAATCCGTATGTATCATATAGTTTAAATACTTCTGTACCAGGTACAACATTTACTTTATCTATTTCTAATGTGTCGATTAAGGAATTTAACAATTCAAGACCTTGTTCTAAGGTTTGGTTAAATCGTTCCTCTTCGTTCAATACGACGCGTTTTACAAAGTCTTTATTGTCCGCAATGGATTTAATACCAGGGCCAAGGATGTCTACTACTACATCTACTAATGGAGTTAAGAAAATGCCATCAATACCGAGCAGACGGCCATGACGTACAGCACGACGTAAAATACGGCGCAACACATAACCACGGCCTTCGTTAGAAGGCAATACACCATCAGAAATCAATGCTGTTACAGCACGAGCATGGTCTGCAATAACCTTTAAGGATACGTCGATGCTTTCATTTTCATTGTATTTTACGCCCGCTTTAGCTGCTGCAGCTTCGATGATAGGGTAAATTAAATCAGTTTCAAAGTTAGTGCGACAACCTTGCAATACAGATGCCAAACGTTCTAAGCCAGCACCAGTATCGATATTCTTATGTTGTAATGGCTCATAAGAACCATCAGGCATTTTGTTAAATTGAGTAAATACAAGATTCCAAATTTCAAGATAGCGGTCACAATCACAACCAGGTGCACAATTAGGGTCATCACAACCATGTTCTGGGCCTTGGTCAAAGAAGATTTCGCTGTCTGGACCACAAGGGCCTTCACCAATTTCCCAAAAATTATCTTCTAAGCGAGAAATATGAGATTCTTCCACACCGCAATCATTATGCCAAGTATCATATGCTTCTTGGTCATCTGGATATACAGTTACATAGAGGCGATTTTTATCGAGTTTAATCACTTCTGTTAAAAATTCCCATGCCCAATGGATAGCTTCTTTTTTGAAGTAATCACCAAAAGAAAAGTTGCCTAGCATTTCAAAGAATGTATGGTGACGAGCAGTACGACCTACATTTTCAAGGTCCCCTGTACGCATACACTTCTGAGATGTAGTAATACGGTGGCAAGGAGGTACCAATTTACCTGTAAAGAAAGGCTTTAATGGCGCCATACCTGCCCCGATTAACAATAGGGATGGATCGTTTTCTGGAATAAGAGAAAAACTATCTAATTTTAAATGTCCTTTGCTTTCAAAAAACTGCAAGTATGCTTGACGCAGTTCATTACCTTTCATGTGTATATTCCTCCTAAAATTATCATTCTCTTAATTATACCTTATTAAGACTAGAAAATCCATCATACACCGCATATTCACAGGTCTTTCATAGCACTTCCAACAATCACACATAAGTTGCCCAACAAAGGATATTAAAGAAACCTAACATCATAGAATACAAAAGAGGTTATACAAATCAACACAACATCATTGATTCGTATAGCCTCTTTTACAGCTTACATATTGAATTAGAAAACATACTGCAAAGTTACATTTACAGAGAATCTCATAGAACCCAACTATTGCATTACCCGTTTAGCACCAATATAGCGAGCGCCCCAATAACCTGTATCAAGGTCAGCTACAGCTACACCACGGCTAGACGTAGCACTAATGAACTGTCCATTACCGATATAAATACCAGAATGAGATGGTCCAAGTTCGTAGGTTTCAAAGAATACTAAATCGCCAGCTTTTAAATTTGCACGAGATACAGATACGCCTACATTGTATTGTTCATCAGCTAAACGAGGCAAGCTCACACCATGCTTCGCAAATACGTAACGAACATAACCAGAACAATCAAAACCGCTAGGCGTCGTACCACCAAACACATATGGAACACCGCGATATTTATCGGCTTCTGCTAAAATGCCACGAATATTCGTTGGCGTTTCAGATTTTTTCAAATTATTTAATTTAATGCTTGTACCATTAATAGTTTGACCAGAAATACGTCGAACTTGAGTATCTTTACTTGTGAAAGCAGATTTTGTAGTAACTGCTTTAGTAGCCGCATTACTCGTTAAAACCGCTTTCGTCGTACGCGGAGTACCCATCAAAGCATTATATGTAGCAGGGCCAACAATACCATCAACAGCTAAACCGTGATCTTGTTGAAATAGGCGAACAGCCCATTTTGTTTCCTTCCCATATACGCCATTTTTATCTTTCGCATTGTAACCATACTTAATCAACTGTTGTTGAATAGCTGTTACATTCTTACCTTTATCACCATATCGTAATGTCGTTGCACCTGCCATGGCGGTGGTGGCACACACAAATGTCAGTGTTAATGCCGCAATTTTAATTTTACTATATTTTGACTTCATAGGCTTCCTTTCTAAAACTTTAAAGTAAGTTATTTATTCAAAATATACTAACCGTCTCTCTATTTGTATCCAACAAATACAGCTAGTCTTTTTCTTCCGGGCCAGCTACTTGATTGGCTATAAATATATCAGCTCTTGATGGTTCAAAATTCACATTTTCACATTCACCGTCAAAATTTATAGCAGCTTTCACCCAATACAGTGGTCGTTGTTTCACCTCTTCGAATATGCGTCCTACATATTCGCCGATAATACCAAGGCCCACTAACTGGATACCTCCGATAAATAGAATGGATACCCCTATGGTGGTCCATCCATTTAATGCCTGACCTGTTAAGTATACGTAAAGGAGATGTAGAATCAAAAGAAAACTCAGTCCACCACATAATACGCCTACATAAAGGGCTGCACGCAATGGCACGCGGGAAAATGCCGTTACCCCATCAAGGGCAAAACGAATCATTTTGCGCGCACTAAATTTAGAAACCCCTGCAAAACGAGGAGGCGCCACAAAGTGGAGCTCAGCCTGACGATATCCAAGAGCGCCTACAATGCCACGCAAGAAACGACCATGTTCGCGAAATCGTTTCAATGTTTCCAAAGCGTTGCGATTCATTAAACGGAAATCAGATCCCCCTTCAAGAATAGGAACATCTGCCATTTTATTCATCAGTTTATAATAATATTTGGAGGTAAAGGATTTTGCCCAACTGGCATCCTCCGTAGAATCACGTATGGTTCGCACCACATCATAGCCGGACTCCCATAATCTTACGAGTTCTGGAATCAGTGCTGGTGGATGTTGCATATCACCGTCCATTGTAATAACTGCATCCCCTTTGGCATAATCGAGCCCACATGTCAATGCTAGCTGATGCCCAAAGTTACGAGCCAATAGTATAACTTTTACTCTCTCATCACGTTTTGCAATTTCTTGCAAAATCGCTACCGACGCATCAGACGATCCATCATCTACGTAAATTAGTTCATACTCGTATGATAAACCTGCCATAACAGTCGTTACTGCTTGATAAAAGTTTCCTATATTTTCTTCTTCATTATATACAGGCACTACAATAGAAAGTAACATACGTCCTCCCAATAATTCTTCATATATTTTAATTTAATTCGTCAAGTTAGGCAAATTCAAGAGGTTAACAATAAAGAGGATAACCCCATTTAATCTAGCTATTATGCGGATTTATAATTTTTTTAGGGTTATCCATCTCTTTTATCTATTATATTAGTACCAATTATTAATATACACATCTTTAATTTATGTAATTATAGACGAGTCATATTTTCATCTGATACACATAGTTACAAAACACGCTATTAACATATGTATGGTAGCATTCAAATGATAATAATTCTTGCAAAATGCAGGATTCTTCTTACAATCCCGCCGCATCAATCCAAGTAGTCAAATCGTCTTCGGCCATCATAATATCTTCGTCAAATGCACCTACCACATCAGGGTAACGAGATACTTCTACGGTGTGAAGAATTGAATCATCTCGACCATTTTTATAGGTACCTACCCAGATACCAGAGAATTGTGTTTCATACCATTCTACAGGTTGGTCTGTTTCATTGAAAGTAATAGTAATATGCCCACGACCTAATGTTTCTAGCACTTCTACTTGTTCTTCATCAGACAAACCCGTTTTTTCAATATATATGGAATAGGTTTCCCCTGTTTCACGCAATTGTTTCAATGCTTGGCGCAATTCGTTCAATACAGCTCGAACATTATTATAATTTTCTAACATGATTACCTCTTATATAGTATGTATCATTCCATACATACTATAGCCATAATCTAAGGAATACAATCCATTAGAACTACTATATGACTATATCAAATAAATATTACAAAATTCTTACGAACCCCTAACATATTTATCTAATCTAATAGACTAAACATATGTAATGACCTATATTCACCTTAATTAAGACCATTTAGGTTTTCATAAAACTCCATGATAGATTTTATTTAGGAGTACATGTTATGCCCCACGACTCTAAGGTACGCAGTACCCGTTCTTTCACATTAGGCAATGCCTTCGCTACCGGTTCACTCGGTTCAAATCCAACCTCAAGGGACAGTGGTTCTACACCGATTACCACCGCATCCTCTAACGGGTCTTCTTGAATAGCACGGATACGAAGAATATCTTGCATGCCTACTTCGTGCACAGAAATATGTTCCGTAAAATATGTTTCTAATTCTTTATGGGGAAATTCATAAACAGTCCCCGGCACCTCACCGCCATTGATGGCATCAACGAGAAGAATTTTTTTCATACCTCGCATATAGGTCAATAACTCCATCCCCATCGTACCTCCGTCAATAATACTAATGGCAGGAGTAAAAGTGTAATTCCGCTCTAAATCATTGACAACGTGAACGCCAAGACCTTCATCGGTAAGGAGAATATTGCCTACACCGAGGAGGACTACAGAATTGTCAGAATCATCATATAGGGCATTTAAATCAATACGCGGGCCCTCAGAGCCCGCGTATTCTACCCTACCGAAATTATCAGTAGTTATATTACTCATCTTGTAATTCCTTTTCTCGTGGATCATTAGGATCACTTGGACGATATGTAGTGAAAGATGGTTTATCAATACGTTCACCACGACGACGTTTACCATTAAGGTCTTCAATATCGATTGGATCATGAGCATAGTATTTCATACCAGAAACCATTGAAGATACTTCTCCCGATTCTTCCATTACGTCCTCTCTAAACGCCATATACACATGGATAATAGTAAAGAACAAGAAGCACCACGCGATGTAATGGTGGATGATATGTACATTATACTCGCCGCCCATTAAGGATATAACCGGTGCAAAAATAGTCCCCAATATGCCATTTGGTTCAATCATAGCATACATAGCAAAACCAGTGACAATTTCACAGAAAAACAACACATATACTGCAGCGTATGCGGTTCTTGCCAAAGAGTTGCGCAACCAGTGATGTTCATGTTTTTGAGGAATCATAAGGTAATGCAATGTGGTTTCTCTCAAACCATACCAATATCGTTTTTGGTTAAATCGAGGCAACAATCTGTCACCGCGGTTCCAGATAGCACCAGCAATACGGAAAATAAAAGAAAATGTTAAGATAAAACCTGCGTAGAAATGAATACGACGCATCATTTCCATAGAAAACCAACCATCGATAGCAAAAGTCGGTTCCACCTGCCCTGTAATAGCTGCAAATCCTGGATCGCCAATATACAAACCAGTCCAAAATAAGGCAGTTACACTAAGCACCATAGTCCAATGGAATATGCGTAGCCATAAACTAAATACGACATACGCCTTTTTATCAGTATGTATTAACATAGGTGCCCCCTTTATTTACACAATGCATCGGTATTAACAGAAACGATTTTCTCACCTTTTTTATTGTATAAATGAGTAGCACATGCCAAACATGGGTCAAAGGAATGGATAACTTTCAAAATTTCCAATGGCTTATCCGCTATTTTTACATTTGTATTAATCATAGCATCTTCGTATGCACCATGTTCATTGGCAGCAGTTTTTGGACATGCATTCCATGTAGAAGGCACAATACATTGATAGTTTGCGGAACGACCATCTTTGATATGAATCCAATGACCTAAGCCGCCACGAGGTGCATCTAAAATACCAACGCCTTTTGCCTCTGCTGGCCATGTATTAGGGTCAAATTTAGCAGTGTCTGCCACAGCAGTATCGCCATTTTTAATATTTGTTACCAACTTATTAAAGAAGTATTGGCTAATATTAGCTGCTACTTGTGCATCTAAACCACGGCATGCTGTACGACCTACCATCGTTGTCATCCAAACGTGAGCAGGTACACCGAGCACTTGACTTACTGTATCTATTTGGCGAACCATCATGGATTCCGCCCATGTCGGGTCAGTGATGATACCTTGTTTTACCTTAGTGTACACAACGATATATTTTGCCAACGGTCCCACTTCAGCAGTGTTGCCTTTGAAAGTTGGAGATTTGATCCAAGAATATTTATTATCTTCATCAAGGTATTCCCATTTTTCTTTTGTCCCTGTTTTAGGACCTGTGAATTGAGGTTCTGTAACACCATCGATAGGATGCAAGGTTTTATCACCAGTTGGATATGCGAACCAAGAATGATCCACTTCTTCACTAAGGTATTGGGGATCCATGAAATCTTTACCTTCTAATGGAACAAAGGTGGCTTTATCAACGCCAAGACCAAAGTTTTCAACTACACCATTAGAACGAACGATAACCTTTTTATGGTAATCACCATCGGTAATACCACTGTACGGTTCATCTGGGTAATCTCCATAGGACATAACGCGTTTTTTCGCAAGGCCTCCTCCGTCGACCATACCTTTTTCAACGTAAATTTTGCCGATAGCGAGCAAATCTGGCAAGTAGAAATAGTTAACTAAATCTTTTGCCAATGCAATGGATTGCTCCACAGCAGCTAAACGTTGTGTATTCACAGGGGCATTCATATCATCCATAGAAATGGAACATGGCATACCACCTACGATGTAATGTGGATGTGGGTTTTTACCTCCAAATACTACGTGAGGCACTACGATGTCACGTTGGCGATCCAAGATATTCAAATAATGTGCTACGGCCATCAAATGTACTTCTGGTGGCAATAATTCATAGTCGGGATGGTCCCACCATTGTGCAGAAAAAATTCCTAATTGGCCGGATTCAACGATTTTTTTAACCTTTTGTTGAACTGCTGTATAGTATGCAGTAGTAGCTTTTGGAAATTCCTTTGGATATGCAGAATCAGTAGATTGTGTTTCTTCTGGTTCCAATCCAACTACATTATACGTAGCCAATGCATCATTTTGCAATTGTGCTGTTTTAGCAGGGTCTGCATTCAATGCTGCCACAGGGCTTACCCAATCAAGAGCATGCAAATGATAAAAATGGACAATATGGTCATGTACGTCCAAAGAGCTATGCATAATATTACGGATATAGTTTGCATTTTTAGGAATTTGAATACCCAATGCATCTTCTACTGCACGCAATGCTGCTAGTGCATGAGTTGTAGTGCATACACCACAAATACGTTGCACAAATGCCCACAAATCACGAGGGTCGCGGTTTTTCGCAACCAGTTCGATGCCGCGCCATGCGGTACCGGATGATAAAGCGTCTTCCACTTTACCAGTGGCTTCGTCCACTTTAATTTCTACTCGTAAATGTCCTTCAATACGAGAGATTGGATCTACTACTACACGTTTCATTAATGACGTCCTCCATTATTATGCTTAGCTTCATCCCACAATCCTTGTTCTTTCAAGCGTTTTTCCTCTTGAATATCATTGTATTTATTACGCGCAAGGGTTGCTGCACCATGGACAATAACTGCACCAGTTGCTGTGAAAGCTGCCACAGTACCTACTGTGTCAGCCGTTGTAATTGTATTAGCTAATGGAATGTCTGGTAAGCGTTTATAGAATACGTCATTATCCCAAAATCCTTTTTCAGAACAGCCAATACAGCCGTGACCGGATTGGATAGGATAGGATAAACCATTCCACCAACGTAAATTACCACAAGAGTTGTAAGTTTGAGGTCCACGGCAACCTACTTTGTATAGGCACCAACCTGCTTTAGATGCATCATCATCGAATTTTTCTACAAATAAGCCGGAATCGAAAAATGCGCGACGATAGCATGTATCGTGAATGCGGTTACCATAAAACTGTTTAGGTCGACCTTGAGAGTCTAATGGAGGAATTTGACCAAATAATGCATAGTGCATAACTACGCCAGTCATAACCTCTGGAATTGGAGGGCAGCCAGGCACTTTAATAATTGGTTTACCAGATACAACACTGGATACAGACACTGTATTCGTTGGATTTGGTTTTGCCGCTTGGATACCACCCCAAGATGCGCAGGAGCCATATTCGATGATAGCCGCTGCACCCTTAGCACATTCTTTAAGGGACTCTTTGAAAGTACGGCCACCTACGGTACAGTAAACACCATCGTCATCAAGTGGCACTCCACCTTCAACAGCTAAAATGTATTTACCTGATTTCTCAGTAATGATTTTGTGAAGATGCTCTTCTAATGGTTCGCCAGAAGCAGCAGCCAATGTATCATCATACTCTAAAGAAATCATATTTAAAATTACATCAGATGTAAATGGCGACGAAGAACGAATAAAAGCTTCACTACAACCAGTACATTCATGACCATGAAGCCAAATCACCGTTGGCAATTCTGTAGTTTCAGCAGCTTTTACCACTGAGTCTAGCATAGTTGGTGGCAAGCCTAAAATTGCGGTCAACGCAATGCAAGACTTCATAAATGTACGTCGACTTAGACGTCTTTCTTGGAAGAGCGTCCATAAACTGTTCACACGATTTTTCACGGAATACAGCCTCCTTACAACAACTTTGGAGTAATTTATATCACTACTTAAACTACATAATAACTACTATCGTATCAATATATTATATCATTTTATATTGTATAAGACCACACTAAACGCATCCCCCTGTATAGAATATTTTTATATAGACATGTATCTACTAGTATAAATATAGCTTGTTGTAATATACATATCATTACTTAAAATGATAACTAGCAACAACAAAAATAAAATACTAGACCTAATATTGTATTGCACCATTGCAATCTACATAAGATCTAGTATTCTTAAATATGCTTTTGTATTAATTATATAGTGAAAATCTAAATTTACTACACAGTCACAAAGCCAATGCATATATATAAGTCAAATATAAACATCCATGATTGTAAAACTATTTTACTTAATAACTTCCTTAATCAAAGATTCTAATACGTCTGCTTTTTTATAACCTGCTAATCGATCAAGTAGTTTGCCGTCCTTAAAAAATACCATGGAAGGAATGCCTTCTACATCTTCTTTTAATAAAATAGGACGCAATGTTTTATCTTCCGCATCAACACTGAAAAATTTTACTTTACCATCTAATTTTTCAGCTACTGCTTCTACTTCTGGGCGCATTACTGTACAAGGTTCACACCAGCCTGCCCAAAAATCTACAATAACTAATTCCTTGGAACCGAGTACTAATTGATCAAATTCTTCTACGCTTGTAATCGCAGTAATAGCCATTAAGTTCTCCTTTATATATGGAATGTATCATTAATAGAATAAGAAGCAAGCAATCATTAAGCCGAGTTCTGTTCCGCTTGCGCGGTGACGATTATCTTTCTAGGCGTACAGTCGCCTGCACGCTCGAGCGACACAACCCGAAAGGTAGGCGGGACCACCCTTAACCCTTTTCTATTCGGTCTTGCTCCGGATGGGGTTTACCAAGCCAGCCTGTTACCAGACTGCTGGTGAGCTCTTACCTCACCTTTCCACCCTTACCACTCATGTGGCGGTTTCCTTTTCTATGGCACTTTCCCTAAGGTCACCCTCGCCAGACGTTATCTGGCATCCTGCCCTATGGAGCTCGGACTTTCCTCGAATCCAATGGACTCGCAACCGTCTTTCATACTTGCTTCAATTTAGTTTATCATAGCTCACGGATAGTATGCAAGGAAAAGAAATCTTCTTACTCACGGAACTGTAAAAAAGAAGTCTTCTTGCTCATGGAACGGTAGAATTTGAATGTTCCACGCTTGCAATTCTGCTTGTTCCAAAAGATATTGGGCTAAACCATCTGCTACAATTTCTTCAGTTCCAAAATGACCTGCATCAACGATGAATACGCCTAGCTCTTTTGCCAATTGTGCATCATGGTACTTCACATCGCCTGTGATATATGCATCTGCCACAGTAGCTTGTTTCAAAAAACTCGCTCCTGCACCAGAACAAAGAGCGATAGTCTTAATAAGCTCTTTTTTAACACCGCCAAAACGCAATTGGCTATGAGGTAAACATTCTTGTACATAGTCACAGAATACATCAACATCCATAGCCTCTGGCAATATCCCAACACGGCCTAATGTACGTCCACATCCAGGTTCCGCCAAAGCCACCACATCATATGCTACTTCTTCGTAAGGATGTACCTCTTTCATAGCCATTAGAACTTGTGATAACATTTTCTCCTCAACAATGACTTGTACAGCTACCTCTTGAACCACTTCTAAGGTACCAATATTACCAATGGTAGGATTAGCATTAGCGTTGCCTTTAAAACGACCTTCCCCAACATAACTAAAACTGCAACAATCATAATTACCAATACGTCCTGCACCAGCTTCAGCCATAGCAGACCGAACAGCGGCTGCAGAGCTTTCAGGAACGAAAGTAGTTATTTTATACATCATGTCAGAACCTAACGGAACAAAACCACGGATATCTTGTAAACCAAGACGTCGAGCTAACATGTCATTTAATCCACCATCAGCAATGTCTAAATTTGTATGTGCACTATATACCGCAATATTGTGTTTAATTAAACGCTCAATCATCGATCCTTGAACGGAATCAAGATTAATAGATTTCAATCCTTTGAAAATAAACGGATGATGACTGATGATCAGCTGTGCTTTCTCATGAATAGCAAAATCGATAACTTCTGGAGTTATATCTAAGGTAGTAATGACTTTATTTACAATGCCACCTACAGTCCCCACCATAAGCCCTACATTATCCCAAGATTCAGCGTAATGTTTCGGCGCCAATGTTTCTATAGTTTTTATAATATCATTAACAGTAATCATAAGACCTCCTTCAACGTAACGTCTCTAATTCTAGGATTTCCTTCTTAATAACTCGATATTTCTCTGTATGTGCTAACGACTCTGTCATACCATCTAAAGCACATTGTCGTTGATATATTAGATAGTCAATATAGTCTGTCCATAAATCCGGTTTCTCTGCAGCCAACAAAGCACCTACAGACCACAGAATAGAATTACAATCTAAATTATGATATATATCAGCAACCACTAGCATGCTAGAGTTTGTAGCATGCTCGGCACCACTATATATCTCTTCTTTAATATATCCATATTGACTGAGCACATTTTGGCGCACCGCTAAAAATGCAGTATATAATTTACCCATATCACGGACGATGATTTCCTTAACGATTTCATATCCATTGGCAACCATATATTGACGCAATTCGGCTTGTCCATTTTGTGGTTGTAATACATAAAATTCTAGAAGCTCCGGACCGGATTTCACAATATTACGCATTAAAAATCCACCCATACCACAACAAATGGCGCCGTTTAATTCACCTTTTTCGGTCATCTTAAGACCATCCCCTAAGCGACAGTCAATAACATGACTAAGTCCACAGCTGTCCACATAAGACTTAGCTGATTCCAATGGACCTTTATGCACATCCCCTGCAACAACGCGTTTGGCTTTACCTCGAGAGATGAGTTCTACAGCTAAGTAGCCGTGATCTGTGCCTATATCTGCAATAGAATCTGCAGTAGGCACTATAGAAAAGACCGCTTCTAAACGATTCATCATAATTTTCGGTTTCATAATTACCTCGTATACTATCTAATAGTTATATCATATACATATAAAGGCGTATTAACGCAGATAATTTCCTTATAGAACAGGCTCATAAGATATATTGTCCTTATTATAACAAAAAACCTGCCCCCAAGGAGCAGGTTTAATCCATATTGATACAAGTTTGGTGGGCCCACCTGGGATCGAACCAGGGACCGACCGGTTATGAGCCGGTTGCTCTACCCCTGAGCTATAGGCCCATAGTTAGTAACTTGCTCAATTATTATACTGTATATCGATGGGTTTCGTCAATTACGATTGCATCATTAATATAAATCGTTGAATCATAGCATCATCATTAAATACACCTTTAGTGGCTAAAGTTGTAGTCTTACTGTCCGTAGATTTAATGCCTCGCGCACTCATACAACTATGAGAAGCTGTAATATGTACGATAACATCATTAGACCCAGTAGCCAAGGAAATAACCTCAGCAATATCTTCACCAATTTTCTCTTGTAATTGCAGTCGTTTACAACACATTTCAGCAATGCGAGGAATTTTGGACAAGCCAATCACTTGCCCTTTTGGAATATACCCAACAGAAACACTCATATCATACATTAAGGCCATATGATGCTCACAATGTGAAAAACAAGTAATATCTTTCACTACTACCATTTGGTTCGTATCTACCGCAAAGGTTTTTCCAAACATATTCGCAATATCTTGATTTGTATATTGGATACCTTCGTATATTTCAGACATCATTTGAGCTACCCGTTTCGGCGTTTCTACCAGACCTTCACGATTAGGGTCTTCACCTAATGCTTCTAGCAATTGGTATACTAAACTTTCAATTTTTTCGGTATCCATATTACACTCCTTTCGCATTAGGGTCCCAAATAAATTTATGAATTTGCAATTGGAACCGAACGTCTTGTAAATTGTATGCTTGCATATAATCAATAATAGTAGAGCCTTCTATACGCCCCCATACTGGAGATACATAAATTTGCCCCTTCGTAGGATATGTAACGATAACGCGACGCATAGCATCTAAATCCTCTAAAGAGCCAACTACAAACTTTATAATATCTCGTTCAGTAGCCACTTTAAATATATCTACATCAACATATTCCTCTGCCAATGATGACGGCGTTTTATAGTCATAAGTAAACCATGTATTAGGCCTATGAAAGCTAGGCACAATAGTCCCATTCGTTTCAATATTTATATCGTAGTTTTCATTGCGCTTTGCCAATTCATCAATGAGCTCAATTACTTCTACTTCTTGCAACAGTGGTTCGCCTCCAGTAATGGTAATACGATAATTGCCTAATTCTTCAATTCGGTTTGCAACATCTTGTACATTGATATTTTCAAAAGTACTATTAGGTCCATAACTGTACAAAGTATCACAATAGGAGCAACGAATATTGCAATCATGAAGTCGTAAAAATGTAGTTAATAAACCTTGTCGGCGACCTTCTCCATCAATAGAGCTGAATAGTTCAACTACGTTCATAGATAGCCACATTTCCTTCCGATTCTTGCACTTCCACCTTGAAACATTTAGGCCCTAGTTGGTCTGCAATCCATTTTGCCATATTTTCTGCCGTAGGATTGATATCACCCATTACATCATTGATATGTTGGTGATCAAGGCGACCGTGAATTTTTTCTTTAATGATAGTGAAATCAATAACCATCCCATTATGATCTAATGTTTCACTACGCGCGTGAACAGTGACAATCCAATTATGTCCGTGTAAATGTTGACATTTGCTAGGGTAATCTAATGTTAATTGATGAGATGCACTAATTTCTAGGCGCTTTGTTACTGTATACATATAATCTCCCATATCCTTTAATACTATATCATCATATATTGTACTATTATATTAGCTAATATTTTATCAGTTTTCTATGAAAGTACTGTATCATCTATGATACATCTAAGACGAACAAAAAATCCAGTTCTCTACAGCAAACTATGGAGTATCTCCACAACAGGTATAGAGGACTGGATTAAATATCTTATAAGAAATCTTTAATTTTATCGCGTTTCCCACGATTGCGTAATTTCGTTAACGCTTTACCTTCGATTTGGCGGATACGTTCCCGTGTTACATTGAAATATTGACCTACCTCTTCCAATGTACGAGGTTTACCGTCTTTTAAACCGAAACGCAAAATGAGAACTTGCTGTTCTCGATCTGTCAAACATGTAAATACGTCCTCGATTTGTTCTTGCAACAAGATGTAGCTTGCCGCATCATCTGGAGCAATCGCATCTTGATCTTCGATGAAGTCCCCCAAATGGGAATCTTCCTCTTCACCGATTGGCGTTTCCAAAGATACAGGCTCTTGTGCAATTTTTTGAATTTCCCGAACACGTTCTACAGTAATCCCCATGCCTTCCGCAATTTCTTCTGGCAATGGTTCTCGCCCTTTATCTTGTAACAATTGACGAGAAATACGAATCAATTTATTGATTGTTTCCACCATATGAACAGGGATACGAATAGTTCTCGCTTGGTCCGCAATAGCACGCGTAATAGCTTGGCGAATCCACCATGTTGCATAAGTAGAAAATTTATAACCTTTTGTATAATCAAATTTATCTACTGCTTTAATAAGACCTAAATTACCTTCTTGAATCAAATCCAAGAAAAGCATGCCTCTACCAACATAGCGTTTAGCAATACTTACAACAAGGCGCAAATTCGCATCTACCAATTTCTTCTTAGCCTTTTTACTAAGCTGAATTTCTTTATATGTAGCATCCTCTTTAGCACCAGCTTCAATTTGTTTTGCTAATACGATTTCCTCATCTGCTGAAAGTAATGGTACACGACCGATTTCTTTCAAATACATACGAACTGGATCATCAATATTGACACCAGCGTCAATGCTAAGATCGATGGATATATTTTTTTCTGAAGACTCATCCTCATCATCTGTATCGTCTGAATCAAGATCATCCTCAACAGTTACATCTAAATCAGCCACTACATCGATATTGAGTTTACCAAAGGTCGTATAAATATCGTCTAATTGCTCTGCAGTTAGTTCAGCTTGCTCATGAAGAGCATCTGAAATTTCCGATTGTGTCAACACACCGTTTTTTCGGCCTTTTTCAAGAAGTTGTTCCACAATCTCCTCTATTTGACTTTTTTGTACTTTCTTAGCCACAACGCTCTCCTTTATTACTACTACTTAGACCATTCTCTAATTAGACTTTGTATTTCCTGACACTTATGTAATTCGCTAATAAATGTCGAATCTCCTGCACGTTTTAACTGATCCGCCATAATTGAATGCATTTTATATTGTTCTCGCAACGAATGAAGTCGTATCTTGCGGATAAGTACAGGCACTGCCTCTTTCACATCAAGCATCATAAGTCTCGTATAAATTTCATATTCTTCAGGTGTTAGCACCTCGCCAATAGACTCGCCTTGCATTTGACCTGATGTGATAAATAAGGTGTATATCTTTTCTATTATACCCCGATATTGAATATTTTGAAAGTCCTCTAAAGGCAAATAATTAACAATATCTTGTAATACCTTGTTATCATTAATGGCAAGGGCCATTAAATGATCTTCATCGCCTGATACAATTGTTTTCGGAACAGATTGTGATTCGCTAACTAATTCTATATTCCCTTTTCTGATGTAACTTCTAAAATATCTGTAGATAGTACTGTTGTCGAGCCATAATGGCAATGCTAACGCTTTTAATGCATCATCGCGAACTGTTTGATTATGAATATTGGCGATAAATGGAAATACTGCTTCCATAACCGCCTGTTTGCCTTCCGATTCATTGATATCATATTTAATTAATGATTCACTAAGCAAATAGTCAAAAGGCTTCACCGCACTATCAACGAGTTTTCTAAATGCTTCTGGCCCATGATTCCTAATATAATCATCAGGGTCTTTTCCATCTGGCATAGCTAAAACACGGACCTTAAAGTCCGTATTTTGCAATAGCTCAATAGCCCTAGTTGCAGCTTGACGTCCGGCACCATCCATATCATAAGCAAGGATGATTTCCTCTGCTTGACGCATTAAAATATGTCCATGGTCTTGCGTATAAGCAGTTCCCAAAGATGCCACTACATTGGTAATCCCTTTATTATGGGCAGAAATGACATCCATATAACCTTCTACAAGGATAGCTTGTTTCGACTCTCGTATGGACTTGTACGCCTTGTCAAAAGCAAATAGAATTTTACCTTTTTCAAAAATTTGCGATTCCGGCGAATTTAAATATTTCGGTGTACTGTCATCCATGACGCGACCGCCAAAACCAACGACCCGCCCCTTTCCATCCATAATAGGAAACATAATTCGATTGCGGAAAAAATCATACACTCCACCTTTATCATTTTTCCGAACCAAATTCAATTCTATAAGGATTGATTCTTCTATACCACGTTCTTTGAATGCCTTGTATAATCGATCCCACCCATCAGGGGCAAATCCTAATCTAAAATTATTAATGGTTTCATCCGTGAGACCTCGTTTTTTCAAATATTCAAGGCCTACCTTGCCCATAGATGTTTGGAGCAAACAATTGTGGAAAAATTTAGCTGCCAGTTCGGATGCTTCATATAATTTTTTACGATGTTCTTCACGAGCTCGCACCGCTGGAGACAATTTCGCCTCTGGCAAGGGAATATTAGCGCGATTGGCAAGTTTTTCTAAGGCCTCTACAAAGCTAATACCTTCTATTTCCATGAGGAATTTAATTGAATTCCCTGATGCATGACAACCAAAGCAGTAATAAAAACCTTTTTCTGGAGCTACGCTAAAGGACGGTGTTTTTTCATTATGAAAAGGACAGCAACCCCAATAATTTTTGCCCTTTTTCTTTAACGCTACGTGTTCTGATACGATAGATACGATATCATTGGCATCCTTTATTCGTTCGATTAACTCATTATCAAAATATCGGCTCATATCATAACACCTCCTTACGTTTTTATCGACTATACAACTATAGATGAATTAACGAGTACAACCTATAGCATTTCTAATATTAAAGATATTCATATTCCAACAATAAAATGCTAATAAACGCTCTTCTATAATTCTATATTCGATAAAACTCTGTAAAATCCTTTTTGTGGATAATCAATATATAAATAATGATTTTCCATTAATTGCAAATAAATTTATATATAACTATATGCATATGAATAGTCCACTAATAGTTACATGTGTTTACTAGAACATACTATTAACTAACGATAATAATAGGCTGCAATAAATTGCAGCCTATTATTTATATTATACAATACGCTTATTTTGCGTAATCTACAACGCGTGTTTCACGAATGATAACAACCTTGATTTGACCTGGGTATTCTAATTCAGATTCAATGCGTTTTACAATATCTCGAACAAGCAATGTAGATTCAGCTTCATCAATCTTATCCGGTTTTACAACAACTCGAATTTCGCGACCTGCTTGAATAGCAAAACATTTTTCAACGCCGTCAAAAGATTCAGCAATTTCTTCTAATTTTGCTAAACGTTTCAAATAATTTTCTAACGTTTCTCTGCGGGCTCCTGGACGAGCTGCCGAAATGGCATCAGCGGCGGCGACAAGAACAGCTTCAACAGTTTGGAATTCTTCATCACCATGATGAGCACCAATACAATTGATTACAGCCGCACTTTCACGATATTTACGTGCTACATCAACGCCGATTTCAACGTGAGACCCTTCGATTTCACGATCTAACGCCTTACCAATATCATGGATTAAACCACCTCGTTTAGCCAATGTTACGTCACAACCAAGTTCCGCTGCCATTAAGCCTGCCAAGTGGGATACTTCAATAGAATGTTTTAACACATTTTGACCATAACTAGTACGGTATTTCAAACGACCTAAAATTTTTACAATTTCAGGATGTAAGCCATGAACATCAGCTTCAAAAGTTGCTTGTTCGCCAGCTTCTTTAATCGTTTGGTCTACCTCTTTACGCGCTTTTGCCACCATCTCTTCAATTCGAGCTGGATGGATACGCCCATCGACGATTAATTTTTCCAAAGCGATACGCGCTACTTCACGTCGAATAGGATCAAAACCAGATAAAATAACTGCTTCTGGTGTATCATCAATAATAAGATCAATACCAGTCAATGTTTCAAGAGCACGAATATTTCGACCCTCACGACCGATAATACGACCTTTCATTTCGTCATTAGGTAAAGCCACAACAGAAACAGTTGTTTCTGCCACATGGTCAGCAGCACAACGTTGAATAGCACTGGAAATAATCTCCTTTGCTTTTTTCTCTGCATCGTCTTTCGCTTGCTGTTCCATTTCTTTAACCATAATAGCTGTTTCATGACGAATCTCTTGTTCCACATTTGTAAGCAAAATATTCCGAGCCTCATCAAAAGTCATCCCAGAAATACGTTCCAATTCTGCCATTTGCTTATCATACAAAGCCTCAACCTTTGCTTGGTTTTGGACTAAGTCAGCTTCTTTGCGATGTAAAGCTTCCTCTTTGTGCTCAATATTGTCTAATTTTTTATCTAAAGATTCTTCTTTTTGAAGAATACGGCGCTCTAAACGTTGTAATTCAGAACGACGTTCTTTATTTTCTCGATCCACATCGGAACGAAGCTTATGAATTTCTTCTTTTGCTTCTAATAAAGCTTCTTTCTTTTTAGACTCAGCCATACGTTCACCATTTGCGACGATACGTGCAGCTTCTTGCTCAGCTTGATTCAGTTTTCCTTCAGCAATATTTTTTCGTAAAAAATAGCCTACCCCTAGTCCAATCAGTACCATTACCACTGCAATTAGACTATATTCTAAAATCACTCTCACCTCCTAAGATTCTAGTACGGGTACCACACCCATTGTTCCTGATTTATATACCAAATGAAAAGACCTACTAAAAAAATGTTTAGTTTGGCTATATTAATTTTAGACTTGAACGCCCGTTCTGTCAAGAACGGGCGGGGTTTGTATAGACCTTTAAAACTAGCTAAAACGAGATACATAAATGTATTTCTATTCTATTTGAATATATATTTACGAAGTTTTAGTCACTATAAAATTCGCGGCAAATTTGCGATATAGTACTCATAGAAAAGCCTCTATTCTTCAAAAAATTCATAACCTTCAGTTTAGAAATCTTTCCTAATGTAGCACCATATTTCTTCTCAGTTACACGAAATCCAGCACTTAGTTCATCGTAACTATTAATATCTAATGGCACATCTAAGCCGCGCAACTTCATTTTTTGTTTAATCATAAAAGTGCCGTACTTCTGTTCCTCCATTAAATATCGTAACACTTGATGCGATAAACGCTCATCGTTAATGTAATCATAGTAGATAAGTCGCTCCTCCACATAATCAATAAGATCATTATCGATTTGTTTACGTTTCATCTTTTGTCGCAGTTCAAAAGCGCTCAAGAAGCGTTGTGCCAAAAATCGATACGCTTGCTCTAAGGCCTTATGTTTTTCCTCTTCAGAAAACATAGTGCTACTAGATTCACGCACTAAATTATTACTCATACTAACCTCAACTGACAAAAAAGGGCTACCATGTAGCCCTTTTCTTATTCTTCTTCAAATACTTCTTCGCCTACTACATCTAATGCTTCTGGCTCAGCTGCCAATGTGTCGCGAATGATGCGTTCAATTTCTTCAGATACTTGTGGGTTATCGTGTAAAAACTGTTTAGCTGCTTCTTTACCTTGACCCATACGATCCCCATTATAGGAATACCATGCACCAGATTTCTTGATAATTTCCATATTAGTACCGATATCAATGAGGGTGCCTTCTTTGGAAATCCCCTTGCCATACATCAAATCGAATTCAGCCGTTTTAAATGGTGGAGCCACTTTATTTTTAACAATTTTTACTTTAGTGCGAGCACCTACATTTTCATTATTCAATTTAATCAATTCTCCTTTACGTACATCAAGACGTACGGAGGAATAGAATTTAAGCGCACGACCACCAGTTGTCGTTTCAGGATTACCAAACATGACGCCCACTTTTTCACGTAATTGATTAATAAAAATAACTACTGTATTGGTTTTATTAATAGTCCCTGTCAATTTACGCAAAGCTTTACTCATCAAACGAGCATGAAGGCCTACTTGAGCATCGCCCATTTCACCTTCAATTTCCGCTTTTGGTACCAATGCTGCAACGGAATCAACGACGACAATATCTACAGCACCACTGCGAACAAGAGCTTCAGTGATTTCTAATGCTTGTTCACCATTATCTGGTTGAGAAATTAATAGATTATTAATATCTACACCTAAATTACGGGCATATACAGGATCCATAGCGTGTTCTGCATCGATGAAAGCAGCAATGCCGCCTTGTTTTTGTGCTTCCGCTACAGCATGTAATGCTACGGTAGTTTTACCAGAAGATTCTGGTCCGTAAATTTCAATTACACGGCCACGAGGGAATCCCCCTACACCAACAGCCAAGTCTATAGCAAGGGACCCAGAAGAAATTACAGCCACATTCATACGATCTGCGGCTTCACCAAGGCGCATGATGGCACCTTTACCAAAATCTTTTTCAATTTGTTTTAACGCGTTATCTAACGCTGTTTGTCTACCATCTTGAGCCATTTTACATCCTCGTTTCTTGAATATATAGATTCATATAATATAGTGCCAACTCTGCTGCACTCTGTCTAATACCTTCTCGATTGCCAATTAAATTAGCTTTATGTGCCACCGTGCCTTTTGGTCCTGCAATACCAAACCATACAAGGCCTACAGGTTTTTCTACACTACCACCACCAGGGCCAGCAATACCTGTAGTAGATACAGCATAGGTAGTATTAATAACCTTACGAGCGCCTTCTGCCATAGCTTTTGCTACCTGCTCACTAACAGCGCCGTAGGTATCAAGCATATCCTGAGATATACCTAACATTCGATGTTTTATATCATCACTATAAGATATAATGCCACCCCTATAATAATCACTACTACCACTCACATTAGTTAACAATTTGCCCACTAAACCAGCTGTACAAGATTCAGCAGTACTAATGGACCCTTTTACCTCTTTTAAAGTAGCCCCTAATGTATCCTCCATAGATATAGTCAAATCTCGACCTATCTGCGCACCTAATCGTTTACGAATTATAGTATCCCATGGTTGCAACAAAATATCAGCTTCTTCTCGAGTATTGGCTTTTGCAGTAATGCGTACTTCGATATACCCTTTTTTAATAAGTAATGCAATAGTTGGATTCGATTGGGATTTGATAAGATCCATTAATCGTTCTTCTAAATCGATTTCTCGAATATCATACACACCATATCGATAGGAGGTTACAACTCCTTGCACTCCAAATCGATTTTGTAAATAAGGCACTAAACTTTCAGTAAACATACCTTTCATTTCACCAGGAGGCCCTGGTAATAAAACGAATGTAATATCATCGGCTACAGTCACCACACCTGGAGCAACACCTACAGGATTGTGCAATACCTCTGATCCTTCTGGCAACAGTGCTTCACGGCGACTAGCATCAGGCATAGGGCGATTAACACGTTTAAAAAAACGTTTTACTTCCTCCATAGCCAACTCATTAAAGACAATATCTTTATCAATAGCATTAGCTAGCACTTGTCGTGTAATATCACCTTGTGTAGGTCCTAGTCCACCAGTAGAAATAACAATATCAGCCCGCGATGCAGCCTTGGAAAATACCTCCGCCATGCGCTCGTAATTATCACCCACCACAGTCTGATAAGCAACAGTATATCCTAGTTTATTTAATTCCTTGGCAAGCCAAGATACATTTGTATTTATCGTATCACCTAGAAGTAATTCAGAACCCGTAGAGATTAATTCTACAATCATCGTATACCTCCTGTACCATTAGTCCTCTACAATGGTAGCCACTACATCATAAGCAAATCCTTGATTTACTTGAACCTTAATGATATCACCAGGTTTTAACCGATTGCCACAGTCTTCGATATACATACTACCATCTACATCTGGGGCTTGGGATTTTAATCGACCTTTAGCAAGCACAGTATTGTGATCCCCTTCTTCTAGTTCTTCTACCATAGCATAGTCAATAGACCCTTCTAATTCACGATTATTTTCTTCTGAAATAGCCGCCTGAATAGACATCAATGTATGGTAGCGCTCTTCTTTTACCTCTTCTGGCACTTGATCCTCACGAGCCCCTGCGACAGTCCCCTCTTCTTGAGAGTATGTAAATACCCCCATATTATCAAATTTTATATCTTTTACAAATTCACAAAGTTCCGCAAATTGTTCATCTGTTTCCCCAGGAAATCCTACGATAATAGATGTGCGCAATGTAACATGGGTTGGCGCATTTCTAATTGTTTTCAGCAAGCGTTCGATATCTTCACGAGAATCACGACGATTCATTTGTTTTAAAATATCATTATTCACATGTTGCAATGGAATATCTACATATTTACATAATTTCGGTTCATTAACGATGATATCTAATAACTCACCGCTAAAGAAAGTTGGATATAAGTAGAGCATGCGAATCCATTCGATGCCCTCCACAGTAGTCAATTCCTTGAGCAATGTAGTGAGTAATGGCTTACCATCATTTAAGTCGATGCCATAACTCGTTGTATCTTGGGCAATAAGAACGATTTCTTTAACACCAGATGTAGCTAAGCGCTCTACTTCTGTTTTAATAGATTCAATGGTACGACTTCTAAAAGCGCCGCGCACCTTAGGAATGATGCAAAATGTACATCCATTATTACATCCTTCTGCAATTTTTACATATGCACTATAACGAGGTGTCGTTTGAATACGAGGCATTCTTTCATCATAGATATTCGTAATGTTTTCCATGATACAGCTGCGATTACCATGTTCGATAGCATCTACAGCGACCATAATTTGATCCCATGCACCAGTACCGATGAGGGCATCAATTTCTGGAATTTCTGTAAATAACTCATCTTGATATTGTTGGCTCAAGCATCCTGCTACGATAAGACCTTTGCAACGACCAATGTCTTTGTATTGAGCAGCCTCTAGAATCGTATTAATAGACTCAACTTTCGCCTTTTCTATAAAAGTACATGTATTAATAACGATTAAATCAGCTTCACTTAAATTTTCGGTAATGGCATATCCATTATCCTTTAATAGACCGAGCATAACCTCTGTGTCTACCAAATTTTTAGCACAACCTAGGCTAATATATCCTAGCAATTTGGACATTCTATTTCCTTTCTATTTTTACCTCTATAACTAAAATCATATTCATTAATTATCATGTAATTCCTCTGCTTACAGGGCGCGCATATATGATATCTAAATTTTACAATATATCTATCTCGGTAGAAACCTATTATTCTCGGCGAAAACGAACTTGGCTCACCCAATGATTTAATAGCAATTGTTTACCCTCTAATGTATAACCGCCATTAATAGGCCATAGCACGAGGCTGCGACCAAGAGAATCTAATGGTTCTACCACCTCTGGATTCGTGAATATATAGGCAAAATTATTATCCTTCATATATTTAGCCGTATCTGCGGATAATAACCATGTAATAAATTCGATGCTTTCAGTTTTATGTTTAGAATTTTTTTGAACAGCCGCACCCGTTACATAATATGACGTACCATCACCAGGGTAAATAATTTTAACAGGGTACGAATGACGCACATATTGCTGTGCATCAGATAAATTTCCAATTCCAATATCTGATTCACCTAGTGCTGTCAAACGAATCGGTGTAGATAAAAATTTAGCATGTTGCATTATATGTGGTTTTAATGCGAGCAAATAAGATAATGCCTCTGGCTCACCTTTATATTCCACCATATTGTAAAGCAAATTAGCTGCATTTTGAGACGCTACAAAATCTGTCATTACAACTCGCCAATCACCTGGTTTTTGTAAGGAGTTCCAAGTGGTAATATAACGGCCCATTTCATTATAAAAACTGTCATGCTGTACGAATACCACTGGATCATACCATAAGCCTACCCAATATCCGTTAACGTCTTTTAACGTATCTAATACTTCATCAATACGCTCATTTACAACGGGCAAAAATTTATCTTTTTGTGCCCCCATAACGAGATTATCTTCCGATGTAAGTACTATATCACCTGATGTATCAGCTAAACTAGAGTTAACACGTTGTGTCATCTGTTCCTCTGTAAGAGGCAATATAGTAACTTTTACATTACGCTCTTCTAAATACTTATCCGCTAAGAGAGTTGTCAAATTATTAGGCAAATCGGTATAAACCGTAATTTCCCCTTTAATAGGCACTTTTGCTCGCTCTACTTGCTCTTCGTGATAATAAAAAATGCCATAGCTTAGCATAGCGATAATAAAAAGCGATAATACACTAAATGCCATCCAGCGTTTCATTATCTATATCTCCTTTTAGGACTCGATACAGCTCGTCTACCTACTTTTGCCCTTCCAATAGGGCGCGGTGGAATTAAACATTTCGGACCAAAACCAATTAAATCTCGACGATTACCTTCAATGAGAGCTTCTTTTACAAGGTCATAATTCTCAATATTTTTATACTGCATAAGGGCACGCTGCTTAGCTTTATCTCGCCCTTTTTTAGCAACGTACACCGATGTACCATCTAATGGATTAATACCTGTATAATACATACATGTTGATAAGCTGCCCGGTGTAGGAATAAAATCCTGCACCTGTTCAGGATACATATGTTGATCTCGTAAAAACTCCGCTAATTCGATAGCATCATCTAAAGTACACCCTGGATGAGAACTCATAAAATATGGTACTAAGTATTGCTTTTTACCTAATTGGTGATTAGCGTCTTCAAACCATTTTTTAAAAGTGAGAAATGCTTCTTTACCAGCTTTTCCCATCATAGTTGTAACACGATTAGAAATGTGTTCTGGTGCTATCTTTAACTGACCGCTCACATGATGCTCACATAATTCCTTCACAAAGGCTTTATTATTATCAGCTAATACATAGTCGTACCGTAAACCAGAGCGAACAAAAACCTTTTTAACACCTTTCAACTTGCGTAATTTACGCAGCAAGGATACATAATCGCTATGATCGGTATTTAGATTTTCACATGGCACAGGGGCCGCACAAGTTTTACCTTTACATGCGCCATATTTTGCTTGTTTGTCGCAAGCTAAATGGCGAAAGTTTGCCGTTGGACCTCCCACATCATGGATATACCCTTTAAAATTATCCATTTTAATCATCACTTCAGCTTCTCTAATCAATGATTCATGACTACGATTTTGAATAATACGCCCTTGATGATTTGTAATAGCACAGAATGAACAACTACCAAAACACCCACGCTGACTAACAAGACTAAATTGCACTTCACTAAGGGCAGGAACTCCACCCTTAACATCATATTTAGGATGCCACGTGCGAGTATAAGGCAAATTATACACACCATCCATTTCCTCTTGTGTAAGTGGTAATGCTGGTGTATTTTGCACCATGTATCGGTCCCCATGTTGCTGTACAACGATTTTCCCATAATGTGGGTCTTGCTCATCATATTGAATACGAAATGCATCGGCAAATGCGAGCTTATCGACCTTGATTTTTTCATAAGAAGGACAGACAACATGAGGAGCATCAGGTAAATCCTTAGACATGTAGCAAATACCTCGGATATCTGGCAAGGCACTTTCAAATCGACCTGCATCAAGAGCGTCAGCTAATTCTATAATTTGTAATTCTCCCATTCCGTAAATGAGCACATCTGCCTTTGAATCCACCAAAATCGATCGACGTACCGTATCCGACCAGTAATCGTAATGTCCAAATCTTCTCAACGATGCTTCAATACCACCAATAATAAGAGGTACATCACGATACGCTTCCTTCATTCGATTGGCATATACAAGAGTAGCACGATCTGGCCGATGACCAGACTCACCTCCAGGAGAGTAGTCATCTTCCCGCCGAACTTTTTTGGCTGCTGTAAATTTATTAAGCATAGAATCTAGATTACCAGCAGTTACTAAAGATGCTAATCGAGGTTTGCCTAGCTTTTTAAATGCATTTACATCATTCCAATCCGGTTGGTCAATAATGCCTACACGATACCCCTTAGACTCTAAATATCGGCCAATAACAGCAGCTGCAAAGGATGGATGATCCACATAAGCATCACCACTGATAAGGACAAAGTCAAGCTCGGTCCAGCCCCGTTTCTCCATATCTGACCGTTCAGTCACTAAAAATGTATTCATTAACAAACCGTCCTTGTAGATGTAAATCAAGATATAACAGATCCCTCATCAAATAACGCACACATGGCTACAATGAAGGATTAACGAACAATTGTCTAATACTGTTCTCATAAATAAAATTAACTAATAAACTAATTAAAATAGAAATAACCAAATTAAAAATATACTCATACATACGGCAATGACTGCTAAGATAATGCGTTCTTGTTCAATGGAACGCTGCCTCTTTACTTGCCGAGTTTCTAAAGACATACGCGGTTTAGCCGTACGATGTTCTAAATATTCCGATTGCACGTCACCAATGATGGATTCTTTTTTTTGTCTCATAATAGGTCGTACTGTGAAAGTATCGACTTCCCCCACAACACATTGATATTCTTTGACCAATCTATCCCCATCAAGACCTAAATAGTTGCCATAATTACGAATAAACCCCTTAGCATATACGCGACCAGGAATAACGGAAAAATTGCCATCTTCGATAGCTTCTAAATAAGTCGTTTTAATATGTAGTACTTGTTCTACATCTTTGAAGGTAAGGTTCCTACGGACCCGTTCCCTTCGCAATTCTTCGCCTAGTGCAGCCACAGGTCCTCCCTTCTACTCCTCTGAATCAGGGAAATAGCGCAATTTCACCTGTTCTGGAGTCATTAAAATTTCTCGTGCTTTACTGCCCACATTAGGACCGACGATTTTTAAATCCTCCATAGTATCAATCAAGCGTCCTGCCCGAGTATACCCAATACGGAAACGACGTTGTAACATTGATACAGAAGCTTGATTCGATTCCATAACAAGATTAACAGCTCTTTCTAAGAGTTCATCCCATTCACCATTATCTTCGCCAGTTTCCTCTTTCTCTGTATCTTTATCAGCTTCTGCAGTTACCGTATCATCATATTCAGGTTCTCGTTGTTTTTTTACAAATTCAACGAGATGTTCTACTTCATCATCAGAGATAAAAGCACCTTGCACACGAATCGGCTTATTGGCTCCAATTGGAGCAAATAGCATATCACCTTTACCGAGAAGTTTTTCAGCACCTGCCATATCAAGAATAGTACGGGAATCAATTTGAGAACCTACCGCAAAAGAAATACGGCTCGGTACGTTCGCTTTAATAGAACCAGTAATAACGTTAACAGACGGACGTTGTGTAGCCAATACCATGTGGATACCAGCTGCCCGTGCCATCTGTGCTAAACGACTAATGGATTCCTCAATATCATCTGGTGCCGTCATCATAAGGTCTGCCAATTCGTCGATAATGAGGACGATAAGAGGCATAGCCTCTTTAGGATGAGCTTCATTATAGCTTTTAATATCTCGCTTGCCCGATGCAGCAAAGGCTTTGTAACGAGCTTCCATTTCACGCACCGCCCAACGCAATACGGCAGCGGCTTTTTTCATATCTGTCACAACAGGTGCCATCAAATGTGGGATACCATTGTAAATAGATAATTCAACCATTTTAGGGTCAATAAGTAATAGTTTTACCTCTTCTGGTTTCCGACTAAAAAGAATACTGGAAATCAATGTATTCACACATACAGATTTCCCAGACCCAGTTGTACCAGCCACTAATAAATGAGGCATTTTAGCAAGATCTGTGATGACAGGTTTACCTGCAATATCTTTGCCAAGACCAACGGGAATACCGCCACGAGCCTCTTTAAAATCATTACAATCAAGGACATCCCTAAGATGTACCGCCGATGTTTTTGTATTTGGCACTTCGATACCGATAGCAGATTTACCTGGTATCGGTGCTTCCATACGAATATGTTGGGCTGCTAAGTTAAGAGCGATATCATCTGTTAAATTAACGATGCGGCTTACCTTAACACCTTGAGCTGGTTCAATTTCATAACGCGTTACTGTAGGACCTTGTGTAGCATTCACAACCTTTGCAGAAATACCAAAACTAGCTAATACTTCTTCAAGGCGCATCGCATTATACGCCACTTCTTCGTTATTATTGCTTCCCTCCTCCCCTTTCGCTAAAAGGTCTAAGCTTGGGAAGTGATATGGTCTATCATAAGTTCGATGAATTTGTCCCTCTTTAGATACCGCTACTTGCGCCGTATCTTCTGCAGTACTAGCCAAGGATGGAACATTAATTCCCATACCTGTTAAACCTGTACCGGAGCTTTCATTACTAGCTGCGGATCCAGTACCAGGTACAGCATTAAGACGAGCCACATGATCTGTTTCGATATTTTCCATAGCTAGTGGACGATAGGAATAAGATTTAGAATTGTCCATTGTATGATCTGTACTGCTAATATTTGAATGATTTATATCTCCAGATAGTGACACAGAGTTATCAGATTCCACGCTTTCTATATCAACAAGGTGTTCATCAAAATCTTTATTTACATCACTTGAAGAATTATCGAAAGAATTAGAATCATCTTCTTCATATATATCATCAGAATCGTCTAATATCCAACGAGATTTAGCATTAGCGTTAGTATTATCACCAACATTAAATTTCTCATCGGTTATATCAGCATCACCTGATGTCATGGAGCGATTGGCTAATTGTTCCGCTGCACGATTACGCCCTTCGATTTCAGCTAACTCTTTAAATGATGATGGCCTTCTTGTATCTATAGGGGTAACTTTAAATTCATCACTATCATCGATGATGCCACGGTCCACTAAAGTTTCCACAGCTTCTTCTGCAGCATTAGAAAAACGCATATCTTTTTCACGGTCGTAAGCTTTACGTTGCGCTGCTTCTTTGCGCTGTTCCGCCCAATCTTCGATAACCTCTTTTGCTACAGCTACCTTTTCGGCAGCCACTTCTCTAGCCATATCGAAGCCTACTTGTGTTTTGTCTGCTGCCTTACGTAACCCACTGCGTAACGATAGACGAGTAATGATAATACCACAGCAGAGCATTAATACAACAACTACTAAAATAGCACCAATTTCACCAAATAAGGACCGAAAAAAGGTGGCTAACATACCGCCAACTACACCACCTTCGCCAGCTAATCGTGTAGTATCTAATTCGGCTCCTACAGGTACACGCCACAAGGGCACCAATGTTATCAACAAAGCATAGAAGATTGTAACAACAACACCACGTTTTGTAACAGACATAAATAAACCGCTATATAATAAGCGCCATCCTAACCATAATAACGCTAAGCATGGAATAAAGCCCCCAAAGCCAAATCCATAGCGGAATATGCCCGTTAAAATATCCCCGACGATACCTAGGTCTAAACCAAAATACCCTAATAATGCTAAAATGGCAAAGCCGATAATAATAAGACCTTTTACCTCATTGCGAAGGGAGAACCCCTCTTTTTGAGGAACCGGTGTGGCACGCTTTTTACGCGGTTTGCGACCTCGGGAAGAAGTCTTTTTTTCTTCTGCCATAACTCAATAATACCCCTTACTATAAAAACTAAATACTGCAATTAACTTATCATTATATTATACCATAAAGAGGGGGTCTATTTACCATTTCTATGTTGTTCCCAATTCTCTAACAAGGTCGCTTCTCGACCTCTACGAATTCCTTCGTAATAGGTAACCCCTCTTAATGAGTCTGGCAAATATTGTTGCTCTACATATCCATTAGGATAGTTATGGACGTATTTATAAGTCAGCCCATACCCAAGCTTAGTAGCTCCACTATAATGGCTATCTCGTAAATGCTCCGGTATCGCACCGCACTCTTTGTGACGCACATCAGATATAGCAGCGTCAATGCCGACATAAGCAGAATTACTTTTAGGGGCTAAAGCTACATAACAAGCAGCTTCCGACAAAATAATACGAGCTTCAGGGAAACCAACCATATGGGCTGCCTGTGCTGCTGCATTGGCTAATATGAGCGCTTGCGGATCGGCTAAACCTACATCTTCGGCGGCACAAATGACGATACGGCGCGCAATAAAGTTAGGATCTTCACCAGCCTCAATCATACGCGCTAAATAATGAAGAGTAGCTTGTACATCAGAACCGCGCATGCTTTTAATAAAAGCAGATATAGTGTCATAATGACTATCGCCTTTTTTATCGTATGTGTAAATGCGACGACCTACTACTTTTTCCATAACCTCTAGTGTGATAGTCCCTTTATCAGGCACCATAGCGGCTGCTTGCTCTAAAATATTGAGAGCCATTCGCCCATCACCATTTACAAAGATCCCTATATCTTCTTTTACCTCATCAGACATAGTGAGTTCCCTATCACCCAAGCCGATTTCACAATCTGTTAAAGCGCGAGTTAAGATTTGTCCAATTGCCTTTGGCGTTAACGCTTCTAATGTAATCAATCGAAGCCGTGATAACAATGGGCGATTTACTTCAAAAAATGGGTTTTCTGTAGTAGCCCCAATCAAAATAATGGTGCCATCTTCTACACAAGGTAGCAGTACATCTTGTTGACTTTTGTTAAAACGATGAATTTCATCGAGGAATAAAATAGTTCGTTGTTGTAAAGACCGAACGCGTTTACGTGCATCTTCTATAATATTGCGCAATTCACCGATGCCTGCATTGGTAGCATTGAGATTGACAAAATAACTATTACTAACCTTTGCAATAATGCCAGCTAATGTGGTTTTTCCGATGCCACAAGGACCATAGAATAACATAGATGGTACAGTATCCTTCTCTACCATGGCACGCAAAAAGGTTCCCTTTCCTACTGCTTTTTCTTGACCAAAAAAATGATCTAGTTGAGTCGGCCGCATACGGACCGGTAGAGGTTCGTATCGATTTGTAGGTAAAGCATCAAATAAACTATCCATCATATCACCTCCAAAACGCTATGCTACCAATAGATATTACTATCCACTAAACCATTAGACTACTATTAGCACATGAAATCAACGACCTATCTCCCAATAATATCGATTTAATAGATACATAATGATAAATAACTATTTCAAACAAAAGAAAACCTTGGTATACACATACCAAAGCTTCAGGTTTTTCTATATAAAAAGCCCCACCATGCCGTAATGTACCGCGTTTTGATCCTGCGTTGGCAGGTGGGTGTCCTCCTCATCCTGCAGTTGTCCCCAAAGGGCGTAACGTTCAGACGAGAGACCGGACTCCCGAAGTAAAAGTGTTGGCTCAAAACTGCGATATCACACGCACATGGCAGGGATATCTTATACATAAATAGTATCAAAAAGATTCGTTATTTTCAAGACTTGACATTTATGAAAATGCAAATTCTTGCGGACTATTTGTGGTATACACCACTTTAGATTAAACGAGTTTTTCTTTTTCTACATCTGTTTTAATATGTAATTCTTTTAATTGTTTAGGTTCTACTTCTGATGGAGCTTGGCTCATAACATCAGATGCAGATTGTGTTTTAGGGAATGCAATTACGTCGCGAATAGATTGGCGTTTTGCCATCAACATAACAAGACGATCCAAACCAAATGCACAGCCTGCATGAGGTGGTGCACCGTATTGGAATGCATCAAGCATAAAACCAAACTTAGATTTTGCCTCTTCCTCTGATAAACCAATAGCAGCAAATACTTTTTCTTGTACGTCAGATTGATAAATCCGCAAAGAACCGCCACCAATTTCGACACCATTCAATACCATATCATAAGCGATAGCTTTTACGCTACCAGGGTCGGATTGTAATTTATCAAGGTCTTCACGACGTGGCATAGTGAACGGATGGTGCATCGCAACATAGCGTTTTTCATCTTCATTGTATTCGAACATAGGGAAATCAGTAACCCATGTAAAAGCTAATTTATCTTGGTCAATCATGTTCATACGACGAGCCATTTCAAGGCGCAATTCACCGAGAGCACGTGCCACAACAGCAGGTTTATCAGCAATCATCAATACAAGATCACCAGGTTTTGCATCCATTTTAGCGCCTATATTTTTAATCGTATCTTCGCCTAAGAATTTCATAATTTGAGATTTGATGGATCCATCTTCATTGAAGCAAGCCCAAGCCAAACCTTTTGCACCATAACGATTTACATATTCTACTAAATCGTCTAATTCACGACGAGGAATGCCTGCATCGCCAGGCACAACGATGCCTTTGACAACGCCACCATTGTCAATAACAGATCGGAATACTTTAAATTCAGTATCTTTTACAAGATCTGTAACATCGGTAAATTCCATACCGAAACGAAGATCTGGTTTATCAGAACCATATTTATCCATTGCTTCGTCCCAAGTAATGCGAGGCATTGGCAAAGGGATATCTTTACCTAATGCAGCTTTGAATACATCAGCAATCATTTGCTCCAATAATGCGTACATATCTTCTTCGTCTACAAAGCTCATTTCCAAGTCCAATTGAGTGAACTCAGGTTGACGATCGGCGCGCAAATCTTCATCTCGGAAGCAACGGACAATTTGGAAATATTTTTCATAGCCTGCAACCATCAAAATTTGTTTAAAAATTTGTGGAGATTGTGGCAGTGCATAGAATGTACCAGCATTTACACGAGATGGAACGAGGTAATCGCGAGCCCCTTCTGGTGTAGATTTAGTAAGCATTGGAGTTTCAATTTCCAAGAAATCGCGACTATCAAAGAAATCGCGCATTGCTTTTGTCACTTTGTGACGCAAAATCAAATTGCGTTGCATTTCTGGGCGACGTAAATCGAGATAACGATATTTTAAACGAATATTTTCATCTACATCGATATCATCTTGAATGTAGAATGGAGGGGTTTTCGCCGTATTTAACACGCGAAGTTCTTCACAATACATTTCATAAGCCCCTGTAGGCAAGTTAGGATTTACAGCAGATTCATCGCGTTTTGTAATTTTACCGCGCACGCAAAGAACGTATTCATTACGTACATCTTCTGCTTTGTGGAACGATTCCACATTGTGATCTGGGGACGCTACAACTTGAACTACGCCAGAACGATCGCGTAAATCCAAGAAAATCAAACCACCATGGTCACGACGACGTTCTACCCAACCACATAATACTACCTCTTTACCTATTTCTGCTTCAGAAATAGTGCCACAACCGTGTGTACGGTGCAAGCCTTGCATTGTTTCCATTCTAATTGTCATCCTTTCACCAACGAAGTTATACGTTCAGAAACAGATTCTAACGCTACTGTTTCTTGTTCACTTGTTTCCATAAAACGAATAATAGCTTGTTTATTTGCTAATTCATCATCACCCAATATGATAACATATTTCGCATTAATTTTGTTAGCATATTTTAATTGTGCCTTCATGCTTTTCCCTTGTCCATCCATTTCTACGGTAACGTAGTCATTTCTAAGGGTTTGACAAATTTTGAAAGCTTCCACCTTCGCCGCATCGCCGAGGGCCACCACAAATACAGATGGTTCAATAACAGATTCAGGCAAAAGATTTTGTTTTTCTAAAGCCAACAACAAACGTTCCATCCCCATAGCAAAGCCAATAGCAGGTGTGTGTGGACCATCGAGTTCCTCTACGAGACCATCATAACGACCACCACCGGCTACAGCACTTTGAGCACCTAATGGTGTATATTGTACTTCAAAGGCAGTCTTTGTATAGTAATCTAAGCCGCGTACCAAACGAGGGTTCAAATTATATTGAATATTCGCTGCATTGAGCAATGATTTTAATTCTTCAAAATGATCGTGACATTCTTCGCAAAGATGTTCATGAATTTCAGGAGCCCCTACGGACAATGCTTTACATGTTTCATTTTTGCAATCTAAAATGCGCAATGGATTTTTGTATAAACGCTCTTGGCAATCAGAGCACAACTGTTCTTTTTTAGGCTCAAAGAACTCGATTAGTTTTTGTCGATATGCAGGGCGGCATGTAGGACATCCTACAGAGTTCACCTCTACGTTAAGCTCTGTAAGACCGAAATCTTTTAATAATTGCACTACCATACAAACAACTTCACTATCTACTACAGGCGATTGAGAACCTAATACTTCCGCTCCAAATTGATGGAATTCACGATAGCGACCGGCTTGTGGTTTATCGTGGCGGAACATGGAGCCCATGTAATACCATTTCGTTAACGCTTCTTTGCCATATACTTTATTTTCTAAATAAGCGCGTACTGCAGATGCTGTATTTTCTGGTCGCAATGTATAACTTTGCTCCTTATCATCGCCGGTGGAGAATGTATACATTTCTTTTGATACTACATCCGTAGTTTCACCAATACCACGAAGAAATAATTTAGTATCTTCAAATACAGGTGTACGGATTTCATTAAAGCCATAGGCTTTACAAATATCACGCATACGACCTTCAATAAAATGCCAGTTTACGATTTGTTCTGGCAAAAAATCTTGTGTACCTCTTGGTTTTCTAATCGCCATCACTGAACCTCCCAAAATGAGTCACATAATGCATGCCGTTTGTTTAGTAAAGACTGTATCGTTGCATTATACACGTCTACATCTTTCGGCATGTGTTGTTTCTTCTGTCTAAATAATGGTGCACGCATCCATTTTGATGAACTACCTGGCCCGATAGACATAATCGTTTGGCGCTCTTCCATTATATTAATATTATATTCGCAGGCTTTACCGGGTAAGGTGTATCCTATATTTTCTAATTGACCTTTCATATACTGTTGGCGATATAAGTAATATGGTACATACCCAGCTACTTCTAATCGCTCCTTTGCATATTGTACCATGTCTCTTACAAGAGACTCATTCGGTACATGTTCTTGCATCTGTAAATCATATAAAGGACTCCCCCGTTTAATTGCTAACGTATGAATTGTAACATTTTCAGGTAAATTCTGACAAATGTAATCCATATTATCTACCATATGAATCATCTGTTGATGAGGCAATCCAGCAATAAAATCCATATTAACCGCTAATTTTGTATATTTTCTGACATAGCGATACATATCATCAATATCTTGTACCGTATGGCCCCTACCAATGGCGCGCAAAATAATATCATCCATAGTTTGAGGATTAATACTGATTCGATTCACATGACAAGACTCCATGGATTTAATTTTTTCTTTTGTCACTGAATCGGGTCGGCCTGCTTCTACAGTAAACTCACGACCTTTTGGAACTATGCGAGATAATCCACGTAACACTGTGTCAAAACTATCATTATCTAAGATGGTAGGCGTACCACCACCCATATATAATGTTTTTACATTAAGACCGTAGCTTTCACACAAGCTAACCATATCATCTATATCCATCATCAATGTATTAATAAATAAGTCTTGCTGGGGGTATTGTTGATACAGTCCATAAGGAAAAGAACAATACACACAGCGGGTTTCACAAAAAGGGATTCCACAATAAATACTCACATCACGATCATCACCAACCTCAACAAAAGGTCGTTGATAAACACCGATTGCAGCCAAGGTATCAAGTTTTTCCATAGATACAGAAAACTCGTCCCTAATGTGACGAGTTGCTTCCTCTACAGATCCATATGTATCTATGTATTTGTGTAACAATTTCGTAGGCCGCACGCCCACCATAGTCCCCCATTCATTATAGGATGGTAATCCTTGTAGTTCTCTGAGGAATACGAGCAATGCTTGCCCTATATGACGACGTCCTAAGGACGTAATAGCCCCTGTAAATGTACGTTCTATGCCATCAACGCGAACTGAAAGTACATAAGAATCGCCATTCTCTACGGCATCTAGCACTACATCAGGATTTACTGCATCGGAAAAAAGCCCCGCTGCGCCACAATTATGGGCCACTACCGAACCGAGTGGCAATGGCCCTTTATAATGATATCCATTAAGCATGATGAGTCATTTTATCCAATTTCTCAAGTTCTGCTGGCGTCATATGTTGCTGGCAATCGCTACAGTAACCATACACTTTTAATTGGTGATCCACAGTGCGGAAATTTAATTTTTTCGCAATAATAGATTCCAATGTTTCCAACATATCATCTTCAAATTCAGATACTTTTCCACATTTTACACAAATCAAATGATGATGGAAATGAGCAAATTCTTCATCATTTAACTCATAACGATTCCGACCGTCACCAAAATCAAGGCGTTTTAACAAATCTAATTCAGTGAACAAATCTAATGTGCGGTAAATGGTAGCCAAACCGATATCAGGTGCTACTTCTTTAACGAGTATATACACATCTTCTGCACTTAAATGGTTTTCTTCTGCAGTAATAAAAGCTTGTAAAATAGTTTGACGTTGTGTAGTTAATTTATATTTTTTATCTTTAATACGCTCTTTTAATGTTTCTAATGTTGTATTCATAGTATTCCCTTTCTTACTAAATACATCTAAGGATTTCGTTCTATCACAAATCCTATAAATTACCTACCACAAATGGATTATATTCTTTTTCAAATCCAATTTGTGTTTCTGGACCATGTCCAGGATACACCATGGTCTCGTCTGGTAATGTATATAATTGGTTTTTTATGGATTCCAATAATGTATCATAATCACCATTTATAAAATCGGTACGGCCAATGGATTGATTAAATAATGTATCACCTGCAAACACTAAACCTGGCGTGTAATAACATACACCGCCTGGCGTATGACCCGGTGTTTCATACACTGTCAAGTCAATAGTACCACATATAATATGATCACCAGACACCACCTCTTTAATGGTACCCGTCACCGTAATCTGTGTAGGATTACTATAGGCACTAAGATTTAGTTCAGGGTCTGATAAATAAGGCACGTCATTGCGATGAATATAAATAGGCACATCATATTGATTCACAATATCTTGGACCCCGCCAATATGATCTCCATGACCGTGAGTAAGCAATATAGCCTTTGGTTGTAAATCATGTTTTTTCAAGGCTTTTAATACTTCGGCTGTAGCAGGGTCTATAATGAGTGCTTCGCCCACGACTTTATCACCTATGACATAGCAATTCGTTCCTAATGGGCCTAATGGCATACGCATAAGTACTAATTTTGATGTTTCCACTACGCACCTCCTTTACTGCGTTGCACAGTATAAACTTCTCTAATACGGCGCAATTTCGTCATAACAAAATCTAGCTGCGATATATCTCTGATTTCCACCACAACATTTATATTTACATTTTTTGTATCTTCAATAACCTTAGCATTCATATTGGTAATGGTGATTTTCAATTCTGACAACACCGCCATTACTTCCATGAGAATGCCCGATCGATCATAAGCTTGAATATCAATACCTACATGGAATGATTCGCCAGAAGATTCATCCCAGGATACTTCTATCATACGTTCCAAATCCTCTGGACTATGCCCCATACTAGAACAATCGCTACGATGTATAGAAACGCCACGGCCTCTCGTAATATAGCCGATAATATCATCACCAGGTACAGGATTACAACATTTAGCCATCCGCACCATTACGCCAGCTTCACCTTTTACAAGAACGCCTGTGCCATTTTTAGATTTTTTAGCACCTTGCACTTTTAGCTTTTCTATGATTTGTTCTGTAGTCTTTTTAGAATCATCCAAATCTTTCGATTTTTTATATAGCTCTACTAATCGAAGCAGTACGGTGCTAACAGGAATCCCCCCATAGCCACAGGCAGCAAATAATTCCTCATTAGTGCCACTATTAAGCATTTTGGTAACTTGCGAAATGCGATCATCTGCACACAATTCTTTCCAATTATAATTGAGACGCTTCGCTTCTTTTTCGAGGGCTTCCAAGCCTTTTTCAATATTTTCTTCTTTATTTTCTCGTTTAAACCAATTGCGGATTTTGCTCTTCGATTCAGAAGAACCTACGATATTTAGCCAGTCTAAAGATGGTTTTCCATTTTTAGACGTAATAATATCAACAATATCTCCATTTTGTAAGGTGTAATCAAGCGGTACGATTTTGCCATTTACTTTAGCACCTACACAACGATGACCTACATCAGTATGTACGCGGTATGCAAAATCAAGCGGTACCGAACCAATCGGTAATTTTACGACATCTCCTTTAGGCGTAAATACGAAAACTTCCCCTGAAAACACATCTAACTTCAATGCATTTACTAGTTCTGTAGGATTGCTCGTATCCTGCCATTCAAGAACTTGTCGAAGCCATGCTACCTTTTGGTCAAAATCTTTGTCCCCATGCTTGTTACCTTCTTTATAACGCCAGTGAGCAGCTACACCATATTCTGAAATGCGATGCATTTCCCATGTACGGATTTGGATTTCTACAGGCTGCCCCATAGTACCAATAACGGTTGTATGCAAAGATTGATACATATTTGATTTCGGCATAGAAATATAATCTTTAAAGCGATATGGTAACGGTTTCCATAAACTATGAGCAATACCGAGGACCGCATAACAATCAGGCACAGAATCAACGATAACTCGAACAGCAAGCAAATCATAAATTTGAGACAAATCTCGATTATCTTTTTTCATTTTTTTATAAATGCTATAAAAATGCTTCGGTCGTCCTTTGATATCAGCCTTAACATGAGCCTCCTCAAGGGCCTTCGTCAATTGCTTCATCGTATCATTGATGATATCCTCACGGGCCTGTCGTTTTTGCTTCATTTGGTCTACTAAATCGTAGTACTTGTCTGGCTCTAAATAACGAAACGATAAATCCTCTAGCTCCCATTTCACATTGAAAATACCAAGTCGATGAGCCAATGGTGCAAAGATTTCTAGCGTTTCTTTAGCAATGCGTTTTTGTTTATCACTACGCATATGTTTCAAGGTTCTCATATTGTGTAAACGATCACCTAATTTGATAACCACTACGCGTACATCTTTGGCCATAGCTAAAATCATCTTGCGATAATTTTCCATCTGCCGATCTTCTTTAGTTTCATATTGAAATTGATTTAATTTCGTAACGCCATCCACAAGAAACGCCACTTCAGAACCAAATAATTCCTCAATATCTTCTTTTGTATATTCCGTATCTTCCACCACATCATGAAGCAATGCTGCCATCAATGTAATATGGTCAATTTGCAAATGTGCAAGAATTTCTGCCACCGCTAAAGGATGCATAATATACGGTTCACCAGAGGCTCTAAACTGCCCTTCATGGGCTTTTTCAGCAATGTTGAAAGCCTTCATAACAAGGTCGCATTCTTCATCATGCAAATAAGTATGAATATAATCCATAAATTCCTTTAGCGCTTTATCTCGGTTAAACCCTGATTGTTCAACTAAAGCTTTGCCTACTTCGTTTACAGTCGTCATGGTATCACCTCCCTATTATATTTGTATAATGTGCTTCTATTTTGATTCTATATCAAAAGATATAATTCGGTTCATAGCAAGCTAATATGCAAGACGAATAACACACATTTATTAGCTATATGTTAAAAATGTAACTGATGTAGTCAAATCTAATTGACCATCGATAACATTCCACCGTAACATATTTTGACCAATATCATTAACTTCTTCACTAATAATACCTAGCTCTTTAAATACGTCGATAGCCATTAATGCAGAGCTGCCATTTTGATCAATTGGTTTATGACGCAATATATCTTGTTCTACATAATACATGGACCGTAATCCACCACGCAACGATTGACGAACAATACTATAAATAGCGCGCAGCCCCTCCGTAGTAAGACGAATTTGCTCATCTACAATAGGCTCTATATCTTGAATCATCAATTGTGGTGATACAAATCCTTGCCATTCATTTTTTTGTAATGTGAAAGCAACTTTCACATTCATTCCTTGAAATATATTTCGGAATAATTCTGGTCGATTCCACGCGATAGCATCTAGAGTCCCACTAGCCGTTTCCAATACAATCTTGCAGTGATTTTTCAATTGCCCCATAAGCATGATATCTTGAACTGTTACATCCATAATGGCAAAGATTGGTGTACTATTTCCCATACCATACGGTTCTAGCGCAGATATGCGGTCAATAATATCTATATCAATGTCATCTGCCAACAATGCAGCATCTACGGAGACAACCGGCGTATATTCATCGTCGGATACAGTTGCTTTACAATAGTCTGTCATTCTTCTACGTAGTTCATCTATACGATTAGCATCGATGCTAAATCCAGCAGCAGCCGAATGTCCTCCGAATTGAATTAGCATATCTTCGCAAGATTTCAATGCATCATAGATATTAACCCCATCAATACTACGACACGAACCTTTGCCTATACCATCACGAATACTAATCACTAACGTAGGTTTATAAAACTCTTCCACTAAACGAGATGCTACGATACCGATAACACCTGGATGCCAAGCTTCGTCGGCTACTATGGTCACATAGTCCGCCAAATGTCCTTGGCTAGCCACCTGTTGTCGAGCTTGTTCATGAATAGTCCGTTCGATTTCCTGACGTTCCATATTCGTTTCTTGTAATTCTGCTGCAATCGCCTCAGCCTCATCACTATCTCTACTAATAAGTAACTCTACAGCACGCGTAGCGTGTGTGACGCGACCGGCTGCATTTAATCGGGGAGCCAATGTAAATCCAATATGACCTGCAGTAATGGTCTTGTCCCTAAGTCCAGATACATCGATAAGCTTGTGAATTCCTAAATTAGGTTGCTCATTCATCTTTTTTAAACCTGCTTGTACGATGATTCGGTTTTCCCCTACTAGTGGCACTACATCCGCCACGGTACCTAAGGCGACAATATCTAAATCATCTAAGTACCATTCACCACATTGTCGAAGATATATAGCTTGACACAATTTAAAAGCAACCCCTACACCGGACAAATTTTTATCTTTATATGGGCAATCTTTTTGCTTGTGATTGATTACGGCCTTTGCTGGCGGAATATATTCAGGTGCAGTATGATGATCTGTAATAATTATGTCTACACGCTCTTTTACAGCATTCACGATATCATATGAGCTAATACCACAGTCAACCGTAATGATTAATGATGTTCCTTGTTCAATAAGATGCTCTAAGGCTTCTAAATTGAGACCATACCCTTCACTCTGACGTTCAGGTATATAATATGATACATTAGCACCTATTTTTGTTAGGAAGCGATACATTAACGATGTAGCCGTAATGCCATCCACATCATAATCACCGTAGACTACGATAGGTTGTTGTTCTCCTACAGCATTTTGTACAAGATTCACTGCTTTGTCCATATCTTTTAATGTAAAGGGGTCTAACAAATCCTGTAAAGAACCTTCAAGAAAACGTCGCCCCTCTTCTATATCGATATGACGATTAACCATCAATTTAGCTACAATGGGATTTACGCCGAGCTCACGGATTAAGACACTTTCTTGTTCGCTATGGGATGGCTCAATACGCCATCTTTTTTTCTTAATCATGAAAACCTCAGTTATTATATTTATCTATACTTCTAAATTTTCTATGAGTTAGTTTATAATCAATATCATCTAACTCTTCCTAATCATTATCATTATCAATTCACTTTATTATACACTACACAACCTTATTAATAAAGCACTTGTTCTATTTAATTTATAATCTTTCAATATATTTTTCTCAACAAAAAAGCATCTCTTATTATCATTATCATATAAGAGATGCTTTTAAATTAAAATCGGAAGTCCCGTTCCCCATTTTCCATTTGAGAAATATATTTGCGAGCCCGCTCTTTAACGAGATCATTTTTAATGTTTTCTAATTGATTTTCAATGACCTTTGCACCATGAGCTTTTGTCTTTTCATTGCCGTAATCCATAATATACTCATTCAATGTCATTAACGCATTTGGTTGACAGCAGTTATGAATTTGCCCTGATTTAGCTAATGCCATAAATCTATCACCTGTTCGACCTGCACGGTAACATGCAGTACAGAAACTCGGTACATAGCCTAAATCTAATAACCAATCTACAATTTCATCTAATGTACGTGTATCACTACGATCAAATTGTGCTGAATTGTCCTCTGGCTTTTCCTCTTCTTTATATCCACCTACGCTTGTACGAGAACCACCACTAATTTGAGAGATACCCAATGCCAAACCACGTTCACGCATTTCCTGAGTTTCACGAGTAGACATAATCATACCTGCATAGGGCGCAGATACGCGAATGAGCGCCACAATTTTTTCAAACACATCATCAGGCACAGCATTACTGAAATCGTCTACATCTATATCATCAGCAGGACAAATACGAGGTACGCTAATAGTATGAGGACCTACGCCATATACGGCTTCTAAATGTTCTGCATGCATCAATAGCCCTACAAAATCATATTTATAATGCTCCAGCCCATACAATACACCGATGCCTACGTCATCGATACCACCTTGCATAGCACGATCCATCGCTTCTGTATGGTACGCATAATCGCTCTTAGGACCTGTTGGATGGAGCGCTTCATAGTTCTCTTTATTGTATGTTTCTTGAAATAATGTATAGGTTCCAATTCCCGCTTCGTGTAATTTTTTGTAATCCTCTACGGAACATGCCGCAATATTAACATTAACACGACGAATCTCGCCATTCTTGTTTTTAATGCTATAAATGGTTTTAATAGATTCAAGAATGTACTCCAAAGGATTATTCAACGGATCTTCACCAGATTCGATAACGATACGTTTATGTCCCATTGCTTCTAATGCAATAACTTCTTCACGAATTTGGTCCTGTGTCAATTTTTTGCGTTTAATGTCGCGATTCTTAGAGTGGTACGGACAATAGACACATCCATTAATACAGTAATTAGACAAATATAATGGAGCGAATAATACAATACGATCTCCATAAATAGCTTTTTTAATTTCTTTCGCTAAGGCAAATAGTTTTTCCTTATATTCTGGCAATGGACATTCTAGCAATACCGCTGCTTCTCTATGATTTAGTCCTTTGAAAGTAGCCGCTTTTGCTAAAATTTCATCTAGCAACTCTCTATTTTCTTTGTTTGCCTCTGCATAGGCAAGAGTTTCTAAAATCTCATTATGAGAAATAAATTCCTCTGCCTTAGAAGATGTTACATCATACATAGTACTTACCTCAATTCTTTAACCACCGCCCTTTGGCGGTGAATATATGTAATACCAATAGATGGTAATATGTTTTATAAAATTTAGTATACCACTATTCCTACTAAAAGTCATGGGAATTCCCCTGCAGTTATGGGAAGTCATTTGCTATTTTAACATTTTATATTTGCACAAAAAACAATCTCCCTATAGAACAGGTCTACAGAGAGATTGTTAATTCTATTTTCCCCACGCATTATATAAATCGTCCATAGCTAACTCTTTAGCTATAATGCCATGAGCTAACCACAAGGAGCTATCTACAAGAAGTACATGTTTTTCTTTTACGGCAGTAAGATTTTTCCACAAATCATCCTTTTCCATATTCGTTAAGCGTTCCATGGCAATATTAGAGTTATTAGATGATGTAGAACCATAACCAGCAGTAACTACGAGATACCCTGCATCGAGGTCAGGTAATCGTTCTAAGGATATAGCATGATTAGAAGCATTTAATTCACTTTCCAATACCATATCTGCCGGTTTAATATTCAATAATTCTGCCATAAATGATGTCATATCGCTGCGCAAATAAGAGTAAAGACGAATTTCTTTATTTAATATACGCAATACTGCTGTTGTTTCACTATTCATACGATCCGCTAACGCTATTCTTATTTGCTTAGCATGGTCATAATAAGCTTTTAAACGCATTTCCCCTTTTTCAGGTACTCCCAAGGCATAGGCGATGCTAAGGAGAGCCACTTCTTCTTTATTGACATTGACCGTAATGGTCGGTGCAATTTTGCTCAATGCATCATAAGCACCTTGACCATAAGAATCACGCATGATAATTAAATCTGGTTTCAACGCTTGTACTTGTTCATAATTAATGGCTTTTGTTTCATCATTAATACTGATATGTTGTACATTACGTGCTACCAAGTCTTTATAAAGATAACTTTTATCATTATAACTAGCCGCAATAAATGGCTCATCTAAGGCAATCATAGGATCCTCAGCGCGAATAACAACGATACGTTTATGTTCTTTTGGCATCACCGTAGTACCCAACTGATGTTTTACCATAATGGTATCACCGTCTTGTTGAACGATGTTATGCGCTGTTTTTTGAGTAGCTTCAAAACGTTTCCTAAACTCTTTATCAATCTCTTTAGGGTCATTAGAACGTTCTAGTGAAGCTTTTGTTTTATCTGGCAATTGGCTCATAATTTCATCATGTGTCACAGCCTGTTGCTGTACGCCGCACCCTGTTAGGCCTAGTGCAGTAATGATGCCCAAAGCTAACGCTATTAGTGTACGATTCATATTACACCTCACCCACATCATGGTTTATAGCTTTCACAGAATAGGGAATACAAAACGGGCGATTGGTTCTCGGGTCATTCATAATATGAGAATCAATACCAAATACATCCATTAACATATCATTGTGAAAAATTTCATGTGGCGTACCTTCATACATGATGCATCCCTTTTTCATGGCCACAAGATAATCAGCAAAACGAGCCGCTTCATTTAATTCATGAATAACCATAATAATAGTTTTATTATATTTTTTATTTAAATGTTCTACTAAATGAAGCACATCCATTTGATGAGATACATCGAGAAAGCTAGTCGGTTCATCGAGGAATAAAATATCTGTATTTTGTGCAATCGCCATAGCAATCCAAGCACGTTGACGTTGACCACCAGACATATTATTAATACCACGATCAGCAAATTCTAACAAGTCCGTTTCTTTCAATGCCCACTCAACTATCTCTTTATCTTCTTTTGTAGAGCGAGCAAATAATTTGCCTTGATGCGGAGCACGACCATACATGACGAGTTCACGAACTGTCAATTCACCCGGTGCTGTTGGATTTTGTGGCAAAATAGCCATCTGTTTCGCTAACTGACGCGTATCATAAGAATCAATACGTTTACCATCAAGCAACACTTCTCCGCCCATAAATGGAATGATACGACATATAGTCTTTAGCAATGTTGATTTACCACAACCATTAGCACCAATAAGAGCCGTCACCTTACCTTCTGGAATGGTAAGATTCAAATTTTCTATAATTTTTGTATCACCGTAACCGGCAGTTAAATTTTTAACTTCTAATTGCATCTATATTACCTCTACAATTTCGTTTTAGCCAATATGTATAAAAAATATGGTGCCCCAATAAGAGAGATGATAATACCTAATAAGATTTCATCTGGAGCAATAATAGCGCGACCAATCCAGTCAGATCCAACTACTAAAATAGCACCAATAAGAGCCGTTAATGGCAAGAAATAAGAATGATCCGCACCAATTAATCGACGTGCAATATGAGGCGAAATCAACCCTACAAAGCCAATGCTACCACCAACAGCAACACAAAAAGCAGCTAATAATACGGCTACGATAAGATAGAGAAAACGAGTGCGATTAATTTTTACACCTAAGCCAATAGCCGTTTCATCCGCCAATGCTAATAAGTTTAATTCCATATACCTAGCATATAGGAATAAACCTAATACAATAACGATTGGCACCAATAACCATACATGAGACCAGCTATTACCGGAAATAGTTCCGATAGTCCATGTATTAACAAGGTAAAATTTATTGGGATCTAAACGAGTTACTAATACTATCTGAATGGCATGAAAACCAGCACTCATGGAAATACCTGTTAAAATCAATCGATATGGAGATATCGTAGCAGAACCTCTATAAGACAAAAAATAAATAAGCAATGCTGCAACAGTAGCACCAATAACAGCCACCAATGGCAATGTCCAAATTCCCAAAGACGTGGTAGACCCAGTATAGAAAACGAGCAACACTACGCCGAGCCCTGCACCAGCATTGACACCAAGCAAACTGGGACTGGCTAATTCATTGCGAGAAATAGTTTGGAATATAGCCCCAGACAAAGCAAGCCCAATACCGATAAATACAGCTAAAATAGTTCTTACTAAACGGAAATCAAATACTGTTAAATTCTCTACATCTGAACCACCACCTAAGAGGATGCGGAGCAAATCAGCTGTAGACATATCACTAAAACCGGTGTGTAAATGTCCATACATACATATAAGTAAAATAATACTTAGTATTAGGAGGTATGTGTAAAAGCGTTGTTTCATATTATTTACCTCCCTTTCTATTTGCTAAATAGATAAAGAACGGAACACCTACGATTGCCGTAATAGCCCCTAATGGTGTTTCAAAAGGAGGATTTACAACACGAGCTAATATATCTGCTAGCATAACGAGAACAGCACCAAACAAGCCAGAGAAAGGAATGACAAATCGATAGTCAACGCCCACTAATTTTCTCGTAATATGAGGAATGACAAGTCCAATAAATCCTATAGGACCCGCCAAGGCTACGGCAGAGCCACTCAAGATTAACACAGTCACCCCAGCTAACGCACGTACACGACCTAAGTTACTACCAAGACCAATGGCCACCTCTTCACCAAAACTAAGTAGTGTAACAGATTTAGATATATACATAGCAATGAGTACCCCTACAATAGTCCAAGGTAGTGCTAGAATAATTTGCTCCATCCGTACACCACTAATACCTCCAGCAGTCCAAAAACTTAATTCTTGAGCTACTTGGAAAAATACGACCAACATATGAGTGACTGCTGTAAATACTGCACTAATAGCCGTCCCTGCCAAGGCAAGATATACAGGAGTCGCCTTGCCACCAACGCGTTTAGCCAATGCTAAAATACAAATAGTTGCTAATGCAGAACCTAAAAAGGAAAAAATAATGCTACCATTTAATGATAATTGTGGAAATAAAATCATACCTATAGCAAGACCAAAGCTAGCCCCAGAGGTAATTCCTAAAACAGACGGACTAGCCATAGGATTATTAGTAACACCTTGCATTAATGCACCAGATATAGCAAAACTAACCCCTACGATAATTGCTGCCAACATACGCGGCACACGAAGTGATTGGACAACCATTTCATTTACATTAGATGGATTATAATTAATAATGGAATACATTATTTCATGCACACTAATATATCGTACCCCAATATAGAGTGACGCCAGTGCAGCTACCCCTAATACAATAAGCGCTAATACGCCCATACCAGTTTTAGTCAGGTATGACAATCGAGAATTGTTTCTCATAGCAACTCCTTTATCAAATAACAATTTACCTTTCTTATAATAACAATGAATATCATTATTGGCAATGTTTTCTGACAATGAGTTGCATTCTATTCGTATTACCTCTACAACAGCAAACGCAAAAGGCATGATTATAATAAAAGTCTTATAATCATGCCCTTGATAGGATTCCATCGCTTATTTAATGAGTTGATTTCGTTTATTATAAAATTCTTTATATGCTAAATAACAGCCAATAAAACAGGAAATAGATATGGTAGATAAAGACATGAAGGTAACCATAACTTGGTATTTTACAGCTTCTACTGGTGGCATACCTGCCAATATAAGTCCCGTCATCATACCCGGTAATGACACAATTCCCAAAGTTTTGGCAGAATCTATAGTTGGCTGTAAACCTGTTTTCACCACATCTCGAATAATAGCTTTAGATGCCTGTTTAGGGGTGGCCCCAAGAGCTAATTTAATTTCTATTTCTTGACGACGTAAATCAAAATTCGACAACATTTGACGATAACATAAACCAAGTGCTACCATGGCACCACTAATGACCATACCGCCAACAGGAATCATTTGATATGCAGTAAACTCTAAAATGCCAGAAGCTATAAGAATGCTCAAGGTAATGAAAGCACCTACAGTAATAGCGAAGCAAGAAATCCACAACCCATTAGGTACCCCTTTACCACGTTTTGCCGCATTATAGGATGCATTATAAGCCATAACACCTAATAAACCTAATGTGAAAACAACACTTTCACTGCCAAAAATATACTCTAAAATATAACCTACTACAAATAATTGAATGGTGGCGCGAAGAGCACTGATAAATATTTCTTTTTCTAGTTTTAATTCTTGTCGATACGATACGAAAATACTAATGAGTACTAGAGCTGATGCAAGCAAAAGTGATTCAAAGGAAATAGCATGAAATGTTTGCATTATAAAATCTCCTCTTTATCAATACTACCATTCACCATAGTAATGCGTCGGTTCGCGCATCGTAAGCTTTGCGCTTCATTATGAGTAATGGACAAAATAGTAATCCCAGATGTATGTAATCGTTCAATAACAGATTCAACAATTTCAGTATTACGAGGATCTAAGGCAGATGTTACTTCATCAAGTAAGAGTAGTTTCGGTGGAAACAATAAACTACGTATCAAACAAATACGTTGCATTTCGCCACCTGACAATTCATCATTTCTTCTATCCATATAGGATAACGGCATTTCTAACAAATCAAACAGTTCTTTAATTCGCATTTCATTAGGCTGCAAATTACGAATATCATAAGGAAAATAAATATTGCGACGCACCGTTTTAGCAAATAAATAAGGTCGTTGAAAGCAATACCCTACCGCTTGTCTATATATTTCTGGTGCAATATCTGTTACGAATTGACCATTAAATAAAATACACCCTTCTGTAGGGCTAATCAAATCACTGCACAATTTCAGCAATGTACTCTTGCCACTCCCTGAAGGGCCCACTATAGTGATATAATCACCTGCATTAACTGTAAGTGATATATCATGAAGGATAGATTTACTCCCCACTTGATAGGATATATTACTCAGTGTTAACATTTCTACCTCCTATACACAAAAATCCCTAGTGGAAACCACTAGGGATTAATAAGAAAAGTTACGCCTCTACAGGGTAAACGCTAACTTTACGGTTATAACGACCAGCACGTTCAAATGCTACTTTACCAGGTACAAGTGCAAATAAAGTATCATCTTTACCGATACCTACGTTAGTACCAGGGTGGAAGTGAGTACCACGTTGACGAACGATAATATTACCGCTTTTTACGATGGAACCATCATGGCATTTAACACCAAGACGTTTAGATTCACTATCACGACCATTACGAGTACTGGACACACCTTTTTTATGTGCGAACAATTGCAAATCAAAAGTAAACATGAAGTTCACCTCCTATATTTCGTGTATTTGGACAAACTTGGGATATTGTTTGCTAATCTCTTCTAGTCCAAGAAGCATAGTCTTTAACAAATCCTGACTACTCTGAGTAATAGTACCAGAGAGGACCATATCACATCGGCCTTCTGCGTTAGAAAACTCACCTTCTTGCTGCGCAATTTGAGTAAGTCCTAATATAGTTGTAGCAGACAGTACAGATACTGCAGCACATACTATATCATAGCCATGTTCATCATATCCTGCATGACCAGAAAAATGAACCCCCACAATTTGGTTTGTACCATTTCTCTGGATTTCAATGGAAACCATAATTATGCTTGGATAGATTCAATACGAACTTTTGTGAACGGTTGACGATGACCTTGACGACGGCGGTAGTTAGATTTAGCTTTGTATTTGAAAACTAAAATCTTTTTACCTTTACCATGTTCAAGAACAGTACCTGTAACTTTTGCACCGTTTACAAGAGGAGCGCCAACTTTAACATCACCATCATTCACTACAGTCAAAACTTCTTCGAATGTAACGGCTTCGTTAGCAGCTGCTTCCAATTTTTCGATAGTAATTACATCGCCTTCAGCAACGCGATATTGTTTACCACCAGTTTTAATAATTGCGTACATGAGAACACCTCCTTGTTATCGAACTCGCTGAATACGGTATCCCCACCCCATACTGGCGGGGCGTTTAAACCTGATTCATGCGGATTGCAAAGTTCAGCAAACCGAACTAATACTGATATAGTATACCTTGTTTTACCTGCGATGTCAACGAGATTCCACAAAAACGTCTTGATTTAGCACATCTAGGTGGATCAAACATCAGCCCGCCTATATATAGAAACAAATATTATTTTCATAAGAATTACAATTCCCCCATGATACCTAGGTGTTGCATTAGTATTTTCGTGCCGATTAGAATTAACACAGCACCACCGATGAGTTCGGCATAACGCCCAACAAATTGGCCCATAAAACGCCCCATATAAATACCGATAAGGGATATAAGAAATGTAATGATACCAATCATACCAGATGCAAACCATACATTGATATCCATAAAAGCAAAAGTTAATCCTACCGCCATTGCATCGAGGCTTGTTGCTACAGACAGAAGCATCATTTCCCCAAAACCTAAATTATTATTCTCTACTTCTTCATCGCTTTCATCATTGTAACTTTCACGAATCATGGAAATACCAAGGTATCCTAAGAGGACAAAAATAATCCAGTGATCAAATTCTGCAATAATATCGATAAATTGTCGACCTATGGCCCAACCAATAAGCGGCATAACAAACTGAAACACCCCAAACAAGGCAGCTAATACAATTTTTTTACCATTACTACCGTTCGGCATGGTTAACCCTTTACCGATAGATACACCAAATGCATCCATAGCAAGACCTATACTAATTAATATAATTTCTATAATCGACACGATACTCACCTATATAACAAACTATGTACTTATACTATATTGGAATAAATTTTATCATACTATACTAGGATTCCCATCAAGAAAACAGAGTAAGCCTTATGCAGCAGGCTTACTCCGACATAGCTATCAATGAGTATCCCTCTCGACTCATTTGTTCATTAACAGAAATGGAAATAGTTCGCCCTATGGACTGCCCTAAATCATCTAAAACGGATTTTGTTAAATAATGCGCCACCTCTGGATGCACTTCGATTTCTAAATTCGATTTAATGCGACCAGATTTAAATAGCTCTCGAATGCGTCGTACAATTTGCATATATACAGTGCGACCAGACAACATATATCCTGTACCGCCACACTGAGGACATGTATCAAACATCAATGTTTGCAATCCTTGACGAGCTCGTTTTCTAGTCATTTCCACAAGACCTAATGAGCTGATACCACACACAACCGTTTTCATTTTGTCTTGCTTAGCCAATTGAGCGAGTAAAGCCAATAATTCTTGTTGATGTTCTTTTACCTTCATGTCGATAAAATCAACAATGATAATTCCACCAATATCTCGCAATCGTAATTGACGACAAATTTCATAGGCTGCTTCTTTATTCACTGTGAAAGCAAGGTCCTCCGCCTTATCAGAATGCCCCGTATAGTGCGCTGAATTAACATCGAATACGGTAAGTGCCTCTGTATGGTCTATGCGAATAGATCCGCCTGATGGCAAATTTACATCTCTGGAAATGAGCTCTTCTAATTGAGGTTCAATATGGTTCGCTTTAAAAATTGGTGTGCTCTTATCATGTAAGGTTAGTTGTATATTTGACGCTGCTTGTCCAGAACCTAATAAATCTTCTAATCGAGCCATACCATGTTTAGAGTCAACAATAATTTCGTTCACATTGCGATGTGCATAATCCCTAACGAGACGGAACCAAAAATCCGCATCACTATACAAATCTGTACCACTTTTTGCCACTTTAAAACGCTTTGTCACATGTTGCCAAGTGCGCCATAAATATTCCATATCCTTGCTGATTTCTTCTTCTGTAGCCTTTGCAGCAGCAGTGCGGATAATAAATCCTGCTCCTTCCCGCACATAAGGAGCCGCTTGTTCTTGTAAACGTTGACGAATGGCATCATCAGTAATTTTCTTAGAAATATGCATTCCCTCAGAATATGGCAATAACACCATAAATCGTCCAGCTAAACTCACATCGGCGGTCACGCGAGCACCTTTGCCAAGCATCTCTTCTTTGATGACTTGTACTAGAATTTGTTGTCCTACCGACACATTGCGAAGTATTTTTAACTGTTTTCCTTGTTGTAGATTTAAATAAGCGTTTTGTGCGCCCCCAATGTCAACGAATACGGCTTGCATACCAGGTACCACATTTTTAACAGTCCCCTTAAACATATGGTTTGCAATATGTGTATCATCTGTTCGCTCTAGAACGAAGTCCACTAATCGATCTTGTTCGTCCAAGACAGCCATGCGGATTTCTTCCCGCATCACATTTACTAAGATCTTATTCACGGGCCCTCCTTTCAACATGTACATAGAAACATAATATTACTATCTATTTCAATCTATATCGCTCACTTCACTACTATCAATATACTACGTGGATACTAGTAATTGATAAAGGTGAATATTAGTAATTAATCTCTAATGGTGTAAAACGACCTTCTTCATTTTCAACCATAATAGCGCGGCGGTGAATTTCATAATCGCTAGTGATGGGCCAATTATAGGAATCTTTACCTAGATTCCACACTTCACTAGGCTTAATAGTACCTTGTGGGTAAATACCAATGCCCATCACCAATGTTACTTTGCCATCATCTACATGAGCAGTAATCGACTCTTTCACAAATTCTTTAACATCGATAATACGAGTTTTCTTAGGTGTTATCTTTTCATAAGAAATTTCCGAAGCTTCGTTAAAAGTTTTCAACAATTCCGACCATTCTACATCAGCGGTCGTAGGCCCAGTTACTTCATAGATAGCATAATTACAAATAGCCATCATTTTCTTTACTTTGTCAGGCATTTCTTTACCATCTAATACCTCTAATCCAGGTGGTGCTACGCGATTTAGTCGTTCCATAATGGATTCTAAAGAATCTTCTTCTAATACATCCATATCAATATATTCTGCAGCTGCCGTAACACCTAAGGCTAGAGCAGATGAAAAACTGATTTTCATGTGTGGATTAAATCCTTCAGAATAGGCCATGCGAATATCAGCGCGGCGAATCATACGTTCTACCGCTTGTGCATAATCAAGGTGTGACAAGAACCGTAATTTTTCCCCTTTATTTAAGGCCAAACGTAACTTTTTCAACTCTGCCACCCTCCTTATAATCAACAATTGCCGTATTTAACTCTGGGCATACATTACATCCCTTACATGGTGCACGGCGACAATCTCCTGTGAGATTAGCTTCTACTGCTTGTTCCCATTCTCGTTTTAAGAACGCTTTGCTCACTGTAGAGTCCAAATGATCCCACGGCAACGGCTCATCAAAATCGCGTGTGCGACGTGCAAAATAAGCTGGATCTAAGTCGCAATTTTCAAAAGCTGTAAGCCATGTTTCATAATTGAAATATTCTGTCCAACCATCAAATTTACAGCCTAATTTCCAAGCTTCTACAAGAACTGCTGATAAACGACGATCCCCGCGAGCAAAAGCGGCTTCCATATAGCCAGTATAACCATCATGATAATGATAAGAAATATTGCGGTTATTGATGAGAGATTTTAAATATCGTTGTTTACGATGTATTTCTTCCACATCTTGTTGTCCATACCATTGGTAAGGAGAGTGTGTTTTAGGCACAAAGAATGATACACTTACCGTTACAGAACCATTTCTCTTACCTGTAATATCACGATGTAAATCAAGCACTTTGTATGCTAAATCGGCAATACCAGCTAAATCCTCATCAGTTTCGGTAGGCAAACCCATCATAAAATATAGTTTCACCGTATTCCAACCAGATTTAAATGCATTTGTACAAGCCGCTAACAAATCTTCTTCACTAACGCCTTTATTAATTACATCCCTCATCCGTTGTGACCCGGCTTCTGGCGCAAAGGTTAATCCGCTTTTACGCACTTGTTGCACCTTTTTAGCAATATCAATAGAAAAGCTATCGATACGCAAGGACGGCAAGCTAACACTAACTTGTTTATCTTTAAATTCTTCCATGAGCAAATCTACTAATTCTGGTAATTTAGAATAGTCTGCAGAACTTAAACTCATTAAAGAGATTTCATTATACCCTGTATTAGCAATGGTTTCCTTGGCAATTTGTAGTAACCGCTCTGGAGTTCGCTCTCGCACAGGTCGATATAGCATGCCTGCTTGGCAGAAACGGCATCCTCTGGTACAACCGCGAAACAATTCCAATACAGCACGGTCATGAACGATATCAAGAAATGGAACTACTGGTTTTGTAGGAAAGTATACATTTTCTACGTCTTCTACGATGCGTTTTTCTATAGTCGCTGGCACATCATCAAAGCGTGGTGTAATGGATTTAAAATCACCTGTATCAGTATAAGCTACATCATATAAAGCAGGGCAATAAGTGCCTGGAATTTGAGCTACCTTACGAAGGAATGCCTCTTTGCCACCAGGGAAGCCTTTTGCTTTTTCTGCTTTAAAAAGATCTACGAATTCATCGCCCCATTCTTCGGACTCCCCGAGGGATACGATATCAAAGAAATCAGCAATAGGCTCTACGTTAAAAGCACAGGGTCCACCAGCTACAAGGAGAGGAAAATCCATATTTCTATCTTTTGCATACATAGGAATACCTGCTAAGTCGAGCATGTTTAAAATATTGGTAAAGCTCATTTCATATTGCAAGGTAAATCCTAAAATATCAAAATCCTTAATAGGCGTTTTAGTTTCTAGAGAAAACAGCGGAATATTGCGTTTACGCATTTCTTCTTCCATATCATGCCATGGCGCAAATACTCGTTCCGCTGCTACATCATCGCGACGGTTCATTAAACCATATAAAATTTTAATCCCTAAATGGCTCATCGCCACTTCGTATACATCAGGAAAACCAAGGGCCATGGTCACATCAACAGTATTGTGTTCTTTAACGATACTGTTCCATTCGCCCCCTGTATAACGAGCCGGTTTTTGCACATGTTGCAACCAAGCTGTGTCCAATTGAATCATAATGCCTCCGTCCTTTAGAAAGACTTCTTTCATTTATAAATATATAGTGAAAGTACCACTATATTCCCCTAATCATAGTTCACCATAACAGGGTAATACACGATACTTTCACTAACAAAATCATTAAAACATATATTTTGTACGTTGATTAGATATATTTAGTAGAATACCGATGCTAATCATGTTCGTTGTCAATGCACTAACACCATAACTAATAAAGGGCAATGGAATTCCTGTAACAGGCATAATCCCCATGGTCATGCCAACGTTGACAAGCACCTCAAAGGCAAGCATACTGCCAATGCCCACAGCGAGGAGCATACCAAATTTATCATTACAAGTATAAGCCACCGATATACTGCGATAAATAAGTAAAAACAAAAGCATCAAAACGATACTACAACCAATAAATCCTAGCTCTTCACCGATAACAGAAAAGATAAAGTCTGTATGATTTTCTGGCAAGAAATTTAATTGACTCTGTGTTCCATTAAATAAACCTTTCCCCAATATTGTGCCAGAGCCAATAGCGATTTTAGACTGAATAATATGATAACCAGAACCAAAGGGATCAATATCAGGATTGATAAATACAAGAATCCGCTGTTTTTGGTAATCTTTCAAAATAAACCATGCAAAAGGCATCAATAAAGTCCCTACAGTCCCCATAATTCGAACTAAGCGCATGTGAATACCAGATACAAACACCATGCCAATAAATATAGCAATGTATACCAAGGACGTCCCCAAATCCGGTTGCATAAATACAAGTAGAATAGGAAAGCCTACATATATAGCAGGTATAAATAAAGACTTGAAGCTATTCAATTGCTCATACCGTGAGGATAACATTTTAGCCATACAAATAATCATCAATAGTTTCGAAAATTCTGATGGCTGTATCGTTATAGGGCCCAATTGAATCCAACGCTGTGCCCCCAATGCCGATGTACCAACAAAAATAACGGCTAAGAGCATTAAGATTGTAATAATGTAAATACCGTTTGCCCAATTTTTTAATTTATGATAATCAAAAAATTGTAAACCTATTACAACCAGTACATTAAGAACAAAGAAGATTAATTGCTTTACCACCAATGTGGAAAAGTGAAATCCAGTTTGGTTAATATGAGTTGCACTACCTATCGCAACGATACCAAAAAACACTAACAAAAGTGTACTAAGAATAATAGTCCAATCCCAACGACGCCAATTTCGTAATTCCATAGAACACCTACTTCATCCGTTTACGGCGCCACATACTTTGCTTCCCATCTATAACTCGTTGTTGTGTAGACCAGCGATTTGTAAAGGTAAGTGCTGTATCATCTGCTATAGTTGTTTTAGGCTGTGCTAACGTAGACATAACAGGAATTTCCTTTGATGTAGGTGTTGTTAACTCTGTATAGCGTTCTAGCACATCTTGCTCATCCCATGCATCACCAGTCGTAATATAGTCTACCACAGGTTGTAAAAGTTCTTTATATTGTTTGGACATAGCATTTATAAGCGTACCTTGTTGTGTGCTTTCTACAATAGAGGTTTCATAAGGCAAGATAGCACCTACATATTCAGCACCTAATGCATCGAGCATATCATAGAGATTCAAATCAGCCGCTGCAGGATGCAGGGAATTAAACACCACAGCATAGTCTCGATGTCCATAATCTCGACAGAATTGAATAGTTCGTGCTGCATTCCGCAAGGATACCCATAATGGCTGGGTAATAATTAACACCCGTTCTACTAACTCCATAATAGACTCTAAACCACGACCTATACCTGCTGGTGAATCAACAAGAACATAATCATAGCGTTCTGCCAACTGTTTGACAAATTTACGGTATTTTTTTCGCCCCATCTCTTCCCATCTTATCTGTTGATTAGCAGGTAAAAGATGTAGATATTCACGTACTTCTACGATAGCTTCCTCTGTTAAGTCTTTATCAGCCATGGCATCCAATGCATCAAAAAGGACTTCGTCTTCTTTCCCTAGCACTAAATCTAAATCACGAAGGCCAAAATCACCATCACAGAGAAGTACTCGGTAACCTTGTTCACTAAGCACACCCCCTAGGCATGCAGTGATTGTTGTTTTGCCTACGCCTCCTTTTCCAGAGACAAGACCAATTATATCCCCCATATTATTCCATTCCTTCCAAAATTATATGTATTTATCGTCTAGTAGGTGTAGTATCATTGCTTTGTAAACGGGCAAATCCACCTTGTCCAGTTTTCGATGTATTAGTTGTATTATCTTGTTTAGATACATCTCGCTGTGGCACATTAAAATAAGCTGCTAATATATCTCGAACAATAGGACCTGCTGAACCAGCACCAAAACCACCTTGCTCTACAATGGCTACTACCACAATGCGTGGATTATCATATGGAGCATAGGCAACAAACCAGCCGTGATCTCGGCCATGTGCATTTTCAGCAGTCCCTGTTTTACCTGCAACAGCTATAGGAAATCCTTTAAACACTTCGCCAGCTGTACCACCCTCACTAGTAACATCTCGTAAACCTTCACGAATAAGATCCATCACATTTTTGGGAATTGGCAATACACCTAACTTTTTAGGTCCAAAAATTTCAGCTGGTGTCCCGTCTGCATGATCCACGCGACTCACTACATATGGTTCATAACGAATACCACCATTAGCGACCTGGCTAAGGAGAACCGCCATTTGCAATGGCGTTACCAAATGGAATGATTGCCCAATAGCAGCATCAAAAGTTTCCCCTAAGTACCACTCTTGATCAAATACCTTTTTCTTATATTCAGGGCTTGCTACATTGCCCGCTGCCTCTCCTACAAGGTTAATACCAGTTTTTTCACCTAATCCAAAATACCGTGCATAAGTATCGATATTTTCAATGCCTAATCGATTGCCTAGTTCATAAAAATATACATTATCTGATTTAGCCAAAGCACGATTGAAATTAAGCCACCCTAATGCTTCTCCTTCTGCATTGCGCTTATCGATGAGCCAATGTTTCCCACTATCGAAAATCATCTCATCTGGTGTAACTTTTTTTAAATCTAATGCGGCTGCACCAGTAACGATTTTAAAAGGTGAACCTGGTGGGTATTCGCCGGCAATTACCTTATTTTCAAAAGGGTGCGCCTTGTCATTATTTAATTGTTCCCATTGCTTCGTTGTAATGCCACGAGCAAACCAATTTGGATTAAATTCAGGTGCACTAACCATGGCCAATACGGCCCCTGTATTAGGGTCCAATGCTACTACGGCAGCGCCTGTAGCCGGTGTGCCTTGAGCCTGTAACTGATTTAATTGTTTGTCTACTGCTTCTTCAGCGGCTTTTTGAATACTCACATCAATGGTTAAATGAATATTAGAACCTGGAATAGTATTCTTGCGATCCACCTCTGCTACAGGCCGACCTGTAGCATCTACTTCTAACTGTTTTCCCCCATCAGTGCCACGCAACACCGCATCGTATAATTTTTCTAGTCCTGCACGGCCTAAAATTGTACCACTGTTAATGGGCGAGCTAGGATCTTTATCTTTAATTTCATCTAATTCTTCTTCGCTAACTTCCCCAACATAGCCAAATAACTGGGAAGCCATCGTTTCATAAGGATAAAATCTAAGTGGCTCTACATCAATAGATACACCAGGCAACTCATGTCGATGTTCTTCCACATTTGTGACCACATCCATGGAAATATCCGTAGCAATTCTAATAGGTTCATAGCCATGTTTATGATCATTCACTTTTTTTTGAATTTCTTCTGGCTTTTTATGGATAAGCTCTGCTAACTTGTCCAATTCCTGTTCATCTAAAGGCTTACCAGTAGGCATAATAGAAATCGTATATGCTGGTCTTGAGCCTACCAAAATTTGTCCGTTTCGGTCATACATAATACCACGAGCAGCAGTCATCGGTACCATACGAAGACGATTACCTTCTGCTTTAGATTGATAATAACCGCCTTCTAACACTTGCATGGCAAATAAACGAAGACCAAGAATGATGAAAATCCCCGTTACTATATAAAAGAGCACATCAAAGCGACTCGTTTTTTTTCGCTTATATAAACTTTCAAGCACGTTATAACTCCCATCATCAATGGATTACCAAATATAATCCTCTCGCTCTTGTGTATATTTCATAATATTATGGATAACAGCACCTATGAAGGCATTCCAAAACACGGTTGGCAATACCATGTACCATAAATATGCAAAGAAAGATATGTCTCCTCCACTAGCCGAAATCATAACAATACGAATCAAACCATCTAGAACAGTTGCAATGGCCACCAATATACAGGTCCAATACCACCGTTCCTCATACATACGATGTTGCACTATAGACAACGCATAAATAATCAATACATAAGGAAAGATGTGCAGTCCAAAAAAATTAGATATTAAAATATCCTGTATGCCACCACCAATAACAGCACTGATAAGTCCAGTCTGATGACCTTTAAATAAGGTAATAGTTACAATGGTAGTGAGAATTGCATTTGGCAGCCAATTGGTATGGAATAAAGCAGGTAATACTTGAGCTTGTATAGAGAATAGTAAACAACACATGAAAAAGATGGTTACTCGTCTCATGGCGCTACAGCCCCTTTCACACCTTGCACTTGATCTCGCTGCGTTTGCGGCACTAATCTAGGTTCTAATGGTGCTTTTTCTGGACTTTGTACAGTAGAACTAGTAATAATAAATACTTCTTCTAATCGATGAAAATCAACGGTTGGTTTTATAGTCGCATTTTTTACAAAACCCTCTTTGTCATTTTCAATATTTGTCACATTTCCTACCAATAGACCTTTTGGATAAATACCACCATAACCAGAAGTAATGAGTTTATCTCCCACCAATACATCACCATCACGAGCAATATTTACCATAATAGGCTCATTAGGTCTATTGCCATCACCTTTTACAACACCAGCTAATCTAGATTCTGGACGTTGTATAATAACGCCTATAGCACTGCGAGGATCAAGAAAGGTTTGTACCCGTGCTGAATGAGGATATACATCAGTAATGAATCCAACTACACCGCTAGGCACCACAACTGCCATATTAGGCTCAATACCATCCACTTCACCTCTATCGATAGTAAAAGTATTTGTCCAGGTACCATAATCTTTTGTTATAACCCCTGCTACAGTCATAGTAAATTCCGGATGGGATTCCTTATAATTTAATAATTGGCGAAACCGAATGTTTTCTGCCACCACTTCATCTTGATTGGCTAATTTCTGTTCCAATGTAGCTATGGTGTTATCTTTTTCACTATCTGTAAAAGCCCCTATAACCGCTGTATCAATAACACCGATTCCAGTAGTTATATTATTGAGCACACGAGCCGAACCATAAACAAATGGTGTTGTAAGCTCTTCTAAAGTCACTGTAACGAAAGGAATACTTGTTCTTTGCTTCCATGCAAATCCTAAAAGAGCGAGAATCATACAACTAACGGCCACAAAAACAATCAATTTACGGTCTGAATGAATCATGCTCTACCCTTTCTATCCTTTGTATTTACAATAAATCGAGATAACTCAACAATGTGTTTTGCGCTGCCATATAAACCTTTCACTACCATCAATTCTGGTTCATCAGCCATGGTTACAGGAACGCCAATTTCACTACTAATTCGCTCAGCCATCCCCACCAAGCGTGCACTGCCACCAGTTAATACAATACCGTGCTGCATAATATCAGCCACCAATTCAGGTTCTGTATTACGAATCATTTGATTCACCGCATCAAGAAACCCCTCTATGGCGGTACTAATCACTTGATATACTTCGGATTGATGAATCACAGAACGACGAACAATACCGCTAGTCATATCGCGGCCAGTGAAAGAAAACTCTTGCTCCTCTACAGGTAAAACCGTTGTACCTACAGTATGTTTAATATCTTCTACAGTCTGCTCAGATACAAGAAGTCCAAAGCATTCATTAATATATTGCATCAATGCTTTGTCGATATCAGTACCACCAAATCGTATTGTTTTGCTATGTACAATACCACCTAAAGATATAATACCCATATCTACCGTGCCAGCACCCATATCAATAACCATAGATCCTCGGGGAGCAAAAATGGGTAGACCACATCCGATAGCTGCTGCTACAGGTCTTTCAATAAGAAATACTTCTCTCGCCCCCGCCTGAATCACAGCATCCATCATAGCCCGTTGTGCTACATCAGTCATACCACAAGGAACACCTACTAACACGCGAGATCTACGCAATGCATTCGAAACTTTATGCAAAAAATAATTAAGCATAGTGTGCATAACTCGATAATCAACGATAAACCCATCTTGTAAGGGCGACAAAGACCGCCACATATCAGGCATACGACGCACAATACGGGCCGCATCATCCCCAACAGCAACGATCTTTTCTAATTTTGTATCTGTAGCCACAATAGATGGCTCACTCATCATCGACTCTCGAGTGCCGCCCATAACACGAGTCATCGATGTACCTATATCAATACTGACATCTCTTCCAAAAGACGGTAAAATGGACTTCATACTGCTAATCTCCTTCATTACATCATCATTCCATTTTACCATATTTCACTAAATTTATGTGTATCTTTCCACCTTAACTTACTAATTGAGCTTACCAATTTCACTTAAGCTAGTAAATTCACCATCACCAATAACAATATGATCCAACACAGGTATCCCCATAAATTGACCAGCACTGACAAATAATTTTGTTAGTTTAATATCTTCATCACTAGGACGACTATCCCCAGACGGATGATTATGTATCAAAATAATGGCTGCTGCATTACACGCAATGGCTTTGCGGAATACCGCACGCTGCTCTACTAAACTAGCTGCTAAACCACCCTTTGATATGGTTTCCATCTGAATCAAGGTATTACGAGATGTAAGCATAGCCGCCCATACATGCTCTTCTGTTTCATGACGCAATCGTTCCATAACATACTGAGCAATCACATAAGGTTGTGAAAAATCTTCATAGGTAGATTTAATTTTTAATTCCCCTAATCGACGACCTAATTCAATAGCAGCACAAATAGTGACCGCCTTATCACGCCCAATACCTTTAATTTTAATTAAATTTCCCACGGTCATACGGTTTAATCCATATACTCCATCAGGGAAAGAATCAATAATAGTCTTAGCCAAGTCAATAGCTGACTGACCTTTAAGACCTGTACGCAGCAAAATAGCTAATAATTCCTCTACAGCCATGCACGCTGGACCAGCGACAAGAAATTTTTCTCGCGGCCGTTGAAATGGTAACATATCTTTAACACTAACAGTTCTAACTTGCATATATAGCCTCCATTACACAATGAAATTTTACATATACAGTTTGTCTACTAGTTCTACAGATTATACTTCAAAACACCCATGTAACTATCATGTAATAAACCAAGTCTTACCAATATGTATAGAATATTATTCTATCATATGATGCATATGACTCTATTTAGCACCTAATACTTTGCACAATTCCTCATAAACTTGTTCTACCGGTAATCCTACTACATTCGTATAAGACCCTTCTATTTTATCTACCCACAAAGCGCCTTTACCTTGAATACCATAAGCTCCAGCTTTATCCAAAGGCTCCTTAGACTCTACATAAGAGAGAATTTCAAAATCCGCTAAATCTTTAAAATACACCTTTGTTTCACTATGGAATACAATTTCTTGACCTTTAATCAATAAGGCCACACCAGTAATCACAGAATGCTGTCGCCCCGATAACTGTCTCAACATACGAACTGCATCCTCTTGATTTTTCGGCTTGCCTAGCACCGCCCCATCGAGAACAACAATAGTATCTGCTCCTAATACAATGGCTCCTTCAGGTACTCCACAGGCATGTCGCGCTTTACCTAAAGCTTGAGCTTTTACCATGTCAATAGGATTAACATCTACCACATTGTGTTCCTCGTAAGAACTGCTCACTACAATATGATTAATTCCCACTTGCTCAAGTAATTCATGACGACGTGGTGATTGACTAGCTAAATATAATCCACTCATTATTACTCCTTAGGTTCAATCAAGCTTTGGTAGTATTCATTTACATCTTTCCCATGTTTCACCGCATCTGCACGAATAGTAGCATAAAATACTACATCTGCTTCGGGTACACGAATACGATTAGGTACAAATGACTCTAATGTTTCATAAAATGCATCATCTGCTTTCAGCATAACCCGTCCATAAGTCACCTTCGTACCTTTTATAATAGAAAATACAAGGAACCAAATAGGGCGATCATCTGAGGTAGAACATTTGCGGTACTTGTAGCGATAGCGTAAATTTGTCAAAATATCTCGATTGAATTTATACACACCATCAATATTCTCATAAGTTACAGTGAAAATACGCTTTCTAAAAAAGGAGTTTTCTTCAATGATGAGTTCCGAATCCGTCAAAATATATGTATATCGACTCACAGCTTGTTTTACAATCACTATAAGAGCTACTAATTCAATAAAGTATTCCGCCACCAATATATGTCCTACAGAATAGCTTCTATAGCTTGTGAAAGCTACCGCAGCCAAAATAAGAAGAACAAATATAAGGACCAATATTTCCGCACTACGAGTACGCTTTGATGTTTCGCTATACACGATATTCATAAAAAACCCCTTTCCAATTAAGACTCTGCATATTTTTATTATATAAGATTCGTAACTGAAAAACTACATGTTTTACAAACGATTATACATCGTTTTCGATGTACTCATGCTTTTATTTCTAAAAAACTCTTTGTCAAATGTTAGGATGTTTGGCATTAATTATAGCTCTTATTAAAAACCCCGTTTATATTTTCATATAAACGGGGTTTTATACATTAATCTAGGTGATAACACCTTAAATATATCAACACAATGAGTGCTATGTATTATTTTTTCAATGCACCAGTAATACGTTTTGTATCACGAGCAATCATAATTTCTTCGTTTGTAGGAATTACGAAGATTTTTACTTTAGATCCTTCAACACTAATTTCTTGTTCTTTACCGCGAACATTGTTACGTTCTGCATCAATACGAGTGCCAAGGTATTCTAAACCATTGCAAATAGCATCGCGATTACCGATACCGTTTTCACCGATACCTGCAGTAAAGATGATAGCATCAACACCGCCCATAACGGCTGCAAATGCACCGATTACACGACGAACTTTGTAATGGAACATATTCAATGCCAATTGAGCACGTTTATTACCATTAGAAGCAGCTTCTTCGATTACGCGGAAGTCATTAGATACACCAGAAATACCTAGTACACCGGACTCCTTGTTCATAATTTTATCAACTTCTTCATAAGACATGCCTGTTTTGTCCATCAAGAAAGGAACGATAGCAGGGTCAATATCACCAGAACGAGTCCCCATAATCAAACCGGATAATGGAGTGAAACCCATAGTAGTATCAATGGAGCGGCCACCTTTAATAGCTGCCACAGAAGAACCATTACCTAAGTGACAAGTAATGATACGAAGATCGGACATGTGTTTGCCCATCAATTCTGCACAACGTTGTGCTACATATTTGTGAGATGTACCATGAAAACCATAACGACGAATACCATAATCTTCGTAGTAAGAATATGGAAGCGCATACATATAAGCTTCTTTAGGCATTGTTTGATGGAATGCAGTATCAAACACAGCAACTTGCGGTACATTTGGCATAATAGCTTCACACGCTTCGATACCTTGAATATTTGGTGGGTTATGCAAAGGTGCAAGAGAAGCACATTCTTCCAATGCTTCCATAACTGCTGGAGTAATCAATACGGAGTCAGCAAATTTTTCACCACCATGTACTACACGGTGACCAACTGCATCGATTTCATCCATAGAAGAAATTACACCAAATTCAGCATCTACCAAAATGTCAAGCAAAATGCGCAATGCTTCTTTGTGGTTCAAAATTGGTTCAACGCGTTCCAATTTGTCTGCGTTAGGACGTTTATGAGTAAAGATAGCATCTTGATCACCAATCTTTTCAAATAAACCTTTCGCCAATTCAGTTTCATTTGTCATATCAAGTAATTGATATTTCAAGGAAGAACTACCGCAGTTAACTACTAATACGTTCATCGATTAACCCTCTTTCTTTTGCGTAACGTAAATCTTATTTTGAATCTCTTTGCTGATATCAGCACCTACTTGATCATCTGTTGGATACACGTAGGTTATATTCCACAATACCCCTTCATTAATAAAGACATATTGAGAAATGCTATTTTGTCTGTTTTGACCTGGGAATGTGCCCATAATTTTTGTAGCTGGCACACCATTTAAATCAATCTGCTCTGTTGTAATAGTAGCAGCAAGGCTAGCAAATTCTGATTCTCTACCTTTCACATAATCATCTACAGTTGGCAGCGGCTTATTCGGCAAAGCCTGTAATGCCTGTACTTGAATCATAATGTGAGCCGAGTTAGACCCATATAAATCCATCGGGTATCCATCATTACTTTCAGATTGTGGAGATTTCCCCATTTCATAAGGTAATGCAATGGTAATCTCAGACTTACCAGAATGAATGACTTGATTACCAAAACTATAGGTATCCATAACATTTTGCGTTCCACATCCAGCCATCATTAATAATGAGGCACCTAAGAGGACTGTTATTAGACTACGTTTTACTTGTACTTTCATCAAATCACCTCTTGTCAAATCAGAATTACAGTTAATTATACCATTCTGAAGACTTCCATTCTAGTATTTTCATAATAATTTATAGAAAATATAAATTCTCATTCAATTCATAATCTAAATTTACATCCCCCACGATTCCGAACGAACAATTTATAATTACATAAAATTTATATTCTAGTATATAATTAACACATAGAGAAAGGACTATATATGAACACAATCGGCATTATATCAGAGTACAACCCCTTTCACAAAGGGCATGCATACCAACTAGAACAACTTAATACTATGCACCCAGATTCCATTCGCATTGCTATTATGAGTGGTTCTTTTGTACAACGTGGTGAGCCGGCGTATTTCAGTAAATTCGATCGATCTCGCTGGGCCATATTAAGCGGTGTTGACGTGGTCATCGAGTTACCCATCATCTACTCATTAGGTAGTGCAGAAATTTTCAGCACTGGTGCTATTCGTTTGATGAAAGCATTACATATTAATGCCATCTCCTTTGGCACGGAAGTAGATGATTCCCCCTTATTAAAACAAGCAGCAGCCTTAATGAATTCCTTGGAATGTCAAATTCTTATTCGCAAAGAACTACAAAAAGGCGCGTCCTATGGCTCTGCCTTACGGCAAATATTAAATTCTGTAATACCAAATGGCTCTACTTTATCCAATTCACCTAACGCTATTTTAGCTTTAGAATATCTACGTAGCGCATCACGTCATTATCCAGAAATTCAATGGATTCCCATCCATCGTACTTCCAATCATCACGATGCCCTATTACAAACAGCAGCACTCCCATCAGGCACTGCCTTGCGCCACGCATTACAACAAGGGCAGCGTATTTCCGAGTATGTGCCAAGAGCTATATCCGCTGACATAAACGAAATAATAAGTCAGGGCAAATATACAGACTACGAAAGATATGAAAATCTACTATTAGGTATTCATCGTTTATTATCTATTCAAGATTTATCTACTCTCGCTGATTTTACAGAAGGCATCGAGCATAGATGGCATACTATGACTGCTGAACCATCATGGTCTGATGTGAAAGAAAATATCAAAACAAAACGATACACCTATGCAAGAATACAGCGTATGGCAGCCTATGGTGCATTGCATATTACGAAAGAACTACAGCGCCATGCACATATAGAAGGTCCACAATATGCACGACTCCTCGCCTTTAATAACAGAGGCCGACAATGGTTAAAAGCTGCAACACTTTCGATTCCGTTAATACAAAAATGGGCTAAAGCACCATCCATAGTTTCATCCCTAGGAAAGGATTTACTACGCTTAGATGAATTAGCTACCGATTTACAAGCTTATACGTTCAAATCCGAATCATACCGTACAGGGCGTATAGATTACACTTATTCGCCACAATACATTAATATATAAAAAGCTAGAAGCACCTACTAAGTGTTTCTAGCTTTTTATATATCGAGTCTTAGAATAGTTTTAATCATTAATATGCTACTAAAACAATTACTATTATTAAATTTAGATATATTCTAAGTCTTATTCTTCCTTTTAATAGTTATTATTGTTCAATCGTAACACTATCTATATCATCCAATTCAGTAACGCGAACACGCACTTTTTCCAAATGTGATGTAGGAATATTCTTACCTACATAGTCAGCGCGAATAGGTAATTCACGATGGCCGCGGTCGACTAATACAGCTAATTGTATAGATTTAGGTCGTCCAGCTGTCATCAATGCATTTAAAGCAGCCCGTATAGTACGCCCTGTATACAATACATCGTCTACGAGAATAATAGTTTTTTCTGTAGTATCGATATCACAGGGTTCGCCCTCCTTTGGGCGCGTATCTCGATCATCACGATACATAGCCACATTTAATGATTTACAATCAATACAGACCCCCTCAATGCGCTCTATCTCCTGTTGTAAGCGCTTAGCTAGTATAACACCGCGGCGCTCAATCCCCACAATGACAGCATTAGAAAGACCCTTATTACGTTCTAATATTTCATGGCTAATACGACGTATAGCACGTGTAATAGCATCTGCATCCAGTAAAATACGCTTCGTCTCCATAGTATCACCCTCCCCTATAGCATCATAATATAAGACTATACCAATTAATACGCTCACATTCCTTGTATAATGTCTTAAGCCAACTATAATAGAATAAATTATTTACCTCGCCGATATTCTTTAGCAAAAGTAATACAATTTTGAAAATCTTTAGGAATTGGCGCCTCAAAATGCATAGGCTCATTTGTAATAGGATGCACTACATCTAATGTATATGAATGAAGTGCTTGCCCTTCGATAGGAAAATCCATGCGACGATATCCATAAAACGGATCATTCACAACAGGATGACCGATATGAGCAAAATGAACGCGAATTTGGTGAGTGCGCCCTGTCTCCAATGTACATTCTACAAGAGTATGATAACCATATCTTTCAAGTACGCTAAAATGAGTCACTGCATCCTTGCTATTTTCAAACACTACAGCCATTTTCATACGCTCTTTAGGATGACGACCGATAGGTGCTTTGATAATGCCCTTCTCTTCTACAATATTCCCTTGCACAATAGCTAAATACTTACGCTTTGCAGAATGCTCTTTCACCTGTTCTGCCAATCCCACATGAGCAGCATCATTTTTAGCAGCCATCATCACACCTGACGTATCTTTATCTAAACGATGTACAATACCTGGCCTAATTTCACCATTAATACCAGATAAATCCTTACAATGATACAACAGTGCATTAACCAAAGTACCCGAATAATTTCCTACTGCAGGGTGCACCACCATACCACGAGGTTTATTAATGATGATAATATCATGGTCCTCATATAAATATTCTACAGGGATATCCTCTGGCAATACCTCAACAGATTCTGGTTCTGGTACCTCTACTAAAATAGCGCTCCCTTGTGAAAGCTTTGCATTCGCTTTTCCCAATTTACCATTTACTGTTACATGACCAGATTTGATTAAATTCTGTATATAACTGCGAGACCCCTTCATTTGAGATGCTAAAAATACATCTAAACGCTGATTTTCATGCTCATCAGTTACTATATATTCATTCATACATGTCTCCTTTATATGACACCGTATAAGTTTTCTGAAACAATTGTTACTTTTCCTTTAGCACAATTATAAGTCTTTATCGGATGTTAGTAGATAGTACACAATACAAGCGACCCCTACACAAATACCAATATCGGCAACGTTAAAAATAGGCCACACTCTAATATCAAAAAAATCTACTACGCCATGCAATACATACCTATCAATACCATTACCAACAGCACCAGAAATTAATAAAGCAGTCCCCATACGCAATGACAAAGGTCCATTATTAACTTTTTTTCTATATATAGCATACACAACGAGTAATAAAACTGCTACAGCAAGAAAAACCCATCGCTGATTAGCAAGCATGCCAAATGCAGCACCTCGATTAATAATATAGGTTAGATGAAACACATCTTGTATAACTGGTACAGATTCACCAAGCATAAAATGATTCATCACATAATATTTAGTCCACTGATCTAAAACTAACCAAATAATGACTATAGCGTAAAACAAAGTTCTATCTCCCATTATAATTTATAAAAATTATATTCCATCCACATATGAGCTATATAGATTCCATGCCAATATAGCCTCTTTATAGTCTACACAAAAAAGCCAGTAAACACAAGGTTTACTGGCTTTAAAGGTTTGCTAGATTATTCAGCGGAGATTACAGACACTGGGCAAACGGATTCGCAAGAACCGCAGTCAATGCAAGTATCGTTGATTTCGTATTTAGTTTCGCCTTCAGAAATAGCAGAAACTGGGCAAACAGATGCGCAAGAACCACATTTAATGCAACCATCAGCAATAACTCTCATAATAAACCTCCATAGGAAATATTAAAAAGAAAACTTTTCATTATCATTTAAAAGAGACATACGCCTCAACTTCTGTTCTCATTATCACACATCTAAAAAATAATGTCAAATGAAACTGATAGAAACTCTAATCCTATTTTAGCATATTTCAATTCCACTATCAGTATAATATATCGATTCTATCTGCATTTCTTGATATTTCTTTTCATTTAATATTTTAGATTTATATAATATTAAATGAGAATTCTTAATTTATCATTTATATCCAATTCTCATTATTCCACTAGTGCTTTTATTATCAATATTGGTTATCATATTACAACAAGCTATGACCTCCTCTACTACTTATACTTTTAATAAAATAAGGGTTATAGGACAAAAAGTGTGTGTGACTAATCCCAATAAGTTGGAAAATTTGTAGACATATGTAGCTCATTCCA
>NZ_RQUY01000002.1 GCF_003992125.1 Veillonella caviae | reverse complement strand
CAAACTTTTTACCAACACCTTTTGTCCACCATTTAAAAATTACTAAACAATTTAAAAAGGCGATGCACTCAGTAATTTACTGAGTGCATCGCCTATAAAACCAACACTTTTTGTCCTATAACCCGCTTATTAATTATATAGTGTCTATAGCAATACATCGTATAGAGTTGTTAATTGAAACACTATATTATGTATAAGAAATAAGTATTTATATTTAATTATTAAAATATTCCTGTAATGCCTTATCTATGCATTTTGCCTCATCTTCACTAGGTTCACACATAGGCAAACTAAATACTCCTGCAGGTAATCCGATTTTACGAGCCGCATATTTTACAGGAATTGGGTTTGTAGTAATAAACATAGCTTTCGTGATTTCTGCTAATTTATGATGCAAATATTTAGCTTCTTTATTATGCCCAGACTCAAAAGATTGAATCATTTGATTCATATCACGGCCTGCCACATGAGATACTACTGATACTACACCGACACCACCAACAGAAAGTATAGGTAATGTTAATGCATCATCACCACTATAGAGCATAAAATCGTCATTAGGAAGCAAACGTTTGATTTCAGAAGCTATCATAAGATTACCACTAGCTTCTTTGATAGCATTAATATGTGGGTACTCCGCATGTAGTTTAGCTAATGTAGTTGGGAGTATACCCGTACCTACACGACTTGGTACATTGTATACCATAATTGGCAATGTGGTGGATTCTGCAACAGCTTTAAAATGTAAATATTGACCAGTCTGATTTGGTTTATTATAGTATGGTACAACCACTAGTAAACCACTAATGCCAGGAATTTTAGATGCTTCTTTGGCAAGTTGAATTGTATCTTTCGTGCTATTACTCCCAACGTTAGCAATAATACTACCTTTTGAGCTGCATTCACTAGCGATTGCTTTAAAAAGAGATAATTTCTCTTCTTTTGTCATAGTTGGATTTTCACCCGTTGTGCCACATACAATAAGGCCATCAGAGCCATTATCTAATAAATGATGAGCAATAGCTATTGTATTTTCAATATTAAGAGATTCATCATCGTTAAATGATGTAATCATAGCAGTTAAAACGCGGCCAAATGTATTCATATGACTCCTCCACTTGATAGTTGTATACTACGTCTATCTATCAAGTCTAGACTTGATAGGTTATTAAAATGCTTGCTTTTCTACCAAGTATTCTGCGATTTGCAATGCATTTAATGCGGCGCCTTTGCGAATTTGATCCCCTACAATCCAGAAATTCATGCCTCTATCATTATATAAATCCTTGCGGATACGACCTATTTCACAATCATTTTGATTGGATGTGTATAACGGCATTGGATACTCTTGTTCTGCAGGATTATCTTTTACTTGTAGACCTGGGAATGCTTCACAAGCTTTGCGGAATGCTTCTACAGATACTGGTTCTTCTGTTTCCACTAATACAGATTCAGAATGAGAACGATACACTGGTACACGAACCGTAGTTGGAACTACTTGAATTGTATCATCATGAAGAATTTTTTGTGTTTCATTTACCATCTTCATCTCTTCTTTAGTATAATCGTTTTCCAAGAATACATCAATTTGTGGTAGTAAATTAAATGCTACAGGGTAATGTTTTGGCGCAGAACCTGTTGGCAAGAGATTAGCTGTCATTTCTTCACCTGCTGTAAACTGACGCACTTGGTTTTCAAGCTCTTCAATCCCTTCTTTACCTGCACCAGATACTGCTTGATATGTAGATACTACAATGCGCTTAATCGGAGAAATATCATGCAATGGTTTTAAACCAAGACTCATAATAATCGTGGAACAGTTAGGGTTAGCAATAATGCCTTTATGTGTCAATATATCTTCTGGATTTACTTCTGGTACAACTAAAGGCACCTCTGGATCCATTCGGAATGCACTGGAATTATCGATAACAATAGCACCGCGTTTAGCCGCCTCAGGAGCTAATGTTTTAGAAATAGAGCCACCAGCGAATAAAGCAATATCAATGCCATCAAAAGATTCAGGTTTAGCTTCTTCTACTATATACGTTTTACCATTCACTACGAGCTCAGTACCAGCAGAACGAGCAGAAGCTAATAATTTTAAGTTTTCATATGGAAAATTGCGTTCTTCAATAAGAGTGATGAACTCAGCACCTACTGCACCAGTAGCGCCTAAAATCGCAAGATTAGGTTTTCTCATAGTCTATCTCCTAACGTTTTTTACTATAATCCATATATGATAAGTAATATTATACATAGATTATAATTTACCATCTAATAATTTAGTTTTGTATCAATTATAAATAATGTTCTAAACCATATGTTAATCCTGGTTTAGAGGTAATTTTTTTGCACGCCAATACTACACCTGGCATAAAGGATACGCGGCTCAAGCTGTCATGGCGAATCGATAATGTTTCATCATACCCACCAAACAACACCTCTTGATGCGCCACATAACCAGGTAAGCGAACACTATGAATAGTGACATCATCGACTTTTGCACCGCGAGCACCTGGTAAACTTTCACGGGTTAAATCTTCAGAAGCTTGAACGTTAGCAACTGCCTTAGCATCATTAATCAGTTTAGCTGTTAATATAGCTGTACCAGAAGGTGCATCATATTTTTGATTATGATGCAATTCAATAATTTCCACGTCTGGAAAATATGGAGCTAGCTCAGCAGCTACTTTCATCATCATTACAGCACCTAATGAGAAATTCGGTGCTACCAAACAATTAGCATTATGAGCTAAACCGATTTCGTGCAGTTCATTACGTTGTACTTCAGTAAGTCCAGTGGTACCAATTACGATATGCACTCCAGCAGATAAGATTTTCTTAGCATTTTCATAAATAACTGCTGGATTTGTAAAATCTACAATCACATCTGGTTTATTATCGCCTAATACTTCATCAATGGAACTTGCCATTTCAATATGTAATGGTTCAATACCAGCCACTGTACCAATATCTTGACCGCTCTTAGTAGGATCAATACCACCTGCTAAGATTAATTCCGCATCATTATGAACAGCTTTCACAACTTCGCGCCCCATTTTTCCGCCGGCGCCGTTAACCATTACTCGAATCATAATATACCTCCAAAAAAGCCAGTGGATGCTATCCACTGGCCTTAATATTTTACGAACATAGACATTCGATTTTGCAAGAACAATGATAGCACTCCACCAATAGATTGTTGGTGACAGTCATCTACCTATTAAATAGACAACCAGCACGACGATTTGGCCATCATCGAACTTCGGCGAGTATACCTTTTATCATGAATCACAGCGTGCCAGCTCCTCATGATGACTATTTATACTCGCACCTCTACCTAATTATTGAGTTAATAGTAATAGTATAAGTAATTATATACATTTAGTCAATGAAAATGGTCGATAAGTTCACGTGCTGCTGCTAGTGCAGTACTAGACATTCCTTTGCCGGACATCATAGATGCGATTTGTATTAATCTATCTTCATCGTTTAATACAGATAAACGGGATACTGTACGTCCCGATTTTTCTGTTTTTGATAAGTGATAATGTTGTTTAGCAATACTTGCTGTTTGCGGCAAATGAGTGATGCAGAATACCTGGTTTGTCTGTGAAAGCGCCAGTATTTTCTCCGCTACCTTCAATGCAATATCACCACTAATCCCTACATCGATTTCATCAAATACCAAGGTTTTGTGATTATCATTGCGGAACACCGATTTAAAAGCAAGTGCAATGCGTGCCAATTCACCACCGGAGGCAACCTTATGAAGAGCTAGTAATTGTTCCCCTTTATTAGCCGTAAATAAAAGCTCTATAGACTTAGCTCCAAGACTAGTTAAATCATCAGACTTTTCTATTTGAAATAGAATATCCCCTTTTTCCATACCTAAATCGACTAATTCTGCTCGCAATTGTTTAGCAATGGTAACTGCATTAGTTTCCCGTACAGTTACTAATTCTCGTAATGCTTTTTCTGCAATGAACTTCTTTTTCTCTAATTGTTTTTCTAAGGCATCTTGTTCAAACACTTGAGATTCTAATTCCTCTAATCTCTGTTGCGCCTTTTCTTCATAGGCTAAAATATCTTCTACTGTGTCACCATATTTTTTCTTTAGTCCATAAATCGTAGAATCACGGTCTTGACAATACGCATATCGCTCCTCATCATAACTAATAGAATCACGATATCTATCGAGTGATTGAGCTGCTTCTTCTAGCTGAAAATACGCAGAATTTACAAGCTCTGAGATATCTTTTACTTCCTCATCGTAACGAACTAAGTCACTCACTTCTACCCTGATAGCATTTACTGTATCTAGCAATGGATGACGGCCACTATAAAAGGCATCGTAACAAGAGCCTAATACTTTATCAATATGATCAAAGCTATCAAGTCTTTTTAATTCCTCTGCTATAGCCACATCTTCACCCAATTGCAATGCGGCGTCTTCAATTTCATCTATTTGAAAACGCAACATATCGAGTTCTCTAGCACGTTCCGCCATTGTGTCAGATAAATTTTCTAATGCTTGTTTTGCTGTTTTATAGTCTTTATAAGCAGAGCGATATGCTATATATGCTTTGTACCCTGCATCATTGTATGTATCTAAATATTCATGATGAGAATCGGGATTAAGTAATTTTTGATTATTATATTGTCCATGAATATCCGCCAATTGTTGTCCAATCTCCTTTAATGCTTTTAACGGTATCGGCTGATCATTAGCTAATATAGATGATTTTCCCAATCGATTAAAAGAACGAGATAATATTAATTGGTCATCTTCTACTACAATATTTTTTGATTCTAGTAATTCTAATAAACTTTGGTGATTGGCAATATCAAAAATTCCATCTATAACAAAACTATCTTTACCGTGTCGAATGAACTCGCTACTAGCGCGCTCTCCTAAAAGGATACTGAAAGCATCCATAAGAATGGATTTACCTGCCCCAGTTTCGCCGGTAAAGATAGTTATACCATCTTTAAATGAAATATTCATTTGCTCAATCAACGCAAAGTTGCGAATGCTCATCTGCGTCAACATATAATTTAATCCTTCATTAAATCTTGAATTCTCTCTAATATAATTGGTACATCTGCTTCGGTACGAGCAATCAACAAAATTGTATCGTCTCCCGCAAGGGTACCTATTAATTCAGACCATTTTGCATGGTCAATAGAAAATGCTACTGATTGAGCAGAACCAGGAATCGTATGTAGCACAATTTGGTTCAAGCTATGATCTACTTTAATTAGAGAATCTTGAAATAGTCGATTAATACGACTTCGAGAAAGCACGACATTTTCCTCTGGAGATAATGCGTATCGATAGTGTCCATCACCAGTAGGGATTTTAATTAACATCAATTCCTTGATATCGCGAGAAACTGTAGCCTGTGTTACTTCAATACCTTCTTCTAGTAAGGCCGCTGCTAACTCTTCTTGCGTTTCAATCGCCTTAGACTGCACGATTTCTTTAATTTTGTTATAGCGATAGCGTTTCATTTTTAACTCCCTTTTTAAAAACTGGCACATAAAAGAGAATAGTATCTTTCTGTACATATTATACCATATATTCATAATTAATATAACGTATATCTTATACGTCTTATGCATATTGCCGCAATAATTAACTATTTGCAAAATTTAAAAAGCAGTTATAACAACAACACTATAGTGTACATAGTTCATCTATTTATACAGAATTAATAATTTAAACAAAAGAATAAAAAAGTGTATAAATAAAAACCCCTTTTCTAAGGGGAATTTTTATTTATTATGCATTTTTAGTATTGTTAACATTTTGGAATATATCAAAATATTTATCTATAGGAATATATGATTTCATCTTTTTTGTATAATGTAGAGCTGTGGTGGGTTGTTAACCTGATTAATTGGTTTCCAATGACACACATTATATAATTTTTGATTTAAAGAAGATAAATAGTATTCTAATTGCTTCATTTCTTCATATCCCTCTAGTGTACCAGGATATGCTACAATCGTTATAACTCCATCTTTTACCAATTTAGGCATAGCCAATTGTAAAGCCTGCATCGTATTGTACGGTTTAGTTACAATTGTATGATTACCGCCAGGTAAATAGCCTAAATTAAAAATGATTAAATCAATACTATTTTCCTGTATATCCTCGGCAAAGGCCTTATCATGAGAATTATGTAGAAAGGTTATAGTAATATTACTATCAATCTTTTTTTGTTCCAACAAGGATTGACTAGCCTGAATAGCTCTTTCTTGTATATCGATACCATATACATGACAATTCGGTTTTGCTCTCTCTACTAAATATAATAAGTCATGGCCATTACCGCAGGTAGCATCCACAACGATTTTTGCCTGTTTCATGATGCGATCCCACAAAAGATGTTGAAATTGAACAGCATTATTGATATTAATCATAGGAAATACTCCCATTCTTAGATTTATTCTATAGCAATATATAGGTCAATATACATAGTGCATTGTTCTGTTATATTTTACATTAAACAGGAATATTCACATATCTAATTATTTAATATATAGCTAATTTATAATAGTTCGTCACGGCGAGAAGCCAATTTTTTAAATAATGTACCAAAGAAACATTGATCTTTAAATCGTAAAAATTGACAGTATACCGGATTTGATGAAATATGCAATATTTCTTTATTAGTGAAAACGTAGTCAAAAGTACCATCAATACAAATATGTAATTGAGGTTCTCGTCCGGGCATAGTAATTTGGATAGTATCTTTCTCTTCTAATACCATAGATACACCTTGAATTAAATGTGGTGCTATAGGTGTTACGATAATAGAACGATTATCTGGTTTCATAATAGGACCACCAGCAGATAAATTATAACCTGTAGAACCTGTAGCAGATGCAATAATCAATCCATCAGCTGGATACATTTGTGTATGGTGGTCATTGATCGCAAGGTTAATGCGAGCCATTTTTGCTGGTTCTGCTCTAGTAATAACGATTTCGTTGATAATAGGGATTAAATCCTCTACCGAACCATCTTCACGATTAATATAAGCATGTAAATGACCTCTTTTTTCAATAGTATAGTCGCCTTCTACAATGCGTTTTATATGACTGTGAAGTTGATGAATCTCAATTTGATTTAAGAATCCTAATTCACCAAGGTTAATACCACATACCGGAACATTGTAAGAATAAATTTGTCTTGCTAAATGAATAATAGTTCCATCGCCACCAAAACTAAATGCTACATCAATATTTTTAAAAATTTCAGGACGAGGTAATACCCGCTCTTTGGGCAGTTGTAATTTTTTATACGTATCAGGTATTTCTAAATCATCTGGTACATAAACATCGATTTGTTCCTCTTTACAAATATGAGCAGCCATTTTTAAGACTGCCATAATATTACTCTTTCCCATATTGGGAAAAAATCCAATACGCATACTATATCTCCTATAAAGAATGTGCTTCTGTCACAATAGATTGAATCAACTCATCAGTAATAGGTAATGCATTTTCTTCTGATTTTGTAAAATATCCTAAGAACTCAATATTGCCCTCCATACCTTTTATGGGTGAAAATGTGAGTCCATGTAAATATAGATGACAATCGTAAGCTACCTTTAAAATACGTTGCAATACCTCTTCATGAATAGCTCTATCACGAACGATTCCACCTTTGCCGACATTTTCCTTACCTGCTTCAAATTGTGGCTTAATGAGAGCAACTAATGAACCGCTGTCCTTTAGCAATGTAGTAGCAACTGGTAATACCTTATCTAAAGAAATAAAAGCTACATCGATGGAAATAAAATCTACTAACTCACCTAATTGCTCAGGTGTAACGGTTCGGATATTTTGTTTTTCCATGTTAATAACCCGTTCATCTTGTCGTAATTTCCAAGCTAATTGATTATAGCCTACATCAATGGCAAATACCTTTGCTGCACCATTTTGAAGCGCACAGTCTGTAAAACCACCTGTACTCGCCCCTATATCAACCATCACTGCATCTCTTAAATCAATAGGGTAAATTTGAATAGCTTTCTCTAATTTGAGCCCACCACGACTTACATAAGGCAATGTATTGCCTTTCACAATTAAATTAGCATCTACAGGAATCTTTGTCCCCGCTTTATCAACGCGAGTTGTATCCATATAAATTTGACCTGCCATAATAGCAGCCTTAGCCTTTTCGCGACTTTCAAAAAGCCCACGATTAACAAGAAGAATGTCTAAACGTTCCTTACTACTCATAATGCACCATTATATACATAATAAAATTGAATATATGCTACGATAATACCTAATATTAATCCACCAAGCACTTCTATTGGTGTATGACCTAATAATTCTTTTAACACCATTTCGCGGCCTTTTAGAATGACAGGAATATTTTTCTTTTCAAAATATTCTACAATTTGATTGAGTACCTGTGCTTGACGCCCCGCCTCACGTCTAACACCTGATGCATCATACATAACTACGATGGAAAAAACAAGAGCCACGATAAATATATCAGTTACCCCTCCATGTTCTAAGTATAACGCTGTTGTAGTGGATATAACAAAGGATGTATGTGAGCTGGGAAATCCACCAGGTCCGACTAATCTTTCCACGCGTAAAGTTCTATAGCGTAATAATTGCCATAAAAACTTGATCGTTTGTGCCGCAAACCAACCCCAAAAAGCTGCTTGTGCTATATAGTTTTGACTGAGTTCATATATTACTTGCCACATAATCTATCCTTATATATTGATAATCTATATACTTAATCATTTCTCTTGTAGGAACGAGAAAATCCCTAGTTAGTGCGTTCCATTAGATAATCTATAATGGCCCCTAATATCTCTGTATTTCTATTTAATTGAGATAATGCTTGATGTGCTTCATCAGCTGTTTTTTTCGCTTCTGCACGAGCACCTTCTAAGCCAAGTAAAGATACATAGGTGGATTTATGTTGACGAATATCGCTTCCTGGTGTTTTACCAAGCTCTTCTATAGTACCTATTACATCCAATATATCATCTGTAATTTGGAAAAGTAATCCTAAACGATTCGCATATGTCATATAATGAGTGTATGTTTGTGAATCTGCTTTTCCTAAAATCAGTCCTAATTCTACAGAAGCATTAAACAAAGCACCGGTTTTGCCGCTATGCAATACTTTTAATTCTTCTAGGGGAATCTGTTTATCCTCTGATAACATATCAAAAGCTTGCCCCCCAACCATACCTTCTGGACCAGCTGCTCTTGCTAAACAGTGAATGGCCTTAATTTGTTGTTCTGGCGTAGCTGTAGTATTTTGAGAACACAACTGAAATGCATATGTCAATAATCCATCACCTGCCAAAATAGCTAAACCTTCACCATAGACTTTGTGATTTGTCAATTTACCGCGACGATAATCATCATTATCCATAGCTGGTAAGTCATCATGAATCAAAGAATATGTATGAATACATTCCATAGCACAGAGAAATTCTTTATATTGCTCCGCATCTATTGATAGCGACTCTAATACAGCTTTTGTTAATATTGGACGTATGCGCTTGCCCCCTAATAATAAACTATAATTCATAGACTCATATAAGGGTTCAAACTCAACGATAGGACTTTGTAACATATTCCCTAGCCATTGCTCTATACTATGTTTGCTGTTTATTAAATAGGCTTGTAACATGGAACCTCCCTATTCGCTAATACGAACTTCTTCAATAATTTGTTGGATCTCCGTCTCTACGGAATTAAGCATATCTGCGCATTCCTTAACTAAAGTAAGACCTTTTTTGTATTGTGTTAACATCTCAGAAATCGTTAAATCATCATCATTTAACTGACGAACAACATCCTCTAAGGCTTTATATTTCTTTTCATAATTTTTTAATGATGCGGCCATTATCATAAACCTCATGTATCATAATATCATTGTATGGATATAGCGTACTCAAACATTAACATATACTCTCTAGCATGTAGTAATTTCCCTTATACTATTAACTATGTGAATTAATATCATTTGGTTTGTGATATATGCCTGTAGCTTGTGCAGATATATTGCCATCAGATACGGTAATAGTGAGCTCATCACCAACTTGTACATCTAGCACTGATGATATAGGGTGATTATGTGATTCTACTTTTGAATAGCCTTTCATCATAATATGCAATGGATTTTGCATATCCAATTCTTTGGCTATCAGTGAAAGTACATGTTTTTTATGTTGAATCAGAGTACTGCTTTTATGCTGTAATGTATTTTTAATATTCTCTAGTGCAGATTTTTGCTTGTGAATCATTTGTAACGCCGGAATGCCGAGTTTTCGATTAAATATAGTAGATAACTCACTGCGTTTTTGTTGCAATACTTGATTCATAACATAATGAATATATTCTTCTTTTTTCTTTAAATCTTCTTGTAATGTAGTTAATGGAATAACCGCTATTTCTGCAGCATGACTCGGAGTAGCACCGCGCATATCAGCAGCATAATCTGCTAATGTATAATCTGTTTCATGACCAACCGCTGATATAATAGGCGTATTCGCTGTATAGATAGCTTCAACTACGGCGCGGTCATTAAAACACCATAAATCTTCCATAGAACCACCACCACGGCCTACAATAATAACATCTATATCAGAATCTCTATCTGCTTCTGCTATGCCTTTTGCAATAATCGGACCTGCATCAGGCCCTTGTACAGAAACAGAAAATAATTTGAATTTCATCAATGGATTGCGCTGTTTACTTACATGTAAAATATCATGTAATACGGCGCCAGATGGAGATGTAACAATACCAATGCAGCTTGATAAAACAGGAATCATCTGTTTATGAGTTTCATCGAAATACCCTAGTGCAGATAACTCTTTTTGTAATGCATCAAATTCAAGCTGTAAAGGACTTTTATTTCCAATCTGCATATCCGATGCAACGAGATTGAGACGCCCCATTTTATTGTAAAAATTAACAGATGCTTTAATGGTTACTAATAAACCATTTTGAATTTCATTCACAAGGCCTTTAGCTAAAACCGTATTAGACCACATAGTGACATCAATAGAAGATTCTTCATCTTTTAAAGAAAAATAAACGTGTCCACTACTATGGCGCTTAGCGTTGATGATAGTACCGGTAACATAGAGATTTTTTAGCAAATATTCCCGTTCTAATGTGCGTTTTATTAAGCTATTCAATTGGCTTATGGTTAAAACATTCATCTCAAATCTCCACTGGCTAATAGCGCACCAAAAGCATTACCTGTCGCATTATCTACAGAATAATAAGGCTCTGCAAAATGGATTGCTACTTGTTTTTTATGACACATACCATTAATGCGATTGCGTAATATAGAATTGCTCATTACACCACCTACAGCAATCAAAGTGTGAATACCCAGCTTCTCTATGTGATAGGATAATAACTTTTCTAATGAATTACCGATGCAAGAAAATAATGATTTAGCCATAGAGCTTGGGACTACGCCTTTTTCAATGCGGCGCAGTGCTTCGCTACATGGACCAGCAAAGCTAATCCATCCATCCTTTACAGACGATGGTAAAGGATCATAATCAGTAGCTTCAACAGCAAGCTGTTCTAGTGTCCTACCTGCAGGAAACTGTAATCCTAGAGCTACACCGACACGATCAATAAATTGCCCCCCTTGTAAATCCTTAGAACCACCAACGATAGAACTTGTAAATATTCCCTTACCAGTGTAATGATACAATGCTAACTCAGTAGTTCCACCTGATACATGAAGACTAAGAAAAGGGTCTGTAGGAATCGTATCGATTAAGCGCAAAGCAGCTAAGATATGATTTTCTTGGTGCGAAAACTCATAGACAGGCACCTGTAATAGATGCCCTAGTCCGCGTGCCATACCATGACCTACAAGAAATGTAGGCATATAAGAGTTTTCTTCACGGCGAGGAAAAGCGCTAACACCAATAGAAGTGATTGGTACCTGTGGCAATTCTTCTAGCAAACGTGATAACACCTTAGTATGTTGAAATACCATATTCGACTGCTGTAACCCCTTCATGCCGGGTTTAACATCTAATAATTTTCGAGCTTCTCCAATGATACATCCATTATTATCTATAATAGCGCAACTAGTGGTATAACAACTTGTATCAATGCCTAGATAATATGTTCTCATTGTTGACTCTTGTGATAATTATCTAAAATTGCATTCACTAATTTATAAGATGCATCTGTGCCAAAAGATTTAGCTAATTGTACGGCTTCGTTAATAATGATAGCAGGTGAAATATCTTTATCATTATAAGTTAATTCCCATACGGCAATGCGTAAAATCGCTCTATCCACTCGATCCATACGGTCTAATTTACGTTTTTGACAGAACGATTCTAATCGCGTATCGATTTCTTCTATATGTGCTAATACACCTTTTACAATTTGACTAGCATATTCATAATCCATGGCGTGATTAATTTCACCATCTGGAAAAATCACCTCATCAAATTGCTGGTGAAATTCATTAGCATAAATAGTTTGGAACGCATATTGACGGGCGTCACGTCTATTTCGTTTCATAAAGACTCCTTTACTCTTTCACAATTCCTTCTATATGAACATCAACTTTTACATGATCTAAATCTAGTACATTTTTTAAGGTTTGTTTAATTTCCGATTGTAATTGTTTAGCTAGATCGATGATATTGATACCATAAAGAACCCGAATATATATATTGATTTCCAAAAATCCTTTACGATGTTTTACATTGATACCAGGCAAATTTTTCTGACCAAAGGCATGGGTAATGCCATCTACGATTTCATCATATAATCGAGGACTTAGAGAATGAATACCAGGTATAGTAGTCAAAGTTTTTGTAGCTACATCGATAATAACAGAATCTTCAATATCAATGATATCTGTATGTAAACCATAGTTTAATGTATTATCTTGGTCCATAATATCTTCTATTCCTCCATCGATGGTGAACATTCAGGTCCAAAATCATCAAATATAATATCTTGCACCACAATATCTACTGCTTCTACTTCGATTTCCGTATAGTTAACTAGAGCCGTTTTAATCCGTTCTTGCAGCCTTAAAGCTATATCCGGAATACGATAGCCATAGGCGATACTTACGTATAATACAACCACAATAGCACCATCATCATTAAAAGAAATTTTTACTCCTTCATGATCTGTTTTTCGACGGAAAAATGTATTAACCCCATCGTTAAAGGTGGTGCTCATATGATGAACCCCTTTTGTATCTAACGCGGTAATACTGGCAATAGTAGCATATACATCTTCACTAATTTTAATTTTACCTGACTCAAGTTCTGTTACTTTTTTAGTCATATACGCCTCTTTCAATACCAACTATCATATAATGTTAATATAGCTAATTAGTACTTTTGTAAAAAGAGCACTTGTCCCTAAAAAATAGATGACAAGTGCTCATATAAGCATTGATATAGGGACTATTTTCTTGTATAAAGAGCTGAGGAGCCACACTACATCTATGAAATAGTACTAGGCACGTTCAATGTATTGACCAGTACGAGTATCAATACGAAGCACATCATCCACTTCGATGAAGAGAGGTACTTTTACAGTGTAACCTGTTTCTAATTTAGCTGGTTTATTACCACCTGTTGCAGTATCGCCACGAATACCAGGATCAGTTTCAACAACACGAAGTTCTACAGCCACTGGTAAATCAATACCGATTACGATACCTTGGAAGAACATGATGGATACTTCCATATTTTCAAGAAGGAAGTTTTTAGCTTCACCTAATTGTTCAAGTGTTAATTCTACTTGATCATAAGTTTCGTTATCCATGAATGTGTAAGCCCCGTCGGATTCATACAAGTATTGCATACGACGACGGTCTACATGTGCTTTTGGCACTTTCTCACCAGCGTTGAAGGTACGTTCTACAACGGAACCAGTTTGTAAATTTTTCATTTTTGTACGAACGAAAGCCGCACCTTTACCTGGTTTTACATGTTGGAAATCAACTACTTGCCATACATTACCGTCGATTTCAACGGTTACACCTGGACGAAAATCATTACTGGAAATCATCTAACTCTTCTCCTTCTAAATACCTATTTCAATTAATTCTTTTGGACTATGCGTTAACACTTCACAGCCATTGGCTTTGACGATAACACTATCCTCTATTCTCAATCCGATTTCACCAAATAAATAGATACCTGGCTCTACCGTAATGATCATATTTTCTTCTAATATGGAATCAGATTTAGGGCTCGCCACTGGGTATTCATGAATATCTAGTCCTACCCCATGACCTAAGCCATGATTAAAGGCATCTCCATAGCCCTTATCTGTAATATATTGACGACATATATTGTCTAACTCAACACCAGTTATACCTGATTTTACAGCAGATACTCCTTTTTTCTGAGCTGTTAAGACAATATCGTATAATTCTTTTTGTTGCTCATTTGCAGGGCCCATAACGATAGTACGCGTCATATCTGAGTGATACCCTTTGTAAACGGCGCCAAAATCAAAAGTAACAAAATCACCAACTTCGATAACCTTATCACTAGCTACACCATGAGGCATGCTAGAACGATGACCTGATGCTACAATAGTTGTGAAAGATGGCTCTTCTGAACCGCGTTGCAACATTTCGCTTTCTAAAATAATGCGCACTTCATTTTCTGTCATACCAACTCGCAACTGAGGTAATAAAGCAGCAAAGGCGTCATCACCAATTTGAGCAGCCTTGCGCATATACTCAAGTTCAAACTCTTCTTTTACAGCTCGCAATTTAGCAAGATCTACAGATGTAAAGTTAAATCGCTCATCTAAGGTATCACATAATAATTCATATGTATCTACAGGCATAAACTTACCTTCAATACCAAACATACCTTCATGAATGTGATAATCATTAAAAATATCAACTAATGCATCCATAATGGTGGTAGTATATTGAATGACTTCATACCCTTCACATTGATCGGTAGCTTGCTCTGTATAACGAAAATCAGTAATGATAAAAGCCGATGTAGCCGTTACAAAAGCAAATCCTGTAGAACCTGTAAAACCAGCGAAATAATGAAGGTTGGTAGGGTTAGTAATAATAATACCTGTCAATTCTTGCTCTTTAATATACTGTTGTAGCCGATTTAATCCATTCATAATCATGCTCCTAGTCTATAGAGTACACCTTATAATACCACAAAATGCCTATATTGGGTAGAACTACTTGCGGAATCCATCTATCTCAACTGTATCTATTTTAGTAAATTGACCTGGTTTTTCAACACCGTCTAATGTAATAGGTCCCACCGATAACCTCTTTAGATATGTAACTTCTCCACCAGCTGCACCAATCATACGTTTAACTTGGTGATATTTTCCCTCTTGAATAGTAATACGCGCTTGATTGGAATCAAATACTTCAATCTGTGCCGGTTTACATTGCGTGCCATCACCTAACAGAATGCCTTCTCGAATTCGTTGTATACCTTCATCTGATAATGTACCTGTATAAGTTAGATCATACACTTTGGGAACATGTTTATGTCCATTGATGATAGAATGTCCCCACACGCCATCGTTAGTTAGCAATAATAAACCTTCGGTATCCTTATCCAATCTTCCTACAGGAAAAACGCCCATCTTTTTAAACTCTAGCGGTAACAGATCCATAACAACTGGGTGAACTGGGTCTTCTACGGCCGTAACATAACCAGCAGGTTTATGAAATTTAATATAATATTGTTGTTCTGTAGAAACTCGAACACCATCAACGGTTATTATATCTGTTTTTAAAGATATGGAATAATCTTTCTTAGTTGCTTTTACACCGTTGACTAGAACACGCCCATCTTTGATAAGTTGATGAACCTCTTTGCGACTACCAAAAGCTTTATTCGATAACAGTTTATCCAATCTCATAGTGGCTCCTAGATTAAGCGTGGCCTTGTAATAGTTCTACATGAGCCGTATCATTTAGTAAATTAAGAATATTATGATCATACTCTCCCATACCATTATAGAATACGCGATTTATAGCTGTGTTACCTTGACTAAAATTCCAACAATGGCTAATCGGAATATTTAGTAATTTACATAAAATAGTACGAATAGTACCACCGTGACAGGTGATAAGCAAGGTTTCATCGTCGTCATTTTCCGAAATGAACTCAAATACACCAGCCCAAGCTCGATCTTGTAGCTCTTTAAAGCTTTCACCATTAGGTACCTTTACCGTATCTGGACGGCGGTACATTTCATCGATTAGACCAGGCCAACGATCTTCGATTTCAGAAAACAATAGAGCCTCCCAATCGCCAAAATTGAGTTCTCGCAATCTCTCATCTATTTTAATATCTACACTGCGATTTCCTCGTATAGATTCAGCGGTCACTAATGCTCTTGATAGATCACTAGAAAGAATGCGATTAAATTGAATATGTTCTAATGCTTTACCACAAGCTACAGCTTGTGCAAGACCATTTTTATTTAACGGAACATCTGTAATCCCCTGGTATTTACCCATTTTATTCCAGTCTGTTTCGCCATGTCTTACAATATATAATGTTTTCATGCAACTTCCTTATACAATTATTTATCTATCCGCTATTGGAAAATCATTTGAAAAGAGCTGTTAGTAACTCAACAATCTTTTTATTTTGTTCACGATTTTTTATGGCCACACGCATCCAATTAGGCCCTAGACCTTTGTAGTGAGCACAGTTACGAATCATAATATATTCTTTTTCCAGTTCCTTTTGTATAAACTCAAGATCTATCGATGCATGCTGCACTTCTATGAGCATATAGTTAGCTGTTGGCTTATATACATTAAGACCATCAATAGAATGTAACGCGTCATACATAAATCGCTGTTCTTCAGCTAAAAATTGTTTGCTTTTCTTAATATATTCACTATCATTAATAGCTGCTACAGCATAAGCTTGTGCCAGTGTATTAACCGACCAAGCTGGGATAAATGGTCGTAATTCATTTATTAGTTTAGGATCTGCAAATACCGCGCCAAGACGTAAACCTGGAACAGCATAAAATTTTGTAAAAGAATGAACAATGATAACATTGTCGAAATTGTTAATCAAAGAACGCATAGAATATGAATTATCTTGTAATGATTCAGTGCCTATAAAATCAATAAATGACTCATCGATAACTAATAAACTCCGAGCATCTCTTAGCATAGCCGCCAGCTCTCGTACATAGGCTATATCTAATAATGTACCGTCCGGGTTATTAGGATTCCCTAAGAATACAATAATTCGTCCATCCTGTCCTTTTAATTCTGCTGCAAAAGTTTGCAATGCTAAATAAGGAATTTCAAAATACGGTGTACCATTTTGTTCTTCTCGTTGTTTGTAATAAATAGAACGAGCGGGAATACAAGCAGCATCCATAGATGCTTGATACTCAGAAAACCCTGGGGCTGGTACAAAGGAGCCTGTAAAATTCGGTAGGCGTCCGATTGCATATAACAACTCTGCTGCACCGTTACCTAAGAGGATGGATTCTTTTGGCACACCATATACATCAGCTACTGTATTCAATACATCATCATTAGTAATATCTGGATAATGAGAAATATAAGCTATTTTGTCTTGTAATGCATCGATTCCTTTTTGACTAGGACCAAGAGGATTGATATTAGCACTAAAATCGATGACATCTCTAGGTTCAATACTATGTTCATGGGCAAAAGAGAAAATATTGCCTCCATGTATATTGGGCATAATATATTCCTTTCTATCGTTTTATATATGTTAATCCTTCATTTGTAGTTTCTACAATATCAACAAATTGGATGCTTGGTAGTTTACGTTCTATATACCGTTTGCAATCCGAAATACCATTATAATCAGTAGGAAATAATAACCCCATGATGGTGCCACTATGGGCGATAATGGTACCTACACTCTGAAAAGCTATACCAATTTCGTGAAAGTCATATAAATGAGGTTTATATAATATTCTTTGATTGGCGAAGGCACTTAATGTAGCAGCTTGACCGATGAGTCTAATATCGTGAGCTACTAATCCTTCTTTAAATATATCTAGAGCTTCGCGGATAATAGATTCTTTTTCTTCTATCTTTTTTTGTAAATCCGCTTGTTGGTTAAAAGCTACCGTATCGATGATACCCCCTTCATCAAAAATAAGAATTTTTAATGGTGGGCATTGACCTAAATGTTGGCTAATAGATCCCGTAATATAATCAAATTGTGTAATGCCAGGATAAAAGGCTGCATCTGTAGGTTCTACAGATAAACAGATAGACTCTAATTCTTTTAAGGTCAATGTTTTTTGCAAAGCCAATGCGGTGGCCATAGCAGTTACAGAAATATCTGCAGAACTAGAGGCCATGCCTTTTCCTTGCACAATATCAGAGCGCACATATATAGGTGTATTAAATGATTCTTCATAACATGATGAAAAATCATTGAGCCTAATAGAGTCAATATCCATTGTATTGGCACCTTGTAATGTACGGAATACAATACGATGTGCTTCTTGAGCCTTAGGTTGTAATGAACAGTGATAAAAAGGCAAAGGATACATCACATCGCTAAGAGCATACGAATAGCGATTAATGGGACATGTAACAAGAAATGATTGTCCGTCGATAGATCCTTGAATGAATTCACCACATGTACCAGGTGCTCGTACATAATAGGCCACAATGCCCTCCTTAAGACTCATACAAATTCTAAGATACCTAGGCTATATACTTTCACAATTTATGGGCAATATATTGCCACATACTATTGGTTTAGCTATAAGGATAACCATTATAGGTTGAATATTATAAAATTCCAGTTGGTATATAAGCAGATAAAACCGTTAATGTTATGATATATACCAGCAACAAAATTACTTCTGTTACTTCTACAACAAATCCATATGTATCGCCTGTAGTACCACCTAATTGTTTTACAATGTAGTGATTTAATAAACGATTAATAAGAAAGCTTATTATCATGGAAAAAACATTAATTTCCATCATGCCTACCAATACATAGGATATGCCGAATAGAGCTATATTAGGCGATATAATAGGTATTTGCATGAGGCTCGTTATCAACCATACTATACCATATAAAAACCCAATAACAATACATAAACATATAGGCATACAGAATGTAGAAATAGTATTCCATGTGATAACATTCTTGGGAGCCAATTCCGCGAAGGCTTGGCCCATACCTGTTTTTCTTGCATATGGATAAGATCGAATACTATGGACCAATGTATAACGACTCATCAATGGCATCATAATTAAAATGATTGGAATAAACTCTGGAATTGGAATAGCTGTTAGCAATTGCCATTTTAATAATGTAACAAATACAAACGCTACCACTCCGAAGGATCCAATACGGCTATCCTTCATAATCTCTAATTGCTTTTCTCTGTCTCTACCAGAAAAAATACCATCACTAGTATCCATCAGCCCATCTGCATGAAGTCCTCCGGTGAATAGAAATTCACTAATGACTATGACAAGCATCAGCGGTGTAGTTGGTAAAAACTGAGAGCCTATGCCATATACGATAGTGAGAAATATACCTATAATAAGACCTACATAAGGGAATGCGGCTACTGATTTACCAAAATCCTCCATAGTCCATTCTGTTTGATTTACGATTTTTAATCTCGTTAAAAACTGTAATGCTATAAAAAATGGTGTCATTATACAGTTACTCCATCAAAATACCACTTTACTTGTTTACATATATTATTTATTACTAGATACCTTCTATACCTTCTATTAGGTTCTTAATTCATTGTGCCCCAAATAACCGCTGTAGATATGAGTATCGCAAGAAACGTCGCACCATACATCATATAAATAGTTCTAGTAATATGCAAACGATTCATGGTTTCTTTTGGGTCCCCCATGTATTCACGGAATGTACGTTTATTAAAATATTGATTAAAACCACCTAAACGAATATGTAATGCACCTGCCACAGGAGCTTCTGCATAACCGCCATTAGGACTAGGATGCTTCCATGCATCACGCAATCCAATACGTAAAGCTTCTGGGGCATCAAAGCGCATAATAAATGCCGTTATAACAAACAATAGAAAGGTAATACGTGCTGGAATCCAATTTAATATATCATCTAAACGAGCAGCAACGCGACCAAAGTACATATATTTATCATTTTTATACCCCATCATAGAATCCATAGTATTCGCTGTGCGGTATAAAATAGAACCAATGGGGCCTGCGATAAGGAAGAAAAACAACGGTGCTACAATACCATCCACAGTATTTTCTGCAATAGTTTCTACTGTAGCACGGGTGATTTCACTTTCATCCAAATGTTCCGTATCACGACCTACAATCCAAGATACGCGTTTTCGCGCATCATCGATGAAACCTTGTTTTAACAATCGAGTAATTTCAAACCCAGCACCACCTAAAGAACGGGGTGAAATCGTGACATACACAAGCACTACTTCTACAAGATAGTATACCCATTCATTGATAAGGCCTGCTAACCACAAGATAAGAGAAGTAATGATATAAATAGTAAGAAGGATAAATCCGACAGTAATACCTCCATACCATAATTTTTTAGTATCATTATCGGTGTCTTTATAAAATACAGCTTCAAAAAAACTAATTACTCGTCCAATGAGTACTACAGGATGCAAATTAGATCGTGGGTCACCGAGAATCATATCTAGGATGAATGCCAGTATAGGAATACAAACATAACTATGTTTGGTGAACCAGTCGAGTACTACTTGTAATTCCATAGCTATCACCGCATATCCTTTAATATAGACATGATATAGTCCATATCGAGATGTTCTTCTACAATATCAGCCAGTCGATTATAAGCATCATTCTTATGTTTAAAATAACGGAATAGTACAGGCTTTTCATCCAACCCTTTCGCCAATCGTAATTGATTGATAATAAAGCGACGGAATTCATCATTATCAAATACACCATGAACATAAGTGCCCATGATGCGGTGTGTACCATCAATAAAACCATCAACTACATCTACCGATTGTTCACTGCGACTAGTAATATTGAAACAACGTTGTACAGAAGCATCATTTGGAGTAGTATCCCCCATATGAATTTCATATCCTACAAGATTCTTGCCACTGTACACACCATTTAAGAAATGAAGATTTTCTACATCAAAAGTAACTTGGTGTGTTGTTTTTTTATCTTTCATTGTTGTAGTAGATTGAACTAAACCTAAACCTGTACTCTCTTCGATGTCACCTTCCATATGATGAGGGTCATAAATGGTAGTACCTAACATTTGATTGCCACCACATACGCCGATAATTGGTGTCCCCTTAACTGCTAATGATTTGATTTCATCGGCAAACCCAGTCTCTTGTAAGTACTTTAAGTCCGATAATGTATTTTTTGAACCTGGTAAAATTATCAAGTCGGGAGTACCTAATAGATCACCAGGGCCTACAAATCGAACCGACACATCTGGTTCGTAATTTAACGCATCAAAATCGGTAAAATTAGAAATTTTTGGCGTTTGTAATACAGCAATTTGAATTTCCTTTGTGCCCTCATATTTCTTATTTTCTAATGCCACAGAATCTTCTTCATCAATATCTAGATTTTCAATAGCAGGAATAACACCTACCACCTTTTTACCTGTTTTTTCTTCTATGAAAGTAAGAGCTGGTTCAAGAAGTTTAATGTCACCTCTAAATTTATTGATTACAATACCTTTAATTAAATCTCGTTCCTCTGGTTCTAACAATTCCAACGTGCCTACAATCGATGCAATAGCACCGCCTCTATCAATATCAGCAATAAGGAATACTGGGGCTTGTGTCATTTTGGCGATGCGCATATTTACAATATCATTAGCTTTTAAATTAACTTCTGCTGGGCTACCGGCTCCTTCAATGACAATCATTTCAAAATGGTCATCTAAAAAGGCTAATGATTCTTTAACTTTATCTAATGCTGTTAAAGAATATTGTGTGTGATATTCTTTTGCCGAAAATACGCCTACTGGTTTACCCATCAATACTACTTGTGATGATTGATTACCTGTTGGTTTTAATAAAACAGGATTCATTTGTACAATTGGATCTATACCAGCTGCTTCAGCTTGTGCTACTTGAGCTCGTCCAATTTCATCGCCCCATTTAGTAACATAAGAATTAAGAGCCATATTCTGAGCCTTAAAAGGAACCGTTTTAAATCCTTTACGATATAAAATACGGCACAAGGCTGTACATAATATACTTTTTCCTACATTAGAACTAGTACCTTGGAACATAATTTTCTTAGCCATCTATGTGAGCCTCCTGGGATTTTAATTCTATAGTAACACCACTAATGGTGAGATATACTTGATCAGCAGCTGTAGCTACTTCGCGATTGACACGACCTGCAATATCTCTAAAATATCGTGCCAATTTATTATCTGGTACGATACCAAGACCGATTTCATTAGTTACAAATATAATAACCTTATTATGAGACTGCTTGATATCTTGTAATAGATTATGAATATGTTCCATAATTTGTGACTCAAGATGATTAGCATCATCTTGATTTTCAATAGAACCAAAATTTAGCATATGGTTAGTAGTGAACATAGTTAAACAATCTATTAAAATAATATCGCTATCATTAGAAATCTGTTGCCAATAACCATGTAAATCATAAGGGATTTCAAAATTATTCCACTCTATACCACGACGCGCTTTATGCTTAGCAATACGGTCTCTCATTTCATTGTCAAAAGCTTGACCTGTTGCCACATAGGCTTTTTTCCCCGTGTAAGACAAGCTCAGACGTTCTGCAAATTCACTTTTTCCACTTCGTGCACCACCGGTGCACAATATAATTTTTGATTTCATAAATCACCTATACAAGTATATATAATTTCTGTATCATTATTAGTATAACAAAGGAGATGTACTATGGAAATTATGAACATGAAATTAAAATTGATGTCTACATTGTGGGAAAATACCTATCGTGTAGCAATTGAAGATGGCCAAGGCGGTTATATTGCTACTGTTCGTGCCGTAGTCAATGTTCCCATTGACCCATCGGAATTGCCACCTAACGCCCCCCAAGTAGAACCACAATTATTTGTATTGGTAGAAGATTTTAAATTTTGCGCTAATGATATCATTCGATTTGAAACGACCTTATCTGATTTATTACGAGAAAAATTCAGATATGAAATCCCACACATTTTTTTCTTCTACCCCAGCCCACAAGATGTGCTGAATCAAGAAATTACGCAAAACTAAATACTACCTATTTTACACAATCCAATAGACGTATTATATTGAATTACAATTAAATAGATAACAAATAAAAAAGCTATGTCATTCACATAGCTTTTTTATTTGTTATTCTGCACCTAGTTCTTCTTCTACACGACCTAATATAAAACATAAATCAGATAAACGATTTAAATATTTTAAATTTGATTCATGCACTTCTTCACCATTGTCTAAAACGCGCCACAATGCACGTTCTGCACGGCGCACAACAGTTCTAGCTACATGCAAATACGACGATGCTACATTATCGCCAGGAACTACAAATTGTGTAAGTGGCTCTAACGATTCATCAAACCGATCAATTACTTTTTCCAAATGTTTAACTTGTTGATCTGTTACTTTTGCAATCTGTCCCAAGCTTGCTACATCAGCCATCAAGGTCCACAACGTACGCTCAATATCGAGTAATTCAGTTTGAACCTTTTTGTTATGCGCATGTGCTCTTGCTAAGCCTAAAAAGGCTTGTAATTCGTCAATCGTACCATAGGCCTCCACGCGAAGTGAAGATTTTTGAACGCGTTCTCCTGTATAAAGGCCTGTGGTTCCTTTATCACCTGTTTTTGTATAAACGCTACTACCCATTTGCCGACCTCCTATTATTTATATTCTGGAAACCATAGATGGATCTCTCGACTAGCAGATTCCACGGAATCTGACGCGTGTACTACATTAGAGTCCATAGTTAAGGCATAGTCACCACGAATACTACCTGGTGCTGCATCTACTGGATTTGTTGCACCATTGATAGCTCGAACAGAAACAATAGCATTTTCACCTGCTAATACAAAGGCTAATACCGAGCCAGATGTAATGAAATCAACGAGTTCACCAAAAAATGATTTGCCTTTATGTTCAACATAATGTTCTTCAGCCAATTCTTTTGATGCTTCTAACAATTTCATTGCTTTAATGACGAGTCCTTTGCGCTCATATCGGCTTAGAATTTCGCCACATAGTTGACGACGTACGCCATCTGGTTTTATTAAAACTAATGTTTCTTGCATTAGTATGCCTCCTGTTCTACTATCTATACTTTTGATTTTGAGCTAATTGTTTTAACCTCGCAATACGATCTTCTGTGCGTGGATGCGTACTAAAAAGATTGGATAAGCTTTCACCAATGCCTACCATTGGATTAATGATAAACATATGTGCCGTAGCATTACTCGCATTTGGCAAGGAACCATATTTAGAATAATGGTCAATTTTTGCCAATGCTGATGCTAATGCCATAGGATTTTTTGAAAGTCTAGCGCCCCCCTCATCAGCACCAAATTCGCGAGTTCGAGAGATACTCATTTGAATAATCATAGCCGCAATAGGAGCTAAAATCATCATACCAATGAGTACCAATGGATTAGAACCTTCTTCGCGTTCGTCGGAACGACCGCCAAAGAACATACCGAATTGAGCAATCGTAGAAATAGCGCCACCAATGATGGCTGCAATGGTACTAATCAGAGTATCACGATTTTTAATATGCGTTAATTCGTGCCCTAGTACACCTTCCAATTCTTCATCTGTTAATAATTGTTGAATACCTGCTGTAACAGCCACTGCCGCATGCTGTGGATTACGACCTGTTGCAAAGGCATTAGGTACGTCACTAGGAATGATATACACTTTTGGCATTGGCAAATTGCCATTGTTAACCAAACGTTGAACCATACCGTAAAGTTTAGGGTTTGAATGTGCAGTTACTTCTTGTGCATTGTATTGAGCAAGTACTATCTTGTCACTATACCAATAAGACATAAATGACATAGCAGCTGACATGACGAACATCATCATAGCCCCTTTTGCACCTGCAAAGGCATTACCTAATGCTACAAGAAGCGCTGTTAGCAAAGCTAATAACATAGTAGTTTTTAAATTGTTCATAGATTCCTCCAACACTTGTTTTTGGACTATGCCATAACTGTTATTATTATACCACAAATTAAATAGTTGTGGCTCCTTTTGTATCAGCCACTAAGATGTATACTTTATTATCGATACCGTGAAGCGAAAAAACCTGTCCCATTGCATCAGCTACATTTTTTACATGCTCTTTATCTGCATAAGCAATTAATGTGGACCCAGAACCGCTGATAGTAGCCCCATAAGCACCAGTTGCTTTGGCAGCAGCAAAAACCTCATCACAATATGGAATCAATGTTTTGCGGTATGGTACATGTAAATTATCTTCTAAGGCAATAGATAAATTATCTAATTGATTCGTAATTAAACTCGTTACAAACAAAGATGCATGGCTGACATTTTGCACAGCCTCTTTAAATGGTACATGATTTGGTAATACAGAACGAGCATATTCTGTTGATACTAAAACTTCTGGCACTACCACGGCAAAACAAAGTGTTTCAGGTACGGGAATAACTGTATTTAACACGCGGTCTTTTAATCCTGTGGCACAGCATAGATTACCATAAATAGCTGGAGCTACATTATCTGGGTGTCCTTCCATACGGTTAGCAATCACTAATAATTCTTCTTTAGATAATGGTGTACTCACTAACTGATTGGCTAACAATAACCCACCAACAATAGCTGTACTACTGCTTCCTAAACCACGAGATGGTGGAATTAATGTATCCGATGTAATATGACCATATTGAATAGGTTCTTGAGCTTTTGCAAAAACTTGTTCTATAGCAATACCAATGAGATTTGTTTTAGGATCTTCTTGCTCTAATAATTCGGCACCATATCCTGTAAAGGTATAGGTAAATTCTTTAGCATCACTATTAGGTGTAAAGGAAAATATATTATATAAGTTTAAAGCTAGTCCTAAGCAATCAAATCCAGGTCCACAGTTAGCACTAGTAGCCGGCACTTGTACGCGAATTGTATTCATAAATTATGCTTCCATGATTCGGATAACACTGTTTACTTCTTGTACAGAACGTAAACTGTTAAAGGAATCTATTAAATTAAGGATATAAGAACGTGGGCATTTAGATGTTACGATAGCTAATACAGCTGTTTCCGGATCCATATTGCGTTGTACAATGGATAACACCGATATTTTTTGCTCTGCCATTTTTGCTGCAATTTTAGCTAATACACCTGTTTTATTATCTACAGCTAAACGAATATAATAGCTGGATTCAATTTTTCCAGGCGCATAAATATTTTTTTGATCGAAATAGAATGGTTTGAATCGTCCAGTAGAATCAAAAGCAATATTTTTTGCCACTTCCATAATATCGCTCACTACAGAACTACCTGTTGGCAAACTACCTGCACCGCGGCCATAGAACATAGCATCATCAATACCATTACCTTTAATATAAATCGCATTATAAGAGCCTCGCACGGATGCAAGAGGATGTGTTAATGGTACAAATGCTGGATATACATTTAAGGACAAGCCTTTATTAGTCTCTTTTGCAATACCAATAAGTTTAATATTATAACCAAACTCTTTACCGAAATCGATATCTTCTGTATCGATTTTAGTAATTCCTTCAACAGATACATCTTCAAAAAAAATGCGGCGATTAAAACTAATAGAAGCTAAAATAGCAAGCTTTCTAGCTGCATCAAGGCCTTCTACATCAGCAGTAGGATCTGCTTCTGCATAACCTAACGCTTGCGCTTCTTTTAATACATCGTTATAACTAAGGCCTTCATCTGTCATTTTAGATAAAATAAAATTAGTAGTACCATTCATAATACCTACTAATTCAGTAATACGATTGCCACCTAAAGAGTCATACAATGTTTTAATAATAGGAATACCACCTAATACTGAAGCTTCGAAACGTATGTCTACACCATTTTTATGAGCTAAGTCGAGTAAATATGGACCTGATTCAGCTAATAAATCTTTATTAGCTGTAACAACGGATTTTTTATGCTTTAATGCGGCTTCTACACATTCTTTAGCAAATGTAGTTCCCCCCATTAACTCTACAACTATACTGATGGAGTTATCTGTTAAAACATCTTGAATATCTGTAACATATTGAGCTGTACCAGGCAATGTAATATCTTTGTATTTATCTGGATTGCGTACAAAAATTTTTGAAATCTCAATATGCACATCAGAACGATTAGCAATCAATTCTGCATTGTCACGCAACAAATTAAATGTACCTTGAGAAACGGTACCAAAACCTAAAAGGGCGATTTTTACAGTCTTCATAATAGTCCTACTCTCTATACCTACGACTACGCTTGGCCTAAAATTTCAACCTTGATAATACCTTTCATAGAACGGATATCAAGCAATAAATCTTCTAAAGAACCTTGTAAGTTTTTAGTTTCAAAGGAAATACTACTATTAGCAATACCTTGTAATGGAATATCTTGATTAATTGTCAAAATGCTGCCGTTACGATCGGCAATAGCTTTCAATACGCTAGATAACATACCCGATTCATTTGACATGGAGACGGTAATACTAACGATTTTTCCTTGCGCAATCTCAAAAAATGGGAATACATAATCCTTGTATTTGTAATACGCTGAACGGCTGAGATCCATTTTTTCTACCGCTTCATTAATCGTTTTTACTTCCCCTAATTTCAAGATTTCCTTTACTTTAATTGTTTTCTTTATAGCTTCCGGCAAAATATCTTCTTGTACTAAATAAAATTTATCTTTCTTTGGTTTAGACATACTAATTCTCCTTACTTAATTTGATGTCTTACGAGCAACGAATTGACGGCCATATAAGGTTAATGTGCCATACATACCGATAAAAAATGGTATATATTCAGCCATAACGCGCCATGCTACAGCTATGATACCAACAGTACCAGATGGTACATAAGGGGCAAATAATACTACAAATAACCCTTCTGCAATCCCTGCCCCACCAGGCGTTGGCGCAAAATAAAGAATTAAATTGAGCAGAATCATACGGTCCAATACTTGTATGATAGGAACATCTGTAGTAAACGCAAACATTAAAGCTGGTGCTATGCCATAAAGACAAATCAAGCTTAATCCCGATTCGATAAAAACGATCAACGATTGCATGGGTTTTTTATACAATAAACCAAGACCTTGATTTAATGTTTCTAATTTAGCTAACCAGTCTTTTGTTTTATGAGCTTTAAATCGATGCGCTAGGGTATATACAAATTGTCGCATATATTTAGTTTGTAATAAATATGTTCCTAATAATGTAGCTATAACAGCTAAGAACGAAAGAATTAACAACATATCCCGTGAAATATAAGGGATTTCAATATTGTCATACATAAATACTAAGGGCAACATGATAACAAGGAACATAATAGAAAATACAGTGCGGATTAAAACGATAGGTGTCCCTTTTCCCAAGGGAATGCCATAGCTTTTTAATACTAACACTTGCGCTACAGCACCACCACTGGCGCCAGGAGTTAACATAGCCATAAAATAATTACTAAAAATAACCCGCAACACAGCTTTTATAGATAGATGATACCCACCAATTTTTACAAGTCGTTGTAACCGTAATCCATCAAAGTACATGCCTAATGTCAATGCTACAACAGATAACAATAATGATTCTTCATTAAAGGTTGATATTGTTTTCAATGCCTCTATATCTATGGTGTAATAGATAATCCCTATCGACACTAAAAACAGCAAGAGGAACATAGCTATGCCCCGTTTTATCATTTTACTCATAATAAATCACCATAATTGACTAATTCTATGTCGTGTTGTGTGATATATCTTCGTACATGGTCAGATATAAGACCACTTAGTTCTTCTTCCCAGTGATAGTTCCAATTATATTTATGGTTCAATTCCAAATTATTAGAACCAGGATGAGTCATGATTTCATGAACACCACCATAATTAGATACTTTTTTTAGAATCCCAATAAGTGCTGTTTCCGTTAATTGACCACCATTAATCATACCCCAAAAATATTGATTAAACCGAATACCATTTCGTCGAGCTATTGGCATAGCTTGACTAGCTACTGCGCTTAAACCTGTTTTTCCTAGTATACGTACAGGATTATGCACACCATTCAAAAAATTAATTTTTTCATTAGGTACTCGCATAGCTTTAATGTGATGAGCTAATGACTTTTCTATAACTATTGGCAAAATAGTTGGCAAAATATGCATATGTTGATGCCCATCTATGTGAGTGATACGTAATCCAGTATCTACAATTTTTTGTATTTGTGCCTCTATCTCCTTGCTCACTTCAGAATAGTTAATATGACCACTATATATGCGTTTCATAAATTCAATATAATTATCTACAAAAACGCCATCCTTAGTAACCAAACTCGGTACTTCGCTAGGGTCACTAACAGGAGATATGCCACCTACCAATGCAATATGTACACCGATTCCCAATTTTGGGTATTGCTGCGCCATTGAAACAGCTTCATCAAAAGCACTACCACTTGCTAATAGCGATGTGCTCGTTATAATACCTTTTGTATGCCCTTGAATGATTCCATCATTTACCATTGAATGCAAACCAAAATCATCGGCATTAATAATTAATTTGAACATATTCTATTTCCTTTTTATAAAAAAAAGGGAGAACAATGTTCTCCCAGAAAGGATATATGTTATTTTAACAAATACAAGCATATAAAATCAATACAATTTATAAACATTTGTATACTACATAAGGACTTTTTATATCATTTAGAAATACAATTAATCTAATTTTGTTATACATAACCAACAGAGTGTATATTATATATTACATTTCGACTTATAAATCGCATTGCAATCTAATGGCAGCTGTTCTCTCACCTTATACATACAAAGAGCAGCTGCTACTGATACATTAAGAGATTCAATGTTTCCATACATAGGAATTGTAATACCTTGATCTGCTAATTGCAGTATATCACTTGATACACCATTTCCTTCATTACCTACGATAATCATAGATTTATAGCTGTACTGCACCTCATCATAAGGCATAGCATTATCAAGTGTTGTCACATATGTAGTAATATCATTCTCTTTAACCACATCATAAAACTCAGAAATACCTACATCCTCAAAAATCGGAATATGATGTAATGCACTCATAGTACTACGTACACATTTTTCATTATATACATCTACTGTACCTTTTAACAAAAATACGGCTCTCACACCAGCGGCCACTGCTGTTCGTATAATAGTACCAAGATTGCCTGGATCTTGTACTCCATCAATAGCTATATATAATCCATCTGCAAATTCCATATGGCTTAACATATGCATAGGCTTTTGTGCAATACCAATAATCCCTTGACTATGTTGCGTATCCTCTAGTTTTGCAAATAAAGGGTCTTGTACTATGTATGTAGATATTCCTTTCGTTACCGCTAATTCAATAAGCGCTTGTATATCTGCAGCATCGCATTTAGATTCCTTCACCAACAAAACACGTAATACCCCGTTCTTAGCAATATCGCAAACTAAACGTAACCCTTCCACTAAATACTCTCCTAGTTTTTGACGTTGTTTACGTTGTTTTAATGACATTGCTCGTTTAATTGTCCGATTATCCTTAGACTGTATATATTCTAATTTTGGTGATTCCATAATTGATAGAATGCTCCTTTACGATTCATAAGCTCTGTAAACGTACCGACTTCTACGATATTACCATAAGACAGTACAACAATACGATCTGCCTGTTCCACAGTGGATAGTCGATGTGCTACATTGATAATAGTTTTTTCACCACGTATTGTTTCAATACTTTGTTGAATTTGATGTTCCGTATGACTATCAATATTCGACGTAGCTTCATCTAATAGTAAAATAGGTTTGTTTAAAATCAAGGTTCTTGCAAAAGCTAATAATTGCTTTTGTCCATCTGATAGCAAAGCCCCAAGGTAGCCAACAGGTGTATGATATCCTTTCGGCAACTTTTCTATCATACTATGTAGATTAACTTTTTTAGTAGCATGTATGATAGTTTCCCTATCAATAGTAGAATCATAGAGGTTTAAATTATCTTCAATAGATCCTTTAAATAAGTATGCATTTTGAAATACATATCCCATAATATTGCGTATCATAGAACTATCGTAATCAGCTAGATTATAGCCATTAATATAAATGGAGCCTCTCGTAGGTTGTAATATGCCCATCAATAATGAAAGTAATGTAGACTTTCCACTTCCTGATAAACCGACGATGCCGATATATTCTCCTCTATTAATAGTAAGATTAAAGTCCTCTAATGCATACATATCGTCATTATGATATGAATAAAACACATGATCAAAGACAATACTATCAATAGTTTTGAATTCCTCTGGTACAGTAGTGATTAATTCTCTTTTTGGTTCATCTAATACAGGAATTAATCGTTCTGCACCAGCCAAGGCACTTTGTAGTGAATTATATTTTTCTGCTATTTCTTTCATAGGTTGAAAAAAACGATCCATATATTGAATAAAAGCAAATACGGTACCTGCATCTGCTACAGAATCTAATAGATTGGTCATCGTAAATATGACGATAAGAGCCACAAAAAATAAGCCATCTACTAAAGGTCTAAAGATGGAGAATGTAGTCACCTCGAATAATCCAGCATTTAAAAACGCCTTATTAACAGAATCATATCGATTTTCAATGAGCTTTTCCCCCACATAGGTTTTAACGATAACTATATAATTCAATAATTCCTTAATACTTGAATTGGAAGTAGCTACAGAAGTCCTCACCTGACGAAAAGCGCGCCGTGAAAATTTTTGATAAACCCAAATAATCCCCCCCATAATAGGCAATAATAAGGTCATAACTAAAGCTAGTGGAACATTGATAGCATACATAAAACATAGTATACCGACAATCATAATACCATTACTGATGAGTTTTAAAATAACCTCTGTATATAAAGTACGCAATGATTCCACATCATTAGTAATGCGTGTCACCCAATTACCAATTGGTACTGATTGAAAATCGCCAGCACTTTTATGTAAAATCTTTTCAAATACTGTACTACGAATATGATAAATGATGTTCTGTCCAAAGGTGCTTAGTAGATAATTTTGTAACAAAATACAAATTATGCTTAGACCTATAGTTAATGCATATACACCAGCATAATAATATATAGTATTACTATCTTTAAGAGCAAATCCAAAATCAATAGCTTGTTTTGAAATATATGGTCGGCACAAAGATAAAAATAAATTGGAAAATAAAAAAATTGCCGCTACGACGAGAAACCCAAGATGAGGTTTTATAAATCTCGTCAAATACGCAAATAGAGCTACATCATTGTGCTGTTTCATGTATAGCCCTCCTATATTGTGCTTCATATAACTCAGAATAGAGACCATGAGAGGTTATTAATTCATCATGAGTACCTATTTCACGAATAGAACCATCATCAAAAACAATTATCATATCCGCTTCTTTAATTATTTCTAATCGTTGAGAAATACAAAGTATAGTTTTATTCTCTAATCGGCGCAATGTATGAACTATTGTATCTACTGTGATAGCATCTAATGCGGAAAAGCAATCATCTAATAATAAATATGGCGCATTTTTGTAAAATCCTCTAGCTATATTGATTCTTTGCTTTTGCCCACCTGACAAATCTCTACCTTCCTCTTCTAACAAATGAAAATTATCTTCTAAGCAATCTCCTAAATCACGATATAAGGTAGCCATCTGTGCTGATTCCTCTACAGACAAATGATTATTATTAAGATGACCAAAAGTAATATTATCCCTAATAGATGTACTTAATAAATATGACTGTGTTGGTACATATGCAATAGAATTACGCAAAGTACCTAGTGGGATAGTAGTAATGTCAATATTGTTAATGTAAATTGACTTAGCAGGTGTTTTCTGTAATCTTAGTAATAATTTAAATAATGTAGTTTTACCCGAACCTGGCTTTCCCACAATACCAATAAATTGATTCGGTTTTATTGTGAGATTAATTTGCTTTAATGATGTATTTTTAGCATCGGGATAAGAAAAATTTAAATAACGAATATCTATAGAACTTAATGGTAATTGGTTTTCACCAGGTTCATTATCCTCGTAGGGCAATTTCATAAAATCTACGATTCGATCTAAAGAAGCAAGACCTTTTTGCATAATAGCCACTAAAGACCCAAAGCCGATAAGAGGTCCTACAATAAGCATGATAAAAGCATTAATCGTTATAAATTCACCAACCGACATAAGTCCATCGACGGCTAATTGACCACACAAATACATGCTAATACTAATACAAATAAAAGGAGCAATCATAGTCAATGGAGACAAAACAGAATCATACATAGCGACTTGCATATTATGCACATAATTTCGATGATTTATAGAATTAAATAGATTGGTGATAATGTTTTCTTTGTTAAAAGCACGAATAACATCCATACCTTGGAATAATTCTTGGCCAAACTCTGTCATATCGCTATAAGTATTTTGTGCTTGACGCTGTTTCTTACGCAATTGACGTCCAAGCACAAAAATAGCGCATAATATGAAGAATATAGGCGTCATGATTTTTCCTACTAATGCAAAATCTATTTTTTGTATTAATATGATAGATCCTAATATCGAATAAAACATCATATCCACAATAATCATAACACCTAAACCGAGAGCAACACGTAGAGAGGTTACATCATTAGTCATGAGTGCCATAACCTTACCAGGACCATTTGCTTCGTAATAAGTAGTCGGTATATGTAGTGCATGAGTACATATTTTTTGCCGAAATACATATTCCATACGACGTATCGATCCTAATAAGGTACGCCTTGAAACAACCTTTAATAAGGTAACTATAAGGAAAAGGCCAACAAAATATAATATATAATTAACTAAACCAATTTTATCATTACTTAATGTATCGATAGCATCCCCAATCAATTGAGGCACAAATAAAAAGGCTATATCAATGGCAATGAGCATTAATAAACCAATACCATAACGCCAACCTTCGACACGAAAAAATTCTTTAAAAATAGCAGATGTCTTCATGCAATCCCCCTCTCTTACATATGTATCCTATCACGGACATCGTATTTCATCTACTACTAAATTAATATATCTCTTCTAATTTCCTACTATATTACACTAACTATTATATATATTACCGTCTATTTTGGAATTGAATATAGCAATAGTATATATCAATAATAAATTTATATTTATCGAAGTACATCGAAATTATTAGTTTACTATTGCATACAGAAATGATATACTACATATAGATATTAAATCTATCAATTATACAATTACACTCTTAGGAGGAATGAAACATGGAAAAACGTACAGGCATTGTAACATTTGCAGGCGGCCCTATCACTTTAGTAGGTCCAGAAGTAAAAGTAGGTCAACAAGCACCTGATTTCACTTTATTGTCCAATGATTTACAACCAAAAACATTAAAAGATTACGAAGGTAAAGTAAAAGTAATTTCCGTAGTACCATCCCTTGATACTGGTGTTTGTGATGCACAAACTCGTTGGTTCAATCAAGATGCTACAAAACTGTCTGATGAGGTTGTAGTTTTAACTGTATCTATGGATCTTCCATTTGCCCAAAAACGTTGGTGTGGCGCTGCTGGTGTTGATAAAGTAGAAACTTTATCTGACCATCGCGATGCTTCCTTTGGTACAAACTATGGTTTCTTAATCGAAGAACTTCGCCTTTTAACTCGTGGCGTTGTTATTATTAACAAAGACAACAAAGTAACATATGTTGAATATGTTCCAGAAGTAACTCAAGCAGTTAACTTCGATGCAGCTTTAGAAGCAATCAAAGCTGATATCTAATACTAAATTTCAGCGTACAATAAAAGCTAACTCATTAGAGTTAGCTTTTATTTATCTACAATCAATATTTAGGGATTTCCTCCCGCACTATAGTATGTATCTAATTACATATAGATACCATGATTCAATATACGTTTTATTAAGAGGTTTATCGTGCAATCTATGTTTATTAAAATATCTCGTAGTCTCACAGTAATTATGAATATTGCCATTTTTATTGTCGGTATTGCATTATGTGCGGCGCTCATCGATTCTTTAATCACTTTATGCATTACCGCATGGGACAAATTCTTTGTTCATGATGATTATAATAAAATTGTAGAAGAATTAATTACATTTTTCCTATACTTCGAATTCTTAGCACTCATTACAAAATATTTTAAAAACAACTTCCATTTCCCTCTCCACTATTTCCTTTATATAGGTATTACCGCTATTGTCCGTCTCATCATTGTATCTCATGATTTATCAACAGATATACTCATATGGTCTATTTCTATTTTAGTCCTTGTGATTAGCCTATTATTAGTTGAAAAATTTGTACAACGAGATTAATTTCATTCTTTATTTTGAAAGTATAAACTGAGTATATAACAATATCATAATGCTAATATTAATAATGATTTACTAAGACATTTATCATAATACAATATATAAAAGACCGGCCAAAGGACCGGTCTTTTATATTTCTAAATTAATTAGAAAATATTTTTACTGTAATTAGCATATTTATCTTCTAATTCTTCCATTTTATCGTTCATTTCGATTTGTAATTCAGAAGCTGTGTCATAGTCACCGCTACGTAATGCGTCTACAATACGAGTAAACAAGGATTTGCGATCATCGCTATCTTTTGCAAGGTAAAAACGCAAGTCGTTTACTTCCGCAAAACGTTTATCATCAATGCTGTTGCGACTATCAGTATGAATAGCAACCATATTTCGTACGATTTCCAAATTGTTAGGAATAATACGATGAGCTAATACAAGTTTCCAACGTTTCAAAATAGATGCAATAAACGATTCCATCAAATCACGGCTAAATGCATCACCTTGACACAATGTTTCTACCAATTCAGGATTATTTTTATAACCTAAGATATTTTCCCATACAGTAGCAGGTGCTACACCGAACATTTGATTACGTTCTTCTTGAGTAAAATCTTCAAATACATCTTTTTCAGAACGATATGCTCGATTTGTATCTAAATAGTCAGCTGATTCGCCTACTTCTTTAGATAATTCAGCCACTAATTGAGCTTGTGTTTTACCGCTGTTAATAGCGTATTTCATACCATCAAATGCAGAAATAAATATCAATGCTAATGCAGTGTAAGTATTAGTATAAGGATTCGGAGAGCGCAATTCATAACGAGTTGCCATAGGATTGTCAATATCGCGAATCAAACCACAAAGGATTGTACGGTTACGACTTGGTTCAGAAGGGTCTGTGCCAAGGGAGGTTACGATACATACAGGTGCTTCAAACCCTGGTTTCAAACGATTTAGGGAATCTGTTGTAGAACTAATGAATGGGTTAATAGCTTCGTAATGTTTTAACAAGCCCATAATAGCACCAATCCCCAAGGCGCTAGCCGCTTCTTTTTTCATATCTTCTGGGCTAAACAAGTTGACCATTTTGCCATTTTTCAATTTAGCCATAACACCAAAGTGAGTATGTTCACCAGAACCTGCTACACCGATAATAGGTTTTGCATTGAAAGTAACATCCAAACCATTTTCACGGAATACTTCACGAACGATAATTCGAGCTTGTAATTCATTATCTGCAGTTTGCAATGGATTATTGGAGAATTTCCAGTCGATTTCTAATTGTTCCAATACTGCATCTTCATGACCATCTTCGTCAAGTTTTGCTTTAACACCACCTACTTCTTTATGACCCATTTCAGCAACCATACCGTATTGATCAAGGCGTTCCACAGCTTGTTCAAGAGCAGTACGAACGGAACCATGTGTACGTTGCCAATATTGTTCTTGTAATCGTTGAGATACGGACAATTCTTTTTTAGTAATACTTTTGGTAGGTTTTTTTACCCAAAATTCAAGTTCTGTAGCAGATGTGAAAATAATATCTACCACGTCTTCTGCTTTCACATGAGGCATGCTTGGCAAACCTTTTTCTTTAATTAAAGAAAGCATTTCATTACGTACATAATCACAACTGCGTTTTAAAATGGAACGAGAGTCTACATAGCGGTAGTTGTGCATCAAGAATGCAGGAATACGCAAGGTACCAGTTGGTAATCCAGTTGCTTCATCGATATTTTCATAATTATAATCTACGAACCAATTTACACTTGGGTCCCCCCACATATCTACACGAGCGTTGTTCAATGTAGCAATATTAGTTAATACAACGGAAGAACCATCAGTTTGAACGGCACGACCTTCAAAAAAAGATTCATAATCATCAAAAAATGCAGACATTGGAATTTTTTCATCTGTATCATTACCAGCTAAATCTATACCTACTAAGGATACAAACTTAATTTCCGGATGTTGTTCTAATAATGCAAGAACACCTTCTTTACCATATTGACCTGCAGGAATGTAGTACAATAAATCTTTTGTAGCCATAATGTGCCTCCTAAAAATATATAAAAAAAGACCCCAACAACATAGATATACAAATATATATCTACTGAGTGGAGTCTTCATTGACTAATTATTTTCTTGAGTACATATTAGCACAAAATAAAAATATCTGTCAATAACTTTCTATAGAATTTTATAATTTAATAAGCTACGTATTAAATACTACAGCGATGGAATGTATAATGGCATTATATATCGCATTTTAAAGGTGAGCTTATATAAAATGAATCATTAGCCAAGTAATTCTTTTACAATAGCATTTACAATCTTGCCATCTGCACGGCCTTTTGTGTGTGGCATAACGTGTTTCATAACATTACCCATATTTACGGCATCACCACATTCAACAATAGCTTCTTTAACGATAGTACGAATTTCTTCTTCTGTTAATTGAGCTGGCATATATTTTTGTAATACTGTTATCTCATCCTTTACGTGAACGATTAAATCTTCACGCCCAGCTTTTTCAAACTCTTCTAAGGAATCTTGACGAGTTTTCATTTCTTTCGCTAAAATTCCTAAAATACCAGCATCATCTAATTCTACTTTATCATTAATTTCAGTATTTTTAATAGCACTGTTAACCATACGAATAACAGACAAAGCTACTTTACCTTCTTCACGGGCTTTCATCGCTGTTTTCATATCTTCTTTTAATTGATCTTTTAAGCTCATTATAGCCTCCTATATACACATTGATGTACATCCTATAAAACTGCAGTTTTATAGGATGTACATGAGATTAATTATAAAGAAACCCTAATTCATTTCTTAAATAGATTAGAATTAGGGTTATCATTCTTATGCTCTGAATTTGCGTTTTCTTGCTGCTTCAGATTTTTTCTTTCTTTTAACGCTTGGTTTTTCGTAGTGTTCGCGTTTTCTTACTTCAGACAAAACACCTGCTTTTTGGCAGGAGCGTTTGAATCGACGAAGAGCACTTTCAAGCGTCTCGTTTTTACCGACTTTAATTTCAGACATCTATATCCCTCCCTCCAAAAATAATATCAGGGAAGTGCTGATAATTTAACATACGCACATATACATATTATATGTAGAACACTACATTCTGTCAATATATACCAGCATATTTTATAGGAATTTTATAGAAAATTTTATGTAAAATTAATCTATACCTCAGGCCATCCCATAGGTTCACCACCAAGCAAATGAGCATGCATATGGAATACAGTTTGACCTGCTTCACTGCCAGTATTGAAAATCAATCGATAGCCAGATTTGCTAATGCCTAATTCTTTTGCTACATCCCGAACAAATGGCAAGAAACCATCTACATACTCTTCATTTTTCTCTGTTAAATGAGCAATATTAGCAACATGCTTTTTAGGGACAATCAATACATGTACTTTTTTTACAGGACTAATATCATGAAAAGCATAAAATTTATCATTTTCTAATACTTTGTTAGATGGAATTTCACCATTTACAATTTTACAAAAAATACAATCACTCATAGATTGACCTCCTAGGTATATTATTCGATAATAACAAAGCCATTTTCTACGGACACAACTGTACCACCAATTAAATCGCCTACATTATGTTGTTGATCAGATTTAACTTTACCATGAATATACTCATTTGTTAAGCCTATATAATAGCCATCTTCTTCTTTTTCGATGAGAATCTCTCCATGCTTGCCAATGCGCGACATAGCATATGCAGTATATCCGGACTCACTAAGACTATTTAAAAGAGCTACACGAGTCTTTTTAACAGCTTCAGGTACTTGATCATGCATAGTAGCCGCAGGTGTACCTTCACGAATAGAATATGGGAATGCATGAATATGAGTAAAACCGATGTCTCGTACTGTATCTATAGTTTCATCAAAATCTTCATCTGTCTCTTGTGGAAATCCTGCAATAATATCTGTTGTAATAGACAAATCAGGAATACGTTTACGCAAATTCTTGATTAAATCTTTGTACTCTTGTAATGTATAATGACGTCTCATTAAAGATAATACATGATCTGAACCGGCTTGCAATGGCAAATGCAAATGTGGACAGACTCGCTTATTAGTAGCCATTAATTCTACTAATTCATCAGACACCTCTACAGACTCAATGGAACCAAAACGTATGCGATGAAGATCTGGAATATCCAATAAGGCTTTTACCACATCCGCCAATGTAGGACGGCCTGGCAATTCCACACCGTAATTACCTAAGTGAATTCCAGTGAGTACAATTTCATGGAAACCATTATTCACCAAACGATTTGCTTCGTTCACAATATCATCAATTTTACGAGATTTTAATTTACCTCGTGTGTAGGGAATGATACAGAAAGCACAATAATTATTACAACCTTCTTGGATTTTCATGAAAGCTCGTGCTTTGTCAGATTCATTACCAAACAATGGCATTTCTTCAAAATTCGATTCTTTCATAATATCCCGAACAGCATTGATTTGGCGCTCTGTAGATTCTAATTGTTCTACTAGTTCAACGATTTTAGAGCGATTATTAGTACCAATAACAAGATTAACGCCTTCAATAGCAGCAATAGCATCTGGTGCAAGCTGAGCATAGCATCCTGTAACAATGACATAAGCATTGCTATTTTGACGTTTCGCTTTACGAATTAATTGACGAGATTTTTTCTCCCCCATATTCGTAACAGAACATGTATTAATAACGTAAATATCCGCCTTCTCATCGAAACCTACGGCTTCATAATTATTTTGTAAAAAAAGACCTTTCATAGCATCTGTGTCATATTGATTCACACGGCACCCTAAGGTCGTAAAGGCAACGGTTTTCATTGCACCTCCACTTCTATACCATTGTATATATTTTATAACTCTAATTCATACTGCATCATAGCTAGTGCAGTTATAGCAGCAGTTTCAGCCCGTAATATGGTAGACCCTAATGTAACAGATTGACCTCCACTTTTTATAATATCATTGATTTCATTCTCTTGAAAGCCCCCTTCAGGGCCAATGCAAATTAATACATCTTGGCTATTCTTATTATTTTGCAACGCGTGTTTAATTGAATATCCACATTCATTTTCATAAGCCACTAATTGTAACGCTTTTTTTTCAATTGCCAATACCGATGGTAATGTTTCATCAATTACAAGAGTTGGTAATTGGGTGCGACCGCATTGTTGTGCCGCTTCTAACATAATCTTTTCCCAACGACTATATTTTGCCTCTAGTTTTTTTCTATCATATTTAACTACATTGTTAGCTGTAGCCACTAAATAAATAGTGTCCACATTAAGCTCAGTAGCTTTTTGTAGTACCCATTCTAATTTATCACCTTTTAATAAAGATTGTACTAGGACTATACGATATGAAGCTGGATTTATTTCAATAAATTCTATTAATTCAGCCCGTGCTTCACCTTGTACTTCTTCCACAATAGTATATAATCCACAACGTTGATCACTACCTGTAACCATGATGGGCTTATTGATATTATGACGAAATACATGTAGCACATGATGGGTTGTCTCTTTTGGTAACACTATTTCAGTATCTAAAGGTGTAGGAATAAATATTTTTTTCATAATTCTTACCTTATATGTTTATAACCATAATAGTTGATAAGCTATTAGACTCGGATATATAAATATACAATGTACTACTAGTATATATTATACTGTAATGCTGGGGTATAAATTACAGTTTCTGTAGAGCAAAGGTATGCCAGGATCCTTCCACTAACTCTGTTTTTATCTGCCAATGTTGTGTAATGTAAGGCATAATTTCGTCATAGCGATCATCAATAATCCCACTAATAATCAATGCTCCATCCACCTCTAATTTATCACCTATAATGGGTAGTAAAATTTTTAATGGATCCACTGTTAAATTGGCTATAATAATAGCGGCACGACCATTAAAATCATGCGCTAAATCACCATGAATAATAGTAGCATCCACATTATTGTTACTTGCATTAATGCGTGCTTGATTAGCTGCATTCTCGTCAATATCAATACCTATTAAGTTCGTAATACCTAATTTAGCAGCAATAAGTAATAAAATACCTGTTCCAGTGCCTATATCAAGGCATATATCATTTTGGATTGCATCACCTCGTCTATGGACATACTCTTGAAGCAATCGAGCACAACTACGTGTTGTTTCATGACTACCAGTACCAAAGGATAGATCAGAATCAATTTCTATAATCTCTTTATTGTCTACATTATCATAATCCTGCCAAGCCGGTTTAATTATGAGATTAGGTAAGATTTCTGTAGGTTCAATATATTGTTGCCAAGAATTATACCACGTAGATTCATCTAATATATGGCTTTCTATACTATCTATATTAATTTGAGCCTCTTTAAAACGTAATCGTATATCTGATTTAATTGCTTCTTCATCACAACTGCTATCAACGTAGACAACAAACTTTTGTTTTTCTGGTTCCTGGTCCAGATTTTCTTCTATAATTCCATTATCTGCATAATCGCTAAAAAGAGTAGTCACCTTATCGGTGGCTACTCTTTCGCAGACAATAGATATTTCTATCCATTGCATAAGGGCTCCTTTACTATATACGCATAGGAAAAAAACATTCCTGTACAAGAGCTGTTCATTTAGTTAGGCAATCTTTTATTTTTTCAAACAAACTTTTACTTACTTGTAAATTATTAACATCTTCATTACTTTCATTAGCAAAACGAAGCAATAATTCACGTTGTGCATCAGTTAACTTTTTAGGTGTTTGAACTGTTACAACAATATGTTGATCACCACGTTGTTTTGGATTGCGTAAATATGGAATACCTTTGCCCTTAACACGGAACGCTGTACCTGTTTGAGTACCTTCCGGAATCTTTAGTTCTACTTTACCATCTAAGGTATTTACTTGTACAGTAGCACCTAAAGCAGCTTGAGCAAAGCTAATATTAACATGGCTAATTACATCATTGCCAGAACGCTCAAATTCCTTATGAGGTCGAACATAAATATATACGTACAAATCACCTTTAGGACCACCTAAAACACCTGGTTCACCTTCATTGGCTACGCGTAAACGAGATCCATTATCCACTCCTGGTGGGATTTTAATGGCAATCTTACGTTTTGCCAACATTTCACCTGTACCACGACACTTAGTGCATGGCTTTTCAATGCTTTTACCAGATCCATGGCATCGCGAACATGTTCGAGCTGATTGCATACGACCGAATGGTGTATTTTGAATCACCGTTTCTTGACCAGAACCATGACAATTTGGGCAAATGTCTACCTTTGTTCCAGGCTCAGCCCCTGTGCCATGACAATGGTCACATTCTTCGTGACGAGTGATTTCAATATCCATAGATTTACCAAAAGCAGCATCTTCAAAAGAGATATCGATGTCTTCGCGAAGATCATTGCCCTTTTGCGGGCCTTGTTGTCCACGACCACCGCCGCCAAAGAACATATCAAAGATATTATCAAAACCGCCAGCGCCGCCTCCGAAACCGCCGAAACCACCAAAGCCACCTTGGAAACCACCGGCCCCAGCGCCGCCTCCTTGTTTGAAGGCGTCGTGGCCAAATTGGTCATATTGAGCTTTTTTAGTTTCATCAGACAAAACTTCGTAAGCTTCATTAGCTTCTTTAAATTTCTCTTCCGCTTCTTTTGGATTATCTTTATTTACATCTGGATGGTATTGGCGAGCCTTTTTACGAAAGGCTTTTTTGATTTCATCCTGAGATGCATTTTTGCTAACCCCTAGGATGTCATAATAATCTCTTGCCATTGTTTACCAACCCTTCTTATTTCTTTTCGTCATCCACTACAGTATAGTCTGCATCTACTACATTATCATCAGATTTTGCACTATTATCTGCACCAGCTTCACCAGCTGCTTGTTGTGCTTGTTGAGCTGCTGCATACATTTGTTCAGCCAATTTGTGCAATGGTGCAGTCAAAGCTTCGCTATCTTTTTTGATATCTTCAATATTGCCAGATTCAATAGATTTTTTAAGTTTATCTTTTGCTTCTTCAACTTCTTTCATCAATGCAGCATCGCCTTTACCTTCAAGGTCTTTCAAAGCTTTTTCCGCTTGATATACTAAGGAATCAGCATTATTTTTCACATCTAATTCTTCTTTTTTAGCTTTATCTTCCGCTGCATGAGCTTCGGCTTCTTTTACCATGCGGTCAATTTCTTCTTGTTGCAAACCACTAGAAGATGTAATAGTGATTTTTTGTTCTTTTTGAGTACCTAAATCTTTAGCTTTTACATGCACGATACCATTCGCATCGATATCGAAAGTAACTTCGATTTGAGGAACCCCACGAGGAGCTGCAGGAATACCATCCAAATTGAATCGACCTAATGTCTTGTTATCTGCTGCAAATTCTCGTTCACCTTGCAATACATGAATATCTACAGATGGTTGGTTATCTGCTGCGGTGGAGAATACTTGAGATTTAGAAGTAGGAATTGTTGTATTACGATCAATAATACGAGTAAATACACCACCCATAGTTTCAATACCTAAGGACAATGGAGTTACGTCGAGAAGCAATACATCTTTCACTTCACCTACTAATACACCGCCTTGAATAGCAGCACCAATAGCTACACATTCATCAGGGTTAACATTTTTAGTTGGTTCTTTACCAAGTTCGCGTTTAATTGCTTCTTGTACTGCAGGGATACGAGTAGAACCGCCTACCAACAATACTTTATCGATATCAGAAGCCTTCAAATCAGCATCAGACATAGCTTTGCGAGTTGGTTCGATAGTAGCTTGTACAAGATCTGCAGTCAATTCATCGAATTTAGCACGAGTTAATGTTACGTCTAAATGTTTAGGACCAGTTGCATCAGCAGTGATGAATGGTAAATTGATGTTAGTACTTGCTACGCCAGATAATTCGATTTTCGCTTTTTCTGCGGCCTCTTTCAAACGTTGATCCGCCAATTTATCATTGGACAAATCAATACCCGTTTCTTTTTTGAACTCTTCAATTAAGTAGTTCATAATGCGTTGGTCAAAATCATCACCACCAAGATGGTTATTACCAGAAGTAGCTAATACTTCAAATACGCCATCGCCTAATTCAAGGATAGATACGTCGAATGTACCCCCACCAAGGTCGAATACGAGGATTTTACCATCTTCGTCTTTATCTACGCCATATGCCAATGCAGCTGCAGTTGGTTCGTTAATAATACGAAGTACTTCAAGACCAGCAATAGCACCAGCATCTTTTGTAGCTTGACGTTGAGAATCTGTAAAGTAAGCTGGAACAGTAATAACTGCTTGGCTTACAGTTTCCCCTAAATATGCTTCTGCATCGGATTTGATTTTTTGAAGAATCATAGCAGAAATTTCTTGTGGGGTATATGCTTTACCTTCTACATTCACTTTGTAGTCAGTACCCATATGACGTTTAATAGAAATAATTGTGTTTTCAGGATTGGATACAGCCTGACGTTTAGCCAATTGACCAACTAAACGTTCACCATTTTTCGCAAATCCCACAACGGAAGGAGTTGTACGCGCCCCTTCTTGGTTCGTAATAACGACTGGTTCGCCGCCTTCCATAACTGCTACACAAGAGTTTGTTGTACCTAAATCAATACCAATTACTTTTGCCATAATATATGACCTCCTACATTAATTCTTTATTCTACAACCTTTACCATCGCTGGACGAATGCATCGACCATCAACAGTATAGCCAGTTTGCAATACTTCACAGACCGTATCGGATTCAAAATCTTCAGACGGCACACGCATAATAGCTTGATGTAAATTTGGATCAAATGGTTGACCTACTGCTTCAATAGGTGCCACTCCATGTTTTGATAACATAGCCATTAAATTTTGATGAATCATTATAAATCCATCAAGGAATACTTTCGCATCTCCTTCAGCGGGAGCTTGTACAGCTCGCTCAAAATTATCTAACACAGGTAGCAAATCTTTTAGCACATCGCCTTTTACAAAACCTGCCAACTGTTCTTTCTCTTGATTAGTGCGTCTTTTAAAATTTTCAAAATCCGCTTGTAAGCGCTTATAGCGATTATCAAAATCTGCTTTTAGCTCTTCTAATACTTGACCTGCATCTACTACAGCATCAGCAGCATTTTGCTCTTCTGTAGACTCTGTGACTTCCTCTTCAAGAATTTCTTCTTTTACTTGTTCTTCAGCCATGCCTTTACCTTTCTATGATTGATGTCTTGCTATGGATTCCATTAATTGTTTCATATATGTCAACATATTAATTATGCGACCATATTCCATTCTAATAGGGCCTAAAATTGCTAAAGTACCAAGACTCTTATCTTGATGTGAAAAATCAGCTTGTATTAGGCTCATGTCATTTAACACAGCAGCATTATTTTCAGATCCGATTTTTACCCTAATAGGATGAGGTGAATCATCTTCCAAAACTTTGCCTAACTGATGTTGCTCTTCTAATAATGAAAGCACTGATTGTACTTTCTCAACAGATTTGAATTCTGGTTGATTTAATAATTCTGTAGCACCTACGGAATAAAATAGTTTGCGTTTCGTAATCGCCCGAAGCAAGGACTCACCAATTTGTAATAATATTGCATGAGACCCATTGATGCGAGATATGATGACACCAATTGATTCAGCCGTTATATCTTGTAACAGCCAGTTTTGTACAGCCTTAGAAAATTGCATTGCCATGCGCTGTAATTCATCTGCCTCTACAGCTTCACTAAATATAATCAACTCATTATCTAATGCTCCCGTAGCAGTAATAACAACCATTACTGCTTGATAAGTATCTAACGGTAGAATATGAATATATTTTAGTAACACTCGATCATGAGCCGGCGCTAAGAATAAACTCATACTATGGCTCACTTGGGAAATCAATTTAGCCATATTTAAAAATAGTTCGGTACTTTCACCACGAGATATATCCCACAATGAACGTATCCGCTCAGCGTCCTCAAAAGGTACTGGACCTTGATGCATCATAGAATCAACATATAAACGATAACCTTTAGTAGATGGTATGCGACCTGATGACGTATGTGGCTGTTCTAAATAACCTTGTTCTTCTAAATCAGACATTTCATTTCGAACAGTAGCAGGACTGATACCCAAATTATAATTTTTAGCAATTGTCCTAGACCCCACAGGTTCCGCAGACTTCACATAATCTTCTATTATTGCTCGTAAGATGCGTTGTTTTCTTTCATCCATAATGACACCTCACTTGTTAGCACTCATAAAGTTTGAGTGCTAATCGCATGTATAATATTACCACACAGAAAATAAATGTCAAGTCAAAATATCCTTAAAAAGTCAAATAAAATCAGTTTAGTCAAAAAGACAATTCCAGATTTACAAACAATTAATCAAAAAGACAATTATTGATCTATCAAAGTTAGTCAAAAAGACAAGAATAATGCTAGACGAAATTAATAAAAAGCAAATTCCCCATAGCATGATATAGAGTGAAAATAATCATAATAACATACACAGACTCATCACTATACACAAAAACTAAGAAATATAGGACGGCTCCCTCATATAATTTAATTTTTAAATATTAAACATATGAGATTCGCAACTATACTCCTTAGTTGTTTCATGATATTTTCTATTATAATTCAATATCCTCTAATGGATTTCCTAAACGCAATAACAATTTTCCCATCCGTTCGCGGGGCTCTCCATTTTCTGCATACCAATTGATAAGTATATCAGCAGCTTTTTTAGATTGATTTATAGTCAAATTTCTAGCTAATATAGTTCCTGCTTCTGGCCTCATTCCTGTATTGCCGCCAACAGCAAGCATGAAACCTTGAGAGGTTCCAATAAAAGCAATGTCTTTCACCATCGAATCTGGACAATTCCGACCACATCCACTAACGCCAATTTTACATTTATGACTTGTTTTACGTCCATAATGATGTTGTTCTATATAGTCAGCTAATTCAGAGGTGTCCATTTGTCCATTTTTACAATGTCCTTTACCCACACAAGCAATGAGAGAATTTACACCACGATGTATGACTGGTACTACACCATCAGGCAATTCAGCAATAAGTAATTCTTTATCTTCTTTCTCTATACCTGTAATCTGTATACCTGTCACTACATGACGAAAGGATTCTCCATATTTTTCAGCTAACGCAATACATGATTTCATTTGTTCTATAGAAAATTCATTATGTAAACCGTGTAATATAACAGATGTTTTCATCGTTCCTCCTATAAACATGCATATTCATCATCATCCTAATTATCATATCATGATTTATATTGAGAAACTGTAAAAAGCCTTACATATCTATAAATTGAGAAAACACATAGTTTCCATGCTTGATCCCCTCAGGTGTCATTATATACGCATTATCCCGATAAACTAATAATTGTTTATCTATCAAATTCATGAGAACATCATTATACTTAGACTGTATAGCTATACCAAACTTTTTATAAAATAACTGTTCCTGTATCCCCCATTTAGTTCGTAATGCTAAAAAGCAATAATCTTCAATAGCTCGACTTTCATCAATGATCTCTTCTTCAATAATTGGGAGTATAAAATTATCGATGGTTCTCGCATAAGGCATAACATTTCGATTGTTGGCGCGTCGCACACCATCATAAAAAGAATGTGCGCCAGCACCAAATCCTAAGTAATCACTATATTGCCAATATTTCAAATTATGTTTACTATAAGCTCTGTCTTTAGCAAAATTAGAAATTTCATATCGTTCAAATCCTAATGCTTCAATCCCCATCATCATCGTTTCATACAGAGCATCTTCTACATGCTCGCTAGGCAAGGTAATGAGATTTCTATGAACTAAATGATATAAATACGTTCCTTTTTCTACTTGTAAACCATAAGTAGAAATATGATTGATAGGCAATTGTGATACCATATCTAAATCTTGTTCAATATGTTCAATAACTTGGTTAGGTAATCCATAAATAAGGTCTAAATTAATATCCTTAAAACCTACTTCATGAGCCCAATTCACTGCCTGTATAGCATCTTGTCCCCTATGACTGCGATGCAATGCTACTAGATTCTTATCATTAAATGTTTGAACACCAAAACTAATCCGACTAAATCCAAGCTGAACCAGTTCAGCTATATAAGCTTTTGTCAACTCGCCTGGATTCGATTCAATAGTAAATTGACAATCATCCGTAATATTGAAAAGCGCCTTAATTTGATTCAATATAGAATATAATTGTTCAATAGATAATTCTGTCGGAGTGCCCCCACCAAAATAGACTGTATCAACAGGTTTTTGACATACTTCTGGATGTGCATCAACGAACATCGTCATTTCTTGTAATAATGCATAGAGGTATGTATCGTAATAGTCCTGTAAATTTTGGTATGCAGGGAAGTCACAATAGATACATTTTTGTTTACAAAACGGGATATGGATGTAAATCCCCATATCCCGCTGTACAAGTAGTGATGATTCTATATTATTCATTTAATCTTCTACCTTTAAGATAGCCATAAATGCTTCTTGTGGAATTTCTACAGAACCTACTGATTTCATACGTTTCTTACCAGCTTTTTGTTTCTCTAACAATTTGCGTTTACGAGAAATATCGCCGCCATAACATTTTGCTAATACATCCTTGCGCCATGCTTTTACCGTTTCACGAGCTACAATTTTAGTCCCCACTGCAGCTTGAATCGGAATTTCAAACATTTGACGCGGAATGAGTTCTTTTAATTTTTCAGCTAATGCACGACCACGTGTAGCAGCTCGATCTTTATGAACGATAATAGACAATGCATCTACAGGGTCTCCATTTAAGAGAATATCCATTTTCACCATTGGTGATTGTTGATAACCAATCAATTCATAATCTAATGATGCATAGCCTTTTGTAGCGGATTTCAATTTGTCAAAATAGTCATAAATGATTTCACTTAATGGCAAGTGATACACTACCGATACACGTGTTTCATCAAGGTATTCCATAGATTGATATTCACCACGTTTTTCTTGCGAAAGTTCCATAATAGTACCTACAAAATCCTTTGGTACAATAGTGGTCGCTTTTACATATGGTTCTTCCACATAATCGATTTCCGTCGGTGGTGGTAATTTTGCGGGATTATCTACTTCTAACATTTCACCATTTGTCTTATACACTTTATAATTTACAGATGGTGCCGTTGTAATGAGTGTTAAATTGTATTCTCGTTCCAAACGCTCTTGAATAACATCCATATGTAAAAGACCTAAGAAACCACATCGGAAACCAAAACCTAATGCCAAAGATGTTTCTGCCTCATATTCTAAAGCTGCATCGTTAAGCTGTAATTTTTCCAATGCGTCGCGAAGATTTTCATAGTCCTTAGACTCTGTAGGGTATAAGCCACAATATACCATAGATACAGCTTTGCGATACCCTGGTAATGGTTCTGGCGCAGGATTTGATGCTAATGTTACCGTATCACCTACATGACAATCAGCTACATTTTTAATACTCGCTGCGATACAACCTACAGAACCACAAGGTAGTTCGTCTACAGGCAGAAGATTAGGTGTAAATATACCAAGCTCCGTAACATCAAAATCTTTTTTATCATGCATCATACGAATAGTATCTTTTAATTTTAGAGAACCTTCCTTTACACGCACATAAGCAATAGCGCCTTTATATGCGTCAAATCGAGAGTCAAAAATAAGTGCCCGTGTAGGTTCATCAGATTTATCTGGTGGTGCTGGTACTTTATTGACAATAGCTTCTAAAATATCAGGAATACCGATACCAGATTTAGCAGAACATAGTACAGCCTCTGAAGCATCAAGACCAATAATGTCTTCAATTTCTTGTTTTACCCGATCTGGGTCTGCTGAAGGTAAATCAATTTTATTAATAACCGGAATTATTTCCAAATCATGTTCTAAAGCGAGATATACATTCGCTAACGTTTGTGCTTCTACACCTTGTGCAGCATCTACTACTAATAATGCCCCTTCACAAGCAGCTAGTGATCTAGATACTTCATAACTAAAGTCTACATGGCCTGGTGTATCAATAAGGTTTAATGTATATTCCTCACCATCTTGAGCTTTATATAAAATACGCACAGATTGAGCTTTAATAGTGATACCACGTTCTCTTTCAAGATCCATGGAATCAAGAACTTGCGCTTCCATTTCACGTTTTTGCAAAGTTCCAGTATATTCAATCAGTCGATCTGCAATGGTTGATTTACCATGATCAATATGGGCTATAATGCAAAAGTTTCGAATTTTTTTCGTTGACATAGTACTTGGGCAAATATGATATTTGCCGTCTCCTTTCTAACATACCTGATCGATAACAGCCCCTCCTAGCAATTGAGTGCCGTTATAGAATGCTACAGATTGGCCAGGTGTAATAGCACGTTGAGGTTCTTCAAAAATAACTTCCATCGTTTCATCATCTAATATACGAGCTACACATGGGGATGGATTTGCAGCATAGCGAATTTTACCCTCCGCATGTAATTCTTTGTGAATTGTATCATCTAAAAAATTATAGAATTTACAAATCATACGCTTCGTAAATAATCGATTATTAGGACCTACAATGACTTCGTTTTTCTCTCCATTAAATCCAATAACGTATAATGGATGTTTATAAGCAATACCAAGACCTTTTCGTTGCCCAATAGTGTAATTAAATAGACCTGTATGACGACCTAAGACTTCACCATCTTCAGTAACAATATTACCAGCTTTAGGCTTAGATTTCATTTCCTCTTGTACTAATTTTTGATAATTTCCATGAGGTAAGAAACAAATATCGACGCTATCTGGTTTTTTCGCAACGGGCAAATCAAATTCTGCTGCCATTTTACGAGTTTCAGTCTTACATTGTCCACCTAATGGGAACATAAGATGACTAAGAATGCGTTGATTCATATTATACATCACATAACTTTGATCCTTAGTAGGGTCAATCCCCTTATGTAACTCATAAAGGCCTGTAGTTTCATTATAATTAACCTGTGCATAATGACCAGTCACCATATGCGTAGCACCCAGTTCTAACGCTTTATTAAGCATGAGGTCGAATTTAATATTTTTATTACAGAATACACATGGATTTGGTGTACGACCATAAGCATATTCTTTTACAAAATAATCTACCACATTATCATAAAATATATCTCGTGCATCGATAACATGATGTTCAATGCCGAGAAAATCACACATTTTTTTAGCATCTGTAACTGCTAGAGGGACCGAATCATACGGTGTACCACTCACCCAGAGCCATAGTGTAATACCAAATACTTTATAACCTTGTTTTAATAGCATAGCAGCTGTTAATGAACTGTCTACGCCTCCACTCATTGCTACAGCAATAACTTTTTCCATTCTTTCTCCTTTAAGTCACTAGACAAAAAACTATCAGGGTGAAAGCCTGACGTGATAAACACTAAATCGGGGTAAAAGTCCGAGTAGTAATACTATACCATTTAAGAACGATATTTCAAAATTTCTTCTGCTGCACCGAGAATGCCAAGCATAGAATGTTCAAATACAAGTCCACCTTGCATAAAAATAGTATATGGTGAACGAACAGGACCATCTGCACTTAACTCAATAGAAGAGCCTTGAACGAAAGTTCCACCAGCCATAATAATCTTATCCTCATAACCAGGCATATCCCCTGGAACGGGATGAACATGAGCATCTACCGGGGAATAGGCTTGCATACCACGGCAAAATTGTTCCATTTCATCCCCATTAGCAAGATTTATGGCTTGAATTAAATCATAGCGCTTTGCATCAACCTTAGGGAATACATCATAACCTAATAATTCGCCTACAGCCGCTGTATATACAGCACCTTTCAATGCTTGCAATACAACATGAGGAGCCATAAATAAACCTTGGAAGAATAAACGATACCCTGGTGTGTAAGAACCCATGTGATCACCTAGTCCTGGAGCTGTTAATTGATATGCAGCATCTTCTACTAAGTCCTGACGACCTACAATATAACCACCTGTTGGCGCCAATCCACCACCAGCATTTTTAATAAGCGATCCAGCCATAATATCAGCGCCGGCTTCTAATGGTTCCTGTAGTTCTGTAAATTCACCGTAACAATTATCTACAAAACATATAGTATTAGGATTCTTTGCTTTCACTACGTCTACGATAGATTTAATATCCCCAATAGATAATGGTTCACGAGTGCTATATCCACGGGATCGTTGAATCACAACTGTGCGCGTATTAGAATTTACTGCATTTCTAATAGCTTCTAAATCATAAGTATTATCTTTTAATGGTACCTCTGTATAAGTAAAACCTTTCTCTATTAAAGAGCCTCTAACAGGTCGTGCAGCACCAATGACGGATTGCATCGTATCATAAGGAGCCCCTACAGCATAGATGAATTCTGAACCATTGGAACCATTCCCCATGAGAGCTATCAATGTGGTAGCCAATGCATGAGTACCTGATACAAAATGAGGTCTTACGAGTGCTTTTTCACCTTTAAATACATAGGCGAATACTTCATCTAATTTTTCTCGTCCACTATCATTATAGCCATAACCAGTGGTACCATTAAAATGATAATCAGATACTTGGCATTTTTTGAATGCTTCTAATACTTTTTTAGTATTCGCTAATGCAATAGGCTCAAATTGTTTAAACTGCGGTTCCGCCATTTCTAAAGCTTTACTACGTATTTCTTCTAATGTCATTATATTTCCTTAACTCTCCTATATTACATCATTATATATTCTTATAATTATCAACACATATATACTATTAGAAAAGGTGTTGTCACTATAAAGACTGCGCAATTATACGTTCCGCTTTTTCTAAAATAGTCATCGGTAACGTCGTTTTGTCTATATCAATCCACTGAATATAAGGCATTCTTTTATACCATGTAATCTGTCGTTTCGCAAAATGGCGAGTATTTTTTTTAATTAAATCAATAGATTCTGCCTTACTGATATGACCTTGTAAATACTGTACCACTTCTTTATAACCAATTCCTTTGAAAGCCTGACAATCTGGATTTACACCATTATTGAGGAGTGATGCTACTTCATCAAATAAACCATGCTCTACCATCATATCTACCCTAAGATTAATGCGATTATATAAATCTGAGCGGTCTCGGTGTAAACCGATAACAGGACCCTTATATGACAGGCCCTCCTTTGTCTGGTTAATTAATGACTTATATTCGCCGGCCTCCATCAACTCAATAGCACGATATAAACGGTGTTTATCTGTAAAAACAATTTCAATATTGCCTTTTATAGCTAATGATTCTGCCTTACGACGTAAACCTTCAATACCAGATTTTGTATATAAAGCATCTAATTCAGCACGCAAAATCTCATTAGGACGTATATCATTAAAATTGTAATTCTCCAATAATGATTGTACATATAGTCCCGTGCCACCGGAAAGAATCGGAAGCCCTTCTTTCCTATTAATATCAGAAATCAGTTGACGTGCCCCTTGCTGAAACTGAGATACACTATACGAATCATCAGGTTCTAAAATATCTATTAAATGGTGTGGAACAGTATGTAACTCAATGAGACTCGGTTTTGCAGTACCGATATTTAACCCCTTATATACTTGGTAAGCATCTCCAGATATAACTTCACCATTATGCCTCTGTGCTAAAGATAATGTTAAATCTGTTTTTCCTACTGCTGTAGGTCCTACAATGGTAATTAGTCGTTCCATATGCTCTCCTTATATACACCATAGCCTATACGACTATATTTACCTCCATACCATTGATGTGGTGGATACTGCTTAAATACGTTACTAAAAGGCCGTTCTTTAATAATGACACCTAGTCGAGCTACGCGTTGTGCTTCTTGAATCACTGTATCGGTAATGGTACTTTCCATGGTATGCCCTCGTAGAGGTTTAAATTGTGGACTTTCCTGTACCGGTACTTCAAACATAGGATCAAAATAAATGATGTCAATACTGCCATCTGGTTTAGATGCTAATACATCATGAAAATCACTATGTATCGTGTTAATCCTACGTAATGCACGAGTAATTTGTTCATCACTATGGTCAAAATGACTTAATCCATATGAGGTAGATAGCCAAATTGGGAATGATGCCTCTACACCTACAATGAGAGCATTAGGGCAAGCATAAGACATTACGATACTATCACTTCCAAGTCCTAATGTACAATCTAGTATTGTAATAGATTGAGATTCACTACCATACAAGCTTTGAACTGCAGATATAAGATGGTCTTCTTCACCACGACTTAACCGTAGCAAACGTAACTGAGCCATTGATAAATGAAAAGTATATTGCTGTTCTTCGTTAAAATGAACACATAGGTCTTGTCCACTTAATACAGCAATAGAATCACCACTACTAAAAAAATCCCGAAGAGGGCGTTTTCCTCTTTCCTCATAGTCTAATGACCAGCATTGAGCTATACGACGTGCCTCTGATTTAACAGATTCTGCTGCTTTTTGTGAAGTAGTAATAATCATAATTAACCTTCTAAGAACGTAAGAACAATTTACCTAATTCATCAGGAGTAAATTTAATGATCGTTGGCCGTCCATGAGGACATACATAGGGTTTTTCCGTATGAAATAAATCTTCTATTAAAGTAGTGATTTGATACATATTCAGATTATGCCCCGCTTTGATAGCTCCTCTACAAGAAGCATAAGCCAACATTTCATGGCGTAATTGCGCTTTTGTAGGCTGTTCATTATCATGTAAATAAGAAAATACATATTGTAAAATTTCTTGCGCTTTACTCTCTACAAGATCCACGGGAGTACCGACGATTTTCATTTGTGTAGGGCCTCCTAATTCTACATCAAAACCTAAGTCTAATAGAGCATCCCGTTCTGTTTCTATAATATTTATCTCATCCTCTGTAGCCTCATGATAGATGGCAACCAACAAGTTTTGCATAGGTATTGACTCTGATGACTTACATAATGTATCATAACGCACCCGTTCATGAGCAGCGTGTTGATCGATAATATATAAATCATCACCTTTTTTCGCTAAAATATAGCATGATGCTACCTGGCCCATAGGAATAAATCCAGAATTTTGAATATTTCGAGGCTCATTATCTAGCAACGAAGAATCCTCTAAAACTTGCGAATATAAGGTGCGGAATTTCTCCTTATCTTCTTCTGTATAACTGCTATGTACAGTAGGAATCGCTGTAAAGGTTTCATCATCGAAGGCCTCTTGCTCATATGTTGCCTTTGTAGGCGGTGGTGTAAAACCATGTTCTTTTAAAGAATCTACAAAATCACGAGTATTATGGCGCAATACTTCATATCCTTTTGTATGACGACCACCAAAAACCTTGTCGTAATCAATAGTAGTGGCAATGTATTCTGCCCTATCTCTACTATTAGAATTTGAGCTAATCCCCTCACGGGCAACTGGTGTTGATTGATACGAATCATACGGTGTCAGCCCGTGAATATTAGAATTTTCCATGCCACTAGTATGCTGACTAGGAGGAATAAACTGCGAAGATTCGCGATGATATCGATCATGTAGTGGATTATTGAGAGCATTTAAAATCCCATGATATACGGCTTTAAATAGAATCTTATCATCAGAGAATTTAACTTCACTTTTACGAGGATGTACATTGATATCCACCATGTCAGGAGGAACTGTTATATGTAGTACCACTAAAGGATGCCCCGTTTTGGGCAATAGTGCATGATATGCATTATCAATAGCCTTAGCAATAGTTTTATCAGAAATGACGCGATTATTTACAATTATAGTTTGCCATATGCGCGTACTTTTTAATAAGGTAGGCTTTGATACCACCCCTTCGATATAAATCTGCTCACTTTCATAGGCAACAGGAAAAATATCTTGCTTCGTTTTATACCCATACAGAGCCGTTACTGTATCTACCAACTCACCATTACCTGGTGTAATAATGACAATTCGTTTATCCACGACTAATTTAAATGCAATATGTGGATTACTAAGAGCCAACTTTCCTAGGATATCTTGAATTTTAGATGCTTCCGTACGCTCCGTTTTTAAGAATTTACGACGCGCTGGAGTGTTATAAAATAGATCCCGAACTTCTATAGTCGTACCTGGTGCCGCACCATAGGGACTACAATCTGTAAAAGCACCGCCATCGATGAGAATACGAGTAGCCATATCATTATCTACAGTTCTTGTAGTCAACGAAAAATGAGATACAGAAGCGATACTGGCTAATGCCTCCCCGCGAAACCCTAAAGATGCGATATCGAATAAATCCTCTACTTGCTGAATTTTAGAAGTCGCATGGCGTAGCACGGCCAGCCTAGCATCTTCTTCTGTCATGCCCTTACCATTATCAGTAATACGCATATAATTAGTACCGCCATCACCAATTTCTACCTCAATAGAAGTTGACCCAGCATCAATAGAATTTTCTACCAATTCCTTAATAACAGATGCAGGGCGTTCCACTACTTCACCAGCGGCAATTTTGTTAATCGTTGTTTCATCTAGCACATGAATAGTAGCCATTATTTACCGCCTCCATTGCGAGCTTCCAATTGCAATTGATGAATAGCATTTATTGCTTCAATAGGGGTCATAGTATTTATATCCAGTGCTAATAATGTATCCACCACAGAATGAGTAAATAAGTTACCAAACCCATCTGATTCAGATCCTATTTGAGGCATAGATTTTTGTGATGCTAGTTCTGTTGTAGCAACACGGCTTTGTAAATCTTCTGTACTAGAGCCGGGCTCTTCTAAAGTAGACAAAATAATTTCTGCCCGTTTTAATACTTGTGGAGGCAATCCTGCTAATTTAGCCACATGAATACCGTAGCTTCGATCCGCGCCCCCCTTAATAATACGACGCAAAAACGCAATATCCTTGCCTTTTTCTTTTACCGCTACTGTATAATTTTTTAACCGTGGATATACACCTTCTAAAGGTATTAACTCATGATAATGAGTAGCAAATAATGTTTTAGCATGAATATGTTTACAAATATGTTCCACCACAGCTTGTGCAATGCTAAGACCGTCAAATGTACTAGTGCCTCGACCGATTTCATCGAGGATAACTAAACTTTTGGAAGTAGCATTATCTAAAATATAAGCAACCTCTTTCATTTCCACCATGAATGTACTTTGCCCTGTAGAAATATCATCACTAGCACCAACGCGGGTAAAGATGCGATCTACTGGCGAAATCGTAGCCTCTCGAGCGGGAATAAATGACCCAATTTGAGCCATAATCATCAATATAGCCACTTGACGCATATATGTAGATTTACCTGCCATATTAGGACCTGTAATAAGTAGAAATTCTTCATTGTCATGATTGAGTACTACATCATTAGGTACAAATACTTCTCGCTTTAAAAAAGATTCGATAACAGGGTGACGACCATCTCTAATATTAATAGATCCATTCATAACAATACTTGGACAAATATAATTAGATTCATATGCTACAGTGCTTAATGATGCTAATACGTCTAGTTCGGCTAATGCACGAGCTGTTTCTTGTACGCTTTTTATAACACCTTTAATATGTAAACGTAATTCTTGGTACAACCGTTGTTCTAAGGCAATTATTTTCTCTTTCGCACTAAGAATCTTAATTTCAAATTCTTTTAATTCAGGTGTAATATATCGTTCTGCATTGGCTAATGTTTGCTTTCTAATAAAATAAGGTGGTACATTTTCTGCATGTAATCGAGTCACTTCAAAATAATAGCCAAATATTTTATTATAACCTGTTTTTAATTTGATTCCTGTTTCTTCACGGGCTTTATCCTCTAATCGCTTTAGCCATTCTTGACTATTCGTAGATAGGGAACGTAATTCATCAAGTTCTTCATTATATCCGTCGCGAATAACACGACCTTCTTTTAATGTTAATGCTGGTTGCTCAGCAATAGCACGGTATAACAAATCATATATATCTTGATGATCATGGATACGCTCATTTATAGACGTTAAAGCAAGTCCAGAAAACTCTCCTAATATACGCTTAATGTGAGGTAATACCTGCAAGGACTCGCGAAGAGATGTAAAATCTCGAGGCGATACAGAACCTGTTTCAATACGACCTACAATGCGCTCAAAATCATAAATACTGTCAAGATAATGTTGTAATTCACTACGTTCACTAATACACGTAATTAACTCAGAAATAGCCATTTGTCGACGTTGAATGTGAGGCACATCAATAAGAGGACTTTCTAACCATTGTTTTAATAAACGAGCCCCCATAGGGGTTAATGTTCTATCTAGTACATCTAATAATGTGCCTTTTACACCACCATCCCGTAAATTATGAGTAATTTCTAAATGGCGTAAAGAAGCAGTATCTAAAATAAGACGATTCCCTACGTCTAATTGGTGTACATAGTTAATATGAGATGTCTCAATTTTTATAGCTTCTTCTAAATAAAGAAGCATAAAGCCAAGAGCTTCTAATACATCTTCTTCCATAAGCCCCATGTGTTGGAAGTGATTATTCGCTTTCTGACGCGCTGCCCCTGCCCCCTCTATAGGGGAAAATGGAGAAAATACCATTGTATCAAATTGGTTATCAATGAAATCGGTAATAGGCGCAGGTATAATAGTGCCCTCAGGAATGATAATCTCCGATGGACGATACATACTCAACGCATCATAAAAATGACTCATTTGATCTTGGTTAACACGATCCCAAATAACTTCACCAGTAGAAATATCTGAAAAAATTAAAATCCATGCATCTTTAACGGCATAAAACAAAGCTAAGAAATTATTGCTCCGCGCATCATTCCCGTTTTCCGTCATTACCGTACCCGGTGTAATCACTTTAATTACATCTCGCTTAACAATGCCCTTTACAGATTTAGGATCTTCTAATTGCTCACAAATGGCAACCTTATAACCTTTCTTAACTAATGTATCTATATAACCTTCGGCAGCATGAAAAGGAACGCCACACATAGGTGTTCGTTCCTCATTGCCTGCAGGGCGTCCTGTTAAAGTAATATTCAATTCTTTAGATGCCACTAATGCATCATCATTAAACAACTCGTAAAAATCACCTAAACGAAAGAACAATAATTCATGTGGATGACGCGATTTAATATCCATATATTGTTCCATCATAGGTGTTAGTTTTTTTGCCATTGTTACCTCTTTTGAATTGTACCGTAGCACACCCATGTCTGTGCTTTATCGATATAAACTGGTACAGTCATTCCTACTGCAAGGGATTCATCTTTTGGAAATAATACCATTTTATTTCCTGATGTACGTCCAAACCACATAGTCTCATCTTTTGCACTTGGCCCTTCCACGATTATATCAAACACATGATTTTCCATTTCTTTATTCAAATCTAAAGAAATCTCATTTTGAACATCCATTAATTGCTGTAGCCGTACGCGTTTGACTTCTTCAGGCACTTGCTCATCCATGGTTGCTGCCGGTGTACCAGAACGTTTTGAGTAAATGAACGTATATGCCATATCATAACGTACATCTTTTAATAATTGTAATGTTTCCGCAAAATCATCATCTGTTTCACCTGGAAAACCAACAATAATGTCAGTTGTAACAACTACATCTTTTATTGTTTTTCTACAATACTCTAATAACTCTTTATAATGCTCTACCGTATAATGGCGGTTCATTTTTTGCAAAATCCGATTAGAACCAGATTGTATTGGTAAATGTAAATGTGTCACAATATTGCTAGACCGCCCCAAAGCGTCAATCATAGATTTTGTCATATCTTGAGGATGACTAGTCATATAACGAATACGCTCAATACCAGGAATACCATCTAAGGCATCCACTAAAGTACCAAAATCTGTACCATTCTTGAAATCAAGACCATAGGAATTTACATTTTGACCTAATAATGTAATCTCTTTAAATCCTTTAGCCCCCAACTCTGTAACTTCTTTTACAATAGCTTCTACAGGGCGACTAATTTCACGACCACGTACGTGTGGTACGATACAATAGGTGCAGAATTTATTACAGCCATTCATAATGGGCACCCATGCAAAAAAGGTACCATTTGGTTTTGCTTTTAATTCAGGCAACACTGTATTATCCATATCAACATTAATTTGATGTTGATGAGTTCTCTGTACTTCATCAATCATTTCATTTATATGTTGGATATTATGTGTACCTAGCACGATATCAATATGAGGGGCCCTTTTAAACATGTCTGCTTGGTTTTTCTGTGCCATGCAACCTGTAATAGCGATAATCAAATCTTTATTTTTTTGCTTTAATCGTTTCAACTCACCTATACGGCCAAACACCTTAGTTTCTGCCGTTTCACGTACAGCACAAGTATTCAAAATAATCAAATCCGCTGTTTCTACCTCTTCCGTAGGAATATATCCTACCATTTCCAATTGATGAGATAAACGTTCAGAATCTGCTGTATTCATTTGACAACCATAAGTATAAATATAATATGACTTCATTCTTGCTCCTACATACGTTTTATAATTTTACGCTTAGTTTCTATAATATTCTTAACTTTAATAGACATGCGCTCTACAGACATGCCAGTAATATATTCTAATTCATTACGAACCGATTTTTGGACTCGTTGCATCAATGGTTTTACAGGATATCCGTGCTCAATAACAACTGACATATCAATAATTAACCCATTTTGCCCTTTAGGGCTCTTATTGAAAGCAATATCTGACGACGCATCAACGCCTGCTACTTTTTTTAGTCCATTGCGAATTAATTTAATAATTACATCATCATCAAAAGTAAGGCGACCATAATAACTAAAGGATGGTCTCACTACAGAACGTTCAAACCCTTCAGAACCAATTTGACCTATTTTATCTGGATCTTGTTTACGTAATGTACGACGACGCCAAATCGTTTTAATAGGATCAATTAAATATCCTTTAAAGTGAGGTTTTAATTCCATCGTTGGTACAGGAATAATATGTTTCCCTTCCTTTAATCGTGCATGTTGCGCCTTTTCAATCTCCTTCGGTGTCGCTACATCTTCAATACGAATATAACGATTGGGCTCCTGCAATCCTAAAGCCTTTGTAATTTTTTTTACCATATTATCGGAAGTACCGATAATCATAAGTTTATGAGGATTAATTTTCTCTAATTGCTCTCGCACAGATTGTACTTGTACAGAGTCTTGGAAAATAGCTCGACGAACTGCTTTAAGTCGACTTGACTCTTTTTTCGCTGAAAAACCAGCTACAATTTTATTATCGTGAATTAAAATTCCATCATCAATAATACACTCTATATTATTTTCGTGTGCTAATACAAGGGCTCGATGGCTTTTACCTGTCCCACTACTGCCAACAAAAGCAATGACTTCCATAGTAAACCTCACAGCAGATATTAATACGATTATATAACCAAAGCGAACTTTATAACAAACGAATAAGGCATAATACGTTCATATAATAAATTAAATATTTTCACTAATACGACCTAAAAAATCAGTTAACTGCTCACTACGCACCGTAAATTCACCTAAAAAATGTGGATAGCGATTGGGAATACCATGGTAATCGGAACCACCGGTAACAACTAAACTTCGTTGATTCGCTAGAGTAAGATATTTATCTATATCGTCCTTTGTATGCTTAGAATGATAGACTTCAACGCCATCAAAATCGAATTCTAATAATTCTTCTACATAAGTATCATTATTAATTAACTTCGGATGTGCCATAATAGCTAACCCATTTGCATTGTGAATAATATCAATAATCTCAGGTACTGATAGCTTCACTTTTGGTACATAGCAAGGACTTTTAGAGCTCAAAATCGTGCTAAATACCGTTTGCACATCTGTAGCATATCCATGATTAATTAGCAGTTGCGCCACATGAGGTCGACCATAGGCCTTAGTATGAGGGTATAGTTTTTGCAATTCTTCAAAGGAAATATGATACCCATGTTCATTGCATCGATTAATAATTTCAATGATGCGAGATTTCCGTTTGTTCTTGAAAAAATCTATAAACTCACATATCCCCCTATGGCGACGGTCAAAATTATAACCTAAAATATGAATATCTTTGCCTTTATAATGACCACTAAATTCACAACCAGTAATAATTTTAACAATTGATGGCTGTGAAAGTAACTCATCAATACCATCAATTTCATCATGATCGGTGAGAGCCATTATAGAAATATTATGTTCCATAGCATGTTGTAATAATGATTGAGGTGTTTCTACACCATCTGAAAATGTAGAATGCATATGAAAATCAACTAGCATAGTCCCCCCTTATTACAAATACCTTATCTCTTTATTATGACTGATTGAAGAAGGAAATTCAAGTATTTGAATATGGCTGTATAGGTAACGTAATAATATCACATATACTTCTGAATAACTATTATAAATCATCATACAGTCTCTCATAAGCGGATTAGATAAGTACAACAATTTAGATTCATCAAATTATATAAAAATGCGATTCTAATGAACAATTCACTAGAATCGCAATGTCAAACACTTGTAGAGCTATATTTTTTATAATATACAACTATTTAGATATGCTACACAAATTAAATACTAAATTATCAGAAATCAACACATCTGTAATCGTTCTTATTAAGAACTATAATTGTGCTAATAAGTCTTGCACTGTAATGAGAACTTCTGAAATAGGACAATTAATAGTTTCCCCTGTTTTGCGAACACGAATCTCTACGTCATCGCTTTCCAATGTATTTTTGCTAACTGTGATACGCAATGGGTAACCAATAAGATCCGCATCTTTGAATTTTACACCAGCTCGATCTTTACGATCATCAAGAAGAACATCCACATTATCACTCAATAAGGTATTATAAATAGATGTACTTGCTTGCATCAAAGCTTCATCCTTAGCATTGATAGGTACGATAACAACTTCAAATGGTGCAATAGCACGAGGCCAAATGATGCCATTTTCATCATGATATTGTTCAATAGCTGCTGCTAATGTACGACTTACACCGATACCATAGCATCCCATAACCATTGGATTAGGACGCCCATTTTGGTCTAAAAATGTAGCCTGTAAACTTTCGGAATATTTTGTACCAAGTTTAAATACTTGCCCCACCTCAATGCCTTTGCTGCGTTCCAATGGTGCTGCACAAAGAGGACATACATCTTCATCTGTAATTAAACGAATAGGTGCTACTACAATATCATCAATATTGAAATCGCGTTTTGGATTGATATTAATATAATGTGCATCTGTCTTATTAGCACCGCCACATACATTATAGGCTTCCATAACAGATTCATCCACTACAATAGAAAATTCCTCTGTTTGTTTTAATCCTACAGGACTAATAAAACCAGCTGTAAGACCTACGGCTTCTAATTGTTCTGGTGTAGCCATTTCTGGTTCTACAGCACCATTTACAGCATGTTGTACCGCTACTTCATTGACTTCATGATCACCACGAACCATAGCGAGGATAACTTTACCTTCAATAGAAAATACAACAGCTTTAATTGTTTTATTTAATGGAAGCTTGAGCATATCGGCTACAGCTTCAATAGTAGACGCGTGAGGAGTCTCTACTACTTCTAAAGGAGCTAATGCTTCTTCATCTTGTTTCATTACACCTGGTTTACCAATCTCAATATTGGCTGCATATTCACAAGAAGTACAGTGAACGATATCCGCTTCGCCAGCTTCTGCAATTGCCATAAACTCATGTGTATTGCTACCACCGATAGCACCACTATCCGCTTCTACTGGTCTGAATGTTAATCCACAACGACTAAAAATACGACTATAAGCATCATACATAGATTGATAAGATGCATCAGCACCTGCTTCATCAACGTCAAAAGAATAACCATCTTTCATAATAAATTCGCGACTACGCATCAAACCATAGCGCGGACGACGTTCATCACGGAACTTGCTTTGAATTTGATAAAGATTAACTGGCAATTGACGATATGAGTTAATTTCATTTTTAACTAATGTAGTAATCATTTCTTCATGTGTAGGTCCTAAACAGTACTCCACATCATGACGATCATTAATACGCATCATTTCTGCACCATATGCATTCCATCGGCCAGACTCTTTCCAAATTTCTGCAGGTTGCAAAATAGGCATCATAATTTCTTGTGCCATAGATGCATCCATTTCTTCACGAATGATAGTTTCAATTTTTTTTATGCTTCGCCATCCTAAAGGTAAGAAACTATATAGTCCGTTGGCAACTTTACGCATAAAACCTGCACGCAACATCAATTGTTGACTCACCACATCTGCGTCAGAAGGTACTTCACGCAATGTTGGGGCATATAATTTACTGGCTAACATAGTTTACTCCTTACTAAGTGTTTCTAAATATTCATCAATTTCTCTAAATAATGTATCTACGAGTTCTGCTTCAGGAACGGTCTTGATAATTTCACCTTTACGGAATATGATACCTTGTCCATTACCACCAGCAATACCAAAATCTGCTTCTCGTGCTTCTCCAGGGCCATTTACAACACACCCCATAACAGCTACCTTAATAGGGGCTGTAACAGATGCTAAACGATCTTCTACAATACTAGCCATATCAAACAAGTTTACTTGACAACGGCCACATGTAGGACATGATATCATAGTGGCACCAAAATTACGTAGACCTAAGCTACTGAGTATGCTTTTACCTACTTCTATTTCGTGAATAGGATCACCTGTTAAAGACACCCGCAAGGTATCACCAATACCATCCAACAGTAATGCTCCAATACCCATAGCAGACTTAATAGTGCCTTGTTTAATTGTACCCGCTTCAGTAACACCGAGATGTAGTGGATACGGTATTTTATCAGATAATTTACGATAAGCTTCTACCATTAAAGGTACTTCTGTAGCTTTAATGGATAATTTCATATGCTGATAGTCTAATTTTTCTAAAATACGAACATGTTCTAATGCTGTTTCAACCATACCATCAGCTGTAGGATGTCCCCCGTGGGCCTCTAAAATATGCTTAGGTAAAGAACCAGCATTAACACCAATACGAATGGGAATTTGCTTTGGCTTAGCCTTTTCTATAACGGCTAACACCTTATCTTCGCCACCAATATTACCTGGATTTATACGAAGACCATCAACATTATTATCAATAGCTTCTAATGCCAATTTATAGTCGAAATGAATATCTGCAATCAAAGGGATTTGAATACCTGCTCGTACAGCTTTCAGTGCCTTTGCAGATGCCATTGTGGGCACTGCTACGCGTACTAATTCGCAACCAGATTCTGCCAATCGATTGATTTCTGCAATGGCTGTTTCTGTATGCACCGGATCAGTGGTAATCATAGACTGAATACTTACTGGTGCAAAATCACCGATTTTAACATTTCCTACATAGATACCATTAGTTGGTTTTCTAGTAATCATTTCTTACTCCTTTCGATTACTAATTAGAGTAATCGAATTATATCTTTTGTCGTTACATAAACGAATAAAGTAATCATTAAAACTACACCTGCCATTTGAATGTACATAAGTGCTTTAGCAGGCAATTTACGTCTTGTAAGAGCTTCTACTAAAATTATCACTAAATGACCACCATCTAGAACAGGCAAAGGTAATAAATTAATAATACCTAGATTAATACTCAATAAAGCAGCAAATGCTAAAAGTGGTATAAAACCTTGCTGCGCTATGGATCCTGCCATTTGCGAAATCCCTACAGGCCCTGATAGTTCACCTTTTTCAGTACCTGTAATCATGTTCCACAAACCTTCTATCATAGAATGAATCACTAACACTGTTCGATCTATAGCTTTTGTAATTGATTCGCTTATAGATAAAGGTGTTTTATCATAAGATGGGTAAATACCAATACGCACTGCATCTTGTTCTTGTTTAGGCACAATGGTAGCTTCAAATTCGTTACCATCACGGCTAATAACCATAGCTACAGCATGTCCTGCTGTACCTTGTAAATGAGTGCTAATCTCGTTCCATTTAGTAATGGGATGATTATCTATTGAAACAATTGTATCCCCTTCTTGTAGATTAGCTACTGCTGCTGGCTCGCCTCTAACGAGGCCACCTATAATAGGTTTATCAGACATAGTTAACGTGCCAACTGTCACATTAATACTAAAAAAGATGACTATAGCCAATATAAAATTAAATATAGCTCCTGCAGAAATAACGATAAATTTTTGATATGCTTTTTTATTATAAAAAGAACGTTCATTCAAATCTTCATCTGGTGTCATCCCTGCAATGCGATTAAACCCACCTAAAGGAATACAACGAATTGAATATAATGTTTCGCCATATTGCGCTTTCACCAATACAGGTCCAAAACCGATTGCAAACTCATCCACCTGCATACCAGAGAGTTTTGCTGTAATAAAATGACCTAATTCATGAATAAACACGATTAAGCCAAATACAAATATTGTGGCTAAAGCCGTAATCATAGTATCTCCTATTTATTACTTTTATATCAATTCCTTAGCCGTAGCACGAGCCCATTGGTCGTTAGCCAATAAATTGTCTAATGTAAAATCACCTGTGTTATTAAATTGATCTAACACAGCAGTAACAATTTTATAAATATCACCAAATTTTATAGCGTCTTCTAAAAAGGCATAAACGGCCGTCTCATTGGCTGCATTAAATACAGCAGGCATAAAATGACCTTCTTTGCCCACTTGATAAGCCAATCGTAAAGCGGGAAAATCATCAAATCTAGGCGGTATAAACTCAAGGGTTAAAAGTTCCTTAAAGTCTAAGTGATTCATTTCTAATGGCAATCTACGCGGATAGGTTAATGCATACTGTATAGGTTCGCGCATATCAGGATTACCCATTTGTGCTAATATAGCACCATCCTGTAATCGAATCATAGAATGGATAATACTTTGAGGATGCACAACTACATCTATATGATCATAATCTACACCAAATAACCAATGTGCTTCGATAACTTCTAATCCCTTATTAAATAAAGATGCCGAATCGATAGTAATCTTATTTCCCATATTCCATGTAGGATGTTGTAAGCAATCGGCTGCAGTAGCAGTAGCAATTTTTTCACTAGGCCAGTTTCTAAGAGGGCCACCGGACGCAGTTAATATGAGAGAATGAACATTTGACTTATCTTGACCTTCCAAACATTGAAATATAGCGCTATGCTCGCTATCAATAGGCAATATGGATATACCATACTCTTTCGCTAATGATGTAATTAATGGGCCACCAGCAACTAATGTTTCCTTATTAGCAAGACCAATCGTTTTCTTGTGCTTAATAGCTTCCACAGTAGGTCGAATACCAACAGCACCTACAATAGCAGTAATTACCATAGTCGCTTCTTGAATGGTAGCAGCTGCGATTAAAGCTTCTTCACCACAAATAAGTTTTGTAGGCCCTGTATATCTAGCAGCTAAAACCTTATATGCTTGTTCATCTACAATACCTGCTATAAGAGGGTTAAATTCATTGATTTGAGCCTCTAATATATCAATATTATGATGTGCCACCAATGCTACGACACCAAAGGACTCTGGATGTTGTCTTACTACATCTAAAGTTTGAGTGCCAATAGAACCGGTGCTGCCTAATATACTCAAATATTTCATATATTCCTTCTATCTATCTCTTCAAAGATTATGCGAATAAAAACATCAATAATAATGTAATAGGTGCAGTAAAAAGTAAACTATCAAAGCGATCTAACACACCACCATGACCAGGTAACAAAATACCAGAATCTTTAACATTACATAAACGTTTTAATTTTGATTCAAATAAATCACCCAATGGTGCCAATACACCACAGATAATACCTACATATAACCCTAATAATACGGGAATAGATGTTATTAATGCATATACACAACCAGTGATGATACAACCTATGAATCCACCAATAAAACCTTCTAAAGTCTTATTTGGACTAATGGTAGGTACAATTTTGCGTTTACCAAAGGCACTGCCTGCAAAATACGCAAAAGTATCGCTAGCCCAAGTAGAGAATAATAGCAACCATAAAATAACAACGCCCCAAGCATCACCATCAACAGGCATATGCAAGTTTTCATAAGTACCATTATGTCTAATAAGAAGTAATGATAGAAAACCTAAACCTACATATAAGAAGCCAAAAAGACTGTGTCCTACACTAGACATAGTATATTTATGTTCTCCAAAGGTACATATCATATAATTAGCTAAAAGGAAAAATCCAAATATAGCTATACTAATTATATACACATCAAACCACAATGGAATCAATATGCCTAATATAGCCAAATAGCCCCATAATACCGGTACTCGAATGCATTTTGCTTTGCTGAGTAGCACAAACTCACGCCACCCTAATAATGCTAATGCAGTAATTAACACATCATAAATAAATCCACCATATGTAATAGCCCCTAAGGCGATTATAAATCCTATGATGGCAGTAATCACACGAGTTTTAAGCATAATTACTCCTCTTGCAAGCCTCCAAATCGGCGTTCACGATGTTGATACGCTGCTACAGCTTCCAACAATGTTTCTTTAGTAAAATCAGGCCAATGTAAATCTGTAAACCAAAATTCTGCATACGCTAACTGCCATAAGAGAAAATTACTAATACGATAATCGCGACTTGGTCTAATCAATAAATCTACATCACCAAATTCTTTTGTAAATAAATGGCTAGTTACATAGTCTTCAGTGATATCATCGATTGTTAATGTACCATCTACAACAGACTGTGCCATAATGCGCATAGTCCGTACTATTTCATCACGCCCCCCATAGTTGATAGCCAACTGTAAAGTGAGACCTGTATTATTCTTAGTTAATGATTCTGCATCTGCAATAATGTCTTGCAATTCCTGTGAAAGGCCTTGAATATAGCCAATAAATCGTATCCGTACATTATGCTCATGCATATGGGATATATTTTTTTGAAGATATTCTTTAATAAGCTCCATCAACAATGATACTTCTTGTTCTGGACGTTTCCAATTTTCTGTAGAGAATCCGTATACCGTTAACGCCTTAATACCAATTTCATCAGCACCAAGAACGATTTGTTTTAACACATCTGCACCAGCACGATGCCCCATAAATCGTGGTAACCCTCTTTGTTTTGCCCAACGCCCATTGCCATCCATAATAATAGCAACATGACGAGGAATATTTTGGGCTTCTAATGAAATTGTTTCACTAGAGGGTTTTCTTTTAAATAATGTTTTCAGCATACATGACCTCCTGTACATGGCCAAATTCACTTACTACCATAGGCCTATATAATAAAACATAGACCCCCTCTTCATGGTTAGTGATGCGTGCTACATAATAGCCACTCTGGGCTATATAAAAAAAGCGATTAAAATTATCACCTATCATTACCTTAAAAGGAATTTGGGCAGCCTGCAAAAGAGGCTTTGCAAGCTGCCATGGCATTCCAATAAGGCTACTAGAGTCAGTCATTATACTTCTAATACGTCCTTTTCTTTTACGGCTTTTAATTCATCAATATGTTTGATTTTCGCATCTGTTAATTTTTGAATTTGATCCAAACCGTCTTTTACAACGTCTTCAGTCATTGTTTTAGCTTTCTCTTCTTTTTTCAATGCATCATTAGCATCACGACGAATATTACGAATCGCTACTTTTGCATCTTCAGCTTTTTTATGTACTACTTTTACAATTTCTTTACGACGTTCTTCTGTTAATTGAGGAATAGTTAAACGAATTTGAGCACCATCATTACCTGGATTCAATCCCAAATCAGACTGTAAAATTGCCTTCTCAATAGCACCAATCATGCTTTTATCCCAAGGGGCTACAACAATCATGCGTGGTTCTGGTACAGAAATATTAGCCACTTGATTAATTGGTGTTGGGCTACCATAGTAGTCAACCATTACTTTATCAAGCAAAGCAACGCTAGCACGACCTGTACGAATAGAAGCAAATTCATGTTTCAAAGACTCGATAGACTTATTCATGCGTTGTTCTTGGTCTTGTAATAATTCTTTTAACTCCATTTTGTGTCTCCTTGAATACGTGAACCGAATGTCACAATAAATTATTCTCCGCGCACAATGGTGCCCACTTCTTCACCCTTTGCTGCTTTTGTAATATTACCTGGAATATCCATACTGAATACGATAATTGGAATATTATTATCTTTACACAAAGTAGTCGATGTGGAATCCATTACTTTTAATTCCTTTGTAATAATATCATTATACGTTAATTCATCAAATTTAACAGCATTTGGATTCGTTTTAGGATCAGAATCATAAACACCATCAGCGAATTTTTTAGCCATCAAAATAGCATCTGCCTCAATTTCAGCAGCCCGCAATGCAGCTGTAGTGTCTGTTGAGAAATATGGTTTACCAAGGCCAGCGCCAAAAATAACAATCCGTTTCTTCTCTAAATGACGAATAGCGCGACGACGAATATATGGCTCAGCAATTTCTTGCATTTCAATAGCTGTTTGTACCCGTGTATCTACACCAGCTTGTTCTAATGCATCTTGTAATGCTAAGGAGTTCATAACTGTTGCGAGCATCCCCATATAATCAGCAGTAGCACGATCCATACCTTGATTACTACCTGCTAAACCTCTCCAAAGATTGCCACCACCAACAACAATAGCAATTTCCAAATCAGTAGTATTAGCAATATCTGCAATTTCTTTTGCAAATGTTTCTACTACATCTGGATTAATACCAAAACCTTGATCACCAGCCAAGGCCTCCCCACTTAATTTCAACACAATACGTTTAAAGTGTCTTTTTGCCATATTTTACTCCTCTATTGCAAAATAAGAGAACACTGTACGGTGTCCTCTTATTTAAAATCTTAATTATTTACCAACAGATGCCATTACTTCTGCAACAAAGTCATCTTGACGTTTTTCGATGCCTTCGCCCAAACCGTAGCGAACAAAACGGCGTACGTTGATATTTTCACCGATTTTTGCAATGTTTTCATTAATGATATCTGTAACAGTTTTGTCACCATCTTTAATGAATACTTGTTCTAATAGGCAATTTTCTTTATAGAATTTTTCAATACGACCAGCAACCATTTTTTCCAAAACTGCCTCTGGTTTTGGTTTACGACCAGCTTTTACGTCTTCTTCAGCTTCAACTTTAGCTTGTTCCAACAATACTTGTTTTTCATGTTCGATTACAGAAACAGGTACTTCTTCACGATTCAAGTATGTAGGGTTTACAGCAGCGATTTGCATTGCAATATCGCGAGCCAATGCTTGGAAATCTTCAGTTTTAGCAACAAAGTCAGTTTCGCAGTTAACTTCTACTAAAACACCGATACGACCGCCAGCATGAATATAAGATTGTACTACACCTTCTGCAGCAATACGGCCAGCTTTTTTAGCTGCTGCAGCTAAACCTTTTTCACGAAGAAGGTCAACCGCTTTGTCAATATTACCATCAGTTTCAACCAATGCTTTTTTAGCGTCCATCATACCTGCGCCAGTCATGTCGCGCAATTCTTTTACCAATGCAGCAGTAATTGCCATTATTGTGTTACCTCCTAGTACTAATTAAGGTAAGGCTAAAAATCCCTTACCTTAATTATATATGTTATAGATTTATCTTTCAAATACTTATATAAGGGCAATTGATGTCTATCAAAATCATAGTTATCAATTTAGCACATATATCTAGTAAAACTGACTATTAAGCCTCTTCGCCTTCTTGTGCTTCAGCTACAATACCGTCTTCACCTTGACGACCTTCCAAGACAGCGTCAGCCATTTTAGAGGCCAACAATTTAACGGCACGAATAGCGTCATCATTTGCTGGGATTGGGAATTCTACTTCATCAGGATCGCAGTTAGTGTCAACAGTAGCTACTACTGGAATACCCAATTTTTTAGCTTCTGCAATAGCAATTTTTTCTTTTTTAGGATCCACTACAAAAAGAGCACCTGGCATTTTAGGCATATCTTTAATACCACCAAGATATTTTTCAAGTTTTTCCATTTCATGACGAAGACCGATAACTTCTTTTTTAGGAAGTACTTCAAAAGTACCATCTTCAGCCATAGTTTCTAATTGTTTTAAACGTTTAATACGTGTTTCAATAGTTTTGAAGTTTGTCAACATACCGCCTAACCAACGTTCGTTTACAAAGAACATATTAGCGCGGATAGCTTCTTCTTTAATAGCTTCTTGAGCTTGTTTTTTAGTACCTACAAACAAAATTACTTCGCCTTGGGAAGCAACTTCACGCAAGAAAGAATAAGCTTCTTCTACTTTTTTAACTGTTTTAGACAAGTCAATGATATAAATACCATTGCGTTCAGTGAAGATGAATTTCGCCATTTTAGGGTTCCATCTTCTAGTCTGATGACCAAAGTGTACACCAGCCTCTAATAATTGTTTCATTGATACTACTGCCATAGTGGCACCTCCTGTTAATTAACCTCCGCCGCTTCATCCTTTGGCTCACTCAAAATTGAGCACAGTACCAAAGTCCACTGACGTGCGTATTTTTAATACCTAGGTATTTTATCATAACAATATAGATAAAATCAATATAAACTATGAAATTTTATCTACACTATATAAAAATAATCCTCGCAAGAAACTTTATGTCTAACGAGGATTACATATATTGATTTTCACATCATAGCAAAATTTTAATTATTGCGAATGGATTCAATCATATCTGCTCTATTAGGAGCACCAAACACAGCAGAACCAGCTACTAACACAGTAGCACCAGCTTCTTTAATTGGAATACAAGTGATATCGTTTATACCGCCATCAACCTCTATGACAGCTGTCATATTACCAGCAGCATCCAATAAGGATTTAGCTTGTTTTACCTTTTCAATAGCTCTAGGAATAAAAGACTGTCCACCAAAACCTGGATTGACAGACATAATAAGAATCATATCTACATCCGCGGCTACATCTTCTAATATAGATACAGGTGTACTTGGATTGAGTGCAACGCCTGCTTTCATACCTAAAGATTTAATATGTTGAATCAAGCGATGTATATGAGGTACAGTTTCTTGGTGAAATGTAAAATACTCTACTCCAATTTTGGCATATTCTTCCACATAGTCACCAGGATTTGTCACCATAAGATGCACATCAAAGGGCAAATTCGTATGAGGCCGTATAGCTTTTACAATAGGCGCACCAAAAGTTAAGTTAGGAACAAAGTGGCCATCCATCACATCAATATGGAGTAAATCGGCACCAGCTAGTTCGATACTTTTAATTTCATCACGTAAATTAGAAAAATCAGCAGACAACATAGATGGAGCAATTTTAATCATGTTAAAACCTCTTTCTTTGACTTTGAATATCCTTACGTATGGACATATATGCAGCATAACGACTTGGTGTAATACGATTAGAGTTTATTGCCTCCTTAACCCCACATACAGGTTCATGTTCATGGTAACAAGGACTAAATTTACAATTTTCAACATAATTATTAAATTCAGGAAATAAAGTTGGCAATCTCTCTAATGATATATCACTAAATTCAATGGCGCTAAACCCCGGTGTATCCATAATGAAAGAATCATCATCTAAACTAAAGAGTGACGCATGACGTGTCGTATGTTTCCCTCTTTTAATTTTATCGCTAACTTCTCCTGTTTGAAATGCAAATTTAGAATCTACTGCATTGAGAAGGCTGCTTTTGCCAACGCCAGAAGGACCAGCAAAAGCTGTAACTTTATGTGATAATATCTCTTTTAATGTAGCAATACCTAGATTAGCATAAACGGATGTAGTAATCACAGTATATCCAATAGATTGATACAATACGACTAATTCATCAGTTTCAGAATCAGCTAAATCACATTTGTTAATACACAATACGATAGGTATATCTGCATGTTCAATCATGACTAACATCTTATTTAATAATAAAAGGTTAATATCTGGTTCATGAGCGGCCACAACAAGGACTACTTGATCAATATTAGCTACTGCAGGACGTATCATAGAATTTTTTCGTGGCAAAATAGTTTCAACAAAGCCATCATCAGAAATTTCTACTCGATCTCCTACCAATAGGCTATATTTATTTTTTTTAATACGTCCTCGCACCTTACATTCATGAACAGTACATACTTCATCTTGTACATAGAAGTAACCATTCACATTTTTGATTACTATTCCACTATTCATAGACCCTCTACAAAGTAGTATCTTGAACCAAAGCGCCATTCAAATAGACTTCGATTCGAACATTACCAACACCAGATACATTTTTCACGATTCGATCACCTGGCTTATTGACATCATCATAAATAACTGTACTACCTTCATCATCTTTTACTACAATACGTAATTCTTGTTTTTTAGATCCAGATGGTACTGTCACATCCACCGTACCTTTTGTGCGATTAGAAGACGATTGTTTAGATTCTTCCTTTTTCTTCTCCTCTTTGAATTCAGTTGTCAAATTAATTGCTGTTCCTTCATCAATTTCATCACCAGATTTAGTACTTTGGTTAGTAACAACCGATTTCTCTTCTATAGATCCAACGATTTGATTAACACTAAGATTATGTGATGCCAATACATCTCTTGCATCTTTTAGTGTCATACCAATTAAATCTGGCATTTTAACTTTCTTTGCTTTTGCTTTATTAACTACAACATCTACAGTCGTACCTTTTGCCACCTTAGAGTCTCCCGACGGTGTTTGAGCAATAATTACATTGTCAGGTTTACCATCCATAGATTGTTGTGTAATTTTTCCCACAACTAAACCTATATCTTTAAGTCTTTGGCGCGCTTGTTCTAGGGATAATCCAGATAAGTCTGGCACTGTAATATCACCGACACCCTTAGATACTACAAGGTGAATAGTACGCTGTTCTTTTACTTTTTCACCAGCCCCTGGTGTTTGAGAAATAACTTGCCCTGCTGGTATATCTGTATTTGTAACTTCACTAGTAGACACACGTAAGTGTTTGTCTTCTAACATATTTTTAGCTACCGAGACTTGTTTTCCTACCACATTAGGTACATCTACAGTAGTATTACTCCAAAAATTGCCATAACTTAGGAAAGCACCTAAGAAGGCAATTAAAAAGATAACAGCCGCACTAAGCACAATATATTTTTGTGGAATAGATGCAATCTTGCTTAACATAGTTTTCTTTTTAACCTCTTTCGATGTTGTATCATCATCTGTACTAAATTCATCCATCGCATCTGGATCGACAGCAGGAATCATTTGCGTAGCAAAATCATAAGGTTCATGACGTTGTGTTTTACTCATAGTAAAACCTTGAGACAGTCTGAGATCACTCATCATATCAGAAATAGATTCAAATCTATCTTTTGGATCCTTTGATAATGCTTTTAAAACAACTGATTCGAGCAAAGGTGGTATAGATGGATTATATCGAGTCGGTGGAATGATCTTTTCCCGTACATGTTTCAAGGCAACCGCAATAGGTGTTTCTCCCTCAAATGGAACCTTTCCTGACAGCATTTCATATAATACAACCCCAAGAGAATATATATCTGTACTACCATCAATAGTTTTACCGCTAGCTTGTTCGGGTGATAAGTAATGGGCTGACCCCATAATAGAATTTGTATACATAACAGTGTTAGTAGAGTTCATAGCTCGAGCGATGCCAAAATCTGTTACTTTCACACGGCCAGTACGCGTAATGATTACATTATGAGGTTTTATATCGCAGTGGACAATGCCCATCGCATGAGCATGCTCTAAACCTTCACCAATAGCGATAGTAAATTTAACCGCTTCATCTATAGATAATCGTCCTTTTTCTGTAATATATTCTTTTAGTGTTTTACCATCTACATATTCCATAATTATATAATGTAAATCTTGATCAAAACCTACATCATACATATTTACAATATTAGGGTGATTTAATTTACCTGCTGCTTGTGCTTCTCGTTTAAAGCGAGATACAAATTCATCATCATTAGCAAAATTAGCATGTAATATTTTAATGGCCACTGGACGACCTAATAGTGTATCTTCACCACGATACACATCCGCCATACCGCCTACACCAATTTTATCGATGATGCGATAGCGATTATCCAGCACTATATTTTTAATGTTCATAGTAGTCTTTAATCTCCATCTCCAGATTACAGTGTACCGATAATAATAGTTACATTATCACCAGCACCAGCCTCATAAACCGCATCCATTAAGAGCTGTAAAGCTTCTTCATTATCCTCTGTAGATTCCAATATAGATTTAATAACATCATCGCTTACATAACCACTCAATCCATCTGTACAGAGCAAAATGCGTTCTCCAGAAGCAATAGGCAATCGACCACTATCAACCTGTAATGTTTCATCAACACCTACTGCACGGGTCAACAAATTACGTTGAGGATGCACTTTCATTTCATCCTTTGTAATCTCACCTGCTTCTACTAGTTCTTGTACCATGGAATGATCCGTAGTAATTTGTTCTAATATATCTTTATGATATACATACAAACGGCTATCGCCAACGCTAGACCACAAGAGAATATCATCTTGAACCGCTACTACTACAGCAGTAGTTCCCATACCGGCTAAACGCTCTTCATGAGCTACGCGGTTCACAATGCGTGTATTAGCATGTAGTACAGCATTCACCAACTCAGACTCTGTAATTGTAGATATAGAACTTAAATAGTCTTGTATTTCATCGACCGCATAGGTAGAGGCAATCTCACCGCCTCTATAACCACCCATGCCATCTGTAACAGCACAAATATTCCCTTTAATAAAAAAACGATCTTCATTTTGCTGTCTTACTAAGCCAATTTTACTTAATCCAATAATATTATTCATGAATCTCCTCTTTGCGCCCATGAGCCGCTTTTAATTGACCACATGCAGCTTGGATAGCATCGCCCATTTCTTTGCGTATCGTTACCGAAACACCATAAGAAGAAACGATATCCTTAAATGTATTCATATCCTTATTAGATGGTTTATACAATTGTATATGCTCATTGCCATTTACAGGAATTAGATTAATATGACAATTAGGAAATTGTTTTCCAATACGCCCTAATTGATGTGCTTCATCTTGCGACACGTTTACATCATTAATTAAAATATATTCAAATGTAATACGACGCTGTGTCGTATTGTAATAATATGTAACAGCCTCTAAGACTTCATCTAATGCATAACGAGCCCCTACAGGCATAATCTGACGACGTACAGTATCATTTGTAGCATGTAATGACAGAGCCAATGTAATTGGTAATCCTTCATCTGCTAATTTATAGATATTGGGAACCCAACCACAAGTAGAAATCGTCATCTTGCGATAGCTAATATTGAAAGCATAGGGCTCGTGAATGAGTTGCAGTGCCTGTACTGTATTGTTGTAATTTTGTAATGGTTCACCAGCGCCCATAATAACAAGAGAATGAATAGCTTCATCGGCTAACGTCCTAAACAATACTACTTGTCCTACAATTTCTGCCACTGTTAAATCTCTAAATAAACCACCTTGCGTAGATGCACAAAATACGCATCCCATAGCACAGCCTACTTGCGAAGATACACATATGGAATTGCCATAATGTTGTGCCATCAATACTGTTTCAATGCGACTGCCATCGCTCAATTCCAACAGAAGCTTTCTTGTATTTCCCTCTGGCGATATAGACTCAGCAATAATAGTAGGCAATGTTATTGTACAATGCTTTTCTAACCAATCTCGCAATGATTTTGGAAATTGTGTCATATCTTGAAAATCAAATATAAAGCGACTATATATATAGTCGATTAATTGTTTGCCTCGAAATTTAGGAATCTTATGAGATACCATAATCTCTTGCAATTCTGATAAGGACTTGCCTAATAATTCAATCATAATGCTCCATAATTAGATTATTAATGATACTTACGTTTCATAACAACCATAAAAAATCCATCCATCCTATCTTCGGGAGGATTTGTTGTAATCATACCATTAGATGAAGATAAAGGGAAATCTTGCGGAATCATTCCTATCTCAAATTCTTTGTGGGCCTCTAAAAATTGAGCTACTACTTCATCATTTTCTTTTACATTAAGAGTACAAGTAGAGTAAATTAATTCTCCCCCTACTTTCACCATCTTGGAGGCCCTTTCCAGTATAGCTAATTGTAATCGTGGTAGTTCTGAAAGTATGCTAATATCCTTGCGCCAACGCATGTCTAGTTTCTTTTGCAATATACCTAAACCAGAACAAGGGGCATCAACCAAAACCTTATCAAACTGCTCATTCCAATTTTCTGGAAGTGTAGTCGCATCTTGTAATTTCGTAGTAATAATATCAACACCTAAACGGTTAGCATTTTGCTCCATTAAATCGATTTTATGTTCATGAATATCACAACTCATAATAGCCCCCTCATTATTCATGAGAGTTGCCATATACATAGACTTTCCACCTGGTGCAGCACAACAATCCAATACTTTATCTCCAGGTCTTGGATTCACCAATCTAGCAACCAACATAGACGCTTTATCCATGAAAGTTATATGCCCCTCTATAACAGATACTGATTTCTCTAAACTTCCCGAATGTGAGTCAATATAAATAATATCTTTATAATCCTCATCTTGCGATACAACCCAATTATTATTTCTTAATTCTGCTACACATGTATCAATATCTATCTTTAGCGTATTAATGCGAGCTGTCAACCTCGGTTGTTCGTTAAACCAAGCACATAATTCTTCTGTATACTCTTGGCCATACTCACCAATCCATAATTCCACCAGCCAAAGAGGCATATTATAGATAAAACTAATTCGCTCTTGTTCTGAGTTAGCCAAATCATCAATACCTATTGTTTCCTGTTCCCTAACAACCGAACGAAGAATGGCATTGACAAATCCAGATAAGCCACGGGTTAGCTTTTTAGATAATTTCACAGACTCATTAACTGCTGCACTTTCAGGAACTTTATCCATATAAAGCAGTTGATAAATGCCTAGTCGTAAAATCTCAACCACCATAGAGGAGAGCTTTTTAATCGGCCGTTTTGCTAAATGAACAATAATCGCATCTAAATAGTTTCTTCGGCGCACAACACCATATACAAGTTCTGTGAAAAATCGTCTATCTAAATCGACTAAATGATAAGTGTTTATATATTCTTGTAAAGTAATATTAGCATAAGCACCTTTACGATTAATATTACTTAAAGCTTTTACGGCTAATAAACGAATATTATGTTTTTGTGCTCCTTGTTGAATTTTATCTGACATAGGACTCCTTATCAATCACTTGCTCTATCGCATCTCGCACCTTATTAAGGTCTACTGTAGTATTACAACATGGCCCATGAGGGCGTTCATTGAGTACACCAATAACAGGAATAGGAAAAACATCAGCCATTCCACTAGCTAAATCTCGTTCACAGGCAATAGCAATAACAGCCTTAGGTCGTGCTTCCTTCACTTTCATACGCGCCAATGTACCACCAGTAACTACAATAAATTGGCAACCATATTCCTTAGCCAAGCTTAATAAGCCCCCAACCTTACAACCGCCACATTGTTTACAATTATATACGTTATGAGTGACCTTGTGAACACATGTATTTTTTTGTAAACAATGCGGTGTTAAGAGTAAAATACGACTTGGCTCTACACGATACATTTCAATGGCTACAAGATGATTGATTAAATCAATCATAGACTGCCGCAATTGATCCTTAGATATACCTAAAAATACTTTGCCAATACTCAATGTTAAAGGAAATAAAGTATAAATAAAGCGATTTGCCATTCTAAGCGCTATAGGATGAATTTTTATAATACCTAATGTAGCACTGCCTAATACAAGCCACAAAAAAGCTATCATGATAATTGCAAAAAAACCAATAATTTCACTACCTACAGCACATACATAAGATATACGTTCTAACCCCGGCCATACTACATACATTGTAAATCCTATGACAATAATAAGAAAAATACATGTAGCAGCAGATAACTTTAGATATACATCATACCCTTTATATCGCTTTTTACTATTTGTCAAAGCACATACCACCTTTAATTTGGTGACCATTAATAAAATCAGTAGCGCTCATGTGCTTTTTATTCTCCGGTTGTACTTCTGTTATCAATACATATGTACCGTTACCTGCTAACACAGCAAGTCCGTCCATAGTAGATACGATAGTTCCAACCACATTAGATGAATCAACTGCTACTAATTTTCCATTAATAGAAATAGAATTAGAATTGCCATCTAACACTTGAGCAGTCCAAATTTTCAACCGCTTACCATTAAAATAGGAGTAGCATCCTGGTGCGGGATTCAATGCTCTTATAAGATTTACGATTGCATGAGCAGGTTGTGTCCAATCGATAAGCCCCATTTCTTTTGTGATTTTAGACGTATATGAAGCTTTTAAATTATCCTGTGGCAGAGATTGAATGTCGCCATTTACCCATTTATCAAGAACAGGTGAAATAGTATTAGCCCCCAATTGTGCTAATCTTTCAAATAGTTGCCCTGTTGTTTCATTTAATTCAATATCTGTTTCTACAATATCGATAATATCTCCAGTATCAAGCCCATCGTCCATATGCATAATAGTAATACCAGTCTTAGTATCACCGTTTAAGATAGCATAATGAATAGGAGCTGCCCCACGATAGTTAGGCAATATAGACGCATGGAGGTTAATACATCCATATTTAGGTAAGCGAATTAACCAAGGTGGTAATATTTTGCCATATGCAATAACAACGATTACATCAGGCTGTAGTGCTACTAATTCTTGTTGAACTATTTCATCTTTTAATGTATTAGGTTGGTATACCGGCAAACCGAGATCAATAGCAGTCTCTTTTACAGGTGGCATTTGAATCTGTTTACCACGACCTTTTTGTTTATCTGGTTGACAATACACCCCGACCACATCATGGCCAGCATCTACTAAGGCGCGTAATGTAGGTACTGAAAAATCTGGAGTCCCCATAAATAGGACGCGTAATTTTGTATAACTAGACAATTTCTTTCTCCTCTGGGTGATCAGAAATTAAACGTAAATTAGTAGCTTTCTCTATAAATAAATGACCTTCTAAATGATCAATTTCATGTTGAAAAATACGAGCTAAAAATCCCTCTGCTTTAATAATTACCTTTTTATTATGCGGTGTAATGCCTTTGACTGTAACTTTTTCAAATCTTTCTACATCGCCAAAATAACCAGGCACACTTAAACACCCTTCAGGTCCAATCTGAGAACCTTCAGCATGGGTAATTTCAGGATTAATCAATGCAATCAATCCACTGCCGACCTGATCATCTACAACAATAATACGAAGAGATTCTCCTATTTGTGGTGCTGCTAACCCTACACCTTGCGTTTCGTACATGGTATCCGACATATTATCAATTAACGCTCGTAATTTTTTATTTACATGTTCTACAGGCTCTGCAATCTGTTTTAATACTGGGTGACCTGCTTTTACAATATCTAATACTGCCATTATTATCCTCTTACTAAATAGGGTCTACATCGATAAGAAGCCCCTCTTGCGTAAAAATCCACGAATTATATATATACTTTTTAATAGTTGTTACATTAGAGCCACGAATCATAATAGATAAACGATACATATCACGAATCTTTTTTATACCATTTTCGTAAGGCCCTAGAATTTCTATGTCCTCACCTTGAAAATGTATCTTTAAATCATCGACAATGTGATTTGCCGTCGTTTCTAATATATCTAGCTTTGGATGACGCACTACCATATAAATCATATCTTTAAATGGTGGATAACCTAAAGCTTCCCGATTACCAATTTCTTCTGTATAAAAGCCTAGATAATCATGAGTCTTACTTCTTATTATAGCATAATTTAAAGGATTATAGGTCTGAATCACTACACGCCCTTCTTTATCACCGCGCCCAGCTCTTCCAGATGTTTGTGTTAACAAATTGAAAGCTCTTTCAGAGGCAGAATAAAGGGGAATATTTAATACCGAATCAGCTGTTAAAATTCCTACAGCTGTTACATCTTTAAAATCATGCCCCTTCGATACCATTTGAGTACCAAGAAGAATATCGTATTTATGATCCCCAAAATCACGTAAAATGGCTTCTGCTGCATCTTTATATCTCGTCACATCTTGATCAAGCCTTGCAATACGAGCATCTTTGAAATAGCGATGCAATTCCTCTTCTACCTTCTGTGTACCAGAACCAAAAAATCTAATTCGTTTACTATGACAAGTAGGACATACAGTCGGAATAGGCTCATGATGTTCGCAATAATGACATCGCAATTCCTCTCCTGCTTGATGGTATACCATAGCCACTGCACAATGAGGGCACATAATAGTTTCCCCACAATCACGACACAAAACAAACGTACTGTAACCACGACGATTCAAAAGCATAATCATTTGATTTCCTGAAGATAATGTCGATGAAATTAAATCCATCATGGCATCAGAAAATACAGAGTAATTACCACGCAACATTTCTTCCTTCATATCCACAATCTGCACCTGAGGAAGAGGTTGCTCATGTATGCGGTGTGGCAACTCCAATAATTTATACTCCCCACATTGAGCTTTATAATAAGACACAATAGCTGGTGTGGCAGAACCTAAAATAACAGCGCATCGATGTGCTTCCCCTCGCCATAACGCAACATTTCGGGCATGATATCGAATCATATCCTCTTGTTTGTACGACGTATCGTGCTCTTCATCAACTACAATAAGTCCAATATCTTCAGCTGGTCCAAAGACAGCTGATCTAGCACCAATAATAATATGACTGTCTTTACGCCGTATACGCTCCCAATTATTATTGCGCTGCCCTACGGTCAATTTACTATGGAATACAACAACTTCATCTCCAAAGGTATCCACAAATCTTCGTACAATTTGATCAGTCAAAACAATTTCTGGCACTAGAATAATTGCTGTTTTCCCTTTTCCAATACACCGAGCTGCAGCCTTAATATAGATTTGTGTTTTACCACTACCGGTGACCCCATGTAATAAAAAGGGCTGAAATATCTCGTCATCCATCGCATTTTTAATAGGTTCATAAACAGCACTTTGTGCATCTGTTAATGGAATATTTTCTTCACCACTTAATAGTTCTATGAAGGTTGTTGTAGTATCTTTAAAACGTTTTTCTATTTGTATACCTGGTTCATCAGAAACTTGTTTAATCACCATGTAAGAGTATCCCTTAGCTCTTAATAGAGATTTAGGCGCACCTCCAACTTGTAATAAGTAAGCACACAATTCGCGCTGTTTTTTTCTTTTTAGTGGAACTTGTTCTAAATTAAATTCAGGTTTAACTACTAACCATTCTTCTCTTGGTGCATCATAGGACTTTAATGTTTTATGCACAGTAAACAATCTTAATGCGTCGCCATAAGAACAAAGATAATACTGACTAATCCGTCGTGCAGTATCCATCATTTCTGTAGTGAACCATGGTTCACTATCCAATACCTGGATAATTGAGCGCAATGTAAAGTCAGGTTTCTCTGACAGCTCCTCATAGCCAACAAGAATGCCCTCTTCTCGGCTGCCTCCTAAGGGAACTAATACGCGAGTGCCAGGCATAATATTCCCAAATCTGTCTGGCAATACATAGGATAAAGGTTTATGTAATTGTTTAGTTGGGCGATTAATAATAATACTTGCCACACGCATTAGCTCACCTCCTCTAATCTTTATATTATATCACGTTATAATACTACATATAAATCAGCATACTACATGTAAATATAGGATGTAAAAAATTTAAAATCCTTTTCACATAAAACAGTCCATTAATAGTATCCACCTTTAATAGTGTAATAGAAAAGACCTCAGCCCAATGGCCAAGGTCTTAATCTTATAAACCGGCTTCGTGACGAAGTATATCAGCTTTATCTGTACGTTCCCATGGAAGATCTACATCAGTTCTACCAAAATGCCCATAAGCAGCTGTTTTACGATAATGCGGTTTTAATAAATCAAGCATTTCGATAATACCCGCAGGGCGCAAATCAAAATGTTTTTTAACTAATTCTTGAATTTTTTCTTCTTCAATTTTTGCAGTGCCAAATGTATCTACCAATACAGATACTGGTTTTGCTACGCCAATAGCATAAGCCACTTGTACTTCGCATTTATCAGCAAGACCTGCAGCTACAACGTTTTTAGCAACATAACGAGCTGCATATGCAGCAGAACGGTCTACTTTTGAAGGATCTTTACCAGAAAAAGCACCACCACCATGACGAGCCATGCCACCATATGTATCTACAATGATTTTACGACCTGTTAAGCCTGCATCGCCATGAGGACCACCAATCACAAAACGACCTGTAGGATTGATAAAGTATTTTGTATTGTCATCAACAAATTCAGCCGGAAGAGCTGCATCGATAACATAACGTTTCAAATCAGATTTGATTTGTTCTTGAGTTACTTCTGGACTATGCTGTGTAGAAATAACGATAGTATCAATACGTTTAGGTACGCCATCAACGTACTCAACAGTAACTTGTGTTTTACCATCTGGACGCAAATATGTCAATGTACCATTTTTACGAACCTCTGCCAAGCGACGCGATAAGCGATGAGCCAAAGAAATTGGTAATGGCATTAATTCTGGTGTTTCATTAGAAGCATAGCCGAACATCATGCCTTGGTCACCAGCACCGATTTTATCAAGTACTTCACCATGACCTTCTTTAGATTCAAGGGCTTCATCTACCCCCATAGCAATATCTGCAGATTGTTCATCAATAGATACTAATACACCACAAGTATCACAGTCAAAGCCATATTTAGCTCGAGTATAACCGATCTCACGAATTGTATCGCGAACGATGCGAGGAATATCTACATACGTATTAGTAGAAATTTCTCCCACAACATGAACTAAACCAGTTGTTACCAATGTTTCACAAGCTACACGAGCTTTCGGATCTTTCTCAATAATTGCGTCCAAAACTGCATCAGAAATTTGATCAGCGATCTTATCTGGATGGCCTTCAGTTACAGATTCAGAAGTAAAAAACATATGTTTTTCTGCCATTTGTTCCTCCTATAATAAAAAAATCCCTCATGGTCTCACATGAGGGAGACCCATCTACCAGTCACAGGACCGTTGGATTTAGCACCTTCTTTTATAAGGGTTGCTGTAGCTTCACAGGGCCTATCCCTCCACTACTCTTGATGAGTTAAATCTTGACATTAATTGTAACTGATTTACATATAAATTGCAAGCTAGTTGCCATTAGTTTTTCTTAAATCTCGTTCGGCCTTATGCAAAGCACTTTCAAATTTACGCCACATATGATGATGACCTAACACATCTAAGAAATCGGTTTTATACATTTCTACCCGTATATCATATTTCACTTCACTAAGTAATACCACGATGCCACGTCTTTGCAACTCTCCAATAATACTACTTAAAATACGTATACCCGTTAAATCTACAAAAGGTACTTGATTAAACCGAATAATCAAAAACTTAGGGTCTTTATGAATACAATTAAGTACCCTTTCAAATGAAGATATAGCACCAAAGAATAATGGTCCTTCTACAGAATAGACCATAATATCTGGATGAATAGTGATTTCGTGTTTAATCTCTTCAGATAATTCAGCACAACTCACTTCATGAACATCTATAGTTCCAACCATACGGCGCATAAAAAATAGAATAGCCAGCATAACGCCGACATTTACGGCAACCACCAGATCAGTAAAAATAGTAAGAAAAAAAGTTAGAACTAAAATACCTGCATCAGCACGAGGAGCTAAACGAATCATTTTGACAAATCGTGCTACATCACTCATGTTATAGGCTACTAAAAAAAGAATAGCCGCCATAGAGGCTAGAGGAATATATACAGCATAAGGCGCCAAAAAAAGCAAGATAAGAATTAAAATTATAGCATGAATGATACCTGCTATCGGTGAATTTCCACCTTGACGAATATTCGTTGCAGTTCTTGCAATAGCACCAGTAGAAGCAATACCACCAAATAATGGAGCCACTATATTAGCCAAACCTTGTCCAAATAGCTCTGTGTTGGAATCATGCTTATCACCACTCATCCCGTCTGCAACAACAGCTGATAATAGCGATTCTATAGCACCTAACATAGCAATAGTAAACGCAGGACCAATCAAAGAAAAAATCTTATCTAGTGACAACGCAGGAATGGAAAATTCGGGTAATCCTTGCGGTATACCTCCAAATGCACTGCCTATAGTTTGTACGGTTGGAAATTGATAATACCACTGAATAATGGTAGCAACTACCATGGCTATTATAGGAGATGGCATCTTATTAATATAAGGAATTCTAGGTAATATTAATAGTAATATTAAACTCAATAGTGCAATGACTAATGTAGGTATATCTGAATACGGCAAAGCCTGTATCATAGCCCATATTTTTTCATGAAAATGAGGCATATACGGTAGATTTGGAAAGCCAAAGAAATATGGCCACTGTCCTATCCAAATAGTCACCCCGATACCAGCGGTGAACCCCATAATAACAGGTGTAGGAATATATCTAATAACAGTACCTAATTTAGCTACACTAATTAAGATAAGAATAATACCTGCCATCATAGTGGCAATTTGAAGTCCTTCAAATCCATAGTTAACTACGATACTGCTTAATAAAACGATAAAAGCTCCTGTAGGACCTGCAATTTGAACTTGAGAACCACCAAACAGAGATACACATATCCCTGCTATAATAGCCGTATAAATACCAGCCTGTGGCGTCACACCACTAGCAATAGCAAAAGCCATAGCCAAAGGCAATGCCACTACACCAACGACTAAACCAGCAATCAGATTCTGCGCCCATTGTGATTTGCTAAGGCCACCTTGTAAGTAGGCCTTTTGAATAGCAAACATATTTATAACACTTCTTTCTAATAACGAGCAATAATTAAGTAACAATCATACAATACACTATGACTTAAAAGATAACAAATCAGAAATTTCCCTTATAATATGACGAGCTAATTCAGATTTTTTCATATTTTGCATTACTTTTGGCTCACGATTTGGATATAAAAAATAGCCTTCATTTGTATCAACATTAAATCCCGCATTTGCTTTACTTACATCATTAGCAACTAGCATATCAAGATGTTTACGTTTTACCTTATCTTGACCATATTCAACTACATGCTCTGTTTCTGCCGCAAATCCCACCAATAATTGATGTGTCTTACGTTCTCCTAAGCTTTGTAAAATATCAGGATTCTTAACAAGTTCTAAAGTCATAGATTCCATTTTCTTAATTTTTTGTTCTGCTTTATTAGCCACTCTAAAATCAGATACAGCAGCAGCCATAATAACTATATCAACAGAATCATATAAACGATCCACGGCTTCTTTCATAGACCGAGCAGAATCAACGGCTACTAATTCAACATTAGCTGGTACTGACAAAGATGTGGGAGCACTCACTAAAATAACACGAGCCCCTTGACGAGCTGCTTCTGCTGCAATGGCATACCCCATTTTCCCGCTCGAACGATTTCCAATATAACGCACAGGATCAATATATTCCTGTGTTCCACCAGCAGTGACAACTACAGTTTTTCCATCTAATAAATGCTTATTCTCAAGAGAAGATAATTGTTCTGTAAGCCATTGTACAATAAATTCAGGCGATGGCAATCTACCAGGACCAGTAACACCACAAGCTAGCCAACCTACTTCAGGCTCCATAATATGGTATCCTAAGGATCGCAAATCGGCTAAATTTCGTTGCACAATAGGATTGTTATACATTTCCGTATTCATCGCAGGACAGAGGAATTTAGGTGCTGGTGTAGCCATAATGGTGGTCGTTAACATATCATCAGCAATACCAGCATTGATTTTTCCAATTACATTGGCTGTAGCGGGTACAACGATATACGCATCTGCCCAAGTCGCTAAGGCAATATGCTCTACATTCCAGTCATGTATTTCTTCCCACATATCAATCGCCACAGGATGATTACTAATTTCTCCAAAAGTTAAAGGCGTAGCAATATGAGTGGCATTCTTCGTCATCACCACCTTAACTTCAGCACCAGCTTTACGCAGACGACTCACTACTTCAATAGCTTTATATGCTGCAATACCTGCAGATACACCTACAATAATATGTTTTCCTCGCATAGTTTTCCTTTCTAAAAATTCCTTGCACTCTCAGAGTACAAGGAATTTAATTAATTATTTAATACCTTCTTTTGTGCGTTTATATGTAACTTCACCTTCGGCGATTTCATAAAATGCTAAAGAAACGGGTTTATCTGTGTTATGAATATCAACAGCTAAGCAAGGCTCGCCATCAGTTAATTCACGAGCGCGTTTCGCTGCTAATGTAACCAATGTGTATTTACTGTCTACACGATTTTCTAATGTTTTCAATGGAGGTTTTACCATCATACTATCACTTCTCCTTAGACTCTTGATATTGTTTATATATATATTGGATTTGTTCTTTATTTCGACTAATTTTACAAGACTCAGCTCGTAAAATAGATGCCACCTTTTCTGATGCATCTCTTAAATCATCATTGACCACTATATAGTCATAACGATGAGCTAATGCCAACTCAGAACAAGCTAAAGACAATCGCTTATCGATAACTTCTTTCGCATCGGTACCACGATTATGCAATCGCTCTGATAATTCTGTCAAAGATGGCGGCACAATATAAATAAATACAGCATCACTAAAGCGCTCTTTTACCTGCATAGCCCCTTGTATATCGATTTCTAGGAGCACGCTTTTACCGTCATCTAATAAATCCATCACATGCTGTTTAGGCGTACCATAGTAATTATCATATACCTTAGCATACTCTAAAAAAGCATCTTCTGACAATAAAGTTTCAAACTCTTCCTTTGAGCGGAAAAAATAATTGACGCCCTCAACTTCGCCCACCCGTGGTTCACGTGTAGTCATGGATACAGAATATACTAAATTAGGCATTTCGCCACGTATATTAGAACATATTGTTCCTTTCCCTGCACCAGATGGACCGGATATGACGATTAATAATCCTCTATCTGACATATGAACTCCTAAGCTTCCACAGACTCTTCATCTACTTCATGTTGTACTATACGATGTGCCACCGTTTCAGGCTGTATAGCAGATAAAACAATTTGACCACTATCCATAACTAGTACAGCTCTTGTTTTACGACCATATGTAGCATCAACTAGGAGACTCTTATCTCTTGCATCTTGAACCATCCGTTTAATCGGTGCCGATTCAGGACTAATAATGGCGATAACGCGATTAGCTGACACCATATTACCAAAACCAATGTTTAGTAACTGGATACTCATAATATGCCTCCTTACTCTATATTTTGTACTTGCTCTCTAATTTTCTCTAACTCACATTTCAATTGTACCACACGGTCTGTTAATGCAATATCCATAGCTTTTGATCCCATAGTATTAACTTCTCGATTCATTTCTTGAATGATAAAATCAAGCTTCCGACCAATTGGACCTTCTTTCATAAGTGTGTTTTTTAATTGTACCACATGTGACCTAAATCGGACAATCTCTTCTGTTATATCTGTTTTATCAGCTAATAATGCCACCTCTTGTAGCACTCTATCTTCATTAATAGATACAGTATGAGCCGCTAGTATATCTACTAACTTATTTTCAATATATAGTTTATAATTTTCAACAGCTACCAATTTATGTTCATCTATATATTGTACAATGTCTTCCATTTGTGAAAGCCTGTTCAATAAATCACCTTGTAGATGCAATCCTTCATGAGTACGCATAGACACGAGAGACTCTAAAGCCTCATCAATAGTTGTTACCACTAACGAGGTCAAAACAGCCTCATCTACATCGGCTTCTTTTCCTTGAATCCAATCACTAGATATAGCCATTATTGATTCTAGCGGTACTTGTGATTCTGTATGGTAAAAACCTTCATGTACCAAAATATGTTGAATTTGTTCTTTTAAAACACGGTTAATAGTAAATTCTTTTTCTCGCTCACTATAATCATCTAAAGTGACAAAAACATCTACTTTTCCTCTCTGTAAATACTGTTGAATACGACTTCTCATAATATGCTCAACACAATTTAGCTGTTTAGGATTCCGTATAGTAATATCTAAAAATCGGGCGTTTACCGATTTGATTTCAATTGTACATTGTAACCCATCTACGAGCTGGGTACTCCTTCCAAATCCAGTCATGCTCTTCATAGGATGCCTCCTTTTCATTTATTGTAACATGATACTTCCACTAAGTTAATACTTGGATTTCTATGGTATACTAGATACATTAAATATTAAAAAAGGAGCATTATGAACTTAGATGGTTTAACACTGTCTGTACTTTGCAAAGAATTAAATACGCAACTACAGTCAGGACAAATACAAAAATTATATCAAATCGATAAACATACCTTATTATTCAAGGTGAGAGCCAATAATAATGATGTGAATTTCATCATTACAGTAGGTTCTAATCCAGCTTTATATGTAAGCAAACCCATACAGGACTTGCCAAAAGAACCAAGTTCCTTATGTATGTTTTTACGAAAGCATATCGAAAATAGCCGTATCACAAAGGTAGAGCAAATTAATGGAGACCGTATTATTTGTATCCATATTGATAACTTGGAATTAGATGGATCCATTACGACTACATACATGTATGTAGAATTAATGGGAAAATATTCTAATTGTATCTTTGTACAACAAGATATCATTTTAGAAGCCCTTATTCACGTGTCCCCCCTCATGAATCGAGAGCGTTCTATTAGCCCTAAATTAATTTACGAGCTACCACCTAATTCTAGCCGTGTAGCTCTATTAGACTTTAATAATACAGAAATATTAAACCTGTTACAGTCATTTGGGGAAGGTAGTGTATCGCAAACAATTCGTAAAATTTTTAATGGTTTTGGTAAATCTCTAATAGACTATGTATTACAGCTTTCAAAATTAACTGGTCAAGAAGATTTTGATACATTAACGATTGGAGAATTACAAGGATTGGCCAATGCACTCCATATATTGCGGACCCAATTAGAAGTAGCCCATCAATTATACATATATGATGTTAATGGAAAAAAGCAACAAACCCCTATACCATTACTTACCGGAACGCTTGTAAAAACCTATGAAACAATATCTGAAGCCATAGATGAATCCATACAAACTCAGGGCTCTATACATACAGCGGATAGAGAGTTAAAAAAAGTTATAACACAAGCTATCAAAAAAGAAGAAATCCGTCACGAAAAAATCAAAAAAGAATTAGACGATGCGGATAAAATGGATACCTATAAATTGTATGGTGATTTATTAATGATTAATGGCCATTTACAAGTACAATATCAAACGAGCTTAAATGTACCAAATCTGCTATCTGAATCACAAGAAATGATAACAATTCCACTAAAACCGCAATTTACTATTATAGAAAATGGACAAACCTATTACAAATTATATACAAAATTAAAAAATCGCATGATTAGCGGTCGTTACCAATTAGATCAAAGTACTATAAAACTAGAGTATTTAAACTCTATTTTATATAGCCTCTCCTTAGCCACAACTCGAGAATCATTAGAGGAAATTCGTCACGAATGTATGGAGGCAGGAATTATCAAAAAATCTAAAAAGCCTTTATCCTATAAATTAGGGAAATCTAATTATATTCACCTTACCATACCAGAAGGTGAGCTTTATATTGGCCGTAACAATCAACAAAATGAATATTTAACACATCGCTTTGCTAAACCAAATGATATGTGGTTCCATACACAAAATATCCAAGGTTCTCATCTTATATTACGGACTGATCATGAGTTAGACGATATGATTATTTCCCAAGTAGCCAAATATGCTGCCTATTTCAGCAAAGCGCGAAACACATCAAAAGTTCCTGTAGATTATACTTATATAAAAAATATTAAGAAACCACCAAAATCACCGCTTGGCTTTGTCATCTTTAGTACACATCAAACTATGACTGTCGAACCAGAAAAGCCGCCTACTTATGAGGAATAATATAAACATAAGACCTCTCTCGCTATATATATTGGCAAGAGAGGTCTTATGTTTATATTACTCAGCTTTTTGTTCGTTTTGTTTTAAACTTTCCCGATTTTGGCGAAGGCTTTCTAATGTTTTTTCCAAGTTGTTTTCTACATATTTCAATACATCACCAGCATATTGAATCGAACTAGATTTTAATTCTTCAGAAGATTGATTTGCTGCATTGATAATTTGGTTTGCTTGTTCTTGTGCTTGTTTAACAAGTTCGCTTTCCGCAGTCAACTGAGCAATGTAATCTTTTGCTTGATCGATTAATGTTTCCGCTTGGCGTTGTGCATCGGCTAGTACTTTGTCCTTTTCAGCAACAATACGGCGAGATTCATCTAGTTCAAGAGGTAAAGATTCTTGAATAGCATCAATAATACGCATAATTTCATCTTCTTCTACCATGCGTTTTGTAGTCATCGGAATACGGCTACTAGATTCGATAAGCACTTCCAAATCTTCAAGTAATTTTTCTGTTTTCATTCGGTTCACTCCTATTATTTATTATCAATGTTACAAAAGCGTTCTTCTAATCTTGCTTTGACTTCTTCAGGAACAAGCCCATCTAGTTTCCCACCAAACTTGGCTAATTCCCTAATTCCTGTAGAGCTAACAAAGGAATATTTGTTATTTGTCATAATAAAAACAGTCTCAATATCATCATCTAAAAATTTTGCAAACAAAGCTCGCTGGAACTCGTATTCAAAATCACTGAGCGCTCTAAGACCACGGATGATAATGGTAGCGTCTTTAGACTTAACATATTCATTCAATAAACCACCAGTGCAGTCAATTTCCACATTAGGAATATGTTTTACAGAATTGCGGATCATTTCAACACGCTCTTCCATAGAAAATAAGGAATTCTTGTTTGGATTTGTACTTACTGCAATAATTAACTTGTCTACTAAACGACTTCCTCGTTCAAAAATGTCAATATGACCATTTGTTACTGGATCAAAACTCCCTGGACAAACTCCGATTCGCAAAGGTCTAGCTCCTTTCACTAGGTTTCACAAAATAGGAAACCATGGTGTACCCAAATTTCTGTTCTTTTATACATTCCCATGTATTTGGCGTAGTAAACACTTCATCTTTATGATGTTCTAATATAACAATCCCTCCTTGGGATAGTAAATTATGATTTTCTACTAAATTTATGGTGTCTTGTATAAAACCTTTCTGATATGGTGGATCAGAAAAAATATAGTCGAACTGCTGGTTTTCTATAAAATATTGCACTTGTGAAAGTTTCTTGGAAAGAATGGTTAATTTAGATTCCACGCGACAGTGCATGGCATTTTCTAAAATTAATTTTCCTGTTCTAAAATCTACTGCAGTAGCGCTAGCTGCTCCACGACTCAAAGCTTCAATAGCAATGGCACCAGTACCAGAAAACAAATCTAATACAGACGATCCACCAAGCCCTCTATGAGCAAGTACATTAAAGATACTTTCACGCACACGATCCAACGTAGGTCTCGTATCAATCCCTTTAGGTGATTTTATAGCGTGTCCCTTTGCAGTGCCTCCAATAATTCGCATACAATCCTCACATGATTATACTCATTAATTATAGTATATAAATAATCAAAATAAAAGTGTCTTTTATAATTAAGAGACTTCTATTTTACTGTTTCGACTCATCAACTCTTGTAGTGCCAATTTAGGAGACTTATTTTCATACAGTACCTCATATAAAGCCTGTGTTATAGGCATATCGACGCCATGTTCTATCGCCATATTTCGGACAATGGCAGTTGCAAAAAAACCTTCTACCACCATATTAGTATGATTCATAATATAATCCATACTTTTCCCATCAGCTAATGCTTGACCAGCTGCCCGATTGCGGCTATGTTGACTCATACATGTAGCAATTAAATCTCCCATTCCAGCTAAACCAGCATAAGTTTCTTTTTGTGCACCTAAGGCAACGCCAAAACGGGTCATTTCGTGTAGACCTCTAGTTAATAATAGAGCTTTACAATTATCGCCTAATGATAAACCATCTACTATGCCTGCTGCTAAAGCAATAATATTTTTCGTCGCTCCTGCTAATTCTACTCCGATAAAATCGTAACTAGTATAAATACGAAATTCTTTACTATGTAAAGCTTTTTGCACTTTCTGTGCTACACTATCAGACTTTGTTCCCACTACTGCGGCTGCTGGCAAATTACGACCTACTTCTTCAGCATGATTTGGCCCTGTTAGGACTGCAATGTGACAACCTGTATCGGCTAATTCTTCAGTCATTACTGTAGTGAGTAATTTCCCCGTTTCTCTTTCCACACCTTTTGAACAAAGCACAAAAATCTGCTCTTTGTGCACACAAGGTCGTATACTTTTTAACACATTCCTAACATGCACAGATGGTGTCACAATAAGAACTATTTGTGCACGTTGAATGGTAGATACTAAATCAGAAGTAAAATGTAATGCTTCCGGTAAATCTACACCCGGCAAATACTCTGTGTTCTCTCGACAATTAGATAGTAAATCAGCCAATTCTGATCGTCGACAATATAATGTTGTATCATTGCCAGCAACCACTGATTTAATAGCTAAAGCTGTGCCCCAACTACCTGAGCCAATAATAGCAACATTCATATTAGTCACCTTTTTTGACCCTTTCTACCTTCAACTCTTTACCAGCTAATAAACGAGAAATATTATCTTTATGTCTAATGATTACAAACAACGCTGCCACACCACCAAAACCAATGAACCATAGAGACTCATTAGTAAAGTACATCATAAATGGTACTAATGCTGCAGCTACGATAGAACCTAAAGACACAATTTTTGTAAAGTATACTATAATCCCCCATACAGTAAAACAAATGAGTGCCACTAATGGAGATAGGGCAATGAGAACACCTAATCCGGTAGCTACACCTCGCCCCCCTTTAAACTCAAGAAAAATAGACCAGTTGTGACCTATCATAGCCAATATGCCACCAAGAATCATGTACATAGGACCAACGCTAGAGAACAATAAAACGCCAATTGCACCTTTGGCTGTATCACATAGAAATACTGGTAATGCAGCTTTTATCCCAATAACTCGATAGGTATTAGTAGCTCCAATATTCTTAGACCCATACAGACGTACATCGGTATTAAAAAATGTTTTACCTATTATGAGACCGCTTGGGATTGATCCAATAATGTAGGCTAAGATGCCATATAGAAGTAACATAACTGTATCATTCATCATTTCTACCTCTATCAATCTTCATCTTCTCGTTTTTTCCCACGTAAGACTAATCGAATCGGTGTGCCTTCAAAACCAAAAGATTCACGCAAACGGTTTTCTAAGAAGCGCATATAAGAGAAATGAATCAATTCCGGTTCATTTACAAAAAGTATAAATGTTGGTGGTTTAACACTGGCTTGTGTCATATAGTAAATTTTAGGAATACGACCATTGCGAGATGGTACTGGATTAACAGTTTGAGCATCTTGCAGTAATTGATTTAAGGTACCTGTAGATACACGACGATACTGTTGCTCCGATACGAATTTGAGCATATCCGCCAATCTATGAATACGCTGCTTAGTCAATGCAGAAGCAAATAGGATAGGTGCAAATTGTAAAAAACCTAATTCATCGTAAATATCTTCGGTATACCGTAATGTAGTTTTATCGTCTTTTTCTACAAGATCCCATTTATTTACTACAATGACTACACCCTTACCAGCCTCATAAGCATAGCCAGCAATTTTCTTATCTTGTTCTGTTACGCCATCCACACCATCTAAAACAAGCACAACGATATCAGAGCGATCAACTGAACGCAATGAACGAACAATACTATATCTTTCTACAGCTTCATCGATTTTTGCTTTTCGACGCATACCTGCCGTATCAATAAGGACAAATTTTTGATTTTCGTGAGTCCAATACGTATCAATGGAATCACGTGTAGTTCCTGCTACATCGGAAACAATAACGCGCTCTTGGCCAAGTAATGCATTAGTAAGAGAAGATTTGCCTACATTTGGACGTCCAATAATAGCAACGTGAATTGTATCTTCTTCATCCACATTAGTTCCTACAGGTGGAAAATGTTTTACTGTATCATCTAGCAAATCACCTAAATTCATTAAATTTTTTGCAGATATACCGATTGGATCACCTAAACCTAAGTTGTAAAATTCATAAATATTAGGTTCTTGACTAACACTATCAATTTTATTAACTACTAATACTACAGGTTTACCACTAGTACGTAAAATATTAGCTACTTCTTCGTCAGCTGCTACAATACCTTGTTTCCCATCTACCACAAATAGAATTACATCTGCTTCCTCGATGGCTAACTCCGCTTGTAAACGCATCATTTTAGGAATAACATGACTGTTTTCCGTAACGAATTCAATACCTCCAGTATCAATCATTGTAAATTCACGATTTAACCATTCTGCATCAAAGTAGATTCTATCCCTCGTTACCCCTGGAATATCTTCTACGATGGATATTCGTTTATTAACAATGGCATTAAAAAGTGTAGATTTGCCTACATTCGGACGACCTACTACGGCCACTAATGGTTTTGCCATGTTGTTCACCTCATTTAAAAATCTAATACATCAATCTATTTTATCATATTCAAGGTATAGTACGCAAAAAGGCTAATCAAGGATTCCCTTGATTAGCCTTTACAAAGACTAGAAATTATTCTGCGTCTTCTTCAGTTTCTTTTGCTTCCATCAATTCAGTTAAAGCCAAACCCAATTTCTTTTCATCTTTATTAAGAGAAATGATTTTAACTTCTACTTCTTGTCCACGGTTTAAATAGTCTTCCACTTTCGCATTACGTTGTTTTGTAATTTGAGAAATATGTAACAAACCTTGAATATCGTCGTTAACAGCTACGAATGCACCATAAGCAACTAAACGAACTACTTTACCAGTAATAACATCACCAACATGCAATGTTTCTTCTGCTACATCCCATGGGCTTTTGGATAAAGCTTTTAAGGACAAGGATAGTTTATTGCTTTCTTCATCGAAAGATTGCAATTTAACTTCAATTTCTTGACCTACGGAAAGAACATCTTCCACTTTTTTAATTTTTTGCCAAGAAATGTCGGAAATGTGAAGTAAACCCTCAATACCACCGATATCTACGAATGCGCCATAAGGCATAATTTTACGAACGATACCTTTGTAGTTGTCACCAACGTTAATATTTTTCAATGCTTCAGCTAATTTAGCTTGGCGTTCCACTTCAAGTACTGCACGACGGGAAAGAACCAAACGGTTTTTCTTTTCATCGATTTCAAGAACTTTAGCTTCAAATTCAGTTCCAACCAAGTTGTCCAAAGATTTTACGAAGTGCACATCACCTTGGGACAACGGAATGAAACCACGAAGGGATTTAACTGTTACTACCAAGCCTGCTGGGATAGCATCGATACCTTTACATACGATAGCTTCGTCTTTTTCTTGGGCTTCGATAACATATTGCCAATCTTCATCTTTAGCCAAACGAGTCATGGAAAGATAAATAGGATTATCTTCTTTGATGTGATTCATGATAACTGCTTTAATTTCATCACCATATTTCAACACATCTTTAGCAGAGTCTGGTGCTGGATAAGAAATTTCAGTTTTATTCAAAATGGCTTCAGTTTTATAGCCAAAAGATACGTATGCACGTTCATCTTCAACTTGAACTACTGTACCTTCTACAACGTTTCCTTTCTTAAATTCTTCTTGACCTTCTGCTGCTAATAATTCTGCAAAATCTTTCATTGTCTCAATGACCTCCTTAATAATCCAGTCGGGAGTCGATGCTCCTGCTGTTACTCCTACCGTCTGTACTCGGTTAAACCATTCCAGTTGTAATTCAGTAGAAGTTTCAATGTGATATGTTGTACATCCAACGTCACGACAAACCTCTGCCAATCGGTTCGTATTGCCGCTATTCTTACCGCCTATCACAATCATAAGATCAACATTACGGGCTAATTCAACCGCAGAGTTTTGACGTTCCTGCGTTGCATTGCAAATCGTTTTGAAAATCTTAAGATTCTTAGATTTTTTCTCTAATATCTCTATTATACTGTTAAATTTAAATTGTGAAAAGGTAGTTTGTACAACTACACCCATTTTTTCTACGATTTGTAGATTTTTAGCAGTTTCTTCATTTTCAATGATTATACCTTTGTTATCTGCCCATAAATTAATGCTTTTGACTTCTGGATGGTTTTTTTCGCCCAAAATCACAAGTATCATTCCATCTTCTATAACTGACTTCGCATCTTGTTGGGCTTTTTTTACATGAGGGCATGTAGCATCTACTACAGTTAATCCTTTTTGTTCTGCTTCTTTATAAATATCAGGTCCTACACCATGAGATCTGATAATCATTGTTCCATCACTAATATCAGCTACTTCATTGATGGGGCTAACCCCCTTTGATTCCAAATGCTCCACCACTTGAGGATTGTGAATAATAGGTCCTAATGTATAGCTTTTACCAGGTTTATCAGCCGCTTCATTAGCCAGTTCAACAGCCCGTTTCACCCCATAACAAAAGCCATGATTATCGGCTAATATTATTTCCATAATGTCTCCTTAATATCATTAGCATGATAAGAATCTATCATACGTTGAATCTCTGCTTTTACAGTATCATTAACAGCTTGAATCGCTTCCGGTGTAGGCTTCGCTTTTTCTACAGGAATCATCTTGCCAATAATACAGGCGCTTTCATTCTTCCTCATTTCATAAGATCCGATAATAGCTACCGGCACAATACCTATACCTGTACGTAATGCAATAGAAGCAGCACCATCATGAAATCGTCCCAATTTTCCACTGCGTTGACGATTACCTTCTGCAAAAATACCAAGAACTTTATTATCTTTTAATAAACCTAACGCATGACGAATAGCCACCTTATCAATAGCGCCGCGATTTAGTGGAAATGCACCAAGCCAAGTACAGAAAAATCGCGAAATAGGGTTTACGAATAATTCTTGTTTCGCCATAAAATGAACGTGTCGTGGCAATGCATAGCCACAAATAGGCGGATCATTATTACTCAAATGATTAGGCACTACAATAACAGGGCCTTCCATCGGAAAACTATCACGTCCATATACTTTTAAACCATAGCCAACTTTATAACGCAACCAAAAAGCAGTGCGCCATAACCAAGTAGAAAATTTATTCATAATTAGTTCTCGCCTCCACTAAGGATAAAATATGGGCTACAGTTTCATCGAAAGTCATGTCGCTGGAATCGACGAGCACTGCATCAGGTACTTGTACTAAAGGTGATTCTTTACGATTTTTATCCATTTCATCTCTTTCGGTAACACTAGCGATAATATCCTCTAAAGGCAATTCATTTGGTGTCCCTTGCACCTCTAACCATCGACGTTTAGCTCGTGTCTCTACAGAAGCGGTTAAATAAATTTTTAACTCTGCCTTTGGTAATACGACGGAACCAATATCACGACCATCGAGAATAACACCGCCTACAGCAGCCATAGCTCGTTGACGTTCTACTAAATATTGCCGAACCGCTTTGTAAGACGCAATTATGGATACATTATCATTAATTTTAGGTTGACGTATAAAATCTGTAATGTTTTCACCACCGATGAACACCTTGCAGGCCGTCTCTGTAGGTTCCATGGATAAATTTAAAGATGGCAATAATTGTTCTACTGCTTGTTGATTATGCACATCGATGTGTTCATGTAATACAGCCCATGTAACAGCACGATACATAGCACCTGTATCGATATATAAATAGTCCAACTGATTAGCTACTACCTTTGAAATGCTACTTTTACCAGCGCCAGCAGGGCCATCAATGGCAACAGCAATTTTTTTCAAACTCATATACTCCTCCAAATTACACCTTTCACCAAGCCTCTAATCATCTCCATGAACAATGTGCATAGCAGCCACATATCCTGTAGAAAAGGCAGCTTGTAAATTATAACCACCAGTAAAAGCATCGATATCCAATACTTCACCTGCACCATACAACCCTTGAACCAATTTAGATTCCATAGTCTTAGGATTAAATTCTTTTAAAGAAATCCCACCAGATGTAACGATAGCCTCTTCTACAGGACGCAACCCTTCAACAGTGAGCGTCATATGTTGTAATACATGACACAAACGAAGTCGCTCCTCCTTTGTAATCTGATTGATTGGCTTGTGACTATCTAATTCCGCCAAACCAATAACAATAGGAATCAAGTTTTGTGGTAATAAATCCTTCATACCATTAATAAGTTGTTTTTTTGAATATAACTCAAAATCCTTTTGCAGTCGTTTATCCAAAACCTCAGCAGTTAGCGCTGGTTTTAAATTGATAGATATCGTAATAGGATTTGTATTTTTTTTACGCAATAATTTTCCTACTGTATGACTAAGCGACAATATAGTTGGACCAGTCACACCAAAATGAGTAAACATCATTTCCCCAAACATAGAGGCTTGTGTTTTTCCCTTACTAATAATAGATACCTCTACATTACGCAAACTTAGTCCCATAATATTTTTTACCCACTGTTCCTTTATAACAATAGGGACCAATGATGGACGTATATCTGTAATAGTATGCCCCAAAAGAGAGGCTAACTTATATCCATCACCAGTAGATCCTGTTAGTGGATAAGATTTACCACCAGTAGCAATAATAACTGCATCACAAGCATAAGATTCTTTGTCTGTCACTACACCAGTAACTTTATCATTTTGCACTACTATTTTCTGTACAGATTCATTAGTATGAACCTGAACGCCGTATTTTTTTAATACCTTGATAAATGTATTACGCACTTCTAAAGCTGAGTCAGATTCAGGAAATACACGTCCACCGCGTTCAACCTTAGTCTTAAGTCCCCAACTATGTAAAAGATTAAGCAAATCAGTATTGCTAAATCGTTCATACACACCATAGAGAAATTTACCATTCCCCGGGGTATTATGGATAAACTCAGACATGTCCGCACTATTAGTAATGTTGCAGCGACCTTTACCAGTGATTCCCATTTTTTTGCCAACCATGTTCATTTTTTCAATTAAAATAACACGGGCTCCTTCGCGACCGGCAATAGCAGCAGCCATCAGACCTGCAGCACCACCGCCTACAATGACAATTTGTTTCATTTCTTATTTGCTCCTAACGCCTTCAAAGCATTTACTTCTCGTTGCGTTAATTGACGAGCACCGCCGCGTTTAACACCGCCTAATGTAAGACCGCCATATGCAATACGTTTCAAATTATGAATGCGATACCCAAAATGCTCAAACATGCGACGTACTTGTCGATTCCTACCTTCATGAATAGTAATTTCCACTTCGTGAACACCATTATGATCATCAAAACCTAAATCTACAATCGTCGCTGGCGCCGTCATACCATCATCTAAATTGACACCATTGGCGATAATTTGTAAATCTTCTTCTTTAACACGTCCTTTAATGCGAACTTCATAAGTTTTTTCCACCCCTTTAGAAGGATGTGTCAAATTTTGAGCTAATTCCCCATCATTGGTTAGCAACAATAAGCCTTCTGTATATAAATCGAGACGACCTACTGGAAAAATTCGTTTCTTTTCATTCTTAATGTAATCTAATACTGTTTCACGCCCTTGTGGATCAACCACAGAAGTAATAACACCTTTAGGCTTATTCAACAAATAATACACAGGTTTTTCCATAGCCAATAATTGACCATTCACCTTAACTTTGTCTTTCATAGGGTTTACTTTTACACCTAATTCGGTAACCTTGCGGCCATTCACTTGTACTTTACCTGCTGTAATAAGATCTTCCGCTTTACGACGAGATGCTACACCACAACTTGCAATATATTTTTGTAATCGCTCCATATTATCCTTCTTTATTTAATTCTTCATGTAAAGCATTAATTGATGTCATACCAGTACTACGTAAAAATTCATCGGTAGTACCATACAATATAGGTCGTCCAACTGTATCCTTATGACCTAATTCTGTCACCAAAGACCTGGACAATAATTGTTTTAATACCTTATCGCTATTCACACCACGCACCTCTTCAATTTCAGCCTTTGTAATAGGCTGTTTGTAGGCTATGACTGCCAGTGTTTCCATTGCTGCATTAGATAATGTATCTTCTTTTTTACGGATTTTACTAATAAATTCCGCACATGACGAATCTGATACTAATTCAACACCTGCTACAGATTGTCGTACACGAACACCTCTGTCATGAGTATCTAACTCTTTCTGTAATGCTTCTATATAGATTTCTACATCCTTTTTTGAAAGTTGAAATAGCTCTCTCAACATATCTATCGTAAGAGGTTTTGCAGCAGAAAACAAAACAGCTTCTAAATATTTAGTTTCCATCTAGTGCCTCTTCTTCATCAATACCGACTACAGGAGCAGTAAAAATAATATCATCACCTTCATAAGCCATACGAATATCTTGCTGTTTTAACAACTCTAATATAGCCATAAAAATTGTAACCATGCCACTCTTATTGCCTATAGCAATTAAAAGTCGCCTAAACTGTAACGCTTCGCCTCGCCTAACACGGCTCCCTAAAGAGATAATCATATCTTCCAAACTATATAAATCCTTCTCAACCTTAACTTCACGAACTCGTTCCTCTTCTGGCACCTCAGTAGTCCGTTTCATAACAGCAAGAAATATATCATATAATTTAGAAAGTTCAAAATTATAATAACTATCTAACCCTAATAAGCTCGCCTCTTCTGGTCTACTAAAAACAGTAGCTTCTATAGATGTTTTCTCCAGTAATAAGTCTGTAAACTCTTTGATTTTTTTAAATTCCACTAATTTAGCTACTAATTCATCTCGCGGATCGTCTCCCTCTTCTGGTTCCGGTTCTACTTTTGGTAATAACATACGAGATTTAATCTGTAATAACGTAGATGCCATTAATAGGAATTCACTGCTATAATGAATATCAAAATGATTCCAATTCTCTAAATATGCTAAGTATTGTGATGTTATTTTTACAATTGGAATATCTGTGATTTCTATTTTATGTTTTTCTATTAAATGTAATAGTAAATCGAGAGGTCCTTCAAAGACATCGAGTTTATAATTGTAGTCCCCCATGAATCCCCATTCCTTAGCAACAGATATCTAACTATATAATTATATCGTAATTCAAAAAATTCTTCTACGTTCGTTATATATAATTGTATTTTTTATATTTCTTTGCTATCTTTATAATTGTAACTTATATTATATAGTTTTTATATTTCCTTAAGAAAGGATTGGCTATGTCATCACCTATGAGAGAGCTGGGCCGAAATCCTATATTGCGGTTTGGCATTATCGGTATTGTTCTTTATATTGTACTATATCTAATTTATGAACCTATCACATTAGGCCTTGATGTTGAGGATATAACAATACTCACAGTTCCTACTATTGTAGGCACATTTCTTTTTCAATACTATATGGGATGCACCGTATTTCACAGACCATTTCTTGGCTATGGTTTAGTAGGCATACTTTGGACTCTTACATTCCCATTATTATTTCACTTATCCTATGTAAAACCACTATATTTCTATGAATTTGCTAATGATTTTTTATTTGGATTACTAATCTTCATGGGGCTCTCAGGCTTTCAATTTTTATTGGGTCAAACCCAACGCTGGCATAAAACAACATCAGCATTACTAGCCCTCATATCATCTGCACTGAGTTTAATCCCCTTTATGCAAATTGGCTATTATATAAGTACTTGGCACTGTTTAACACCAGCTAGCCTTTTAGCTCTATATATGACCAATCCAGAAGAGGCCTTTGGATTTCTAAAAAATACGGCTGGCATTCCAGGACTTATTGCCATCACGATTAGTTTACTAGTGTGGACGTGGTTTCTCTATTGGTGCAATCTAGGCATGAAACGCATAGTAGAATTAAATTCGACACGACCATTGCGACTCGGTATATTAGTCGCTTCCTTAATAGCTTTCATCATTTACGTACCATTTTATCTATTTCCCCAAACATGTATTGTAGCAAACTGGATTGCCGCTGGTGATTATGTTAAACAGATGCAACAATATAATGATAATCATCACCTCGTATTTGATTCATTCCATTTAGATACACAAGAAACTGCATCACAAAAAACACCAGGTACAATTATTCTTATCATTGGTGAATCTAGTTCTCGTGACTATATGAAGGTATACAATCCTGATTTTCCCTACGACGATACACCATGGCAAGGAGATATGAATGCCAATAATAAAGACTTTATTTTCTTTGACCATGCTTATTCTTCTTATGTACAAACCGTTCCTACATTAGAAAGAGCCTTATCAGAACGCAACCAATATGACGATCGTCCATTCTTAGACTCCGCCAATATACTTGATATAGCAAAAAAAGCTGGCTACACAACATCTTGGTTTAGTAACCAAGGCGTATTCGGTGAATATGATACAGCTATTTCTTTAATGGCAAAAACCGCAGATATAACCAAATGGTCTCACGAGTCCTACGCATTCTCTGATCGATACGATGAATCTCTATTGCCTTTATTGGAAACAGTTGACCCTAGTAAAAATAATTTTATCGTTATCCATATTATGGGTAGTCATATTTATTATAATGACCGTTATCCGCACGAATTTAGCAAATGGAAAAAAGGTCCCTATCCTGATGGCATAGAAGCCTATGCAAACAGCCAATTATATACGGACTGGCTCTTGAAACAAATTTACACCTATGGCAAAGATAAGTTAAATCTTCAAGCTATGGTATATTTCTCCGACCATGGTGAAAGCCTCGATAAATCTCATAATCCAGATACTTTTGATTTTATTATGACCCATATTCCATTCTGGGTATATTTATCACCAACATACAGAGTAGCATATCCACAAACAGCCAACACATTGACCCATCATGAACATCAATATTTTACGAATGATTTATTATATGACACATTGGTGGGCATTATGCATGCGCCTAATCCTCGTTATGATGCATCGAGAGACTTTAGTAATCCTAGCTATCGCTTCAATTTGCACAATTTAACAACTCTATTAGGAGAACAACCCTTAACAAATGATTTAGGTAACGCTGGAAAGTAATCAAACCTATATACAATAATTAATAAAAAACGACGACATCCACTGGATTCGTCGTTTTTTATTATATGCTAGTTCATCATAGTAACACTTAGATTTTCACACTAATAAATCTTCAATGTCTTCTTCGGTGTATACCTCTATTTGATGTTCCCTCAACAATTCTGTAGCCATACCATCACCATTAATAAGCCGTCTACTAAACGAACCATCATAAATCTGCCCCTTACCACAACTAGGACTTTTTGCTTTCAATAATGCCATTTTACAACGATGCGCTAACGCTATATCTAATGTTTGCTGTGCACCATATCGAAATGCATCTGTTACATCCTCCCCTGTACAAGTGACTACAGTATTGCCTTTGCGCTCTGCCGGTTGTCTAGGTGTAGATAAACCACCTAGTTCTTCAGGACATACTAAAATGAGTTTATATCTGCATTCTAAAGCTTGTAAATTATTTATGAGATTATGATTACCATCGTAGCGGCAAAACACCCCACAGAGACAGCTACTAATCAATAATAAGGGCTTATCCAAAATATATCTCCTTGTTATTTTGCATATGAAAAAAAGACTAACCGAAGTTAGTCTTAATTGGTGCCGAGGACCGGAATCGAACCGGTACGGTTATTTCTAACCGACGGATTTTAAGTCCGTTGCGTCTGCCTGTTCCGCCACCCCGGCATGGGTAACGTTTAGTGGAGGCGGCACCCAGAATCGAACTGGGGAATAAAGGTTTTGCAGACCTCTGCCTTACCGCTTGGCTATGCCGCCATATAAAACTGGAGCGGGAAACGAGATTCGAACTCGCGACCCCCGCCTTGGCAAGGCGGTGCTCTACCGCTGAGCTATTCCCGCATGTACATGGTGCCTCAGGACAGAATCGAACTGTCGACACACGGATTTTCAGTCCGTTGCTCTACCGACTGAGCTACCGAGGCATAAATGGCGACCCCGATCAGATTTGAACTGACGATCTTCGCCGTGACAGGGCGACATGTTAACCGCTACACCACGGGGCCGTATCCAAAGTACTTGCTTAGTATATCTGTTATTAGAGTTTTTGTCAACACTATATTATAAATTTCATTAAAAATTCAATTTCATTTTTTAAAACAGTACTTTCTTTATGCCCTGGTTCAATGATTAAATCATGATTCATACTTACTATACGACGTATACTGCTTACTAAATCCTTTGCATTACCGTTATAATTATCACTATTTCCTACATTTTGTTTAAATACAGTATCTCCAGTAAATAAATGCCCTTCAATTTCAATACATACGGAGCCAGCACTATGTCCAGGAGTATGATGAATTGTAAAGAAAAATGGGGGTATTTTTAGAGTCCCCACTCGTAAATCTTTACAAGGAGTAAACATTTTTTTCTTATATACACTAGGTCTCCGTCTAATGAGCTGTAATAGTTCATGATCATATTTATGTAAATAAGCAGGAATATTGTAATACTGACAAATTTCATCTAACGCTGACACATGGTCACAATGACCATGTGTTAATAATACCGCTAAGGGCTGTGTATCGCCTACCATATTTATAATGTGTTGGCTATGAAATCCAGGGTCTATAATAATAGATTTCCCCTCTTTTTTTAATACATAACAATTAGCCTTATAAAGTCCTAAAGGTCGTTTTATAATTTCCATAATTATAGCCCCGCCCCCTTTCTTTTCATATACACAAAATCTAATCCAAATACTACGTTCTAAGATATAAATTATCTTCCCTATAAATAAATGACTATTAAATAACCACATTAAATAATACGATATCGCTTATTAGCATCTTTCTTGATAAAATACCCTTCCCAAAATTGTGGATGTAACATAACAAGAATGGTAAATAATTCCAAACGACCTAATAACATATCTATAATAGCAACAAGCTTTCCAGCATAAGGCAAAGCACTAAATGAGTCTGTCGGACCATATCCACCAAAACCTAAACCTACATTACTAAGAAAAGCCGTTACGATTTGTAACGCATCTCCTGTAGACACCCCAGAGCAGGCCATCAGAAACACCGATACTACATAAATCAGTAAATATAAAAATATAAATTGCTGCGTCATTTGTATCCATTTATCGGGCATTGGTTTTCCATTGATACGGACCACTTGAACCATGTCGGGATGAATAGATTTGCGTAAATACATAATACTACTTTTTAGAAGTATAATAAGGCGAATAATCTTGATACCCCCTGTAGTAGAGCCACTACAGCCACCAAAGAAAGACGCAATAAACAATGTCATTTGCGCCGCACCAGGCCACAAATCATAATCTGAAATAGCAAATCCACTACCAGTTTGCAACGATACTAACATAAATGCTGCACTGCAAAAGGCATCTCCTAAAGGGGACGTATTAGTTTGTAACGATAAAAATATAAAAGTTATAAGAATGCCTACAGCGAGCATAAGCCAATACATACGCGTTTCAAAATCCGATATTAAGGAACGCCACCCTTTTTGCAATGCTGTATAGTAAACGGAAAAATTACCACCTGCTAATATCATAAACACAATAAAAACAGCTGATATATACGTATCGTGAGCATATAAAAAGGTACCTGCCGTAGTGGGAGTAAAACCACCAGTAGATATAATAGAAAAAGCATAATTCAATGCATCAAAAACTTCGATGCCCCCCATTAAAAGCATGAGAAAGCAAAGAACTGTAAAAGCTACGTACACTTTCCACAATTTTGATGCCATCGATTGAATACGTGGCATCACTACACCAGGCCTAGGTACAGATGCTTCAGCATTGAAAAAATGGGCCGCATCAGCCCCTAAATTTCGTAGAAATGACAGAATTAATACGATAATTCCCATTCCCCCAATCCAATGCATAAGGCCACGCCATAAGACGAAACTTTTAGGAATCTCATCTACATTATAGATAATGGTAGCACCAGTAGCCGTAATCCCTGATGTAGACTCAAACAAAGCATCTAATGGATGAATAACAATGCCGCTCATCATAAATGGGATGGCCCCAAGCGTTACCGTAAATAACCAAGTAGACCCAACTACGAGAAAACCGTCACGCAAACTAAAGCTGTCGCTTTTAAATCCCCATTTAGACAAACCATAACCGATTACCATCGATAAGATCGATGTTATTGCAAATGACCAATATGCAGTTTCAAAAATCAAACTATATATAAATGGAATAGCTACAAAACCGCCAAATATATATAATAATCTGCCCACTAAGGACATGACAATTTGTATACGCATAAATCCTCTTATGTTAAATAGTTGAGCAATTTAGTAACTGATTCAGGGAGAGTAAATAATACAATATGATCACCAACGAGGATTTCTGTGTTACCACGTGGTACAATAGCCTCATTACCACGCAAAATAACGCCTACCAAAGCTTTTCCTGGCAATCGAATATCCTTTAATTGCTTGCCCGCCACAGGCGACTGTTCTGTAATCGCAATCTCAATCGACTCTGCTTTGCCACCTTCAAAAGTAGAAATAGATACAACACCCTCACCACTGCGAACAAAACGCAAAATTTGTCCTGCAGTCAATAGACGCGGAGAAAATACTATATCGATGCCCACTTGCTCCATAAGCATAATATATTCAGGTCTACCTACACGTACAACGGTTTTAGGAATCCCCATATGCTTACCTACAAGAGCCACCAATAGGTTGAGCTTATCATCATCTGTTAGAGCAATAATAACATCATTATCAGATACTTCTTCCGCTTCTAATAGATCAAAATCTGTACCATCCCCATTGATAATAATGGCTTTATCCACCTTAGCAGCCAATTGCTCACAACGTTCAATATCTTTTTCAATAACCTTAACAGTAAATCCAGCTCGCTCTAATAATACGGCTAAATTTTGTCCTAATAGGCCAGCGCCTATAATAACAACCCTTTTATGAAAGGTATCATAATTTGAAAACCACTGCCGCTCTAAGGTATCAATAGCATTCTTTAGGCCTAAGAAAAAAACACTGTCGTGAGGCTGTACGAAGCTTTCACCATGAGGAATAATCATTTCACCATGACGAAGAATACCTACAAGAAGAGCCCCCTCAGGAAAGCAAACATCTTTTAATGGTGTACGCAATAGAGGGAAATCATCTTTAATTTTAAACTCCATAAGACGTACAGAGCCTTGTCCAAATTCTTCTACATCGATGGCGGAAGGAGTTTCCAAGATTTGTAATAACTCTTGAGCCGTTACCATTTCAGGATTGATAAATAAATCGACTCCTAAACGCTCTTTCATGGTGTCATCCATATGTTCTGCTATATTAGTATCCCGTACGCGAGCCACAGTTGTTGGTACACCAGCAATTTTGGCTACTGCACAGGACAGCATATTCACTTCATCTGAGTCAGTCACGGCAATAAACATGCCCACATCATCCATGCCAATTTCGTTTAACAATTGAATGTCACTACCATTCCCTTGTACGAGACTCACATCAAGAACATGTTCCAAATTATGAATACGCTCTTGCGAGCGATCAATCATATATACATCGTGATTATCTTGTACTAAACGCTGTGATAATGAATAACCAACCTTGCCAGCACCAACAACAATAATTTTCATGCTTATTCCCCTTGCTTCTCATCTTTTGCAGGCGGTGCCCATGATTTACCAATATCTGTTAATAAGGTCCAACCATCTTCTTGAATGATTTTTCTCTCTTTCATTAAATGTCCTAAAGCGCGTTTAAAAGCAGCCTTGCTAATATTAAATTTATCCTTAATTAACATAGCTGATGATTCATCACTATATGGCATTTTGCCACCTCGATTGAAAAGATATTCCATGATAATATCACCATCGGATACTAAAGCCTTTTCTTTAGTGGGACGCATAGAAATATTTACACGACCATCATCGCGTTTAAAGGTAACACGAGCTTCAATCATTTCCCCTACCTTTAATTTACGCGTCATTTCAGAATGATGCAAAAATGCAATCCATCGTTCTGGTGTAATAATAAAAGCCCCCTCAGAGGTTAAATTATAAATAGCGCCTTTGACCTGTTGTCCTACTTCAGCATCATTAGCGGATTTAGAGGCGCGACGCATTTCATCATCTACATCCATGGATACAGCCATACGGCCTGATTTATCTGTGTATAGACGGACCCATACTTTTTCACCGACTTGTGGCCGACCACGCATTTCAGCATGAGGCATGAAGATACCACGTTCGGTACCAACTTCTACAAAGCAACCAAAATTCGTCGTATTAATCACTTCTACATAACCGATTTGACCAACTTTCATAGCCGGCAATCTCATAGAGGCAGTGAGACGTCCTTTCGGATCACGATATAAAAATACCTCTACCATATCACCAATAGCAACAAGTGATGTTTGTTGATCTTTGTGCAGTAAAATATCATCATTAGTATTACCAGTTTGACCATCTAAAAAGGCACCATGGTCACTTACTCGCAATACCTTTAGCGTAGCTATTGTATTTTCTAATAATTCAGTAGCCATATTATTCACCTTCAAATGGAACCCGCGAAGCATCGCTCCATAATGCTTCTAAACCGTAGAATTCACGCGTATCATCACCGCCGAAAATATGGCAAATAATATCGCCGAAATCGAGGAGAATCCAATCCCCTTCACGATAGCCTTCACGGTGAAGAACGGTCATACCTTGTTCAGCAGCCACATCTTCGATTTCATCAGCAATACTTTGAGATTGTTTAATATTATTAGCACTCACAATCATAAAATAATCGCCTAACATAGAAATACCTTCTAAATCTAAAATTTCAATATCTTTACCTTTTTTATCAAATGCTCCTTGTGCCAAGGCTAATACACTTTGTTTAATATCTTCTTTTTGTTTCATTATATCTCCTATACTTCAAATAGTATGTATACTTTTCTTTATATATAGATTAAGCCTCAGTGAATGCCATAAGCTATTCACCTCTATGCATCCTTATAATGCGTATACAATCTCCATGCTATCTAATTTGATTTCTCTGGTTCCGAACCTGGTTCTGATGGCTGTACCTTCCTATTTTGTTCTGATTCAGCAGGTACATCTTTTTGAATAGAACTTGTGGATGTAGAAAATTGGCTCATATCTTGAGGTAACACATCGCCCATCATAATCCCAACTAATCGTTGCGCTTCTGTAGGATTAATTTGCCAATACACGATATTATCAATTTCCTCTTTTTCACCTGGTAGAATATAGAAATGTATTTGACTCTTATCCATATCACCGATAGATCGCATCAATTGAATCGCATCCCATGTAGAAATATTGCTTTCATAATGGCTCCATACACGCCAAACATGCCAAATTTTTGTAATGATGAAAGCATCTTGTTCCCGTTCCATCCAAGACTTCAAGAATCTCTCTTGCCGTTCCACGCGACTAAAATTATCTTGTTTATCATCAGTATAACGCAAATATCCTAATGCCTTATCACTATCTAAATTTTGATAACCTCTATGTAAATCAATATCTTTGATACCAGTTGTAGCATCTATATGTTCCATATTTTTTTCTACATATAATGCTTGTTCACCGATAACATCATTTGTTTTTTTGAAAGCTGCTTCATCCACAACAACATAGTATGGAATAGAAATATGAAATATATCTTCCACTACAGCCTTCGTTAATTCAATGCCATTTTGCGCATAGATTTGGTTTAACATAGCTACAGATTGTTTATTTCGACTATCAATTTTGCTGTTACTAGGGATACCAATAATATCCATCGTATGTTGCGACATATTAAGAGACATAAGGAATAGAGCATCTGCTTGACTAGGCTGATTACTATCCTTACCAACAATGAGAATATATATAGGCTTATCTAATGCCTTCTGTTCCACTTTAACATTTTCTTGATTCCTTTGTTCACTAGTAGTTGTCACAGCTACAGAAGGTTCCGTTATACGATTATATACATAGGAAACACCACTATATAAGCCCCAAAAAATACCAAATAACACTGCTAGTGCTAATATGCCAACAATAACAAGACGTCCCCATTGTATCGACGTTTTTCGTTTAACTCGACGCCGTCTCTTACGACGACGTTCCCGTGCTTTCACCAACTCATCCATACTACTAACCTCCCTTAATCGATCTTATAATATCGTTACGACCTAAAATAGTAAGAGGATAAATAGAAAGTCCTTGATCTAGCAAATGTCGTATAGTCATATCATATCCTGCTAATACACCTTTATCGAGACTTTCCTTTGCAGCTAATCTAATGATATCTAAACCAGGAAAGTCACGATTAGGTTCAATATAGTCAGCTAAAAAAATAATTTTATCTAAGGTAGACATATTTACTTTTCCAGTAGTATGCACACGAATAGCTTCTAAAATATATGAATTCGTCACACCATATCGCTCTTTAGCTAATTCCATACCTGCTACGCCATGAAGTAGCGCTCCATTACGTAACATATCATCATCAAGATTAAAATTCTTTACTAAATTTTGCATATCCAACAATGGTAATTCCTTAGCTGAATCATGTAATAATGCTGCTAATCGAGCATATTCTAGATTTTCACCATATTTACGAGCTAAATCTACAGATGTTACAACAACTCCTAATGTATGTTCAAATCGCTTTTTACTTAATCTCCTACGGAGGTCAATTTCAATGTCTCTGATGTCCACCTTATTATTCCTTCCGGTAAATATCGTTATTTTCAATATAATCAACTACACATTTAGGTAACATATACCGCACCGTTTGACCATGACGCAAACGTTCTCGTAAATAAGTGGCAGATAATTTCATTTCAGGTACGGGCATTATATGAATCTTATTTTTAGCCACATCACCTAGAATATCTAATGTCATATCTATAACAGCAGAGCCATCAGGTCGGATAGCACCTATAAAATGACAGTGCTTTAAGAGCTCATCAATATATTTCCAATTCGGCAAATCCCGTATAGTATCAGTTCCTGCAATAAAATAAAAGGATGCTGTATCACCATACATTTCTCTAAAGTAATGTATGGTATCCACCGTATAAGACGGACCTTCACGTTTCATTTCCACATCGGATATTTCAAAATACGGATTATCCGCTACCGCTGCTGCTGCCATAGCATAGCGATGTTCTGCTTGGATTACATCATGCTGTTTATGAGGTGGAATGCGAGCAGGTACAAAAATAACTTTTTCTAACTGAAATTCTTCTCGTGCCACTTCAGCAATCATGAGATGTCCTAAATGAATAGGATTAAATGTACCCCCTATAATGCCTATTCGTCTTGTCATTACCATATATGTGTCACACCCTTTATGACAATCCAGCAAATTAAGATAAATAAGAGTAAAGCCTGTATATACGACTTCCATTCATAACGCCCCTTTGGCGTCTGAATATACGCATAATAAGCTTTCACCAAATATAGCAATCGTTTCACGACCGTACCTGACCTGAACCAAAGACAAAATATTTGTACGACATCAAAGCCTGTAATCCCATAGGTCCACGAGCATGTAATTTCTGAGTACTAATACCTATCTCAGCACCAAATCCAAATTCAAATCCATCTGTAAATCGTGTAGATGCATTGTGGTACACAGTTGAACAATCAATGAGATTCATAAATACAGCTGCACGCTCTACATTTTCAGTAATAATACATTCCGAATGATGCGTTGTATATTGATTGATATGTTCAATGGCTTCCTCTAAGGAATCTACAATACACACATTTACATCAAAATCATTGTATTCCGTGGCGAATGATGTATCTGATACTGGTATGCCATTAATGATATCAAGCACATCTGGAGTTCCATGAACAGTTACATCATAGGATTTCATAGCATCTATAGCAAGAGGCAAAAATTCTTTTGCCACAGCTCGATGAACTAACAATGTTTCCATAGAATTGCATACAGATGGTCGTTGAGTTTTAGCATTTAAAACAATTTGAACAGCCATAGACAAATCAGCAAACTCATCCACATAGGTATGACAAACACCACTACCAGTTTCAATAACTGGAATGCGACTATTTTCTACTACACTTTTTATTAAACCAGCACCACCACGAGGAATAATAACATCAATATACTTACGTTGTTGCAATAAAACAGGTACAGCAGCTCTATCTAATATATCTACTAATTGAATAGACTCTTTAGGCAACTCATACTCAGCTAATACATTTTGCATAATAGAAATAATAGCACGATTAGTTTGATATGCTTCTTTGCCGCCGCGCAAAATGGTAGCATTTCCTGTTTTAAAACACAATACACCAGCATCAACGGTTACATTAGGACGCGCTTCAAAAATAATTCCTATAACACCAAAAGGAACAGTTCGTTTTTCAATGCGTAACCCATTAGGCCGTTCTATGGTTTCCAATACAGTTCCTACAGGACTTGTTAATGCAGCAACTTCACGAACGCCTTCTGCTATTTGATGAATTCGTTCATCTGTTAAAACCAAACGATCTAACATCGTCTTAGGAACCATACCTTGAGCATTTTTTAAATCTTGTGCATTAGCTTTTAATATAATTGTGGCGTGTTGTTCCAATGCATCTGCCATACTGTGTAACACATCATTGATGCGGTCTTCGCATAACTGGCTAAGTTTTACAGATGCACGTCGCGCCGCTTGTCCCATAGATGTAAAAATTGTTTCATATTGATTCATACTATACCTCAATAAGGCTCTTGAATACCTCTATGTAAAAGGAGGCTCATCATATAGTCAATTAATAAAATATACGAATTTATATAGTGAAATACAAATACCACGCATGTAAGATTACGTATTAAGTTAATGAATAAGTACTAAATTATTTCGATGTACTACCTCATCATAGGTAGCATTAATGCCAAGTATATCGGCAATATCTGCAGAATTATGTCCTTTAATAAGAAATAAATCTGCCGTACTATAATTTACTAAACCGCGACCAATCTCTTTGCCTTTATATATAATGGAGATTGTATCACCAGGTTCAAATTGACCTTCTACATCTATAATACCAGCTGGTAAAATACTAGCACCTTTATGGATTACCGCAGTAGCACAACCATCATCTACAATAATAGTTCCACTAATACGTTTACCGTAAGCAAGCCAATGTTGTTTTTGATTAACCTTCTGCTCATTAGCTACAAATAAAGTGCCTAGCTCTTCCCCTTTACATACGCGGCGTAAAGAGTTCTCTTCTTCACCACTTGTAATGACCATATGAATACCTGAATTTGTAGCCATTGAAGCAGCTTTAATCTTAGTATACATACCTCCCGTCCCCATAGAGGAACCAGCACCGCCAGCAATTTCATAAGTTTCATCCGTAATAGCATGTACTTCGCTAATTAGTGTAGCATCAGGATTTGTAGCAGGATTATCAGTATACAAACCATCAATATCGGATAAGATAATGAGTACATCGGCTTCTACAATACCTGCAACAGTTGCCGATAACGTATCATTATCTCCAATTTTATATTCTTCAATAGCTACTACATCATTTTCATTAATAATAGGAATAACACCTAATTGCAATAATGCATGTAACGTGTTTCGGAGATTTAAATAACTATGACGAGAAGTACTATCTTCTTTAGTAAGGAGTATTTGACCAACTGTACGTCCGTATTCACGGAATAATCTCTCATACATATGAATTAATACACCTTGTCCCACTGATGCAGCAGCCTGACGTAGTACTAAATCTCGAGGTTTTTCCTTGAATCCCAATGGTGCAAGCCCTGCACCAGTAGCACCAGAAGATACAAGAATAACCTCTTTTCCCTGGTTAGCTAAATCCGACAATTGACGAACTAATGTTTCAATACGCTCTAAATGTAAGTGACCATTGGGGTAACATAGGGTACTACTTCCCACCTTCACTACAATACGTCGAGCTTGTTGTATAGCGTCTCTCATAGATTTACCTCCTGTAAGGAAAAAAGGTTATATATATACTATTTAGGCAATATAATCTTAGGATCTTTTTTAGCTTTATATAATACACCATTAAAACCAATAATTTGTACTAGTTCAGCTCCAAGCATATCTGCTAAATCTTGGAACACAGCTTTATCTTCTGGACTATTGTTGTGCATTTTGACCTTGATTAATTCACGTGCCATTAAGGCTGCACGGGCACTATCAATAACACTATTTTCAAGACCATTTTTACCAATTTGTACTACTGGTTGCATGGTAGCCGCTAAAGAACGCAAGTATCGTTTTTGTTTTCCGTTCATTCTATCTCCTAATCTTGGAATGTAAATCGTTGGTCACCAATCACTACTTCATCGCCTTCTTTACATCCTTTTTCACGCAATTTATCATCTAATTCCATAAAACGCCAAATGCGTTGGAATCGACGAAGTGATTGATCATCATCTAAGTTAGTCATAGCCACTAAACGTTCAATACGTTTGCCAGTTATGTAAAAAGCTGCATCATCACCACGGGTAATAACAAACTCTGTATCAGGTTTTGCTTCATACATAACAATATCATCAGTAGCTTCAATTTCAGGCTCATAATTTTCTACATAATAATAAGCCCGTTCCATTAATTCTGGTAAACCTTCACCACTCAATGCATTGATAAGGTATACCTCATAACCTTTTTCTTCAAAATACTGTTTTGTATTTGGAATAGTCTCTTCATCAAAGACCATATCGATTTTATTAAGTGCTACAATTTGTTTTTTATTGGCTAATTTCTCAGAATATTTACGTAATTCTTCGTTAATAGCATCAAAATCTTCTTTTGGATCACGGCCTTCCATACCTGATACATCTAGGACATGAATAAGAATATTAGTTCTTTCTACATGACGCAGAAAATTATGCCCCAAACCTACTCCTTCACTAGCTCCTTCAATGAGACCAGGAATATCGGCAAGCACAAAGCTGCGATCTCCAGAAATAGTTACAACCCCAAGAACTGGCGTCAATGTAGTAAAGTGATATGCCGCCACCTCTGGTTGCGCCTTAGATACTTTACGTAAAATACTAGACTTGCCTACACTTGGATATCCTAGTAACCCAACATCAGCCAACACTTTTAATTCTAATTGCAACCAACGTTCTTCACCTGGTTCACCTTTTTCAGCAAATGTTGGGGCTCTGTTGGCACTAGTTTGGAAGCGCGCATTACCACGACCACCACGACCACCTTTGGCAATCACAAAGGTATCGCCATCATTAACGAGATCACAGAAAATTTTCCCTGATTCCTCATCTTTAACAACAGTGCCTAATGGTACAGGGATGATTAAATCCTCTGCACCACGACCATGTTTATTAGCACTTTCACCATTGCCACCTTGAGGTGCCTTAAATTGACGTTTATATCGGAAGTCAACTAAGGTATTAATATTTTTATCCGCTTTAAAAATAACGTCTGCTCCTTGGCCACCATCGCCACCGCTAGGACCGCCATTAGGAACATATTTTTCTCGGCGAAAACTGGACATTCCATCGCCGCCATCACCCGCTTTTACAAAAACACGAGCGCGATCTATAAACATAATTTTTTCCTTTTCTGCATTATATCCAATGCGACTAATACATTATTCTTGTAACAATTCTAATGCTTTTTGAATCTGAATATCTGAAATAGTACCTGATGGACTAACACCTTTTGGTAAATCAATTTCCACATCTGGTTTAATACCAATACCATCAATAACACGGTCATTCGGAGTATGGTATTTAGCGATGGTCACCTTAATCCCTTCACCATCTAAATTAGGGTATATAGTTTGTACTGTGCCCTTACCATAACTATTAACACCTACAATAGTCCCTAATTTACGGTCTTGAATAGCACCAGCAATAATTTCTGATGCACTAGCCGAACCTTTATTGATGAGTACCACCATTGGAATCGGTGTATTTTCACCATTTGATGTATATGTTGTAGTTTTGCTACCTCGAGGCGTCATGCTCACCAAAGTGCCTTCTGGCATGATGACATTAGCAACCTCTTCAGCACTATTAAGCAATCCTCCTGGATTATCTCGTAAATCGAGCACAAAGGATGTCATACCTTCTGAACGCAATTGATTATATTGAGTGTTAAAATCCTCAGCAGTATGTTCAGCAAATTGACTAATACGGAGATATCCTACTGTTTTCGTCAACATATGGCTCTTTACAGTTGGTAACGTAATTTCTTCACGAGTAACTGTGAAAGTATGCACTACGCTATCGCGTTGCACTACTATAGTTACAACCGTGCCGGCTTCACCGCGAATATTAGCAGCTGCATCTTCGATTTTCATACCATTTGTATCTTCACCATTGATAGACACAATATAGTCGCCACTTTTTATACCAGCTTTAAAAGCTGGTTGATCCTCGATAACTGATACCGCTTCTAAACCGCGTTCTCCATAACCTAATACCATACCGACACCGGCATAAGTACCAGATGTATGTTCTTTCATTGTATTTAAATCTTTTTGATCTAAATACACACTATGAGGTTCACCTAATGATGCAATCATGCCTTTTAGTATGCCATCAAACAAGACATCTTTGCTAATCGGTGTCATAAATTTTTGGGTAGCAACATAATAGGTCACACCAAATCGTGGAAGCCCCCAAAATGATCCGGATAGATACCAAAATACTAACCACATTATAACTACGGCAGAGCCTATATATTTCAATAAATTCCAGAATAGATTTCGAACATTAATTTTCATATTATAAATAACCCATAGGATCTACTGGATCCCCATTGACACGGACTTCAAAATGAACATGAGGTCCTGTGCTATTGCCTGTGCTACCTGCGTAGGCAATCACTTGCCCTTTCCCCACAGCTTCACCTTCACTAACCACTAATTCAGAATTATGTCCATATAGAGTAGATAATCCATTACCATGATCGATAACAACAGCGTATCCATAGCCGCCCATCCAACCAGACCAAACTACGGTACCACCATCAGCCGCATGAACTGGAACACCTTCATCTACACCGATATCGATACCAGCATGATAAATAGTAGTACCCCAAATTGGATGTGTGCGATACCCAAATGGTGAAGTAATTTCACCGCTCGCAGGCCACCCCAATTGACCACTTCCTTGTACCCAGGTATAGGATTGAGCTTGCTCAGCAGCAGCCGCAGCTGCTGCCGCTGCACGAGCTGCTTGGCGTTCTTTTAATAATGCTGTAACTTGTGCACTAGATGCATTCAATTCTTCTATCGCCTGCATCGCTGTGGCTCTATCATTTTGAGCTCGTTGTAATACTTCATTTCGTTCTGCCTTTTTCTGTTCAATTTCTGATTGTTTAGCGATAACAGCTTTTTCAATTTCCACTAATTTAACACGATTAGCTTCTAACTGCTGTTTGCGAGCTTCAATATCAGCTCGTTCTTTTTTAATTTCATTAATCAAATTGATATCAGAATTAATAATGCGACGTAATACCTCTAAACGATTAGCAAAATCATTAAAATCTTTAGACCCAATAACCACATCTAAATAGCTAAGACGTCCATTGATATAGATATCTCGAACCCTCTTATAAAAAACTGCTTCACGACCTTCTAACCGCTTTTGTGCTTCCTGTAACTGGCGCTCATTAATAGTAATATCATTTTCAACGGCTACCCGTTGCTGTTGAATAACCCCTAATTCAGCACTCGCTTGGCGCAATTGCTCCTCAATTTGACGCAACTGTTCAGATACACTACCAATAACGGTTTCCGCATCAACTTTTTTAGTATTTTGGTCATTAACTTGTTGTTGAATTTGATCTAATTGATTTGTTAAATCTTCATCTTCAGCCCCAATATAGGCTGGTGTCCCGCACAATACCAATCCCGTAAGAAGGGCTGCTACGAGACGAGTTTTCTTCTTATACTGTCTCATAAACCCTCTATTATACCTTCATGTATTGCTTTAAAGAAATAGTGCTTCCAATAGCACCTACAATGATGCCACCACCTAACATATAAGCCACAACATCATAGAAAAATGGAAACATAGGTACCAATGGAAAGAATGCTAAGGATTCAGATACTTCCATAGTAATAAAATGATAGAATTCCCCTACACACAATACGGCAATAACAGCACCAATGAAACCTAATAACATACCTTCAATCAAAAAAGGCCACCGAATGAATCCGTTAGTAGCACCCACATATTTCATAATGGCAATCTCCTTACGTCTCGCAAATACAGTAAGGCGTATAGTATTAGAAATAATGAACAATGTAGCAGCTGCTAAAAAACCGATTAACACAATACCACCAATTCGGATAACTTGAGTAATACGGAATAATTCCTCTACAATATCTTGACCATAATGTGTGCTCTCCACACCTTGGAATGTAGTGACTAATTTGGCTGTAGATTTTACATCTTCTGGATGTTCAAATGTCAATACATAGGAGTTAGGCAATGGATTAACAGTACCTAAGGCATCGACTAATTGTTGTTGATCACCAAGTCGCTCTTTAAAATCCTTCATAGCCTGTTCTTTATTGACAAACTCAAGGTGTTTTAAATTTGGTATTGCTTTGATTTGTTTGCCTACAGCCATAATTTGATCTGTTGTGAGGCCATCCTTTAAATACACGCTTAATTGCACTTGATTTTCAAGACTAGAAGCCATGTTATTTAAATTGATAACACCACAGAGAAACACACCAAGCATAAATAACGACAAAGCCACTGTAGAAATAGATGCCAATGTCATTAAGCCATTGCGCTTCATTGATTTTAAAGCTTCTTTAAAGAAATATGTCATAGTTCTAGGCTTCATTAAATTCTGCACCTCTCATGTTATCACTCTGCACACGACCATCTTTTAATTCGATAACCCGCTTATTCAAATACGTAACAATATCCATATTATGAGTAACCATAATAACAGTGGTGCCAAAATTATTGATATGTTTGAACAATTCCACAATATCCTTACTCGTATTAGGATCTAGATTTCCCGTTGGTTCATCAGCAATGAGCACCGATGGACGATTTACAATAGCTCTCGCTATAGCCACCCGTTGTTGTTCACCACCAGATAAATCCTCTGGTAAATCATTAGCCTTATCTGTGAGACCAACTAAATCCAATACATGAGATACTTTTTCTTTAATAACTTTTGGCTTTTCTTCAATTACCTCTAAAGCGAATGCAATATTTTCAGATACGCTTTTATTAGGCAGTAATCTAAAATCTTGAAATACTACACCTATTTTACGACGCAATTTTGGTATTTTACTACGCTTCATTTTTGTAACATTAAACTCATCAACGATAACGGTACCAGCGTCTGGTTCCACTTCATGAGTCAACAATTTAAATAACGTAGATTTACCAGCCCCACTATGTCCACAAACAAGTACGAATTCACCATCATTTATAGTTAAGCATACATCATCTAAAGCAGTTGAACCATTATCATAGACTTTACTAACATTCTTAAATTCAATCATCAGTTCCCCTTTTAGTTTAGATAAGATGTAGTTAATAGTCTATCGCCTATCATAATCTACATCTTTGAAATCAACTAACACAATCGTAATAAAATTTATATTAACACATTGCCGCTAAATATAATTATTTACGTGCTACAACACGGTTCACTGCATTAACGATATCATCAGTAGTCAAGCCATATTTTGTCATCAATTCTGTTGGTGTACCGCTCTCCCCAAATGTATCCTGAACGCCAACGAATTCTACAGGTACTGGTTTGTGAGCAACTATCACTTCTGCTACAGCAGAACCTAAACCACCTAATATATTATGTTCTTCTGCGGTAACGATAGCACCTGTTTCAGACGCAGCTTTCACAATAGCATCCACATCGATAGGCTTAATAGATGCCATATTGATAACACGAGCAGAAATACCATTATTTTGTAATGCTTTACTAGCCTCCACAGCAGGACCAACTAACGCACCACAAGCAATAATTGTTACATCAGAACCATCGATTAATTGAGTCGATTTACCAGGAGTAAAAGTATATTCTTCAGGGCTCACATCATCTACACCAGCGCGACCTAAACGAACGTATACAGGCCCCTCATATGCAGCAGCCCACTCGATAACAGCATTAGTTTCTTTTTCATCGGCTGGAACCACAACAGTCATATTTGGCAATACGCGCATACATGCAATATCCTCTAAGCTTTGATGAGTAGCACCATCTTCGCCTACTGTAATGCCGGCATGAGTAGCACAAACCTTTACGTTTAATTTCGGATAACACACAGCGTTGCGAATTTGTTCAAATGCACGACCTGTTGCAAACATAGCAAAAGAAGATACGAATGGAATTTTTCCTGCTGCCGCTAAGCCAGCGCCTACAGAAATAAGATTTTGTTCTGCAATACCTACATTAAAGAAACGATCTGGGCACTCCTTTTTAAATGTATCTGTCTTAGTAGATTTAGATAAATCTGCATCGAGAACGATGATATTTGTATTACTTTTACCAATGCGAGCTAATGCATTGCCATATGCTTCACGTGTTGCTTTACCCATTGTTATACCCCCATGATTTCATTTATAAATGCTTCGCCTTGTTCTGCACTTGGCGCTTTACCATGCCAACCAGCCTGGCCTTCCATTTCGTCTACACCTTTACCTTTTATAGTATGCATTACGATACATGTAGGTCCTTCTGTATACGATTTTGCAGATTCAATAGCGTTATGTAATGCATCTATATTGTGTCCATTAACTTCGATAACATTCCATTGGAAAGCTTTGAATTTTTCTGGAATTGGTAATGGAGATAGTACTTTTGTTATATCTCCATCAATTTGAAGGCCGTTAAAATCTACAAAAGCTGTTAAATTATTGAGCTTGTAATGACCCGCAAACATTGCTGCTTCCCAAACTTGACCTTCTTCTAATTCACCATCACCCAATATGGAATATACACGATAATTAGCATTGTCAATTTTTCCTGCCAATGCCATACCACAAGCAGCGGAAATTCCTTGACCTAATGAACCAGTAGACATATCTACACCTGGTGTATGCTTCATATCTGGATGTCCTTGCAAGATGTGATCGATTTTACGTAAATTCAATAATTCATCTTTAAGGAAAAATCCTTTTTCTGCTAATGTAGCGTATAGTGCTGGTGCTGCATGACCTTTAGACAATACAAAACGATCACGATTTTGAGCTTTAGGATTTGTTGGGTCTACATTCATTTCTACGAAATATAACAATGCCATCACATCTGCAATGGATAAGGACCCTCCTGGATGACCAGATTTAGCAGCCGTTACAGATTTAACGATGCTTACGCGAATAGCCTTAGCCTTCTCCTCTACTAATTGTAATTGCTCTTGTGTTAATGTAGCCATAAAGACCTCACTTTCTGGATTCGATCCATTTGTAATTAACGATTTTGTAATAAAGATAACGCAAATTCTGCATTACGCTTGGAGTGAATGCGCAATTTTTCTATATTATCAAATGATTTCTGATAGGAATCAGTAGAATGTAACAGTTCATGGCAACGCTGATACAGTTCATCAGGATGTAATTCTTTCATAGTACCTATAGGTTCTTGCCCAATCATATGGAGAAAACTTGTAATCTTTGGATCATAAGATATACCAATTACAGGTTTCCCCATTAATGAGCTGAACACTAGTGCATGCAAACGAATACCAATCATCACATCTACGTTACCAGATAGGGACAATTGTTCTTCAGTTGTGAAAGAACCTTCTAACACAACTGACTTTGTGCGCATCAACTTAGCAATCGCCTTGGCCTCTATCATATCATCAGGATGCGACATAGGGATGAAAATAATATCCGCATTATCATCTTCGCTCAATTGACTAAGCACATCTGCTAAGCTTTGACGATATGCAGTATCTTCTTTCCAACTACGAACAGCAATACCAATACGTTTTCTATTAGTACAGGCCATATCACATCGATAACCAGCTAAAATCTCAGCGCCTATAGATACATCAGCTTTATGCATGGCTAGTACTGCATCAGCAGTCACTTCTACATTAGTAATGCCTAAAGATAGCAATTCATCTTTAGAAATACTATCTCGTACAGTAATGCCATCTACATATTTCAGCATAAAACTAACAGCTCGACGTGTAGACTTTCGATACAAAGGGCCAATACCTTGAGAGTAAAGCATTACAGGTTTTCCCAACAACTTAGCAAGTCCCATAATACTTAAATAATAATAGGTATTGCGAATACTGGTAGCATCTTGCAATAAACTACCACCACCACTAATAACTAAATCTGAATTAGCTATAGCTTTTAAAATACCAAAGGCACCAAAGGTTCCTACAGCTTTGATATTATGTTTTTTGCTCGTTTCTGCAGGATTGCCTGAGATAACAGTAATATGTGCCGTGCTCTCCACATCGCGAATGGCATCGATGATAGCGCAAAGCATAGCCTCATCTCCAGCATTGCCAAAACCGTAATACCCAGAAATCACGATATTACTCATGGCGTACCTCCCGATTCATAAACCATTGTGAAATATAAATCAACATACGTACACCTATAATAGTTACAATACCTACTGCAGCGCCTAGTAATAATCCATCATAACCACGCATAATAGACATAAACACAGGTGTCCTAATATGACAGAATGTTTCTACCATCGATGCAATACCAATAACACCACCTAATGTCAATACAAAATGGATTACCATTGGCCATTTACGTAAAAAAGCAAAAATCGCCAACATCAATGCAGGGTGACCAATGAGAAATTCCTTTTCTCTAGGTCTTGCATATAATGTATTTTCTAAGAAACGACGCAACATGATTTCAAATGTTGGTACAGGTACACCAGCCGTATGACCACTACGTCCTACAAAAATAAATCCAACTATACCTAGGGCAGCAGCAACAAAAAACACATACATTTTTATATCAGTAGTTAAAAATTCTACAACAAATCTCTTCGCCTCTGCTGGGGAATTTAACATGCGCCCTTTCCACAATGGAAAACGTTGTAAATATGCAATAGCTACTAATATAATTGGCAATACAAATGTCAATTTAACACCTCTAAAAATAGCAAATTCCATAAAGAATTTAGTATTCCCTAAAAGAGCTGCAATATACATGCCACCAATAGCAGCAAACAATGCGCCAAACAACAAATAAAATACTGCTAATGCTGTAGCTTTCCATGCACCTACTGGACGCGCTCCATCATAACGACGCCACTCTTCCATCAAGATTATCATAGCCCCTACTGGCGCCATAACAGCTGCAGAGAGAGCCCACACTTGAGCAATCAAAGTACCGCTAGTGAGAATAAACCCAACAATAGACACTAAACTTAATGTAAAGAATAAAACTAATTGTGTATGCTTGCGCATGCATACGAGCATTTGCCCCACATATACAAATAAAGCAATGCTACCCACCATAGTTAACACAACTAACAATGGATTCGGCGTATACGCTGGATAAATAGAGGCGGATCCAAATTCATACCCTTTAGCTGCTAACTTTGTAGTAGCAGATTTTACATAATTAATGGTAGTTTGCAATACAGTGTCATTATTTTGCCCCACTTCATAAATGGGAAATAAATTATATCGGATATTACGTTCAATATCGCTAATATAAAACCGTTGTGCCGCTTCTTCTGGTGCAATCTTACGTAATTCATCTTTAGCGATGGTATACACGCGACCTACACTATAATCTTTTTTAGTAGCCATTTCAAGGAAACCTAATTGCGGTTCATATTGCAATTGATTAACTGCTTCTATGCCAATTAAAGGAATGTGAAGCTTGTTCATTTCCTCTAAAGTTTCATCAAGATAATTAGGCGCTCCTACAACTTCTTTCCCAGCAAAAATAATTCCTGTTACATGAGGTACACCGTCTAGCCGTTTAAAAAGCAATTTGATATCATCCAATGTAACATTGCGATAATTTGTGGGTCTCACAATCACATTAAATCCGTAATTCGCCACTTCCATAGCTTGAATTTTGGAAATTCCTAAATTCATCGTCGCATAGTTTTCAGCACTAGCACCTTGTAATTCTAGTACTGGACCAATGCTAGTATTTAACTCTTTTACTTTATCCTTACTAATACGATGGTATAAATCTTCACGAATTTCTTTGTAATATCCCTCTTTACCTGGAACAGTGGCTACATAAACGGCACCAGGTTTAATGACACCACTATTAACGTGAACATTCACCATATCCTGAGAATGTAATAGTTTAATTTCACCTGCGTCATTTGCTTTTTCTAAGGTGCGATCATAAATGGCAAATGCTGTAATCCCTGCATCTTTAAGTGCATCAAAAGCCTCTTGTTGGCTTCGTTTTTCAAAAGCGTTGGCTCTTAAAACTGCATCATAATCTATAATATTTTCAATATGGTTCTGTACTTTTTCTACATTATATCGTTCTGCCACTAAATAGAGTGCTGATAGTAGACCTATGATAATACAGACAACAAGAACCAAAGAATGCTTAGTTTTGTTAGCAATATGCACGATAATCCCTTTCTAATTCAGTACCGGCTTAATTTTGATATGAATTTCACCATTTTCTACCACAACAGATTCGACTTTCACAGGTACTGGGAAATTATTAAAATCGTAAATCGTGATAGGTTCTAAAAATTGAGATGTTAATCCGCTAATAGTCGTTCCATTAATAGTAAATCTTGTCGGTGAAAAAACAAGTGCATTATTTTTAAATTCCAATCTACCTTCTAAACTACCGCGACCACGAATCGCACCTAATAAATTGACACCCCCAGAAACAGTAACGCGTTCATTAGTTAGTTGTACATTAGCATCTTGTAAACCACTAACATTTTCAACGAAAAATTGTTTTAAATCATCGGCTACCACAACACCTTCTAAGGACGCAGGACCCATGCTTAATACGTCTACTTCATATGTTGCAAGGAGGGATACTGGATTTATCTTAACATCTTGAGCTTTATAGTGAAAGCTAGCAAAATTTAGTTTACCCAATTTTACATTTTCCAATGTTCCCGACACAGCATCAGCTTGCCCATATAGCAATTTAAAGGCTGGTGTAGAGTCGATAGATACAGTTTGACTAGTAGGCTGTAATGTCTTATTTAATTCTGATTCTAATTGAGATTCTACATAGGTAGGTAGGGCAAATTGTGCACCTACAACTCCTATAATCATAAGGAATAGAATAAATAAGAAAAACTTTTTCATAGGAACTCCTTATATAGTTAAATTAGCTTCCTTCTTAAGGAATCCTTCGATAAATTGGTCTAAATTGCCATCCATAACAGATTGTACATTGCCTGTTTCTACAGATGTACGATGATCTTTGACCATATTGTATGGATGGAATACGTAAGACCGAATTTGACTGCCCCATTCAATTGCTTGGTAGGTACCACCAATTTGTTCCTTTAATTCTGCTTGTTTTTCTAATTCCAACTCAAATAATTTAGCACGCAACAAGCGAAGTGCTTGTTCTCTATTTTGCATTTGTGAGCGCTGAGATTGACATTGTACAACAATACCTGTCGGCTTATGAGTCATACGAACCGCAGAATCTGTTTTATTAATGTGCTGACCACCGGCACCACTTGCGCGATATGTATCCACTTGTACATCTTTCATATCGATATTGATTTCCACCGTATCATCTATTTCAGGCATAACATCGACAGCGGCAAAAGACGTATGACGACGGGCGGCAGCATCAAATGGAGAAATCCGTACAAGACGATGAACACCTTTTTCAGATTTTAAATACCCGAAAGCATGTTCCCCTTTCACGAGGAATGTAGCGCTTTTAATACCAGCTTCGTCACCAGGTTGTTCATCCATCAACTCAATAGAAAATCCAGTCTTTTCTGCCCAGCGTAAATACATGCGAATCAACATAGAACACCAATCTTGTGCTTCTGTGCCGCCTGCACCAGCATGAAACGTAAGGATAGCATTATTAGCATCATATTCACCACCTAATAAGAGCAATACCTCTTGTTTTTCTACGGCTTCTTGAATACCATTAACGAATTGTTTAATTTCGCTTTCCATAGATGTATCCTCTTCTTCGATGGCCATATCCAACATAACAGTAGCATCATCAATATCAGATACTAATTGTTTATATCCATCCACAGAATTTTTTAATTGCGTTGCCTCTTGTGATACTTCACGGGCTTTATCAGGATTATCCCAAAACGTAGGATCGCTCATTTGTACATCAAGAGTGAGTATGCGCTCTTCTTTCTGAGCAATGTTAAAGTGAATCCCTCATTCCATAAATACGTTCTTCAAGATTTGTAATTATCGGTTTTAAATCTTCTAACAATTTATGTTCACCACCTTTATTAATTATAACTTTATGTACATTATATTATTTGACATATTTGCCAGAGCAAAATAATGTCATCAACAATATAGAATAAATTAGATTAAATATTATATTCTAATTAGCATCATCACTATGTGTCATTACTATATTACCGTATGACTCTATTAATAAAATAAAATGTAAAAATGGCCGTTGCTAGAAGGAAAACCCAATCAGCAACGTGCCATTTCACACATGTTAATCTATGTTTTGTGGCTCCAACACATCTTCATGATGGGGTTGTGCACCTTCTAAGTGATCAACTGGTTGTTCAATTTCCTGAATCAATTGTGCACGGATTTTATATAATGCCATGATGGTTTCATCTTGAATGGCATCAATCATGCGTTGGAACATATCATAGGCTTCAAATTTATATTCCACCAATGGATTTTTTTGTCCATATGCACGAAGTCCAATACCTTCACGAAGCATGTCCATATTATCCAAATGTTCCATCCATTTGCTATCTACAACGCGCAACATAATCGCTCTCTCAAGCTCGCTAAACATAGCATCACCAAGCAAATTTACACGGTCTTGATATTCAGAATGAGCAATTTCGTGTAAATGCTCATCTAATTCTTGTCGACTATATTCTTCCATGTCTTGAGCAGACAACACTTCTTCTGTTAAGAAATATTGGTTTAAATGTTTGAATAAACCTTCATAATCCCATTCTTCTGGGTATAATTTTTCATCTGCATAAGCATTAACAGAATCAGTAACAAGACGGTCAATCATTTCATCAATAGTGTCTCGTAAAGATTCATTGCCTAAAATACGACGGCGTTGTTCATAGAGCACTTCACGCTGTTGATTCATAACATCATCGTATTCCAAAATATATTTACGAATATTATAGTTATGATCTTCTACTTTTTTCTGTGCTCTTTCAATAGATTTTGTAATTAGAGAATGTTCAATCGGTTCATCTTCTTCCATCCCCAATTTATCCATAATACCAGAAATATTATCGGCACCAAAGATACGCATTAAATCATCTTCTAAGGATAAGAAAAATTGAGAAGACCCCGGATCACCTTGACGACCTGCACGACCACGCAATTGGTTATCGATACGACGGCTTTCATGGCGTTCCGTACCCAAAATTGCAAGACCACCTAACTCAGGCACACCTTCACCTAAAGTAATATCTGTACCACGACCAGCCATATTAGTTGCAATAGTTACCATGCCCATTTGACCAGCATCAGCAACGATTTCAGCTTCTTGTTCATGATGTTTCGCATTTAATACTTTATGAGGGATACCTGCACGCAACAGCATATCAGACAACTCTTCTGATTGTGTAATAGAAGTAGTACCAATCAAAATAGGTTGACCTAATTTATGACGTTCCACAGCATTACGCACTACAGCACGGTATTTAGCAGCCTTAGTTTTAAAGATTTGGTCTGGTAAATCCTCACGAACTAACGGGCGATTCGGCGGAATAGGAATCACTTCTAAACCGTAAATATCGTTGAACTCTTTTTCTTCTGTTTTAGCCGTACCTGTCATACCAGACAATTTTTCATACATACGGAAATAATTTTGGAATGTAATAGATGCCAAAGTTTGACTTTCACGTTCAACCTTAAGACCTTCCTTGGCTTCAATAGCTTGATGCAAACCATCGGAATAACGACGACCAAACATTAAGCGACCTGTAAATTCATCAACGATAACCACTTCTCCGTCTTTTACTACATAGTCAGTATCGCGATGCATCATAGCATGAGCGCGCAAAGAAGCACCTAGTAAATGGTTAAGTTCAATATTTTCAGCATCGTAAAGATTTTCAACACCTAACATTTTCTCTACCTTTTCAATACCTGAGTCGGTAGGGGCAATAGTCTTTTGTTTTTCATCAATTGTATAATCTTCTTCTTTTTTGAGTTGCGGTACGATTTTAGCCAATTTATAGTAATTGTCTGTAGAACGATTACCAGGGCCAGAAATAATCAATGGCGTACGAGCTTCATCAATCAAAATAGAATCCACTTCATCGACAATGGCATAGTTCAACGGACGTTGTACCATTTGAGAAACATCGGATACCATGTTATCGCGAAGATAATCAAAACCGAATTCATTATTAGTGCCATATGTAACATCAGAAGCATATGCAGCTTTACGCTCATTGTAATCGAGATTTGCAACGATAAGACCTGTAGACAAGCCTAAAAAGTTATACAATCTACCCATTTGTTCACTATCACGAGTAGCTAAATAATCATTAACAGTAACAACGTGAACACCTTTACCAGACAATGCATTGAGATATACAGCTAAAGTAGCCACTAGGGTTTTACCTTCACCAGTACGCATTTCTGCAATAGACCCTTTATGAAGACAAATGCCTCCCATTAATTGTACGTCAAAATGACGCATGCCAAGTACACGTTTAGATGCTTCACGACACACGGCAAACGCTTCTGGTAAGATTTCATCTAATGTTTCGCCTTTAGTTAAACGACGTTTAAATTCATCTGTTTTTGCCACTAGGTTTGTGTCACTTAATTTAACATAATCTGGTTCTAATTCATTAATATGATCTACAATTTTGCGCATTCTTTTAATTTCTTTTGCGCTGCTATTTCCTAAAAGACTTTGTAAAAAGCCGAACAAACAAATCACTCCTCTACGGGAAATCTTATATTATTATCACTTTATTATAGCGAAAAAGCCTAAAATAGTCAAAGAATTACAAGGTTTTTACAATATTTGAACAACAAAAAAGATGCTCCTAGGAGCATCTTTTTTGTTGCATCTAAAAGGAAGTTTTAAGCACATGTAAACTCTTTAAAGGATATATCATCTATTGGAGTTCTGGTTCAATTAAACCATAGAATCCATCGTGTCTGCGATACACAACATTCATTGTTTCTGTTTCTGCATTGAAGAACATAAAGAAATCATGACCAATTAAATTCATTTGTAAAATCGCCTCTTCTACATCCATAGGGCGTACAACAAAATGTTTCCGTTTTACAACTTCTATCTGTTCTTCTTCTACAGGTGTTTCCAAAGTAGCTACATCTGGATGGAATGCATCTTGACGTTTAAATCGTTTAGCTAAACGAGTTTTATGCTTATGAATTTGGCGTACAATTTTATCTACTACCAAATCAATTGCTGCATACATATCATCATTAGTTTCAACACCGCGGAGTACGATTTTATCAACGAAACATGTCAACTCGATAGTAGCTTTATCCTTCGCTACAGATAGTACAGCTTGTGCATTTAATTCATCATCAAAGTAACGAGTCAATTTGCTAAGTCTTTTTTCTACATATTCACGAAGAGCAGCTGTTACTTCAATGTTTTTACCTCTGATTTGTACTTTCATATGTCAACACCCTTTCTAAAAATCAACAACTACTATAGGATATGTATCCTTCCTATTGTGTTGTTATTATAGTATTTCTACATACACCTATAAAACTCCTCTTTTTTATTCAAATTTTTTTGAAAGATTATGTATGATACACCATTAAAATCAGAAAAACCCTGACAAAATCGATGTCAGGGTTTTAGTATTTTTATTATTTTCCCAGTATATGCTTACGCTTTTACAACGTTAGCAGCTTGTGGGCCACGATTGCCATCAACAATGTCAAAAGAAACATGTTGACCTTCAGTTAAGGATTTGAAACCTTCATCTTGAATAGCAGAATAATGTACAAATACATCACTACCATCTTCTCTTTCAATAAATCCATAACCTTTTTCTGCACTAAACCATTTTACTTTGCCTAACATGATAAAATCCTCCTAAAAATATATTTATGATCTACTCTCTTGCACTATATTTGTATCATAACACAGCATGTATAAAATATCAAATAAGAATAAATGTATTTTTAATG
>NZ_RQUY01000001.1 GCF_003992125.1 Veillonella caviae | reverse complement strand
ACATGGGGTGATGCTATTGTTTGGAGTGATTTACACTTTTATGATAAAAGTTTCAATTCTTCATGGGATTAAAAACCAACACCTTTTGTCCTATAAGCCTAATAAGCAATGGAAAAGCCCGCCAAACGCATCTACCACAATGGTAATGAACGCGTTTGGCGGGCTTTATTTCGTTGTATGTTAAATCCTAATGTTAACTAAGAAAGAGATATGAACTACGACTCCTAAGTTATATAAATAATTAAATCTTATCTCTTACTAATCCAATAACTAAGCCTTCGATATGGCAGTCTTTAACAATGATAGGAGCGAAATCGTCGTTTTCAGGTTGTAAACGAATATGCCCTTTTTCTTTGAAGAATCGTTTTACTGTTGCTTCATCATCGATACGAGCTACTACAACATCACCATTGTTAGCTGTATTTTGATGACGTACGATGAGCATATCACCTTCATATATACCGATATTCATCATCGAGTCACCTTGCACACGAAGCATAAAGCAATCAGAATTACCAGTCAATTGAACAGGTAATGTCATTGTAGATTCTAAATTTTCTATTGCAGTAATAGGCATACCGGCTTGTACAGTACCGATGAGAGGGACTTGTTTTAGATTAGCACCAAGGAATTCAAAATTATCAGAGCTAGACATTTCGTTGCTATCTTTGCTAATAGAAATATTGGGTTTTATATCGTTAACAATACTAATAGCACGGTTTTTATTTGGATCACGACGGATATAACCAAATTTTTCCAATGTATTCAAATGGGACTGTACGGTAGATGTAGAACTAAGACCTACATGAGCACAGATTTCACGAACAGTAGGGCACCGATATTCATTGTGTAAAGAATCGCGAATGAATTCTAAAATGCGGCGTTGTTTCGTATTAATATCTGTTGCTGGGCGTCTCATAAGAACCTCCAAAAATGAACTAAAATAGGGTATCTATATATGTATACTAGAAATATTTATTATATATCCCTATTATATGGGTATTTGTAAATATTTGCAAACATTTGTTCAAAACCTCTTGACCGAACATTTGTTTTTGTGTTATTATTTAATTGTAGACAAACAAATGTTCTTTACTTATGTTCGATATTATATTGATTGTATTGTGAGGTTGTAGAGATGAAACATATTATGATTATGCTTAGTATGTGTTTTGCTATGTTTTTAGGTTTTCAACTAACAACACCTAGTGTTGATGTACATACACCATCTGTTAGAGAAGTTACTGTAGAATATGGCGATACAGTATGGGATATTGCATCTCGTCATACCCAAGCTAATATGGATGTGCGTGAAGTAGTATATGCGGTAAAAGAATTAAATCAAATTAATGATTCTGGCTCATTAGTGCCAGGCACAAAAATCAAAATACCAGTTCAACAAATGGGTAGTCCAGTAAGAGCTATGGACTATATGGCTCAAAACTAAATAATAATATAAATAACAGCTATTTCTATTAAATCCCGAGGTTTCCTCATCATCTAATAGGAATAGCTGTTATTTATGTTGTATTATAATCACTTTAGGTATTATTTGTTAGATGACTGTGTTAGTATCTACAGTTATAGTTGAAGAATTTTATTTACAAAGGTATTTATGAATTATCTTTAGGATTTAATCGTTTTTCAAAAATTGTAGAAATAGGGTTATCAACGAATTTATTAGCCTCATTGATATACCGACGCACCATATTAACACTGTGATGGCGTGTTTGGCGCATGATATTACGTTCTTCTACGCCATAAGATGCGGCGGTAGTAGCAAAACCATGTCGCAAACTATGGGCACCATACATTGTTGGATCTAGACCAATAAGGGTAACATAGCGCTTAACGATGTCTGCAATAGATTTATCAGAAATAGCCGTACTACGTAATGTCATAGATTTTGTGAATCCTCTAAATACAGGACCTGATGTAATGCCGCTGAAAGAAAGCCATTTTTTTAATGCTCGTACAGCATCTAAAGATGAGCCTGGTAAATTAGGAATTGCCACAATCGCTCCTTGACCCTCTTGGTCAGCTTTTGAGGCGGCAAGAAAAATCTCCAAGCCTTGAGGGGAAAACTTCAGATTTTCCACCGTAATGGCTGCAATTTCACTGCGCCGAAAGGCTCCCATAAATCCAATCAATAAAATGGCTTTATCCCGTAATTTTTGAATCTCTGGTATATCGATAGTATTCATGGCTTCTAAAATATCTTCAACATCTTCTAGTAAAATCGGCGTCTTACCTTGTTGAAAAGTCCCTTTCAAACGACGTATACCACGCAATGCTTGTTTCACAAGGGGAGACATACAAGGATTTTCATGTGAACCGGAGGCGTTGTAGTTTTCAGATATGGCACTAATGCGACGAGCGATAGTATTGGCTTTGGCGTAGTCTGCTAAATCATTGATATAGTTAACGATGGTTTCTGGTGTAGCTGGAAAATAGCTAACCTTCTGATAATTGCACCAATCCACAAAATCGAACCAATCTGACTCGTACGCATTTATCGTATTTTCTGCTTTTGATAATAAGATGCTTTGCTTTGCTTTCATAGATAATTTCGTACTATTCATCAAAGCATCGTTATGGCGTAAATAAAAATGTTTATCTTGTTTATTCGTATCTGTCATAATCGTTCCTTTTACTAATACTATGATAATATTGTACCACAATATCACTAGTATTTATGCTATAATAAAATAATTCAATATATATTAATAAGTGAGATATACAAATGAAAATACAACGATACTGCTTAGTGGTTTTACTTACCGCCACGCTTTGTTTAACCGGCTGTAGTATGCTGCCTACTGGTGATATTACGAGAGGTGTTTATTATAAAAGTAATGATTTATCTGGTTATACTCGAAATGAAGTGTACAGCTTGTTACAACAAGAATCAACTAAAGATATAACAGTTACGATTAAATTCAATGATACAAAAATGACAACTGTAAAAGCCTCTGATTTAGGTATCGTTTTAGATGTAGATGCTACCGCACAAAGCATTTATAATTACGGTTATGAAGATTCGCTGTTGACCTTGATTGCTCATCGTACCTATGCTTTTACAAACGGTGTTACTATAGATCCAATTTATAAACTAGATGAAGTGAAAGGGCGTACTTATTTAACAGAATTAGCAAAGCAAGTAGATGAACCTATTCACGATGCGTATTTAACTATTGAAAATGGCGTTGTAAAAATGATACCTTCTCAACAAGGTAAACGTATCGATATTGATGCTACTTTAGAATTTTTGAAAAATGAAATTCAGAAAAATAATTTTACATCTTTTTCTATAGTATATACGTCAAATCAAATGGTAAAGGTTACCAATGAGGATGTGAAGCCTTTAACAATGATTCTAGGCAGCTATACGACATATTATGATGGATCTAATACAACTCGAACACACAATATTGAAATTGCGTCACAGAAAATTAATGGTACTTTAATCAAACCAGGTCAAGTTTTTTCTTTTAATGATGTGGTTGGGGAGCGAACTGCAGAAGCTGGGTTTGATGATGCACCGGTTATGATTGATGGTAAATTAGTGCCAGGTATTGGTGGAGGTATTTGTCAAGTAAGTTCTACCTTATTTAATACTGCTTTATTATCTGGTATGGATATTGTAGAAAGAACACCGCACTTTGAACCGGTATCTTATATTCCCGATGGTCGTGATGCTACCGTAGCGTGGGGCTATTTAGACTTTCAATTTAAAAACCCGTATAATCATTCCATTTATGTTATTAGTATTATGGAGAACAATGAGTTGACTATTTATATCGTAGGTGTACCACAAGACGCTCCACGCTCTGTATCTATTACCGTTGGAGATAGTACAGAAATCCCGAACAAAACGATTACTAGAATCGACTCTTCTATAAATAAAGATACTACGCAAGAAGGTCATTATGGGGCAAAGATGAATACTTATCGTCATATTATATTTAATGATGGTACGAGCTATACAGATACGTATGAGTCTATTTATGATCCAGTAGATACCATCATTATAAGAAAATCAGCAGAACCACCTAAAAAGCCATCTACGGACGTAAAATTAACTAAGCAACAATAAATACGTTTAATGTACATATAAAGATTTAATAGATAAAATATTAAGCTTTTATTAAATGTAGATTTAATCTATTGACCTAAGGCATAGATTGGTCTATTATGTGTACTGGTAATTCTTGTTAGAGTACTTTTAGATTTTTGTAACAGGATTTTTAGCTGTTAGTATTTAATATTGTTTGTTAAATTATGAGGTCGTTATGGAGACTATATTGCAATTAGATTACAATTTAATATTTTGGGTACAAGAACATTGTATTAGCTCAATATTAACACCGTTTATGTCATTTATATCCACTATCACTAGTTCTGGTGCATTATGGATTATTATTTCCATACTATTAATGCTACAAAAGAAATATCGAGTTGTAGGTTTAGGTATGTTTATCTCCTTAGTATTGGTATTTATCATTGGCGATCAAGGTTTAAAACCACATGTAGCGAGATTGAGACCATTTGTAGATTTTCCAAATGTGCCATTAGTAGCGACACCACCAGCAGCAACTAGCTATTCATTTCCGTCAGGCCATAGTTTTGGTTCATTTGCATCGGCTATGGCATTATACTTAGGGCTAAGCCAAATAAACCCAAATAAACGATTTTGGGGTATTATAGCATTGATGGGATCTGTTGTAGTGGCATTCTCTAGAGTGTATCTATTTGTACATTATCCATCTGATGTTATTACAGGTATGGTATTGGGGTTAATCGTTGGTTATGTAGCATGGAAAATAGCAGTATATTGTTGGACCTGGTGGATTAATCGCAAATGTGAAATAGAATATGAGCCATACACCTTTAAACGTAAAGATAAATAACGTAAAGAAAGATTGGGCCTAATGTGCCCAATCTTTTTTAGATAATTACTTCCGATAATTTATCGTTATCGGAAGTAATAAATATTTCTTTTCTCAAGCTACAATTTCATTTACCGCCTCTCCGCTTCGTGTTTATCTGCCACATAGGTTCGTTCCAGAATTTCATAGGCTGCTGTCTTATCTATGATGCGTTTCACCAATGTATCGAGTTCAGAACCATCGGTGTAATCGGCCGGTGCGTAGTAGCGAATGCGATGGTGCTGCATCATTTTGTATACTTTTTCCTTATTATTTAGTTCTGGATCGTATACGCCGATAGAATGGCCATCGTTAGCATTGACAAGGCTCATGCACGGAATATCTGTATCGCTATCGCCGATGTAAATCATATTGCGGAACGGTACGCGTTGGTCCTCAGGTTTAATATAGTCATTTACGCCGAAATCGTTAATATCTAGGATGCCTTTTTGAATGCGGAATAGGAACTGCGTTTTATTGGTGTAATTAATGGCTTGGGCTGGCCATACCGCAACGCCTTTGTCATCAAACATGAATGCACTGGCATAGATTTTTGTAAAAGCTCCTTCTTTCGCCATGTCTGTACCCTCTATCATTTCCTTGAGGCCTGAGGAGATAATATAGTGTTCAATTTGTACACCATGATTTAAACCATATTGGCGAATCCGTTCGAACCAAGTACGAACGCCATTGTATAAGGAAACTTGATTACCATATTCCATGAGTTTGTCTTTTGTTACGTAAAAACGACCTACTGCCTCTTGTATCATTTTGTACATATACGCTAAATTGTTGTCCATATCGTGGTCTTTCGCTAGTTGATTGGATTCTTGCCAAAATTGTTTAATTTCATCTTCGTTATATCCTACAGATTGGATAAATCCTTGTGCTTGCATGTCATCTGGTGTTAGTGTTTTATCGAAATCGTAGCACATAGCCAATACAGGCATAGAGCTTTTTTTAGGCACTGTAGTGCTAGCAGATGCACTAAGATGATTGGTATGCTCTTTATTATAGAGAAGGCTCAAAGCGGGCGTAGTCGTATTATTTTTATAGGTAATCATTGGTCACCTCCGTTTTACGAATAGAATTTTAATAATTTCATATAACTAATTATGTGAATCTAGTTATATCGATTTAATAGTTTGAAATTATTTGTGGCCACAAATATCCTCTCGTACTTATACATTCCAAAATTTGTAAAAAAACAACCCCCTATAGGCAAAATGTATGTAAAAATTTTTAGAACAATATTTCTTGATAGGGAACTACCCATGAAGAGGTATTTTGAACTTTAATCGTATCATGTGGCCCTACATGCCCAATAAGCATTGTGGAATTTGGATCATGTAATGCGCGATTTCGTCGTACTGCATCTTGGTTTGTGTTGGCATAACAGTATCGACAAAAATGACTACATGTATCATAAGCTCCAATGTCATTATGTAAATAACAGGCGCATTCTGGACGAGCGGGATTGCGTTTGGGTACGTTTAACTTTACATTCCATGCTTGTTCGTAACAGTCCACGGTGAGGCATCCATCCGTATAGGCGCCTACATTTTTAAATATATCTCCTTCTCCACATGTTTTTAATATCATACCAAAAGATTTTGCTATTTTTACTAGTTCTCGGATTACTATTTTTTGTACATCCTTTGGTGGCCGTTGTGCTGTGGGAAAATTGGCTAATACTTTATCAAAAATATCTAAGAAGCTGACGATAACAGTATCCGTATATCCTGCTAAGGACTGTGCCATAGAGTGGAAACTTTCATAATGAGCATCTATAAGATATTTGTGATTTATAATGATTGGATCATAACGCCACACAATAGACTGCGGATTGAGAGCATCACTGATGTGCTTAAAAGCGACTATAACATCATCATAAGGAGGCACATAGGGTTCGATATCACGGTCATACGGCGTAATAGTTATATGCCAATATTGACGATACTTGGATAATCGAGGTAACAAAGGAATAAATGGTATTGGATTTTTAGTGCAAAATGCGATGCCATCTACTACCTTAGGATTAATAGGATACCGAGATACTATCGTTGGATTATAAGGATTGCGAACATCCACAAATCCTGCCTCTATACGATTGATAAGCCACTGTCCATAAAAGGCTGGTATATCGGTTCGTTGCCCTGTTTGTAAAATCAAAATATCTCCTTACTGACTATCTTAAATAATAATGGCTAAGTGTAAAAATTTCATACTTGAACCAGTATTACATAATCGTATATTTACAAAAGTTATCTGTTATTTTCTATTACAATTATAACGAAAAAATCTGTATGTTCACAATGTTATCCTCTATGGTATTACATTAGTAATTATGTTACTATTAACATATTATGCATTATGAGGAGATAGTATGAACGATTTATTTAATCATATCATTCATCCTAAGGAGGATGACAAAACATTTATTACATCATATTGGACAGAACGGGCTGAGGATTTTCGACGTCTTCGAGAAAAAGAATTACAGAGCCCTAAGCTCATATTGTGGCGTGATGAATTGTTGCAGCACATAGGTCAAAATGAAAGCTTGCGTATTTTAGATATCGGTTGTGGCGCTGGCTTTTTTAGTATTATTTTATCACAGTTAGGTCATACTGTGACAGGCATCGACATTACACCGAACATGATTGAGGAGTCAAAATTATTGGCTTACTCCGTTAATAGCAACGTTGAATTCATAGTTATGGATGCAGAGAAGTTGGATTTTGACACAAACTACTTCGATGTGGTTGTGGCTAGAAATGTAACGTGGAATTTACCTCATCCTGATGAAGCTTATAAGGAATGGCTTCGCGTGCTTAAACCTGGTGGCATACTCTTAAATTATGATGCAGAACACGCTAAAAATCACCATCATCTACCACAATCTGTGCATCATGCACACGAACATATTAAACCTGATTTATTAGATAAATGCCATACTATCTACCATATGCTTTCCATTAGTAGCACCGATCGCCCTACATGGGACAAAGTACTATTAGAAAATATGGGCGCTACTGTCACTATCGATAGCACCGTAGGCTCTCGTATTTATGCTGAGGAAGATGAATTTTACATTCCTGTACCTATGTTTTTGGTTAAGGCTGTTAAATAATATATACCATTATGAAATAAACCCACTCTATTGGGAAGTTATATGTATGTTGATGATAACTAATCACACATCATCATGTAACTTCTCATAGGAGTGGGTTTTATATTTACATTCTATTGGATTGCTAGTTTATAGCCTATTAAATTGCTAGCTTATAGCTTACATTTGTTAGTGTATAGCTTGGATTTAACTTTTAAAGAATTCTTGTGCCTTACTGATTTCAGCACGTAATTTTTCTTCATCAATAGTTAACAGTTCTCTATTTTGCATAAGAACCTTGCCACCAACGATAGTTGTATTTGCATCAGAGCTGTTAGCTGAATACACAAGGGCTGATAAGTCGTTGTAACGAGGCATCCAATGCATACCAGACACATCATAGAGAACTATATCTGCACGATATCCTTCTTGTAATACGCCAAGGTCTTTGTACCCTAAAGCTTTCGCCCCTTCTACGGTGCCCATATTCCATGCTACTTCTGCCGGGATAGCCTTTGGATCGTACAAACGTGCTTTGTGTAAAGTAGCAGCTAAGCGTACCTCTTCTAGCATATCTGCATTATTATTAGATGCGGAACCATCTGTGCCGAGACCTACAGTGATGCCCTTTGCAATCATTTCTGGAACCGGTGCAATGCCGCTAGCTAATTTAAGATTAGACTGCGGATTGTGTGCTACAGCCACATTGTTAGTTGCCATAATATCCATATCTTCGTCTGTAACGTGCACACAATGAGCCGCTAATGTAGTATTCCAGAATAAACCTAATTCATGCATATGAGCAATTGGTGTTTTACCTGTTGCTTTCACTACATTTTCCACTTCCCCTTTCGTTTCGGACAAGTGCATATGAATACCTGCATTTAATTCATGAGATAAGGCGATAACCTTTTCCATATATGCGTCTGGGCATGTATATGGTGCATGTGGTCCTATAAGAACCTTGATTCGGTCATTATCAAAACCATTATATTGATGGAATAATTCCGCATTTTCTAGTAGAGCTTGATCTGCTGTAGGAGATACACCTGCAAGACCGCGAGATAATACGGCACGAATGCCTGTTTCTTTCACCATCTCCGCAGTGGTATTCATGAAGAAATACATATCGCTAAATGTGGTAGTACCAGAACGAAGCATTTCTGCAATGCCTAATTGGGTACCGTATTTCACATATTCATCGTTTAATTTTGCCTCTGTTGGCCAAATAGCAGTTTCTAACCAATCCATGAGCTCTAAATCGTCTGCATAGTTACGGAATAAGCCCATCGCAATATGTGTATGGGTATTTATTAGTCCAGGTGCAGCCAATTGCCCTTTGCCATCTAACACATTCTTAGCATTTGATTTAGCTTGTTCTGACTCTGTATTGGTCATGATGGATGTAATATAACCATTTTCAATAGAAATGGCATGATTCTTTTGTACCCCTGTTGGTGTCAGTACATCTACATGGGTAATTAATAAATCGCACATAATAACTCCTTCTATAGCTATAACCGAGCCAATGGCTCGGTTAGCTTATATGTATAGGGTGTAAAGCAAGCCATATGTATACATATCATATATCTATGGTGAACTTAGATTATAATGTCTTAGTTTACTTTTGTAAGATAATCGATTTGCTCTTGTGTCAATGTATCTAAATCGTAACCCATGGAATTAAGTTTTAATTTTGCGATTTCTGCATCTAATTCATGTGGCAATACATATACTTTTGGTTCCATGTTTTTGCCATTATGTAAGATGTGTTCTGCTGCCAATGCTTGCATAGCGAAGGATAAATCCATGATTTCTGCAGGATGACCATCGCCTGCTGCAAGATTTACTAAACGACCTTCAGCGAGAACATATAATTTGCGACCATCAGCCATTGCATAGCCTTCGATATTTTGACGTACTCGTTCGTGGCTTACAGCAAGTTCTTCTAAATCCTTTACATTAACTTCACAATCAAAGTGACCAGCGTTACAAAGAATAGCCTTGTCTTTCATTACTTCAAAATGTTCTTTTACGATAACATCATTACAGCCTGTAACAGTACAGAAAATATCGCCTACTTTTGCTGCTTCAATCATAGGTAATACTTTGAAACCATCGAATACAGCTTCGATAGCTTTAATTGGGTCTACTTCTGTTACATATACATGAGCGCCAAGTCCTTTAGCGCGCATTGCTACGCCTTTACCACACCAGCCATAACCGGCAACAACTACGTTTTTACCTGTTACAGTGAGGTTTGTAGTACGCATGATGCCATCCCATACGGATTGACCTGTACCATAACGGTTATCGAATAAATATTTACAATATGAATCGTTTACAGCAATCATAGGGAACGTTAATTGTTTAGCATTTTCTAATGCATATAAGCGATGTACACCTGTAGTAGTTTCTTCGCTACCACCGATGAGGCGTTCTTTAGCGTCTGTCCGTGTAGTATGTAATAGATTTACAAGATCACCACCGTCATCGATGATGATATGAGGTTTATGATCTAATGCTTTGTTGAGGAACATGAAATATTCTTCATCTGTACAATCATACCATGCGTATACGGTAAGGCCCATATCGACAAGCCCTGCAGCTACGTCATCTTGTGTGGATAATGGGTTTGAACCTGTTACGATAACATCAGCCCCACCGCGTTGTAGAACTGTTGCTAAATATGCAGTTTTCGCTTCTAAATGAACACTAACAACAATGGTTTGTCCTTTGAAAGTTTGTTCTTTTTCAAAACGGTCCCCTAAATCGTTAAGGGTAGGCATAAAATTGGAAACCCAATCGATTTTTTTGCGACCTTCTGAGGCTAAATTAATATCTTTAATTAAAGATTGCATACTATCTCCTTTGCGACTACTATATTATCGTTTATTAACTGAATCTTGCAATTGTTTAATAGACATTTCATAATTTGGTTGTAATACGCCCTCTTCTGTGATGATGGCTGATATCAGTTCATGTGGCGTTACATCAAAGGCAGGATTTAACACCTTAATACCTGTTGGTGCTGATGGTACACCTTGAAATGAAAGTACTTCATCATCACTGCGCATTTCGATAGGAATATTCCTACCATCTGCCATAGTAAAATCAAATGTACTGTATGGTGCAGCTACATAAAATGGAATATTATGTGCCTTCGCTAATACTGCCAAACCATAGGTGCCAATTTTATTAGCTACATCACCTTTTGTTGTAATACGATCGGCACCTACAATGACAGCGTCAATTAAACCTTGTTGCATAGCATAAGCTGCCATATTATCGGTTTCTAAAGTAACAGGAATACCATCCTCGTGTAATTCAAAAGCAGTTAGTCGTGATCCTTGTAACAATGGTCTCGTTTCATCGGCATAGACCATTGCTAGCTGTCCATTGCTGTGTAATTTGCGGATAACACCGAGAGCAGTACCTAAACCTCCAGTAGCAAGGGCACCTGCATTACAATGCGTTAAAATACGTATTTGTTGCTGCCCTTCAAATAGGCTAGCTCCATGATTAGCCATACGCGTATTAAGTTCTATATCTTCTTTGTGGATTATTTCTGCTTCTTTAGTGATAGCAGTAATTATATCAGACATAGAGGTAAAGGCACTAGCTTTCACCATAGACAATATACGATTTACAGCCCATGCCAAGTTAATAGCAGTAGGACGTGTTTCTTTTAAAATTTCTGCGAATTCATAAAATTCTGAAAGCTGCTCGTTAAATGGCAAATCATTAGTACTTGTCTCACGAGCTGCTAAAATGAGACCGTATCCAGCGGCAACACCGATAGCCGGTGCCCCACGAACGCGAAGCATTTTGATGGCCTCAGCTACTTGACGCCAATCAGTGCAATGGATATATTCTACTTCTGTAGGTAATTTAGTTTGATCCAATAATATTAGCGTTTCATTACGCCATTCTATATTCTTCATAAACCCTCCTAGATATATTGATACATATAATTCATAACCTAATATATAAACAATATCTATATATAGAGAGAGAGATAGATTAGGCTATAAAAACATATAGAAGGAGCAGTACTATAATTTAAATCCGCCGTATTCAGCCATGCGATGATGTGCATCATAATCCGCATTTATATCGATAGCATCGATGGTACCGAGGATTAATAATTTCAATTGAGATGCCATTTCACTCATCATATCAACTACTTCTGCGTGTGTTAAAGAACTTTCAGAAATACCTGCAGCGTAATTTGTAATCATAGATATAGTTGTATACGCTATTTCCGCTTCGTTGGCGAGATTTACTTCTGGCACATTTGTCATCCCTACTGTGTCACCGCCGAGCATGTGGAACATTTTAATTTCCGCTGGTGTTTCGAAACGAGGACCTTCTGTACAAACATAGGTGCCACCATTATGGATATGAAGGTCTTGTTGTTTCCCTACAGACTCGATAATGGTACGTAATTCAGGGCAATATGGGTTGGTTACATCTAAATGTGCTACAGGACGATCGCCACCTTCGTAGAAAGTAGTGATGCGGTTCTTAGTAAAATCAAGGAATTGATCTGTTAATACAAAATGACCAGGTTTAAATGTTTCATTTAAAGACCCTACGGCTGTGGTAGAAATAATGAAACGAACGCCTAGTTTTTTTAAACCCCAAATATTGGCACGATAATTGATTTTATGAGGTGGTATAGTATGATCCTTGCCATGACGTGCTACAAAAATAACTGTTTTATCATTATATGTACCTTGTACATAATCAATTTCGCCATATGGCGTCATTAAAGATTCTTCATGAATATTTTCAAAAATAGACGGATCGTATACACCAGTGCCACCTATTACACCAATTGCACTCATAATGACCTCCTAAATAAATACATCTTATCTATACATTTTCTCACAAAATACAAAAACAAGCTATAGAAAAAGCCTATAGCTTGTATGTTTTATCTAGCTATATCTATTTTATAATTTCATCATATGACTAGCTGAATTATTGTTGACTAACTAAATAATATATATTTGTAAAAGATTAAGACACTACTCCTTTTGGTTTAAACATATCTTGTAGTTCTTCTTGACTGAAATGATATATTTCATTGCAATAGTGACACACAAGTTCAGTTGTTTCATCTTCTAGGATTGCTTTTTTGTCGTCCTCACGAAGGGTCATAAGAACAGCAGCAAAACGGTCGCGACCACAACGGCATTTGAACTCCACTGGTTCGTTGTATACTTCATTAATCGTCATGCCATTAAGCACTTTTTCTACTAAACCTTCCCCATTTGGATGAGTTTTTAAATATTCTGTAACAGGCCCTAAATGATTTATATTTTTTTCTACTAATGCTAATGCTTCATCTGTAGCATCGGGCATAGCTTGTACAATAAAGCCTCCGGCTACCACCGTATGGTAGTCAGAATCAACTAGAACGCCTAAACTAATGGTAGATGGTACTTGTTCAGAAGCATAAAGATAGTATGCTAAATCTTCTGCTACTTCTCCACTTTGAATAGGGCTGGTAGAAGTATAGTCTTGTGCCAATTGAGTGAATCTTGTAACTTGTACTTCACCATTGTGACCTACTGCAGCACCTACATCGAGTTTCCCTGCGTATTTTAATGGCACATCTACATGCGGTTCATCTACATATCCGCGAACAGTGTTATCCGAAAATGCATCTACATGAACAACACCCAACGGTCCATCGCCTTTGATGCGAAGGCTTACATTTTCATGATTTTTAAAATCACCAGCTAATAATAAAGCCCCTGTCATGGCACGACCTAGTGCAGCCGTTGCTACAGGCCATAAATCGTGGCGTACACGCGCTGTTTCAACCGTATTTGTAGTGACTGCTACAGACATACGGACACCTTCACGAGTGGTAAAACGTTTAATATAATCCATTTATATCATCCTTTAATAGTTAGATTTGGTCGATAAGGTTGACCATTTCGATAGCACCCATAGCGCAATCATAACCTTTGTTACCTGCTTTAGTACCAGCCCTTTCGATGGCTTGTTCAATATTTTCTGTAGTAACAACACCGAACATAACAGGAATACCAGTTTCTAGAGATACGTGAGCAATGCCTTTAGCTACTTCATTACATACGTAATCGTAATGTGTAGTAGCGCCACGAATTACGGCACCTACGCAAATAATTGCATCATAACGACCAGATAAAGCCGCTTTTTTTGCAATCAATGGGATTTCATAAGCACCAGGTACCCAGATGGTAGTAATATCTTCTGCTTTCACATCGTGACGCAATAAGCAGTCTTCTGCACCACCGATTAATTTTGTCGTAATGAATTCATTGAAACGAGAACCGATTATGGCAAATTTTTTACCAGTACCTAATAAATTACCTTCTTGAACCATCATTGTTATAGCCTCCTTATCCATAGGTTACTATGGACATGTTAAATATCTTATATTCCTATTATCTATGCGATTTACATTTAAAATCTATAGTTAAAGACTGACTAAATAGGCGCCTATAGATTTTGAATAAATAATTAATGATACGTGTATATATTAGTCTTCTAACATATGCCCCATTTTTTCTTCTTTAGTTTTCAAATAGCCAGCATTGAATTTATTCGCTGCCACGATAAGCGGTACGCGGCTGTGTACATCGATGCCCCAATGTTCTAAACCATGTCGTTTTTCTGGATTATTCGTCAATAAACGAATGCTTTTAATACCAAGGTAACGAATGATTTGCGCTGCTAAAGAATATTCACGCATATCCGCAGGGAACCCGAGTTGTTCGTTTGCTTCTACCGTATCGAGACCTTGTTCTTGTAATGCATAAGCTTTGATTTTATTTGTTAAACCAATACCACGGCCTTCTTGGCGCATATACACCACAACACCTTTACCTTCTTTTTCGATAGCGCGAAGGGCGTGATCTAATTGTTCACCGCAATCACAGCGTTTAGATCCGAACACATCACCAGTTAAACATTCGGAATGAATACGGACGAGCACATCGTCACAATTTTGTACATCCCCTTTAACGATAGCTAAATGCTCTTTATGATCTAAATCGTTTTTAAATACGAAGATATTGAAATTACCAAATTTAGTCGGCAATTTGGAGCACGCGCCAAGGTCTACCATATCTTCATGTAGTTTACGGTATTCAATGAGCTCTGCAACGGAGGCGATTTTTAAATCATGTTCTTTTGCAAACGCAACGAGGTCTGGCATTCTAGACATAGAACCATCGTCATTAGTAATTTCACAAATAACGGCAGCCTCTTGTAAGCCTGCTAAACGACAAAGATCAATGGATGCTTCTGTATGGCCTTGGCGAACGAGAACGCCACCTTCTTTGTATACTAATGGGAATACGTGTCCAGGTCGACGGAAATCATCTGGTTTTGCAGTAGGATCTAGTAGTTTTTGAATCGTGTAGGCCCGTTCGGCAGGCGAAACACCTGTTGTAGTATCTACATGGTCTATAGTTACAGTAAAGGCCGTTTCATGATTATCCGTATTTTTGGCTACCATTGCAGGAATGCCTAATTTCTCTAATGCTTCACGACGCATCGGGGTACATACGATACCGCGTGCGTATTTAACCATAAAATTGATATTTTCTTGGGTAGCAAATTCTGCGGCAATAATCAAATCCCCTTCATTTTCACGACTTTCATCATCTACGATAATAACGGGTTTACCTTTGCATAAATCTTGAAGCACTTCTTCAATGCTATTTAATGTATAACTCATGGTGTCCTCCTTTTACATAAATCCATTCTCTATTAAGAGGGATTCCATGGACTTTGTAGACTTACTAGTTTGTTCTTTACTATATTGGTCATCTGCAGAACCTAAATTCATAAAATGTCGAATGTATCGGCCTGCAATATCGGTTTCGAGATTTACCTCTGTACCGATATTGGCATTGCTTAGCACAGTTTCCCCTAATGTATGAGGAATGATAGATACTGAAAAAGTATTTTCCGTACGATTCATAATAGTTAAACTAATACCATCGATAGCGATAGATCCTTTGTAAATAATATAATCCATCACCGACTTTGGTGCAGCTATGGTAAAAATAACGGCATTATCTTTACGTTCTATATTCGTTACACGTCCTGTGCCATCAACGTGACCAGCCACGATATGACCGCCAAAACGACCGTTCGCAATCATCGCCCGTTCTAAATTAACTGGTTGGTTTACTTTCAAATTGGTGAAAGTAGTCATGCTAATAGATTCAGGCATAACATCGGCTGTAAATTGCTTGTTACCAATGGTGGTTGCAGTCAAGCAAACGCCGTTAACAGCTACAGAATCGCCGATTTTTAAATCGCTAAAAATAATATTGCCACCGATGGTGAGTACTAAGGATTGAGGGCCTTTTTTTATGCTCACAATACGGCCGATTTCCTCAATTATGCCTGTAAACATAGCGCCCCTCCCTTCCTGTACGATATGCTTCTATGCGAATGTTGTTATCTATAATATTTGTTTTTGTGAAAGTCAGTTCAGGTGTTTCTTGTAATGTACCAAAACCTTTGCCTCCTACCGCAGGTGTACCATCAACACCACCGATAATAAGATTGCCAATATAGGTAATGATTTTATCAAAGGACTGTGACTCCACAAAGGAACTAATGATGGTAGATCCCCCCTCCACGAGGATGGATGTATATCCTAACTTACCTAATGTGCTCAGCAGCTGCGGTATCGATAATTTCTTAATATCTACCATCACATCTGTTTTACGGCTCTGCCGTGTGGACACACTATCGATTTCGTGAACGATGGCACCTTTATTTGTCAATGCTTGTCGCCGTTTTTCGGAGCATCCTGCACTTACAAAGATGTGAATCTTGCGATGCGGTACGGTAAATATCTTCGCATCTAATGGCGTCCGACCTTGGCTATCGAGGATGATGACATCTGGTTGGTGGATATTCATGTGATAGGCATCTCCCAATTTATGATGGTCAGCGATGTATTGCTGTTCTTGCAACTCATTAGTGTTCAATATATTTTCTAATTTTTTACCGATAAGCGCAGTTTCTAACTCATCATTAGACAATCGGCAATTCAGTAGTGGATCATCTGCCAATATGGTGCCAATACCAACTAACATAGCATCGTGAGTAGCACGCAATATGTGACCATCTTTACGAGCTGTATCGTTTGTAATCCATTGAGATTCTCCATTATAGGTGGCAATTTTGCCATCTAAGGACATGGCACTTTTAATTGTTACAAAAGGCTTACCTGTTTGGATATAAGTAAAAAACGCTTCGTTTAAATTAATGCATTCTATTTCACATACACCAGTATCTACTTTTATCCCCGCCTCTTTTAACATACGAATACCTTTGCCCGCTACTAGTGGATTTGAATCTGTACTGCCGATGACGACACGACTAATACCAGAAGTAATTACACGTTTGGCACAGGGCGGTGTTTTACCGTAATGGGCACAAGGTTCAAGGGTTACATATAGGGTGGCACCCTTTGCATTAGCACCTGCTTGATTTAAGGCATGTACCTCAGCGTGCGGTTCCCCCGCCTTGTGATGATACCCTTCACCGATGATTGTATTATCTTTTACTACGACGGCACCGACTAAAGGATTAGGCGATGTATGTCCTGTAGCCAACATTGCCAATGCAATGGCTCGTTTCATATATATTTCGTCGTTCATCATAATACCTCAATAAAAAAAGGACTATTTGCATAGTCCTTTGGGTCATTATATATAAGCATATACAAAATGTATATACGCTACCTTGTCTTTTCTCATCCAGACTTTACTGTCGGTATCGGAATTACACCGATTCATACCTATAAGGCTCGCGGACTATACCGCCGGTAAGGAGTTTCACCTATCCCCAAAGACTCATCATATTTTCTTATGTAATAATCATACCACCTTTATCGGTGTTATGCAATATAACAACTATCGGTAATAGTTATCTTCGTAATCGTCCTCATTTATCCAAATAGTGACATTTGCTCATCTTCTGGCAAGTCGCCACAGCATTTAAGTTCTTTCATGATTTCAATGATGGTATTAGAAATTTTGCATCGTCGCTGCATGTCTTTTAAAGATGTGAACGGTTTCTCTTCTCGTTCTTCAACAATAGCATCTGCCACTTTTTCACCTAATGAATCAATAGCAAGAAATGGCGGTAATAAGGCACCATCTTTTATGCTAAACCGTCGTGCACAGGAATGCTGAATATCTACATTAATAAAACGATAGCCACGTTGGTACATTTCCATAGAAACTTCTAATGCAGACATTAAATCTTTATCCTTAGGGCTGGCTGCTCTATCTAATGCTTTAATACGGTTAAATTCACGCATTTGCACACCTAGATCACCAGTCATGATACGAAGGTCAAAAGCTTTCGCACGAATTGAAAAATAGGCTGCATAAAATGCTAATGGATGATATACCTTAAACCACGCAATGCGGAATGCCATCATTACATAAGCCACCGCATGGGCACGAGGGAATAGATAGGAGATTTTTTTACAAGAGTCGATAAACCAATCTGGAATATTGTTATCTCTCATTTCTTGTTCAAAATTCGTCGTTGCTTCCCCTTGTTTATTCCGTTTTTCTATGCCTTTCCCTTTACGTACATTTTCCATGACGAAGAAACTATTCTTTTTATTCATGCCACGATGGATGAGGAAGTTCATTACGTCGTCACGGGTAGAAATGGCTTCGTTTAGTTTACAAGTACCATTTTTTATGAGATCTTGTGCATTATCTAACCATACATTCGTACCATGAGAAAAACCAGAAATACGCACTAAGTCGGAAAATGTTTGAGGTCGAGAATCTTCCAGCATACCTCGTACAAATTTCGTACCACATTCTGGTACTGCCAAGCTGGCTACTTGGTCACCTTGTAATTGTTCTGGTGTTAAACCAATTCCTTCTGTAGAAGAGAATAAACTCAATGTTTTTGGATCATCAAATGGTATGGTTTTCGCATCGATACCTGTTAAATCCTCTAACATGCGAATGATGGTCGGATCATCATGACCTAGAATATCAAGCTTGGTCATACGACCCTCAATGGAGTGATAGTCAAAATGTGTAGTTAATACACCACTTTCCTTCTTATTGGCTGGATGTTGTATGGGCGTAAAATGATGTACATCCATATCACGAGGGCAAACCATGATACCTCCTGGATGTTGACCGGTGGTATTTTTTACATTAGTAAACCCTTTAGCCAAATGTTCAAGATATCCATTTTCCGCTTGAATACCTTTAATTTCAGCATATTTTTTTACATAGCCAAAGGCAGTTTTATCTGCAATAGTACCAATAGTACCAGCTTTAAATACATTGTCACGGCCAAACAACTCTTCCGTGTATTTGTGAGCTTTTGCTTGATAATCACCAGAAAAATTTAAATCAATATCTGGCACTTTATCACCTTCAAAGCCAAGGAAAATAGCAAACGGAATGTCGTGTCCATTCGTTTCTAAATGGTGTCCACAATTAGGGCAATCCCGACGGGGTAAGTCGAAGCCGCCTGCGTATTCCCCTTTTTCGTAAAATTCAGACCATTTACATTTGGGGCATACGTAGTGAGGAGGCAAAGGATTTACTTCTGTAATTTCAGACATGGTAGCCGCAAATGAGGAGCCTACAGAACCACGAGAACCAACTAGATATCCATCATCAAGGGATTTTTTTACTAATTTGTGAGCAATATAATACAAAACACCGTAACCATTGCTGATAATACAGTCTAGTTCATAATCAAGACGCTCTTGTACCACTCGTGGCAAAGGATCACCATATATAGCTTTAGCATTTTTATAACACATATCTGTAAAAGCTTCGTCAGCACCTTCGATTTTAGGAGAATATGTTCCATCTGGTACAGGTTTGATTTCATCGATGCTGTCATTAATAGCGCGAGTATTTGTAACTACAACTTCGTATGCTTTTTCTTTACTCAAGTATGGGAAGGAGTCCAACATTTCATCTGTAGTACGCAAATGTAAATCCGGTTGTTCATGAGCATCTGTATAGCCAGAAGCGGTGAGCATAATTTCTCGATAAATCTTTTCTTCTGGATGTAAATAATGAACATCACAAGTAGCACAAACAGGTTTATTTAATGCTTCACCGAGCTCTATGACGGTAAGGTTCATATCGATAAGGGCTTGCTCATCAGGCATTAAACCTTTTCTTACCAAGAAGTTATTGTTTGTATGTGGTTGAATTTCCAAATAATCATAAAAGGAGGCGATAGTTAATAATTCTTCTTTACTTGCTTGTTTTACAATAGCTTGCATCAACTCTCCTGCTTCACAAGCAGAGCCGATGATAATGCCTTCGCGGTGTTCTTCAATGACGGAACGTGGCAAACGCGGTCTTCGTTTATAGTATTCCAAGTGGGAGATGGAAATCATTTTATATAGATTACGGAGACCTACCATATTTTTAGCTAATAAAATAATATGGTAACGTGGTGCTTCGTCTTTTCGTTTTACTATGTCTAAAGATAATTCGTGTTCTAACTCCTCATCATCCACCAAATAAGCTTCTACGCCGTAAATAACCTTAACACCTAGTTCTTTTCCCAAGGCCTGTGCTTCTGGAAATGCTTGGACTACACCATGATCAGTAATTGCTACTGCTGGATGGCCCCATTTTTTTACTGTTTTAAAGAGGTCTTTTACAGATACAAGAGCATCTTTATCACTCATCTTCGTATGTAAATGTAATTCTACGCGAGAATCATCGCGACACTCAGTGCGTTCTATCCGATTATCTGGCAATGCTTCAATGCTGCGAATGGATAAAATATATTTCTTTTCAAATCGATCATCGAAACTAACACTGCCTTGTATGCGTACTCTAGTTAATCCTTTTAAGGTTTTTAATAAATCAGCGCCTTCTTCTGGACTATTTGTAAATTTAATAAATTTAATACTATTAGTATCATCTACGATGCTACCAGTAACGATAGACTTGCCTGTGCGCGTATCTCGTTTGTCTAAGCCTACAAAAACACCTTCAAAAATAACGCTTGGTGTATCACCAATCCCCATAATTTGTGATGTAATACCTTCAATACGAGGACCTAATATCATGCCCTCTTCTGTTGGTAAATCCTTTGGCGTACGACGAGGATATTTCTCATTACCTTTACTTGAAATTTTAGTATTATTACTGTCAGAACTAATGCTTTTAGGACTATTAGAAATAGATCTAGATAGAGTTTGTTCTCTGTCTGTTGTAATGCCATGAGGATTAGATTCTACTGTAATATATGAGTTATCAAAATAACCTAATTCAACTTCATCGATAAAAGGAGAGAATTCATCTTCATCCACAGGTTCAAAAGACTTGACATTATGTTCATCTGGAAATACTTCGAATTCCTCATTCACCCCATCAAAGGATTTCCCTACCGGAGGTGCATTGCGTTCCTCTTCTTCTCTACGATGCGCTTCTACTTCTTCGATGAACTCACCGGCACCGCAACCACCTGCATAGTAATAGGTATCCATACCTTCTCCCGTTTCAGTATCGAGTTTCCAGGAAAAGCAGCAGGCACTATTACTACTAGTGGGAATATTATCAAAAGAAATATTCTTCTCTTTGTACCATGCAGATAATCGCTCTTGTAATGATGATAATGTTTTAAATGCGGAATTTGCCGCTTGTATAGTAATCCGCTTGCTTTCACAATTCACATAGAAAGCAGGTTTTGTATTTTGTTTTGGTACAACACGATAACGTACTTTCATTTCTATCCTTTATATCCGCAATAGGTTAAACATAAATCTCTAAAACGCCACATATCGCCTTTGCTGGTACGACTATCTAGGATAACATCGTATAAACCTTTCAATAGGACTCGTAGCGCTTTGATGGATATGCGAGAGCTTGCTTCATAGGCCAATTTAATAGGGTACGGTTTAAATGCAGATTCATGGCTTTTACAAAAATTTTCTATTTCTTTAGGACCCATCCCTGACGCTCTACATTCGCTAACCAATAATTGTAAACGTAATTGTCCTTCAATATAACTCATGGCACGGTCAATTTCTTTATAACTAAACATAAATGGAAATAATTCTAGCAATGTCTTTACATCTTGTTTTAACAGGGCTTCTTTAAAAGTAAATATATTCTTCGCTCCATAATTACTGCTGTTATCCATTAGAAATTGGCGATTAATTTCTTTACTATCCCCTAATAATAGGAAGTAGCGATCAAATTCGGTACGCATAAATGCTACTGGTACATCTTGCCATAATTCTAAGAGATGTGCTAAGTAGTCGTTACCATCAGGTGTCAATGTATAACCATGAGATGTGCAATATTGGCGAATCCACATCAATAGTTCCGCTCCCTCTAAACGTTTACATTCCTTATGAGGTATGGCATCTAGGATTTTTTTATTTTGCTTTAACCGTTTATCTATCATATCGTGGTAGACGATAATAAGGGGATTATCACCAGTATAATTAATTAACAAGTCGCTTAATGCAGCCCATTCTTCATTATCTTTTTGTCCTGCTTTTTTTAAAATAGGTATATTTACAAGACAAAATATTTTTGCATCTCCAAAGAGAGAGTCTTCCATTAATTGCTCAGATATTTTAGATGGTCCTGATTCATCAGAAAGGACGCACACGTCAAGGTTCTTATGAGTTAAGAAAAACTTCTGTTTCTCTTCTTCTACTAACTGTGATTCATTACCATAAACTAAATAGACATTGCTCATAATCGTCCCTCCTTTAGTTAAATAATCTTATCAGGAATATAGTGATACCCCCATAATTCAAGAAGTTCACTATCTGGATCTATATCACGCATAACACTTCTTGGCATAGTTAGTAAAATATGTTGATTCTCTGCCCTATTATGTTTCGTTCCGAAATTAAAATGCTCAAAGAATCTTGATTTTATCGTAGGATAAACATTGTATAGCAGAATTTTTGACTCTGCTAATTGATGTGCTATATGAGATTGAGCAGTAACCAAAATTGTTTGTTTCGTGTCTTTTAATTGTAGTTTTTTTTCTTCCCTTTGTCTATTGTAGATCATTACAGTTCCCATATTATTTTCGTATAAAATTCTATTATGACCAGTAGTTTCAAATCGCTCTACTTTCGCTTGAGATAGTATTATGCCAACACTATGTAAAGCATTGATGATACGATATTCACTAGCTTTCATAGGAGTGCCATCAGGTGCATCAATATATACAATGGCTCGTTTATAATATGGTTCAGCCAATATCATAACATGTGCCTGTTTTAAAGGCACAATATGAACTATTGTTTTGTTTTTAAAGTAAATACCAGAATAGGAAATGCCCAAAATTGATACCAAATATAATAATGTAATAAGAATTCCTACAGAGAATCTTTGTTTCAACGAAATTAACATAATATATAAGGCATTAAGGCCTATCATATATGCGCCAACGAATGATAAAGGCATAATCCCTATCCAAATGATAAGCATCGAATTATTGGCTATATAGCTATTAATAGTAATAGCTAGTTTTAATAACATGTCGATACATAACCATAAAAGTGATATAGGTAAAATACTGTTAATTATAGATGCTATAAACAGTAATACAATACATATATCTAGTAAAGGTGTCACAACCAAAGCAGCTATCAAACTGGCAATGCTAAGATAATGAAAATAATAGAGCTGAAATGGTATCATTATAAGCTGTGCACTCACACTGAGCACTAAAGGGGCTTTCAATATAGGTGGCAATATAGTAAACCATCGATAGAGGGGCATGCCAAAAATAAGAAGACCATAAGTAGCACCAAAGGATAGTTGAAAACTTATGTCCAAAATAAGTAATGGATCATATAACAAGAATAATATGGCTGTCATAGCAAGACCTTGTTTTGCCGCATAGAGGCGCCCCAATAGATAAGCCATAGCCATACATATACCCATCACAGTGGAACGTACTACTGGCGCATTGAATCCAACTAAACAGCAATACATAATAGATATAACAATACCACCTATCATAGCATACCGCTTTTTGATATGACTAAGACGACATAGTCCGTATATCATGGAAAATAATAATGCTATGTGAGAACCAGATATGGACAAAATATGAATAATACCAGTATAGCCAAATTGACGTAATATATCATCGCCTAATTCGCCATAATGTCCACCTAGAATTAGTGACGCCCCAAGCCATTTGGTGCGGTCCGATAGATGTTGTATCATGGTCTCTTCAATCCATTGTCGCATATATCCAATGAATGATAATAGACGAGCATAATATACCGTAACTGGTGAGATTGAATATTGTTGTAGTTCGTTAGCCAATACCAATTTATAAGTACCGCCAAAGATATTTCCTTTGATATTATTTCGTATTGAGCGACTACGACTGTCAATAGCACCATTCTCTTCTGTAAGATACATAGACTTTGGTGTACTCTTTATAATAAGGAATTGCCCCATCTGTATAGAGGGGCCTCGTTCCTCTATGGTTATTTTCAAATTACCATGAGCTTGTATATAGGTGTTTTTTGCTGTGTCCTTATAGGGAGTGACACCGAACAATTGAGCTGTTAATTTTTTATATACCACACCATCTATGTTTGTTATCTCTGCAGGAGAATCTACAAGAACCACATACTCTCCTTCTTGATGACTATAAAAAGGAGCGTTACCAACATAGTCATTAATTTGTTTATGCACATGGTAGTTAGACATAATGCCTAATAGAATACTAGTACATACAGTTACAATTACTAGTTTATATGTAGTAAACCATTGTATAAATAAGGACATGTTAGAATGTATATTATTTACATTATCGGCACTGTATAAACTTTTATTTTGTTTTATAACATTACTGCGCAAAACGATTTTTATAGCTGTATATACAAGATACCCTACTCATGTGTACACACAGTACCAATTAACATCTAATAATGGATAATGCCTTTCGTATGCCCCTAGAATTCCGAAAATCATAGCCCCCAATATAGTATGTGCCATCTCCGAGTAAGTAATAACCATATTTTGTTGGTAATAGATGTTAGTATTATACAGTAATTTTGTCACAAATTTTCTTAAATAATCCATCTCCAATACCTTTGACCTGCTTAATATCCTCGATGCTTGTGAAAGCTCCTTTTGACTGTCTATACTCGTCGATGCGTTTTGCCATAGCAGGTCCTATGCCCGGCAAAGAATCTAATTCTTTAATAGATGCAGTATTGATATTTATTTTTTGTGGTTGTAATAAAGTTTCTGGATTGCCTTTAAAATTAAATGCTACATGGATATGTTCACCACTTGTAATACTATGGGCCATATTAATGCTTTCTACATCTCCATAAGGCAATACTCCACCAGCTATTTTGATAACATCACCTATAGAGCTTTGCTGAGGTACTTTATATAACCCAGGGGATTGAACAGCACCTGTTATGTATACAAGTGATTTGTTTATATCTGTAGATGTCGATTGTTGCTCTTGCATATGTATAATACCTGCTTGTTGTTCTTCTGTTTCATTTTTTCTATTAACATTATCATGTCCATTGAAATTATGACTATAGCCTATATCTCTAGTATCTGGCATTTCACTACCTTCATCTGATATAATAGGCCATAGGAAATAAATTCCTACTAAAATACACAGGATTATTACAATCCACTTATATTTGTTTATCAACTGTCTCATAGGGTCACCTCCTATATGGGGATTTCCCTAGACATGTAAAAAACTCCTACGAATGACACTATTAGTCACCTTTGCAGGAGTTTTAAGATATATGTCGAATATAAGAGAGCTATAGATAGGAATATACCTATAAGGAGATACTATGAATCGAGAATTATTACGCAAGTATGCACGCACTTTGCTAGAGTCAGGTGTTAATTTACAAGAAAACCAAACATTAGTCGTTTCTGTAGACGTAGACAACAAAGATTTTGCTGTTATTGTCACCGAAGAAGCCTATCAATTAGGCGCCAAAGAAGTAGTCATTAACTGGCGCCACGCCCCTATTGCACGTCAACGTTTATTATATGCAAATCAAGAAGTACTAGAAACACCGGCCAAATGGATTCCTACATACTATGAGCAGTATGTAGAAGAAAAAGCAGCTTTTTTATCTTTAATCAGTGCTAACCCAAAGGCCCTGGCAGGTATACCTACGGAACGCATTAGTATAAACTCTCGCAATTTAAATAAAGTGCTTAGCTTCTATCATACAGCCATAATGAATTCTACTGTAACTTGGTGTGTAGCAGCGGTGCCTACCGTTTTATGGGCAGAACTTCTTGGCTACAAAGGTTCAGATGACGAAAAAATCGAGCAATTGTGGCATACCTTATTCAAATTGAGCCGTATTGAAGGCGTAGAAATGAAAGATTCCTTTAAACACCATATGTCAAGATTGCGTAAGCGTACAGAAAAACTAAACTATCTTGAATTAAAAGCATTACGCTACACATGTGAAAACGGAACTAATCTATTATTACAATTACCAGAAGGTCATATTTGGCAAGGGGGCGCTGAATCTGCTAAGGATGGTACTATTTTTAATGCAAATATTCCTACAGAAGAAGTGTTCTCTGCACCGCAATGGAATGGTGTAACAGGCACCGTGGTAAGCACAAAACCACTCATTTATCATGGTAATGAAATCAATAATTTTTCCTTCACCTTTGAAGATGGTAAAATTGTCGATTACCGCGCCGAAATTGGTTATGATATCTTGAAAGAGCTCATCGAAACTGATGAAGGATCTCACTACCTTGGTGAAGTAGCCCTTGTTGACCATTATAGCCCTATTAGTCAATCCAATATGATTTACTATGAAACATTATTCGATGAAAATGCATCTTGCCATTTAGCCATTGGCGCCGCCTATCCAACATGCTTAAAAGACAGTGATGGACTTAGCGAAGACGAATTAAAAAAGCGTGGTCTCAATCATTCTTTGACACATGTAGATTTTATGATTGGTCACGAAAAAATGAACATTCTTGGCATCACAAAAGATGGACAACAAGTAGACATCATGATCGAAGGGCGTTTACAAGTTTAATATACTTAAAGAACAATCTTAAAAACAGTAAAAGGACACCGAAAGGTGTCCTTTTACTGTTTTTATTCCTCATAATGATAATCTTGTTTTCTCTAGTATGTTCAACTATATAGCTAAGAAAATATATGAATTACTACACTATAATATTTACAACACGCCCTGTCGGTTGGTATTGTATGATAGCTACACCTGCTGTCATGAGCATTCGTTTAGATGCTTGTACTTCTTTAGTATCTTTATACAAATCATCGCGATAAATTACTGCTTTAATGCCGCTTTGAATGATGGCTTTCGCACATTCATTACAAGGAAACAATGTGACGTAAATTTTAGAACCCTCTAAGGATCCACCGCGATAATTTAATATGGCATTTAATTCGCTATGAACAGCGTAGAAATACTTATTATCTTCTTCTGTATTACGTTCCCAAGAAAATACATCATCGCTACAATTTAAAGGCATCCCATTATAGCCAATGGACAAAATTTTATTATCATTGCTGACGATACACGCCCCTACTTGGGTATTCGGATCTTTGGAACGTTGAGCAGCTAATATAGCTACTCCCATAAAATATTCATCCCATGAAATATAATCACTACGTTTTGCCATAATTACCTTTCTATACAAAAAGCCCCTATACTCTGTACTAGGGGCTTTTTGTGTATGTAGAATACTATCATAGCGAAAACTCTAGCACCATTAGTCACCAAAAGCTCTCACTATTTACAATTCTTATTTTACAACGATATTTACAAGTTTACCTGGTACATAAATAACTTTTACGATTTGTTTACCTTCTGTAAATTCTTGTACACGGCTAGATTCTTTTGCCAATGTTTCTAGTTCTTCTTTTGTAATAGCTACTGGAACAACTAGTTTATCGCGTACTTTACCATTTACTTGTAATACTACTTCTACTTCGTCTACTACGAGGGCAGATTCTTCAAACGTAGGCCAGTTCATAGTATGTACAGATTCAGTTTCACCTAATTCATGCCACAATTCTTCTGTCATATGTGGTGTAAATGGAGCTAACAACAATACGAGATTATGAGTTAATTCATTAGCTAAATTAGCATTGATGGACTCTGCTTTATCTTTGTGCGCATACATAGCATTCACAAGTTCCATGATAGCGCTGATAGCTGTATTGAAGTTGAAATTATTATCTAAATCTTCTGTTACTTTTTTAATAACGCGATGTAATTCACGACGCAATGCTACTTCGTCTTTTGAAAGTTCCCCTTGTACATTTGCTTCTGCTGCTGTGTTGTAGGCATCGACGATGCGCCATACACGGCCTAAGAAACGGTAGGAACCTTCAACGCCTTGGTCACTCCAATCGAGGTCACGATCTACAGGGGCTGCGAACAAGATAAATAAACGAGCAGTATCGGCACCGTATTTATTGATAATCTCTTCTGGAGATACCACATTGCCTTTAGATTTAGACATTTTACTACCGTCTTTGAGCACCATACCTTGTGTTAATAACCCACGGAATGGTTCATTAGCTTCAATGAGGCCAAGATCGTGGATAACTTTCACAAAGAAACGAGAGTACAATAAATGCAAAATAGCATGTTCGATACCGCCGATATATTGGTCTACGTTCATCCAATAATTAGCGATTTTTTTATCGAATGGTGCCTTGTCATTGCGTGCGTCTGTATAACGTAAGAAATACCAAGAAGAATCGATAAATGTATCCATTGTATCTGTTTCACGACGCGCAGGGCCACCACATTTAGGGCATGTAGTGTTTAAGAAACTTTCAGATGTAGCCAATGGAGACACCGCACCAGACTCAAATTGTACATCCTCAGGAAGACGGACAGGCAATTCTTCTTCTGGCACTAATTGTTCTCCACAAGTATCGCAATATACTACAGGAATTGGTACGCCCCAATAGCGTTGACGGGATATGAGCCAATCGCGAAGACGGAAATTTGTTTTACCTTCTCCGATACCGCGTTCTTGAAGCGCAGCCGTAATTGTTTTACGAGCTTCTTCAGAATTGATACCATCGTATTCGCCAGAATTAATTAGGATACCATCTTCATGGTATGATTCTTGCCATTTTTCTAAATCGTATACTTCACCATCATGAGTGATAACAGGTTTGATTGGTAAATTATATTTATGAGCAAACTCCCAATCTCGTTCATCGTGAGCTGGAGAGCCCATAACAGCACCGGTACCATAATCAACTAGCACATAGTTGGCAATCCAAATTGGTACTTGTTCGCCAGACATTGGGTTTACCGCATAAGAACCAGTGAACATACCTTCTTTTGGCGCTTCTGTGGATGTACGATCGATATCACTCATATTGCGCATGCGGGTAATGAAAGTTTCTAATTCAGCTTTATTATCCGCATTAGCGATGAGTCGTTCCACATATGGATGTTCTGGAGCCAATACAACATAAGATACACCGTAAATCGTATCTACACGAGTGGTGTATACGGAGATGCGTTCATTAATAGATGGTACGTCAAAAGAAAATTCAGTACCTTCAGAGCGGCCAATCCAGTTCTTTTGCATCAATTTAACTCGTTGAGGCCAACCATCCAATGTATCAAGATCGTCTAAGAGTCGGTCTGCATAATCGGTAATGCGAAGGAACCATTGGGATAAATCTTTTTTCTCTACTGGATTATCGCAGCGCCAGCAAAGGCCATCGATAACTTGTTCGTTAGCTAATACAGTATGGCAAGTTTCACACCAGTTTACTTTTGCTTCTTTTTTATAAGCTAATCCTTTTTTGTAAAATTCTCTAAAGAACCATTGAGTCCATTTATAGTAATCTTCTTTACATGTAGCTACTTCGCGGTCCCAATCGTAGGAAAGACCTAATGCTTTTTGTTGTAATTTCATATTCTCGATGTTATCGAGAGTCCATGTTTTAGGTGCAATGCCATGTTTAATAGCTGCATTTTCTGCAGGCATACCAAAAGAATCCCACCCCATTGGATGCAACACATTAAAGCCTTTCATCTTTTTGAAACGTGCTACTACGTCACCAATAGAATAGTTGCGTACATGGCCCATATGCAAATTGCCAGATGGGTACGGGAACATTTCTAGTACATAGTATTTATCTTTATGCTCATCATATTCAGTTTTAAAAGTATGGTTCTCCTGCCAATACTTTTGCCACTTTTTCTCAATATCTTGGGCTACATATTTTTCGTTCATGTAGGTGCCTCCTCAAATTTCTAATCAATAGTATTATTTTACTACTTATGTTAGATAACCGTCAATTTACTACTTCTTTACTACTTGTATATTTGGTATTGTTTCTAAATCACCCATATCATTCGTGACATTATTTTGTTCATTAGAGTTATTTTGATCCGTCTTAATAGCTTCTTTTTTAGCTTTTGCATTTTGCTTAGCTGCTTCAGCATCAGCTTTAGCTTTTCTTTTAGCTAATTCTACTGCTAGTTTTGCTGTTCGTTTTGCTTCTGCAGCTTCTGCTTTCGCCTTGCGTTTTGCCTCCGCTTGTTCTGCTTTTATACGCGCTTTTTCAGCTTTTATGCGTTCTTTTTCCGCTTTTTCGAGAGCTTTTCGCTCTGCTTTTGTCAATGATTTATTTAATACTGATTCGTGGTTAGGTTTTTCTACTGTTGCATAAGGTGTTTTAGGAATACCTTTCCCTAAATCAGTACTTTGAATCATGCTAATAGTGCTTTTATCTTCAAATCCTTTGCGCCATGCAGCAAAACCGCCTAATTGTAATTCTTTTACAAGCTTTAATTTCAAGGCTAGTGATGTATTATCTTCAAACCAAATGCGATCATTACCATTTGCTGTAGGAATGGTAAGATAGTGTAATTTTAATTGGTCATCCCATGTCATTTTATCAGCATAATTTGTGAAATAATGAGATGTATTTTTCATCGCTAATGTTTCACCACGTGCAATGTTATTTGTTTCATGCCACAATCGCATGTAAAATGGAATTCCTAAAACTAGTTTATGACTTGGTACTTCTTGAATCATTTTTTCTGTGTGATCACGCACCCAAGGATAGCTTGCTACCGGACCTGCTTTTGTACTTTTAGCCCATGTTTCGTCGTACGCCATGAGGATAACATAATCGACACTTTCAGAAAAAGCCTTACGATTGTACACTAAAGACCATTCAGGACTATTAGAATAGCCAGTTACATCAATGGATGACTGGATATTGTATTTGTGCAATTCATCAGCTAAGTACGCAACGAATTTCGTCAACCTTTCACGATCTGCATAATCTACATTTTCAAAATCGAAATTATACCCATCAAAACCGTAAATATATGCATATTGAATAAGATTGTTAGAATATTTTTTCCATACCGCTTCATTCGCTAAAATACCACTTGTAAATCCAGGATCGAAACGATTTGTAATAAGTGGCCATACATGGTAGCCTTTGTCCTTATAGGCCTTTACATAATCGGCATTGATAGTAGGGCTAGATTCAAGACCTAAACTATGCAATTTAAACCAGCTTGGGGAAATAATATTATCTCCGCTAGTATTTAGTTTTTCTTCGTATGGGGTTCCCTCATTAGGCCATGGATCAAAAGCCCATGCTAGTGGTCCCTGCACAGGTTTATTATTTAGCACCTCCATGGTTTGTGGCGCTGGCAGTACTTGGATATAATCATTTTGTTTTGTATAGGTAACACCAATCATTGGTGTAGTCTGTTCCAAATCGATATATTCTATCCCATTCTTATTAATGATTGGTAATTTTACTGGCTCCCCTATAACCTTAGGATTAATAGTGATAGTGGTACCACTTAAAGATAATTGAGGTACATATATAGTATATGAAGTTTTATATTGATTAGCCTCATATTTTCGTGTAGTAGTATCTAAATATTGTTGTAATGGTACTAATACTTCAGCTTTTACAGAATTGCCTGTGATGCTAGACAATGTCGCAACAGCTAAGGCTGTAACCACAGCAAATTTACGTAACATGTTTGCTCCTATTTAATGCGCTATGAAGCGCGTATTTACATAACAATTTCTTTATTATATCATACTTAATAAGAAGGATAGATATTAAATTTTATCTAGCTTTATAACTTGTATGTACTTATAATCTATAGCACATATTGCTGCTACGAGTGTTCCATATAATTGGTTATACTATATGTATGAAGGAGATTTTTTATGCATCAATATTTATTTTTTATCGGCGATTTTCCCATTCGAGCCTATGGTGTCATGTTGGCATTAGCCATTATTTCTGGCGCCTCTGTAGCTTATTTTTTACTTAAAAAGGATGGTCGAGGATGGCATACGCACATTCCTGATTTCTCTATTACCGTCGCTATTGCAGGTCTCATCGGTGCTAGATTATGGGATGTATTTTTCTTTGACTGGGAATATTATGGTAATCACCTGTTAGAAATCCCTTTTGTTTGGCAAGGTGGTATGGCCATTCAAGGTGGTGTTGTACTTGGCACTCTTGCTGGATATTGGTATTTAAAAAAGCATAACATCGATTTTTGGGCCTTTGCAGACATCTTTGCACCAGCGCTAATTTTAGCTCAGTCTGTAGGACGAATGGCAAATCTATTTAATGGCGATGCCTTCGGTCATCCTACAGGTGGTAATTTCGGTATTCTCTATCCTGAAAGTACCTTAGCATATCGCACCTATGGCAACCAACCATTGTGGCCTGCAGAAGTCTGGGAAGGGCAAATCGATGTTCTCATCTTCGTTGTGTTACTACTTTTTAGTTCTTTTAAACATGCCAAAGGACAAGTATTCGTATTATATGCAATTTTATATTCTGCAGCGCGGTTCTGTCTTGAATTTTTGCGCGGCGATTATGTTAACCTTACATTAGGTTTAAAATCTGCTCAAATGACAAGTCTAGTTGTTATAGTAATAGGCATCGCATTATTTATCTATTTAGGATATTTAGAGAAAAAACGTAATGCATCCACAGTTGCTATACATACCCCTATTCAACACAAGCTACCAAAAAGAAAGTAAAATTCCCCATCCTGTGTGGTATTGTTCACTGATTAGAACATGGTAATATGCAAAACGCCTTATCGTTGAAATAACTCAATGATAAGGCGTTTTGTTGTATACCAAGGTTATATGAAATGGTTATATACTTAGATATATGATGTGTATAATATATCATATATGATATAGCGTATACCATTAAATTTGTTCTTGTTCTTTTAAAACCGTTAAATCCTCTAATGCACGGTTGGCGATGAGAGCATTTTTCTCTTTTTTCTTGCGTACTTTAGTAGGCCATGGATCCATGATACCAAAATTAACATTCATAGGTTGGAAATTATCCCCTTCATAAGCAGAAATATAATGGCTTAAGGAACCAATGGCAGTTGTTCTTGGAAAATTGATAAACTCCTTATCGTCTAATAATCGTTTTACTTGCAAACCAACCATGAGACCTGATGCAGCAGATTCAAGATAACCTTCTACACCAGTCATTTGGCCAGCAAAGAATAAACGATGGTTAGATTTTAATTGGAAGGCATGATTTAACAGTTCAGGAGAATTGATATATGTGTTGCGGTGCATCACACCATAGCGAATAAACTCAGCATTTTCTAATCCTGGAATGAGACCAAATACACGCTTTTGTTCTCCCCATTTTAAATGTGTTTGGAAACCTACGAGATTGAACATAGTGGCCTCTTTGTTTTCCTTGCGAAGCTGTACCACTGCATAGGATTCTTCATTGGTACGTTTATCTACTAAACCGACTGGTTTTAATGGACCGTAGCGCAATGTATCTTCCCCTCGAGATGCCATAATTTCAACGGGCATGCAACCTTCAAAATAGATTTCTTTTTCAAAATCCTTTGGTTGTACTGCTTCAGCATGAGTGAGTTCATGCCAGAAATGTTTGTATTCTTCTTCTGTCATAGGACAGTTCAAGTAATCCGCATCACCTTTATCGTAACGAGAAGCAGCAAATACTTTATTATAATTTAAGGATTCAGCCGTCACAATAGGTGCTGCTGCATCGTAAAAATAGAAATCGCTAGCCCCTGTTAATTCTTTAATAGCATTGCCTAATGGTTCTGATGTTAATGGTCCTGATGCAAAGATAACAATACCTTCCTCTGGAATCGATGTTACCTCTTCACGATGGACGGTAATATTCGCATGGGATTTTATTTTATCTGTCACCATACCACTAAAGAGATGACGATCTACCGCTAGAGCACCACCTGCTGGCACAGCAGTAGCATCGGCACATTCCATTATAAGAGAACCTAAGCGACGCATTTCTTCTTTTAATAGGCCTACTGCATTTTCAATATTACCGGCACGTAGTGAATTACTACATACCAGCTCTGCAAATTGATCTGTTTCATGTGCAGGAGATGATTTGATAGGTCTCATTTCATATAAATCGACTTGGACGCCAGCATTTGCTAATTGCCAAGCCGCTTCAGAGCCAGCAAGTCCGGCTCCAATTACAATTACTTTATTTTGATTCACTCGTTGTATCCTCTGTTTGAGCAGTTTCTACTGCTTCTTCATTTTTCTTTCTCGTTTTCTTTTTAGGTCTTGTTGGACATGTATCATTGGAACAGAATTTCTTTGTGGTTCCATTTTTATACGTTTTTTCAACCATAATACTGCCACAAGTGTCGCAGAATTCGTGAGTTGGCTTGTCCCATAATGTAAAATCACATTGTGGGTAGCGGTTACAGCCGTAGAATAGACGACCTCGTTTCGATTTCCTTTCTACAATTTCCCCTTCACCACATTTAGGACATGTTACACTAGTACCTATCGTAATCGGTTTCGTATTCTTACAGTCTGGAAAATTCGAACATGCTAAGAATTTTCCATAGCGACCAAATTTATACACCATAGGGCTACCGCAAAGTTCACAAGTTTCGTCGCTTTCCATAGAAGCGATTTGAATTTTATCTACATCGCTAGCATCATCTAATTCAGATTTAAATACATCATAGAAATCTTGTAATACTTTTACATATGTATCCTTGCCATTAGCGATAGCATCTAATTCTTCTTCCAGCTCTGCAGTAAAACCAGTGTTAATAATTTTTTCAAAATAAGCCATCAAGAAATCGACTACCACAAAACCGAGTTCGGTAGGAATAAATTGTTTATTATTTGTTTCTACATAATTTCTGCTGACAATCGTATCTAGGATTGGCGCATATGTACTAGGGCGACCTATTCCAAGCTCTTCTAATGTTTTGATGAGGCTTGCCTCAGAATAGCGTGCCGGTGGTTGTGTAAAATGTTGCTCTGGGTTGATATTTACGGTGTTGACTACATCTAATTTTTTTAGAGATGGTAATCGTGGTGTTTCTTCTTTTTTAGCGTCTTCATAAACGACACTAAAACCAGGGAATAATACTTTAGAACCAGTAGCTCTAAATGTATATGTTTTATCGATATCGAGCTCTATCGTAAGTAGCTCATTTTGTTGTGGCGCCATTTGGCTAGCCAAAAATCGATTCCAAATCAGTGTATATAGTTTTAACTCATCTCGATTTAAGTAAGGCTCCACCATCTTAGGTGTCAATTCTAATGACGTTGGACGAATAGCCTCGTGTGCATCTTGAGCAGATTCTTTAGACCCATACACATTAGGTTTTGCTGGATAATACTCATCACCATAAGTACGTTTAATAAAATCCCGCGATTGTTCCTGCATTTCCTTAGAAATACGTGTCGAATCGGTACGCATATAAGTAATCAAACCCACATGTCCATAAGAACCTATTTCAAGACCTTCGTACAAATGTTGTGCAATCATCATAGTTCGTTTCGCACCAAAATTGAGTTTGCGTACACCATCTTGTTGTAATGTAGATGTTGTAAACGGTGGTGCTGCTTTGCGGCTACGTTTACTTTTTTTCACTTCTGTAACCGTAGCTTCATGATTTTCAATAGCCGATTTAATAGCAATAGCATCATCTTCATTACAAATATCAATCTTTTCGCCTTTTATCTGTGTTAATTCAGCTTTAAATTCTTCATTCTTCTTTGTTTTGAAAGTACCTTCAATAGACCAATATTCTTTTGGTATAAAAGCCTGAATCTCTCTTTCTCTCTCACAGATGAGACGTACGGCTACAGATTGTACACGTCCCGCACTAAGCCCTTTACATACTTTTTTCCACAATAATGGACTCAATTTATAACCTACAATACGATCTAATACACGACGAGCTTGCTGTGCATCTACCATATTCATATCTATGGTTCTAGGATGCTCTAATGCATCAGCAATAGCAGTCTTCGTAATCTCATTAAATGTAATACGGCAATTAGATGTAGTATCTACATTTAAAATATATGCTAAATGCCACGAAATAGCTTCCCCCTCGCGATCCGGGTCAGTAGCGAGCAATACAGCGCTACTTTCATCAGCATGAGCGACAAGATCATCAATTACTTTTTTTCTAGTTACTAGATTACTATAGCGAGGGGCAAAATTGTTTTCAATATCGATTCCCATTTGAGATTTTGGCAAATCTCGTAAATGCCCCATACTAGCTTTTACAATATAATTAGGGCCTAAAAATTTTTCTATTGTTTTTGATTTTGCTGGTGATTCTACAATGACTAATATTTTGCCATTCGGATTATATACGCGTGGCTCACGCTGCTCTGGTGGTATGGATGTGGATATAATAGATTTATCATGAACAACACCAACTGGCGTTAAAGACTCTTTAACAGACTGTTTACGTTTTTTTTTCGTCGTTTCTTCTGATGAATCCTTAGATTCACCAATTACGATTGACCGTTTAATGGACAATGACTTCACTCCCCATAATTTTAATATATCCCCTAGACTGAACCTTTTCTATGAGATGCTTCATCTCCAGGTCTAATAATATGCTTTGTATTCGTTGTAATGGAATCCCTGTTTTTCGTATTAATTTATCTACACTAATACACGTATCAAATGGAATTAAATCTAATACTGTTTCGGATTCTAATTTACAGCTTATCACATTGTTCCCTTTTGTATCAACTAAACGTATTGCTAGATTGTAATCTTCCACTAGGTCTTGTGCCTTGGTGAGTACATGGGCGCCTTGTCTGATTAACCAATGACTACCTTCTGCAGCAGAACTCAAAATACTACCTGGTACAACGTATATTTCTCGACCATCGCTATTGGCCATATCTGCGGTAATTAATGACCCGCTACTTGCACGAGCTTCTACTACAATAACAACTGTAGATAATCCTCCAATAATACGATTTCTCATAGGAAAATGTTTACCTGTTGGTGGTGTACCAGGTGTATATTCAGATAATAATAATCCATTATTAGCGATAACAGCATCAAATAATTGTTTATTTTCTGGTGGATATACAATATCGAGACCACATCCGAGGACTATAATCACTTGACCATTATTGGCTAACGCTCCTTCATGACTGTGACTATCAATGCCTCGTGCACCACCACTGACGATAGCTACATCATAATTTGATAATTCTCTGCCCAAATATCTTGCCACATTACGCCCATAATCACTACAATGGCGAGCGCCTACCATGGCGATTTTGAAAGTTTCGTCTTTTAGTAAATCAATATTACCTCTCACAAAAATAACTGCTGGTGGATTATATATTTCTTGCAATCTTGCCGGAAACAACATATCTAAATAGGTAATCCACGTTATGTGATATTTTTCTAATACATTATGTAAGTGTGCTAGACTTTCTTGCGTTGCTGCTTTCATAATAGCTGGTATTTTCTTAGGCTGTATACCAATAATAGCTTTTAATTTATTTCTGTCTTGTAAGGCACACCAAGCTTCAAAAGGACCACCATATGTTTCAATTAAATTACGTATCGCCGTAGCTCCTAAATAAGGAATATGTTGCATGCCACAAATATAAAAATTGCTTTCATATAGCTGTTCCATAATAACCTCCCGTATTAAAAATTATAGCGATACATCATAGCTTCTGTTATATGTTCATTACCTACATAGGGGCAGTCTTCAATATCGGCAATGGTTCGTGCTACTTTCAATAATCGATCAAAAGAGCGCCCTGTTAATTGAAATTGTTCAAATAATTCACCTATTAAATGCCATGACGCATCTTGAATATTACATAATTCACGTATACTTTGATGAGGCATTAATCCATTATGTGTAAATGATAACCCTTTAAAACGGATTTCCTGTGCTTTTCTGCCTTGATTTACTATTTCTTTCATATCTGCACTACTTATACAATTGCCACTTATCCCTAACATATCATCTAATGTGGGTCTCTCCATAGAAATGAATAGATCCATGCGGTCTAAAATGGGCCCCGATAAACGACGCTTATATTTATGAATAGCCGTACTCGTACATACACAAGCTTTATGAACATCTCCATGATATCCACAAGGACATGGATTAGCTGCAATAATACAGATACACTTCGCAGGATATTCATAGGTGCCTTGATAACGACTAATGCTAATGCGATGTGATTCTAACGGCTGTCGTAATGCATCTAATACGATACTATTAAATTCAGGTGCTTCATCAAGAAATAATATGCCATTATGAGCCAATGTAATTTCACCAGGTTTTACCTTTGTACCACCACCTACAATACTGATAATAGTTGATGTATGATGGGGACTGCGAAATGGTCGTTTTCTGATAAATGTAGATTCGCCTAATAGACCTGCTACATCGTAGATTCTCGTAACCTCTAATTGCTCGTCCCATGTCATAGATGGCAATATAGTAGGAAGACGTTCTGCTAACATTGTTTTTCCGGAACCAGGTGGCCCTACCATCATAAGATGATGAAATCCACAAGCACTGATAATCATGGCTCGTTTTCCTACATCTTGACCTTGCACATCAGCATAATCTATATCATATACATCCTCAACTAGTGCTGTTTCACCATCTATAGACTCATATATATCTCTATGTTCCAAGATTTGAACAAATCTTTCTAAATCTCGTGCTCCATAAGTTTGTAGCTGTTTAATCGGTTTTAATAGGCCTATATTTTCTTCACTAGTAAATATAGAGTGCAAACCATATTCAGTACTAGCCAATGCCATACTGAGAATGCCTCTTGTCTTATGAGTCTGTCCGTCTAATAGTAATTCACCTACAAATAAGCTTGTTTGTAATAAAGTCTGCAATGCTTTTTTTCGTAATTTGATTTGCCCTGATGCAGCTAATATACCAATAGCTATAGCTAGGTCTAATCCTGAACTGCTTTTTCTAACCTCTGCAGGACCTAAATTAACAACAATACGACGCATAGGGAACTCATAATGACTATTTTTTATGGCTGCTCGTACACGTTCACGAGACTCTTTAACAGCTTGATTAGGAAGACCTACGATATCAAATACAGGTAATCCTTGTGATATATCCACCTCTACAGTAACGATAACGCCATCCATGCCATCTAAGGTGGCGCCATATACCTTGGCGTACATAATGGCTCCTTTCATGTATATCAGATATAATCTAAATACTGTTCATTAATAGCATAAAATTGTCAAAAACACTGAGGTATATAATGTACAGTCGTTTGAAAATCATCGTGTAAATATACTTCTACTACATCAAAAGATATTTCTTTCCATCGTCTTTTCCGTTGTCGTAAATCATAGATAAACAACATGGCTGCCTGTTTAATATGTTTCTGTTTTTTTCGCGATACAGCTTCCCTTGGCAGTCCGTAATTAATGCCTCTACGAGTCTTAATTTCAATAAAATGATAAGTTAAACCTTGCTTCGCTATGATATCGATTTCACCTAGCCGTGTTTTATAGTTGGTTTCTACAATAGTAAAGCCTAATTTTTCAATATATGCTTTTGCTGTATCTTCACCAAAAGTTCCTAACATTTTAGCGTCTAGATCACGACCTTGTTTACCAGTTATAATCGTTTCCATACTATCCTCCTTATGTATATAGATATGTAAAAATTATCTTAAATACAGCATAAGAATATTTAAGTCTAAAAGTAAATAGAAAAGAGGTTCCTAATAGTCACGGGGGTGACTATTAGGAACCTCTTTTTAACCTATTTTTCACTTTTTACTCATTCATCAGTGATAATGAATAAATCGATTGTATAAGATATTTAATAAAAATAATACACTTTAGTATTGTAAATGACTTATTAGATTTATATAAAAACTAACTATTTCGCATCCAACCGACCATTGATTTTATGGGTTCAAAACTTTTCCGATGAAGTGGTGTTATCCCTTGATTATGTAAGGCTTCTTTGTGCAATTCGGTATAGTACCCTTTATGTACATCAAATCCATAACCAGGATATTCTTGTTCCATACTAACCATATATCGATCTCGTGTAACTTTAGCGATGATGGATGCAGCAGCAATATTGGCGCTTTTACTATCCCCTTTTATAATAGATTCTACAGGAATAGTTAAATCAGGTAATTTCATCGCATCTGCCACAACCGCCTCTGCAGGAACTGACAATGTACGTATTGCTTCATACATAGCTTGACGGGTAGCTTCATAGATATTGAGACGATCTATTGTATTTGCATCATAAGATACACAACTAACGGCTACAGCTTCTTGCATAATGATATCATACAAAGCCTCTCGTTTCTCTTCTGTCAATTTTTTAGAGTCATTTAATCCAGGAATAATTGTCATAGGTGGTAATATAACAGCAGCTACCGTTACAGGTCCTGCAACAGGGCCCCGACCGACTTCATCGACGCCAGCTACATGATATAAACCTTCATCATAAAACATACCTTCGTAATCATACATATTCATGATACGTTGTTGTTCTAAGAATATCTTTTCTTGCCGTTTAATATATGCAGCAGCTAACTTTTGAACGGAACTACGACTATCAGCACTAGCTAATGATATATAGTTTTGTGCATTAGGGCCTTCAAGCAAAGTTTTAACATCTTTTACTGTTAGCTTGGAAAATTCGATTTCTGTCATCACTATTCACCTTCAAGTACTGGTATTTCGCCATCAATGTAATAAGGCTCTTCATCTACTGTATCAAAGGTAATACTACCTAATTTACTATTTCTATAGTCTTGCAACAAAATACGGCGTGCTTTGTCTAAATCTACGATTCCGCCACTTACTAAACAACCGCGACGACGTCCGATACTTTCGAGGATAATATCAGCATTTTCCATTTCATCTGGTTTTAATTTGTATCGTTCTACCAATATATGAGGTGTATGAGTAAGTAAGAACTCAAGTAATTGTTTGATCACATGTTCTAAATCATATACATCATCGGAAATAGCCCCAGTCATAGCTAGGCGAGCTGCTGCACGTTGGTCTTCTAATTTAGGCCATAATACACCTGGTGTATCTAATAATTCCAAATTTTTACCAATCTTAACCCACTGCTGACCTCGAGTATGCCCAGCTTTATTAGCTGTTCTTGTTGCAGCAGAGCCTGCTAATGAGTTAATAAGAGTGGATTTCCCTACATTGGGAATTCCTAGGATAATGGTGCGCACAGATCGACTACGAATGCCTTTGGCAATCCATTTATCGATGGTAGGTTTGCTTAATTTCTCCACTGTACTAATAAGTTTTTTATTACCTTTACCAGACTTAGAATCCATGGTAAGAACAGTAATCCCTTGTTTTGTAAAAAACTCAACCCATTCTTTGGTCGCCGATGAATCCGCCAAATCTACTTTATTGAGCAGTACAATATGTGGTTTTTGACCTACTAATTCCAAAATAACAGGATTAGCACTACTACGAGGAATACGAGCGTCCAATAACTCAATGACTACATCTACTTTTTTAATATATTCCGTAATCATTCGGGTTGCTTTTGCCATATGTCCTGGGAACCAATGCACGATAGGTGAATCTACCATAGTATCTCCTTTCTCAATGTTATATACAGTATGTCAATGCTATATATACGATACATCCATATTGTCTAATCATAACAAAAATAAAAGGCTGCCAACGGCAGCCTTTTATGAACATTAGCGTTTTTCGCGAATACGAGCAGCTTTACCAGTAAGGTTACGTAAGTAGTACAATTTAGCACGACGAACAATACCACGGCGCATAACTTCGATTTTAGCTAAGCGTGGACTGTGAAGTGGGAATGTACGTTCTACACCTACACCAGATGCAATACGGCGAACTGTGAAAGTTTCACGAACACCACCGTTTTGACGTTTAATAACCAAGCCTTCAAATACTTGGATACGTTCACGGCTACCTTCCACTACTTTTACGTGTACACGAACTGTGTCACCAGCGCGGAATGTAGGGATGTCTGTACGAAGTTGTTCTTGTTCAAGTACGTTAATAATGTTCATTGTTTCCTCCTGTTTGCAGACATTCAATACCTACACCTTATAGGCAGCGGACTGTCTCAAATTAACAGTAATATATTATCACAAAGAACATTCACAATGCAAGGATTTCCTTTATATAATCTACTCTTTATCAGTATATTTTATAGTGCTATAAAATTATTAGTTAAAATCCATATATTCCGCATAGGAAGCAAGATTATTTAATCATGATACGTTGTAATAAACTATACAATATATCCTTCTCAGCAGGTGTTAAATCCATAAACATCGCTTCTAAATCTTGTTCTCGCTTGTGTACCATGGCCTTAGCTTCTTCTCTGCCACGATTAGTTAAAGATACCACAGAAATTCGTTTATCCATCATGTCAATATGTTTTTCTACTAGACCTTGGTTAATGAGAATTTCTAATTGCTCCGATACAGTTGCAGGTTTAAAGTGTAATGTATCTACTAAAACACGTTGACTAATTCCTTCACCAATAGTATATAATTCCATTAAAATTCTATGTCGTGAACCTTCACGTTTTGCCGTCACATTTCGTAAGGCATTAAATAGTTCTATATTTGTAATCATGCCATATCTCCTGACCAACTTTGTATACCTATACTATTCGTCGTAAGTCTTTCGATTTCCTGCTTATCTCTAGTGTAATAAAAAAATGCATCCCTATGAAGAAGAGACCTCAACATAGATATAAAATCTGAGGTGAGGTTCCTCGCATATAAGGGATGCATTTGATTAAATAAAAGGACTATACATGATGATGTGTTCTAATTACAGTTAAAGCAATATTTCTAATTAGTATACTATGACTCAATACTAAACTGTAAATCATAAAATAATTATGTTATGAATAGTTAAAATATAACTTCATATTTAAGGTATAACAAAAATATAAGGCTATTTATATACAAAACGAGGCTCCTAGGAACCTCGTTTTTTTGTATATGTATTTTATTTTAAAGCACTAATATCGCCGATAATAGCCATTACATTATAAGCTAATCTTAGTAATTGTAAGCGATTATTTTTAATCGCTTCGTCTTTATCCATAACCATAACACCTTCAAAGAATTTGTTAATAGTCGGTACCAAAGTATTTGGCAATGCCACGATAGTATCGTAATCACTGTCTAACCATGCAGCTAAGCTGTCTTGTGCTGCTATAGTAGCAACAGCAAATAAGTCTTGTTCTGCTTTTACAGTTAATAAAGATTCATTTACACCAATGAATGTTACATCTTTTACAAGATTATACATACGAGTATAAGCTTGTACGAGTTCTACATTTTCGTCAATACGATTTGCTTGCAATGCTTTTACATAGCCGTCTACATCGGCTACTGTTAATTCACGATTAGACAACAATAAGTCGAGAATATGATGCGGTACTTCCCGATCTAGGTATATATTTTTCAATCGTAATATAAAGAAGTCTTCTACTTGCTGTAACAATTCCTCTTGTTTATTCAAAGGTACATTGAGTAAATTCATAGATTCTACAAATATAGGTTGAAGGGGGATGTTCCATTCACTATTAAGTAAAATATTTAAAATACCTATCGTTTGGCGACGCAAGGCATATGGATCTTGAGAACCTGTTGGAATAAGTCCACGGCTGAAAGTAGCAACTATATTATCAATTTTGTCGATAATAGACAATACTTTGCCTGCTTCCGTAACTGGCAATAGATCACCAGCAAAACGAGGTAAATATTGTTCAAAAATAGCTTCTGCTACAGCTTCTGATTCACCATCTAGCAATGCATATTCTTTGCCCATTACACCTTGTAATTCAGTAAATTCTGTAACCATACCTGTGGTAAGGTCTGTTTTTGCTAGCTCTGTAGCTCGCTCAAGTACAACTGTAGCATCTTCGTGTAATCCACAAGTCTCAGCGAACACACGACCTAATTGTAATAGACGTTCTGTTTTGTCTGCTAAATTACCGAGACCTTCTTGGAATACGATTTTAGTTAACCCTTCTTGACGATCGATTAATGATTTCTTGCGGTCTTCGTTAAAAAAGAATTTAGCATCATCTAAACGAGCACGCAATACTCGTTCATTACCAGCTTGTACTACTTCGATAGAGTGATTAGAACCATTGCGAACAGTCAAGAACATTGGCAATAATTTGCCTTCTTTATTCACCAATGGGAAGTACCGTTGATGGTCTTTCATTGGCGTAATAATAGCTGCATCAGGCAATGACAAGTAAGAGTCTTCAAATCCACCACATAATGCAGTAGGCCATTCAACGAGGTAGTTAATTTCCTCTAATAAATCATCATCCCAAACGATATCCGCATTTTTTTCATTAGCAATAACGTGTAATTGGTCTGTAATAACTTGACGTCTTTCATCTTGGTCAACCATGACAAAATTATCTTTTAATGTTTGCACATAAGATGCAGGATTAGCAATAATTATTTCATCAGCACCTAAGAAACGATGACCACGAGTCACATTGCTAGATGTAACAGTTGCAAATTCTACAGGTATTACTTCTTCATCGAGAAGCGCTACAAGCCAACGCACAGGGCGTACAAATTTAGCATCTAGACTCCCCCAATGCATGGATTTAGGGAAATTAAGGCTATGAATCAATTCTGGCAATAGGTCTGCAACGATATTTTTTGAAGGAACGCCAGCCGTTTTAGTTTCTGCGTAGATGTATCCATCTTCTACAACGAGGTCAGCTACATCGATGCCTTTGCCGCGAGCAAAGCCGATAGCTGCTTTGGTAGCATTGCCCTCTGTATCGTAAGCAATAGATGCGGACGGACCTTTATGGCGTTCGCTAATGTCTGCTGATGTATCTGCCAAACCTGTTACAATTAGAGCTAACCGACGAGGTGTACCATAGGTTGCGATACTTTCAAAAGGAAGATGAGCATCGTTTAATTTAGTTATAGCCAATTGTTTCAATTGCCCTAAGATATTAGGCATAAAGCCAGCAGGAATTTCTTCTGCACCGATTTCAAATAATAAATCTTTTGCCATCTTAGTTATCTCCTTTCAAAAGTGGGAATCCTAGTTCTTCTCGTTTTGCTAAATACTGTTGTGCACAAATACGCGCTAATGCACGAACACGACCGATAAAAGCTGTTCTTTCACTAATAGAAATAGCACCGCGAGAATCAAGCAAGTTAAATGTATGTGAACATTTCAATACATAGTCATAAGCAGGTAATACATAGCCAGCTTCGCATACGCGTTTTGCTTCTGCTTCGTACATATCAAATAGCTTAAACAACATATCGGTATCAGCTAATTCAAAATTGTATACAGATTGCTCTACTTCATTAGCATGCCATACATCACCATAAGTAACAGTGTTATTCCATTTTAAATCATATACGTTTTCCACACCTTGAATGTACATAGCAAGACGCTCTAAACCATATGTGATTTCTACGGATACTGGTTTGCAGTCGATAGAACCAACTTGTTGAAAATACGTAAATTGCGTTACTTCCATTCCATCGAGCCATACTTCCCAACCAAGTCCCCAAGCCCCTAAAGTTGGGGATTCCCAGTTATCTTCAACGAAACGAATATCGTGATCTTCTGCATGAATGCCAAGAGCCGCCAAAGATTCAAGATATAATTCTTGAATGTTATCTGGAGATGGTTTTACAATTACTTGAAATTGATGATGTTGGAACAAACGATTTGGATTGTCACCATAACGACCATCAGCTGGGCGTCGGGATGGTTCTACATAACATACAGACCAAGGTTCAGGACCAATGGCGTGCAAGAATGTAGCAGGATTCATTGTACCTGCGCCTTTTTCAATATCATAAGGATTTTGAACGATACAACCTTGATCGCTCCAGAATTTTTGTAGATTTAAAATAATCTCTTGAAATGTCATTGATGCCTCCACTACTACAATGCTTTCTATGAAATATTTTCGTTACAAACAAAAAGTCCCTGTAACGAAAATCGTTACAGGGACGAGTATTACCCGCGGTTCCACCCTATTTGGCGCATGCCCTCTTTTTTTCTATGTTGGCTTTTACTAATTAATAACAAACTACAAGAAATATAAAAATATAAATTGTATTTGTATATAATGTTCCTGCCAATGCTCAACAGCGCCTTCAACCACATGTGAGCTTGCACCATCCTCACTCGCTAAAAGGGTCTACTCCTCTGTATCATAGCATATACCATATTTTATTATTATTGTAACAACCTAAGAATATGACTGTCAAGAACAATCAAATGTACTCCTCATAAAAATATATTACAACATGAACTATAAAAAAGTACTATACCTTGAATAAAAAAGGATAATTATATCTTTTATGACGACTAGGCTTCCTCAATAGAGTCCATCAATGCAATATAACTTTCTTTTGTGAGGGCCGGTTTAAAATTAGCCAATACATGTTCTGCCTCTTTTGCTTCATCATAAAGTAAATCTACAATGGTCATTGCTAAAGCTTGTGCTGTTTTTATATATGCCACATCAGGTACGGTAATTTCATATTCTGCACTGTGTAATACCCCTGAAATACACCCTACCCAAGGATGGATAACAGGCATAATATGAGATACATCACCCATATCTGTACTAGCTGTCATATGAGGACGCTCATATACATTTTCTTCTCCAAAAACAGTATCAGAATTATTCCGCAATAATTCATTCATATCAGGATTATCTCGCATCGGTAAATATCCTGGTAGATCTTTGATAATACATGTTGCACCGATAGCATCAGCACCAGCTGTTAGAGCACGATTAACACGTTTATTACCATCCACAATAGCGTCGATATTAGAAGCACGTACATAGCTTTCCATTTGAACATAGTCTGGCACACAATTAACAAGAGTACCTCCTTGATTAATAATGGGGTGAAATCTAAAATAATCGCTTTCTTTGAAAGTTTCACGTATAGAATTAACCCCCATAACCCCCATAAGGGCTGCATTTAATGCATTAATGCCTTCGTGCGGAGCCGCCGCTGCGTGAGCTACCTTACCATGGTATTCGATGAGTTTTGCAATAAAACCATTAGATGTAGTGCCTAAACCCATTTCACCAGATTCCGTTTTAGCCGTTTCTACATGCATTTGCATAGCCATATCAATATCATCAAAAGCATCTTCATATATGAGCTGTTGTTTACCCCCCATATATTTAATTTTACCTTGTTCACGTAATTTATTACGGAAATCGACTTCAATCATTTCCTCTGCAGGAACAGCAAATAATACAACATCCCCACCTAGTTCATCCATGACAGCTTGTAATCCCATACCAACAGCAAACATATTGGCAATTTGTACATTATGACCACAACAATGGGCAGCACCAGTCAAATCATCTGCCCGTGGGTGTCGAGGACATATGATAGCATCTAATTCACCTATCATTGCTACAGTACGATTAGATTGTTTTCCTTTAAGCCTACCCTTCACACCTGTCAAAGCGTGATTGTTAGTATACGGTATATTTAATTCATCAAATATAGCCTGTACTTTAGCAGATGTTTTAACCTCTTTATATCCAAGTTCTGGTTCTGCCATTATAGATTCTGCTAATTCCCGTAATTTAGGTTGCGCTGCTTCAATAGCAGCACAGACCTTAGCTTTCACTTCTTCTTTTGTTAATCTACCCATATAATCTCCTATAAAAATCGACCGTTCAAAACGGTCGATTTTATATGTAAATAAACGATATTACATCTTTTATAATAAGATTAACACATATTAATATGCGTGTTGTAAACATTATTAGTAAACGATTAAATAACACCTTCTAAATGTAGCATGAATTGAGCTACTGCAGCAGCACAAATAAATGTGCCTGCTGTAACAGCTAATGCTACAGGGACGATACGCCAGGATAAACGACGAAACGCACCTAAATCTTTACCTAAGGATAAACCTGCATAAGCAAGTACGGGTGTAGTAGTAGCCAAGAATGTAACTTGGCTAGTTTGTTTAATGATCCATTCTTGACCAGGCATAGCAGGTAAAGATGCAATAACACCTACTAAAGATACCCAGAATACCATAGGCAATTTATCTGCTACTGGTAAATAAGAAATTAACGCTCCTAAAGTAGCAAGAGTAGCTAATACAAATACTCCCATCATACTCGGTCCTAATAGATGTTTACCATCCATAATATTACCCACGCCAGTGATGATAGCAGCAATGCAAATAACGATGATAAATTGTATAATTTTTTCACTTTTATTCATGATTAGCCGCCTCCTCTGCTAAATCTTGCTCACGGGTTCTACCAGTAAAGAAATTATATGTTTTTTCCATGATAGGCAATGATACAAATAAACCAAAATACACGCCTAAAACGGTTGTTAATAAATTAGCAGCGCCTGCTAAAGCTGTAATTTGTTGTTCAAATTCAGGATATACTGCAATGATAGGTGCTGTAGCAGCCGCCATCATACTAGCAGAACCAACGCCAGCTCCCATAGCTAAAGCTAGTGGATGGAACCAACCAAGTTGTGCCAATATACCTGCTAATACAGATACCCACATAGCACCGATGAGCACACCACAAATGTACATGCCCATAACGCCACGTCCTTCTGGAGAACTAAAACCGAATTTATCAATGATAATAGCTACATTAGGTTCTCTATCTACAGAATAGCAAGCTCCTACTGCTTCACGTCGCATACCTAAAAGCAATGCTACAGGTAAACCGAAAATGATAGTACCAAAGAAATGTCCCAATTCCTGAAGAATCAACGCCCACCCAGCACTTGTTAAAATGCCGAGGTTAGGGCCAATGCCAAGGCCTACTTTAACCATTAATAACATTACGGCAATACCAATATAATCAGCAGATTTTTCCATTTGTTCCACTGTTAAAATCTTAAATTTGGGAATGGAAATGATAAGCCCAAGAATCAATGCATACAATAAAGGTAACATAACGACGGCACCAAATTTTTGGATACCAATATACTCAGCCACTACTGTCAATAGTAATGTAAGTGCATGAATTTTGATATTACCCAACAAACTCATACGTTCCTCCTTGAAATAAATATAATATAAGATTGTTATATTATAAATAAAGTTTATATGCAGTGTCAATTAGAGGAATACATTTGTCCATTCTGTATTGTAATAGTATAAGTAATTTCATTCATAGCTATACAAAATATTCATATCTATAAATTATACATCCACTATACATTTATGCATTGATACATTGATACTATGTAGTTACACTGACATAGAAAATTTCAAAATTCTATATAGATAACTGCTGACCTCTGCAATAACGATTAGCAATTTGGCGGTCATCTCCGATATAGAGCCATCGTTCTAATCTTTCTAAAGGACTGCGTACATTCATATCAAATAAACTAGAATCATCGATAACGAGAGCATCAAATTCATACCCTATTTCAAAGGATCCTACATTACCAAAAAATTGACCGCCTCCACGAGTAGCTCCGTAAAATCCTTCACTTAATGTAAGAGGTTTATAGTCTTTGTCTACTTCAGCCCATTTCATTTTAGATAAGCCTATGGCCTCTGTTAGAACACGTGCCATTGATGTTAAGTGCCCACCAGAAATATCAGATCCTAGAGAAATCGGTACCCCTCGCTCTAATAATTTGCGTATAGGAGCGATGCCACTAGATAAATTATTATTCGAATACGGACAATGAGCTACTAATGTATTGGTCTGTGCTAATATATCAATTTCATCATCACTAAGATGTATACAATGAGCCATTATACAAGGCTGAGTACCTATAAGATGATAATCTACATAAACAGATGTATAATCTTTTGATTTTGGAAAGAGTGCGGCCACCCAATCAATTTCTCCTCGATTTTCTGATAAATGTGATTGTACTGGTAGATTATATTTCTTTGCTAATCTACCTAATTCTCTCATCAATGGCCCAGAACAAGTAGGCGCAAATCGAGGTGTTATAATAGGTCTCACATAAGGTTCAAATTGCTCAGCTACTAAAATGGCTTGCATTGTATCTACAATGGATTGATTGCTATCTTCCAGTAAATACTCTGGTGAATTTTGATCCATATTAACTTTACCCACATAGGCGCATATCTTCGCATCTGCTACAGCCTTCATAAGCTCAACAGTACCTTGTAAATGCACAGTACCATATATTACAGCCCGAGTAGTACCATTTCTGACCAAATCATTAACAAATGACGTATATACCATGTTAGCATAAGCAGTATCTTTAAATTTTTCTTCTTCTGGAAAAGTATATGTATTGAGCCAGGGCAATAATTCCATATCCATGCCAAGGCCACGATTGCAATATTGCGGTCCATGTACATGAGTATCTACAAATCCAGGAATAATTAATGTATCCCCATAATCCGTAATATGATAATCCTCATATTCTATGGGCAACGATTCACCAACGTATTGAATGCACGGTCCTTCAACAACGATATATCCATTTTCAATAATGGTGAAAGCTTCAGGACTTTTAGTAAACAAAATATGCCCTTTTACAATTTGTATATTCCCGTTCATACTATCACCTCTTTACATAGCAAAGTGAATGATAAAAGCGATTGTTAATGCATACATAATAGGATGAATGTCTTTAAAACGACCGGTAGCCATTTTAATTAAAGTATAGGATACAAAACCAAAGGATATACCTTGAGCGATACTAAATGTTAATGGCATCAATAAAATTGTTAAAAATGCAGGCAAAGCCTCAGTAAAATCACTAAAATCTATATGAATTACTTCACTTATCATAAATACACCTACAATAATGAGTACTGGTGCTGTGGCTTGTGCCGGAACTAACAAAAATAAAGGGGCAAAAAATAAAGATACTACATATAGTAAACCCGTTACTACTGCCGTTAAACCAGTGCGCCCACCATCAGCTACACCAGCAGCACTTTCAATATAGGAAGTCACTGTAGATGTACCAATAATAGCACCACCAGCAGCCGCAATAGACGTACAGAGTAATGCCTTGTTAAGACCTTTAAATTTGCCATCAGGCCCTACTAAGTTAGCTTTTCTAGTAACCCCAATAAGGGTACCAATATTATCAAACATATCAACAATGGTAATAGAAAAAATAATAGACACAATTCCGTACGCAAATGCGCTTTTAATATCAAATTGACCAAATGTATCTACTGGTATTGGAGGTACTAAGTTAAAAATATCGGACAAAGACTGCGGTACTTTTGTAATCCCTAATGCCATAGCAAGCACCGTAGTAATAACCATACCAATTAATAATCCACCCTTGACTTGTTTAGCCAAAAGAACGCTTGTAATAATTAGGCCAAATAAGGTCAGTAATACAGCGGGATCTTGCATATTACCTAGACCTACAAAGGTTGCTTTATCAGCTACAATAATATGAGCGTTTTTAAAACCAATGAAAGCAATAAATAAGCCTATGCCAACACCTATAGATGTTTTCAATACTTGTGGAATACTATCTATGATGCGATTCAATATACGTGTTACTGTCAAAATTACAAAAACGGCACCCGAAATAAATACCGCCCCTAAAGCAGTTTGCCAAGAAAGTCCCATCGAACCACAAATAGTATAGGAGAAAAAAGCACTTAAACCAAGTCCTGGGGCAATAACAACAGGAATATTCGCCACAAACCCAATGAGCATTGTAGCAAATGCGGTGGTTAATATAACAGCGGCTACCGTACTTTCACGAGGCATGCCTGAAGCAACTAATAAATTGGGGATAACCGCTAAAATATAAACAGAAGCAATAAACATGGTGACACCAGCAAAAAATTCCGTCCGTACATTGGTGCCATTGTTAGATAAGTTAAAGAACCGATCCAAGAAACCTTTCGTAGTAGAGCCTTTTCCAGTTTTTATAGTATGCATTGTACTCCCTCCTCATGGTTAAACCCAAACTGGATATAAGAATCACTTGCCTATTAAATTGTTACTGCACCATCCCTTGTATTCACGTTGTAAGTAACTAAAACATCTCCTATATGAATACATAATTTGATGGTACATATAGAGCTGCTGTCGTGTCTTCCTATTGACACAAAATCTATCCCTCCTTTATTAATGGTAAAGACAAAATAAAAACGACTACAGGAGCAAGCTAAATTGCTCTTGTAGTCGTGAATTACGGTTCGCGCTAGAAAGCCTTGACCCATTTCGCCAAGGGTATACAAGATGAGGTAAAACTATGAAATTAGACTTACTTTTTTGTAATACCAAAAATGAGTTCAAGTTATTATTTAGTTTAAGTATAATTATTCTTTGCTATAAAGTCAATAAGAATTTTACACTTTGTAACTCTTTTCCAACTTCTCTTGTAGCAAAAACTAGTAAAGACTGTTCTAGCTCAGACCATGTAGATTTTGTAATTACTAAGTGCTCTTCTGATTTCCAAGCGTAATTAAGAACATGTACCAATGATGACATCATCTCCTTCGTTGGATAACGATGAGTTGCAAAGAATAACTCTTGCCAAAATGGACTACTCTCTTCTAGGGATGACAATAGATGTCCCTGGGGTACCACACCAGATTTTGCTAGGAGTTGCCACCCTAAAATTATAGTTGCTAATCTCACATTTCGATTACGTATTTGTTTAGAATAATTAGCTACAACATCAAATACACTTCGATCCACATCATATAAAGCAAATAACTCTTGTATCAACTCACTAGCTACCGCTGTATAAGCAATATTTTCAAGATTGCTGTCCAGTGTTTCTACTACATATGACCCATCAATTTGTGTAACTTTCACATACTCCCCATCAGGCACAACGGTGATGTACATACCACTGAAAGGGCGTAAAAAAGAACTATTACGCAATGTTTGTAATCTTTTGTGGGGCAGTGAAGCACGTATGATACCTAAATTTGGTGTAATAAAGGTAAATACTGAGTAAAGCTTATGTTTTTTTCGACTAATTACGATGGCTGATGTATTGAAACCACCATTAAGATTCTTGTTGATCATCCTCGTCTACAGCCTCTTCTACAGGTACTGGTACAACTCGAACACGGGAAATCCGATAGCCTTGCATTTGAATAACTTCAAATGAATAACCATAAGCCTCTACTGTATCACCTACAATAGGCGTTCGTTCTAACAAACCAAACACATATCCACCAATGGTATCTGAATCAGAGTCCTCAATATCAATATCCATAATTTCAGCCACTTCATCAACAAGGACTTTACCATCAAATTCAAAAGAACCATCTGCATAAGTCATAGTAGCTGGCAAATGGGATTCATGTTCGTCTTGAATATCGCCTACTAATTCTTCGATGATGTCTTCTAAACCAACAAGACCCACCATACCACCGTACTCATCTACTACAACTGCTTGATAGATGCGGCGTGTTCTCATATATTGTAACAAAGTAGATAGTTTCATCACCTCTGGCACAGTAAGAATATCTCGTTTCACATTGCGCAAATCTTTCTTTGCTTGATTTGGTCGTTCCATTAAATCTTTAATATGTACTAAACCGATAATATGGTCCTTATCTTCTACACATAATGGATATCGTGTATGTGCTGTAGAACGGATTACCTTCATCGCTTCATCATAGCCATCTTCAACAAAGATACAATTTACATCTTGGCGCGGTACCATAACTTCCTTAGCCATTCGCTCTACAAAATTGAATACATTATCAATCAGCTCTGATTCTACTTGATCTAATTGACCTTCTTCGTGACTGCGAGAAATCATCATACGAATTTCGTCTTCCGTATATACTAAATCAAGTTCAGTTAAGTATTTTGTTTTGTAAAATTTTAAAATACGATTTGAAATTTTACTACCTATCCAGATAAAAGGATACACCAAGCGACCTGCACCAACTACAATTCGACTATAAGTATTCACATATTTCGTTGGAAATGATAGGCCTAACGCTTTTGGTACAATTTCACCAAAGATGAGAACGATTAAGCTGATAAATAACAATAATACAACATCTAAAACATGATGAACCCAGGTACCATGAATATTAAAAACTATCATAATATCGTCGATAATAGTGTCAAATACATAGGTACCTGTGCCTGCTAAAGCGAGTATAAAAAAAAGGATTAAAAATTGTGTTGTATTGAGGAAATACTCAGGATTTTGATAGAGTTGTAACAGGAATTTACGATCTTTCTCCTCTAAAATTTCCATATCCTCTACATGCTCCTTACGCAACCGAGCAAAAGAGAATTTAGCTACCACAAAAAAATTGATTAAAAGTATACATACGATGCCAAACCCTATGGGTAACAGTCCATCTATATTATCCATTCAATTAAAACCTTTCTGCCAAAACTAATTAGCATATACTTATGATATTCTTACATTTAAATACATAAAATAGAATCTCACATATGAGAATATATAAATATTTCGTTTAAAATAAACATTATTACTTATACCCTAATTCGGATAACATACCTGATTTATTGCGCCAATCCTTTTTCACTTTTACCCATAAATCTAGATATACCTTTGTAGCTAATAAGCGTTCAATATCCACACGTGCTTCAGCGCCAATTTTACGTAACAAAGCCCCTTTATTGCCTATAATAATTCCTTTTTGAGAATCTCGCTCACAATAAATAGTAGCACGTATATAAGTGGTACCATCGGGACGTGTTTTCATTTCGTCCACATCTACAGCGATGGCATGAGGAATTTCATCACGTGTAGCTAAAAGAATCTTTTCTCGTACAATATCGGAAATGATAAGGCGCTCCGGTTGGTCTGTAATCATATCTTCTGGGAAATACTGAGGGCCTTCTGGCAAGTATTCGCCTAGTACTTTTAACAATTCAGGAAGATTTTCTTTATCCTTTGCAGAAATAGGAATGACACCAGCAAAGTCAAAATCTCCATAAGAAGCAATAGCTGCAATGAGCTCATCTTTCTTCAAGGTATCGATTTTGTTAACAACTAAAAATACCGGTACCTTTACTTTGCGTAATTGTTCGATAATAAAATCATCACCAGGCCCACGTTTCTCATTGCCTGCTACGACAAATAAAACAGCTTCTGTTTCTTTTAAAGATGCAATAGCTGCATCTACCATAAACTCCCCAAGTTTGTGTTTTGGTTTATGTACACCTGGTGTATCCATAAATACAATTTGTTTCTCTTCGTCTGTATAAACACAAATAATACGGTTACGTGTGGTTTGTGCCTTATCGGAAACAATAGCGATTTTATCGCCAATAAGAGCATTAATCATAGTAGATTTTCCTACATTAGGACGTCCTACAACAGCGACAAAACCAGATTTAAAATGTTCATTATTATTCATTATACGGTTGATCCTCTCGTACATAACCTAAATTGGAAAGCACAAATTCTTCTTCCATGCGCATTTCTTTTTTATCTTCATCTGTCATATGGTCATAACCTAAGATATGTAAACAGCTATGAGTCGTTAAATACGCCAATTCCCGTTCAAAACTATGTCCATATTCAATGGCTTGTTCCTTCGTTTTCTCAAGGGAAATAATCATATCTCCCAAGAGGTGATTTTCCGCTTCACTACCATCATAGTCTTCCCCTTCGTTGAGAGCAAAGGATAAAACATCAGTAGGTCTATCAATGCCACGATACTCTTTATTAAGTTCATGGATTTTTTCATTGTTACACAACAAGATACTCAATTCATCATCATCGAGGCCATAAACACGACTCACTTCGTCACATACCTTTTGAATGATTGATTCAATAGCTGTATCTTGTTTTATGCCTTCATCGTAACTGATATGTATATGCATATTACACTTCTTTCGCTCTTTGTTCATGATACGCATCATAAGCCTTCACAATGCGACCGACTAAATCATGGCGCACTACGTCTTGGTCTGTAAAATATACCATATTAATGCCATGAATGTTTTTCAATACTTTTTCCGCTTCTCCCAAACCAGAGGTGATGCGAGGTGGCAAATCGATTTGAGTTTTATCTCCGTTTACAACCATTTTAGAATTATTGCCTAAACGAGTTAAAAACATCTTCATTTGCTCGGCTGTCGTATTTTGTGCTTCGTCGAGAATAACAAAAGCATTTTCTAATGTACGGCCCCGCATATATGCCAAAGGCGCTACTTCAATAGTGCCTTTTTCCATAAATCGTTGCACCTGCTCAATACCGAACATTTCATGGAGAGCATCGTAAAGAGGACGCAAATATGGATCTACTTTCTCTTGTAATTCACCTGGCAAAAAACCCAATCGTTCTCCCGCCTCTACAGCAGGTCTTGTAAGAATGATTTTATCTACATTTCGATTTTTTAAATAGAAAGATGCCAAAGCTACCGCCAAAAAGGTTTTCCCTGTACCGGCTGGACCAATACCAAAGGTTATAGTATTTTTTCGGATGCTATCTACATATTGTTTTTGACCTTCCGTTTTCGGCGTAATATTCTTACCCCGCATCGTTACAGATAATGTATCTTCAAACATAGTATGAACTGCATCGGCTTTACCTTGCAACACTAGCTTGGCTGCAATACGAACTTGTGATTCAGAAATAGTACTACCTTCACGATATAAAAATACAAGCTCCTCTAATGTACGATACAATGCATTAACAGGCTCTTCATCACCTTTAATCACTACCGTGTCACCGCGGGCTACCACGTTACAAGGAATGACTTCTAACATCATTTGTAAATATCGATTATGTTGACCTAATATAGATTGTGCTAGGTCATAAGTAGGAAATGTAAATACTAATTCGCTCATAAGCATCTCCTAATCAATAAATCTACGTACTGCTTTACCATTTAAATAGTCACATAAATCGCCTTGATGGGCGTCTAATTCATCTAATTTATTGTCAATCAAATCTTGTACACGCCACCAGCCCATGGACCAATTTGTGAATAATGTATTATCCTCTGGTGCCCGTCCCACCAATCGTTGTAGCACAATATCTGGATGTAAATGGCGCACAAACTGTACAACGCGATCTGCATATTCTTCGGCACTAATCAATGTAAATTGACCTTCTTTATACCATTTTGCCATCAAAGTATCTTTTACAATATAAAGAGCATGTAGTTTTACTTGATCCACGCCTAATGATGAAAGTATCTTTGCTCCTTCGATAGTATCTTCCATTGTATCCCAAGGTAAATTAACAATCATATGGGTTGTTATATTGAATCCGTAGCGCTTAATACGCAATACCGCGTCGATAAACTGAGCTAAATCATGACCGCGATTAATCTTCTCCAATGTATGGTAGTTAACGGTTTGTAAGCCTAGTTCAATATAAATATCTTTATGAAAGCGTTCTTTAATATCTTGTAATATATTGAGATATTCATCTGCAATACAATCAGGACGCGTAGCGATAGCAATACCTACCGCTGATTCAATACAACCTTGCTCCATATAAGATTTGAAATCCACTGGAGGTAAATAAGTATTACTAAAATTTTGATAATAAGGAATAAATTTTTTTGCCTTATATTTTGGCCCAATATGAGCAATATTTTCTTCTAACTGCATGGCTACGGTCATCCAAGACGGTCTATTTTCATAACCAGCACCGATTTCTCCACAGAATGTACAGCCCCCTATGCCAACAGAACCATCTCGATTAGGACAAGTTAACGGCAATGCTACAGGTAATTTATATACTTTTTCCCCATAATGTTCTTTATAATATTTTGATACCATGCGATAACGCTTAGGTCTCGTTGTATCTGTCATAGTCCTCCTTTACAGGTCTATTACATATATGTATTAACTATTGATATTCTAATAATATTAATAAAAATATTCCATTTGCACATAAAACTATTCATATATAGATTAATGCTTATACATTAGGTCGTATAAATGGATGGACCTCTCTATTTACATCGATAATAACAGTAAAATTACCATCTGGAATTTGCTGAATCTCTAAATATTCTGCTGTATGACGACTCATGGTCATTTCTACATATTGTTGACGAATTCTACGCCATTCTTTAAACCTGTAATTAGGAATATATTCACTAGCTACCGCTTCGTTACGCCAGAAGGCTTCCCCTGCTTGAAGGAGTTCCTTCGTTTGCTTTGGCAAACCAACAGCTTCACTGCGCACCTTACCTCGATAACTTACCAATGTATCGTATTGCAATAATTCTGCTGCCACTGTATCACCTTTAGATAGAAAATAGCGATACAAAAATTCGATTTGATCGATTTCTTTTAAATTAACCTTGTGATTGCCTTCATTAATCCAGACCTGTGTCATATCACAGAAATAAGAAAAAGCATCTGCAGTTCCAGTAATCAATTGTTTTCCAATATAACCGAATACAGTTCTAAACCGTTCACTATTATAGAATCTCTCAAATACATCTTCAAAATGTTTCAAAAAACGAATTTTATCATAAGGCAACACATGGGTACTCAACACTTCATAAGGTGCCAATGGATCATACACATAATTGTATTCATTCATACGGCGTACGCCAGATCCCTTTAACAGTTTTAAAAATCCAATTTGAAGTGCATGAGGTTGCAAACTAAACAAATCATTGAAAGATTGTCCAAATCGGTCAAAATCTTCATAAGGTAATCCTACAATTAAGTCCATATGTACATGAGTATTACCAGCTTCAATAATAGGACGAATAGATTGTTGAATGTATAGCCAATCATTGTAGCGATTGATGGCATCTAAAGTTTTCTTATGTGTACTCTGTACGCCTACTTCAATTTGAATACGTCCTGCTGGGGTCGTACTTAACAAATTAGTTTCCCACTCCGTCATCAATTCCGGTTCCATTTCTAAATGGAAATTCGTATTCGTTTTTGCATCACGAATAAATTCCATCAACGGTCTATGATGATGAGGAGCACAGTTAAATGTACGATCCACAAATTTAATTTGCTTTACCCCATGATCCATAAACCATTGTAACTCTTTTAGCGTTCTTTCTAATGGAAAGAATCGTACTGTATTTTTATTACCAGATAAACAATATTGACAGGAAAATGGACATCCACGAGAAGATTCGTAGTACATAATTTTATGCTCTAAATCAGCCATATCTTTTTCAGTATATGGAAAGGGAATAGTAGATAAATCTTTAACTTCTACCACCTGAGTAGAACCTTTCAATTCACCACTACTATGGCGTCCACGGATACCTGAAATTTCAGATTCTAAACCGTCTTTACCTGCTTGTAGAGCACTAATTAAATGATAAAAAGCTTCTTCTCCTTCACCTTGCACGATGTAATCAACATTAGTGCATTCTGTTAGTAGTTCATCAGCTGTAAATGAAACCTCGGGGCCTCCCAATACAATTTTAATATCTGGACGTACAGCTTTCACAAGATCTACTACATGAAGGGTCATTTCTATATTCCAAATATAGCAAGCAAATCCTAACACATCGATGGTACGCTCTGTAATGTCATTAAGAATATGCAAAACAGGCATATTAATAGTGTATTCCACTATATCGTATGCCTGTCCATGGGCCTCACCATAAGCCTTAAGATATCTCAAAGCTAGTGAGGAATGTATAAATTTTGAGTTTAATGTTGATAAAACTACGTTCATATTACCTCATCATCATCGAATGGATATGCCACCGTCTAGTACAATATTAATATTATAGCATATATTGCTAGAACAGACCAAAGATGAAGGAGATGATAGCACCAACGAGCATAACAACACCGATAATAGTAACAATAATACCACCGAAGAAAATAATTGCTGCTGCAATAGCTGCCAATATGGCGATTAGTATAATACGGCTCAACCAACTGGATCCGCCTAGGTGAATGACTTTTACTCGTGGGCTTCCAAATTGTTCATACCCTTGCTCATATTGAGTCCGCTCTTGCTCAAAGGTTGGTGTTTCGTCTACCTTTACATCACCAGCAGATTCTTCAATGGTAATACCATCAAATTGACGACGCTCATCATCACTGAGAACACGCGTTTTACTATTATCATTTTGATTTGTGTAATTTTGATTATCCATATTCTATTCCTATAGAACAAAATAGCAACCTATGACTTGATTTAGTTACATAACTCTGAATATCTATAATAAAATATTCTTTATATAATATATAGTCATAGGCAAATAGATAGAATATCTATTTGCCTATGCATTATAGCAAAAACAACAGCATTACATTAGTCGTTTAAGAATTTTTGTAACAATTCGTTAACCATACCTGGATTTGCACGGCCTTTAGATTCTTTCATGACTTGACCTACAAGGAATCCAATAGCTTTGCCATTGCCACCTTTAAAGTCTGCTACTGGTTGTGGATTATTTGCAATCACTTGTTTCACTATTTCTTCAATAGCACCAGTATCTGTAATTTGTACTAACCCTTCTTCTTTAACAATAGTGTCAGCATCTTTACCAGATTCCCACATAGATACGATAACTTTTTTCGCAATTTTGCCAGAAATAGTTCCTTTATCGATAAGAGCAATCATAGATGCCAAATTTTCTGGACTTACTTTAGACTCACCAAAGGTTAAGCCATTTTCATTAATCATCTTAGAAAGGTCACCTAACATCCAATTAGATACCGTTTTTGCATCGGCGCCAGCTTTCACAGCAGCATCCAAATAATCAGCTGTTTTACGAGATGCTGTTAAAATAGTACTATCAGCTGTAGATAAACCATACTCAGATATAAAACGTGCAATTTTTGCGTCTGGTAATTCTGGTAAATTAGCCCGAGCATCGTTAATTTCCTCTTCAGTAATCACGATTGGTACTAAGTCTGGCTCTGGGAAATACCGATAATCGTCTTCGGAATCTTTTTTCCGCATTGCCAAAGTAATACCTTGCGCATCATCCCATGTACGAGTTTCTTGACATACCGTCCCCCCATCTTCAATGAGTTGTGCTTGACGTAATGCTTCATACTCGATAGCTTTTTGAATACCTGTTAAGGAGTTAACATTCTTTGTTTCTGTACGAGTACCAAACTCTGTAGCACCGCGAAGGCGAACAGATACATTCGCATCACATCGCAAAGAACCTTCCTCCATACGTCCATCAGATACTTCTAAATATTGTAGAATGGAACGTAATTTTTCCACATAGGCTTTTGCTTCTGCACCGGAACGAAGATCTGGTTCAGATACGATTTCTAGCAATGGAACACCTGTACGATTGTAATCAACATTAGACGAATTGGAGTCTGAAATAGTGTTACCACTATGAACAAGTTTACCTGCATCTTCTTCCATATGAATACGAGTAATGCCGATGCGTTTTGTTTGACCATCAACTTCAATATCTAAATATCCATTCAAACAAATTGGCAAATCATATTGAGATGTTTGATAGTTTTTAGGCAAATCTGGATAATAGTAGTTTTTACGATCAAATTTATTAAATTGCAAAATATCGCAATTAAGTGCTAAGCCTACTTTGATGGCATATTCAACTACCTTTTTATTAAGCACAGGCATAGCACCAGGTAAACCCAAACATACTGGACATACATGTGTATTTTGGTCACCACCAAACTCGGTAGTACAACCACAGAAAATTTTAGTCTTAGTTTTAAGTTCTGTATGAACCTCTAAACCAATGACTGTTTCGTATTTACTGCTCATAAAGAAACCTCCCCAGTTGGTGCTACTAATTGACAATCTGGTCTAGCTTGTTCAAAGGTAAACGCTGCACGAAGCAATGTTTCTTCCCCCATAGCAGGACCGAGTAATTGCAGACCAATTGGCAAGTTATTGCTAGACATACCAGCTGGAATGCTAATGCCAGGAATACCCGCCAAGTTAGCAGGTACTGTGCAAATATCTTCCAAGTACATAGCCAATGGATCATTTACTTTTTCACCAAACTTATAGGCTGTATTTGGCGCTGTAGGAGATAAAAGTAAATCGACTTTAGAGAATGCTTCATCAAATTCATTCTTAATAAGGCGACGTACTTTGAGGGCTTTCAAATAGTATGCATCATAATAACCGGAGCTCAATACATATGTACCAAGCAAGATACGGCGTTGTACTTCTGGACCGAAACCTTCTGTACGAGTTTTAGTAGACATTTCTACTAAATTATCCGCTGCTACTCGCATACCATAACTAACACCATCATAACGAGCTAAGTTAGAGCTTGCTTCTGCTAAGGCGATAATATAATACGCAGATAAAGCATATTTACTATTAGGCAATGAAACCTCAACAATTTCAGCTCCTAATTTCTTATACGTTTCAATAGCTTCATCCATAGCTTTTCGTACATCTGCACTTAAGCCATCACCAAAAAATTCCTTTGGCACGCCGATTTTAAGATTTTTTACATCATTAACGAGAGCTGTAGTGTAATCTACACGATTACCAGGAATAGATGTAGAATCCTTAGGGTCATGACCGGAAATCGCATTCAATACGAGAGCCGCATCTGTTACATCACGCGTCAATGGCCCAATTTGGTCCAAAGAAGATGCAAAGGCAATCAAACCGTAACGAGATACATTGCCATAAGTCGGTTTTAAACCTACTACGCCACAAAAAGACGCTGGTTGACGAATGGAACCGCCGGTATCAGAACCGAGCGCCCAAATAGCAGAACCGCTGGATACAGCTGCTGCACTACCGCCAGAGGAACCACCTGGTACACAGTCCGTATTCCAAGGGTTCGCTGTTTTTGCCAATGCAGAATTTTCTGTAGATCCACCCATAGCGAATTCATCCATATTGAGTTTGCCAAGGTTAACAAAATGTTGGTTTTGTAATTGCTCAATAACAGATGCATTATATGGTGGAATGAAATGCTCAAGCATTCTAGAAGCACAAGTGGCTGGCTCGTCTTTAATACAAATATTGTCTTTGATAGCCCCAGGTATGCCGGCTAATGGAGAAATAGTTTCCCCTTTTGCAATAGCTTCATCTACTGCTTTAGCAGTAGCTAATGCACTTTCATGTGAGTCAGATAAATACGCATGTACTATTGGCTCTACCTTTGCTTTATGAGCGATTACCGCTTGTGTCAATTCCACAGCGCTAATGTTTTTATTCACTAATTGAGTATGTAATTCATGAATCGTTGCCACTGTGAAACCTCCTATTCTTGTACAACGCGAGGCACTTTGAAATACCCATCTTCAGCTTCCGGTGCATTCGATAATGCTAAATCGTGAGCAAGAGATGGTTTCTCCTCATCTTCTCTAAACACATTATGTAATGGTACAGCATGTGCCATTGGTTCTACACCATCTAAATCTAATTCATTCAATTCTGCTACATATGTAAGAATATCGGATAATTCTTTTTCTATATTAGCCATATTGTTTTCTTTCACTTCTAATCGAGATAGAAATGCGATTTTTTTTATTTCGTCTTGGCTGATTTTCATCGGTCCACATCCTTTCATGATTTACCATTATATCATTTATGAAAGTTAATTTAAATAATCAGTATAATTTACTAAACTTATCAAGCATAATCCATAAAAATTAGCATTTCTAATTTCATGGTTTAACAAATCTATATCTGTTTATTATATTAAGACCACGATTTGATAAGCGCTAATAATTCTTCTTCATTTATTACGCGAATGCCTAGTTCATTAGCCTTAGCTAATTTACTGCCACTGTCTTCACCAGCTACAACGAGGGTCGTTTTTTTGGATACAGAACCAGTCACCTTTGCACCATGAGATTCTAAAATCTTACTAGCTTCACTGCGCCCCATCGATTCTAGTTTTCCTGTAAGGACAACAATTTCGCCGTCCATTTCATTACCTATCTCATCTGCCACGTTTACAGTCATAGTAAGGCCTGCTTGCATTAATCCATTGATAATTGCAATATGTTGTGGATTATTCCTGTAATCGACAATACTATCCGCCATAGTAGGACCTATTTCCTCTACAGCTATAAGCTCTTCTTTTGTAATCGTTAAAAATCTGTCCATAGAGCCTACAACACTAGCAATAGTTGATGCCGCTTTAGAACCGATTAAACGAATCCCGAGACCATATAATACGCGGTCTAATCCCCTTGTTTTAGAATCGGCGATAGCTTTTACAAGATTTTCTGCCGATTTTTTACCCATTCGCTCCATGATTACTAAATCATCTACGGTAAGATGATAGAGATCTACCACATTTTTAATAAGTTTATAACTGATGAGATTTTCTACGATAGATGGACCTAAGCCGTCAATATTCATAGCATCACGGGAAGCAAAATGGATGATTTGTTCTTTTTCAATAGCTGGGCAATATGCATTCGTACAACGAATGGCTGCCTCACCGTCACGACGCACTGTTGGGGATTCACATACAGGACAAGTGTTAGGAATAACAAATGGTTCCTCTGTGCCAGTGCGTTTATCCGTTAATACGCGAATGACTTCTGGAATGATTTCTGCTGCCTTATGAATCACAACATGATCACCAATACGAATATCTTTTTCCGTAATGAAATCTTGATTGTGTAATGTAACTCGTTTCACATTAGTACCAGACACGAATACTGGTTCCAACTCACCAGTTGGTGTTAGAACACCTGTGCGTCCAACATTAATCGTAATGTCTTTAACAATAGTTTCCACTTCTTCTGGCGCATATTTGAAAGCTGTTGCCCATTTAGGATCTTTTGCTGTAGATCCTAGGATTTCTTGATCATCAAAATCATTGACTTTAATAACCATGCCATCCGTATCATATGGTAATTCATGGCGCTTTATATTCCAATAATCAATAGCTTCAATTATTTCGTCTACTGTATGGCATAAGCGATAATGAGGGTTTACCGAAAAATGAAAGTCTTCTAACCGATGTAATAATTCCTGTTGCGTGTGAATGTTAGCACCAGCTTCAGAACCTATAGCATAAGCAAAAAAAGCTAAATTACGATTTGCCGTGATGGCCGGATCTTGTTGACGCAAGGAACCTGCTGCTGCATTACGTGGATTCACAAAGGTAGGTAAACCCTCTTCATCACGCTCTTCATTAATGCGCTTAAATTCACTGTGTGGCATATACGCTTCACCGCGAATTTCAATGAAATCAGGAGCATTTTCTAAATATAATGGTATGGATTTTATAGTACGCACATTAGCGGTCACATCTTCCCCTACCCGGCCATCACCACGTGTAACGGCACGTATAAGAACACCATGTTCATAATGTAAATTTACTGCTAGTCCATCGATTTTGAGTTCCACCACATACCCTGATGTTCTACGACCTAACTCCTTTGTAATACGATTATCGAATCCCCGTACTTCATCAGCGTTAAACACATTGGAAAGGCTCAACATAGGACGTCCATGAACAACTTTATCAAAAGGACCTTCTACCTTTAATCCTATACGCTGTGTTGGTGAAGAAGAAACTATATATTCTGGGTGAGCAGTCTCTAGATTAACTAATTCTCTATATTTTTGATCATATTCATAATCACTCATGAGAGGCGCATCTTTTACATAATATAAGTATTGTGCATGTGTTAATTCATGTTGTAATATTTCAATTTTCTGTTTTATATTCATATTTCACCCTATTGTAATAATAAACATTAGAGACTGATATAATTGTTGTTACATTCTTAATGTAACTAATACAAATACATATCTATAAGTGTCTAAACTTTTTTTACGGGCGCAAATTTAGCCATCACTACACGTACACCTTGAGTCGGAAATTCTATGGTTAATTTCATTCCTGCTCCTTGTCCATCTACACCTACCACTTTACCATTTCCCCATTTACTATGAAGCGCTGTATCACCTATTTTCCAGTCTGCAATCACTTCGTTTCGAATAATCGGTTTTGTTACAGGACGACTAGTAACGGACATATGTTGAGGTACATGGCGTTTAATATCATCTGGAACTTTACGTTTTGCACGCAATCCATCGATTAATTCCGCTGGAATTTCATCAATAAATCGAGATGGTAAATACGCACTAGTGCGACCAAATACAGTACGCGTAGTAGCATTTGATATAAATAACTCTTTTTCTGCCCGTGTAATACCTACATATGCCAAACGTCGTTCTTCTTCAATTTCCTCTGGATTCATCAAAGTGCGACTGTGAGGGAATAATCCTTCTTCTAAACCACAGAGGAATACGATAGGAAATTCGAGACCTTTTGCAGCATGTAATGTCATAAGTGTTACTTTGGATTCTTCCTGCTCAAAAGAATCTACGTCATTAACGAGGGCTACTTGTTCCAAGAAATCCTCCACAGTACCAGTAGGATTTGTATCTTGGAAGTCTTTTGCTACAGATAAAAGCTCACCAATATTCTCAGCACGAGCTTGATCCTGTGGGTCTGTACTCTCTTCTAATTGTGCTAAGTACCCCGTTCTATCAAGTATAGCCTCTAAAATATCCAGAACCGATTTATCATCCATTTCAGCAACTAATGTAAAGATTAAAATACCAAATTCTTCTAGTTTTTCCTTTGTTTTTCCTTTAATAGAATCTACTAAGTGCAATTGTGTTAACGTCATAAACAGGGACGTTCCATTGGTCCGAGCATAGTCTTGTAATTTCGATACCGTAATGGCTCCAATACTACGTTTAGGCACATTGATAATACGCAACAGGCTTAAATCATCAAAAGGATTGTAGAGAACGCGTAAATAAGCGAGCACATCTTTAATCTCCTTACGATCGTAGAATTTAGTACCGCCTACCATCGTATATGGTAATGCCCGTTTAATAAGCCCCTCTTCAAGCACACGAGATTGTGCATTGGTACGGTATAAAATAGCCATATCACCATAAGGTATGCCGTGAATATCATGTTTTTTCACAATCATATCGCCTATGAAAGCGGCCTCTTCATGTTCCGATTGTGCCGTAAAATGTTGAATTTTAGCCCCTTCTGTTTTATCCGTCCACAAATTCTTTTCTGGGCGATCTTCGTTATTATCAATGACTGCATTAGCAGCATCTAATATAATTTTAGTAGAGCGATAATTTTGTTCTAATTTAATAGATGTGCAATTAGGATAATCCTTTTCAAAATCTAAAATATTTTGAATATCTGCACCACGCCAAGCATAAATACTTTGATCTGCGTCACCTACGACGGCGATATTCTTCCAATGACTGCTCAACAAGGAAGCCAATAAATATTGTGCATGGTTTGTATCTTGATACTCGTCGATCATAACATATCGGAATCGTTTACTGTATTTATCGAGCACTGCTGCATTAGTTTGCAATAATTTAACGGCTACCAACAACAAATCATCAAAATCGAGAGCATTATTTTTACGTAGCTCCCGTTCGTAATACTCATATACATCTGCTACTTTTTGTTGATAAAAATCTTTGGCTTGCTTTCTAAAATCTGAAGCAAAGAGCAACTTATTTTTGGCATCAGAGATAGCACCGATCATAGCACCAACAGGATAGTATTTATCATCCAAATTCAAAGCTTTTAAAGCAGCCTTAATAACGGCTTGAGAATCAGATGTATCATAAATCGTAAAATTGCTGTTATAGCCAAGGAAATTATCTAATTCAAAACGAAGAAATTTTGCACAAAAACTATGAAATGTGCTGAGCCAAATTCGATTTGCCACATCCCCTACTAAGCTTTCAACACGGCTTTTCATCTCTTTAGCAGCTTTATTGGTGAAAGTAATAGCTAGTATTTCATAAGGATTTACACCTTGTGATAATAAGTAAGCAATACGCACAGTAAGAACTTTAGTTTTACCAGATCCAGCACCAGCCAAAATCAGTAAAGGCCCCTCTGTATGCTGCACTGCCTGTGCTTGTTCACGGTTTAAACCATCTAATAGTGATTGCATAAACACTCCTTTTTTCTCGTATATTAGTTCTCTATAATTTTATAAACTACTCATATAGTCTAATTGAATATTATATGAACTATAAAAACTATTCTACAAGCTTTACAATAACCTTTAGAAGGATAATATAGTCACATATAATAAAAACGTTGCTACCAGCAACGTTTTTATTATTTTACCTGCCTAGAAATATCATAGAGCTGTAATATGCATAATCTAATTACAATCTGTTGATATTTTATTATTTCATCGCCCCTAGGATTGGTGGTACGATTTGTTTTTTACGAGACATTGTATTAGGCAAAAATACGCCATTATCTTTAATTTCTTTACCGAATGCTTTGGTTACCACTGCATCTACATTACCGCTGTATAGCAAAGTTGTACTTTCATCAAGAATATTAGTAATCATAATATAGGAAGCAGCATAGTTATTAGAAGCGCGTAATGATTCAAGAGCAGCCACAAGTTCACCTTGTTTAGTTAATATATCGGTAGTATCCATAACAGAGATTTGACCGATAGAAATCGTTTGTCCTGCTTCAGAGAATTCTTTCATGTCGGTACGAACAATATCGTCATTAGATAAATCGGAAATATCAGCACCAGCTTTCAACATATCAAGACCATAAGCTTCGATATCTACACCAGCAATATCCGCCAATTTATATGCCATTTCCTTATCAGTTTCAGTACATGTTGGAGAGCGGAATAAAACAGTATCAGAAATAATAGCAGACAACATTAAACCTGCTACATTTTGAGGAATTTCTTGATTATTTTCTACATAAAGCTTAGTCAAAATAGTATTAGTGCAACCAACTGGTTCCATGCGAATAAATACAGGACCCTCTGTTTCGAAATCACCAATGCGATGATGATCGATAACGCCACAAATATTCATAGATTTGAAGCCATCTATGATTTGTTTAGATTCATTGTGATCGGTTAAATATAAATTACCACCATTGGGAGCAAATTCTTCCCAATTAGTTACGATTTGCGGATGCTCAAAACCAAAATGTGCTAAAGCATATGCTGTTTCTTTATTAACTGAACCAGCGCATACTGGTGTAGCTGCTGTCCCCATTTGAGTTAAAAAATTTGCGTATGCAATGGCAGAACATACAGAATCAGTGTCAGGGCTTTTATGGCCCGCTACAAATGTTAATACATCACTCATGTGTTTACCTCTTTTATTTACTAGTATCGTTTATACGATAATGACGATTTTTAACGTACATATTATACCATAAACTGTACAAAAAAACACGCTAATACAAGAGTATTAGCGTGTTTTCTTGTGTTATGAAATTAGACTAGTTTTTATTTTTCTTAGTAAAGAAACCAGGACCAATTTTCTCAACAATAATGAATAGCATAGGAATGATAAATATACCAAATAGGGTTGCCGTTGTCATACCAGCTACTACAGTAATCCCCATAGAAGTACGAGCACCAGAACCAGCTCCACTAGAAACAGCCAATGGCAATACACCTAAAATGAATGCAAAAGAAGTCATCAAAATTGGGCGTAAACGGATTTTAGATGCTTCAATCGCCGCATCTACAATATCCATACCTCGCTCATCAACACGAATCTTAGCGTATTCGATAATCAAGATAGCATTTTTTGCAGCCAATCCGACCAAAGTTAAGAGACCAATCTGCATATAAATATCATTTGCAAGATTGTAACTACCAGTAAAATTCAACAAATATGGTACAAGTGCAGCACCAATCATACCAGATGGTACAGAGAATAATACGGCAAATGGAACCTTCCAAGATTCATACAGTGCTGCAAGAATCAAGAATACAAAGGTTAAACCAAGACCAAGAATCAGTAAAGTTTGTGAACCGGCTTTTAACTCTTCACGAGATTGACCAGCCCAATCATAGGTATAACCTTGTGGTAATGTGCGAGCTGCTGCATCTTGTAAAGCTACAATAGCATCCCCAGAAGAGTATCCAGTTGCTTGGGAACCACCGATTTGAACAGCCATAGCATTATCAAAACGAGTAATGGAAGATGGCGTACCAGTTTGTTCTTTTGTGATATAGTTAGCTACGGACACCATTTGCCCCTTGCTATTACGAACAGCGATCATATTTAAGTTATCTGCATTTTGTCGATAACTATCTTCCGCTTGAACCACTACTTTATAGTTTTTACCATATGAAGTGTAATCGTTAACTTGGATACTACCATAGAACCCTTGTAAAGCTGTAAAGATATCAGACAAAGCTACACCGTCTTGCGCTGCTTTCTCACGATTAATATCAAATTGCAATGATGGAGTTGTAGTATCAAAAGTCGTGTAAATAGATTGAATAGCAGGACTCTTACGAGCTTCTGCAATAAATTCATTAGCTCTTTCTGCCATAACTTGAGCACTATCACCAGCTTTGTTGATGATATACATACTAAAACCACCTGTATTACCCAAACCAGGAATGGATGGCGGATTCAAAGCTACTACAGATGCTTCAGGTACACCCTTACCGGCAAAACCAAAGGTAGCACCAATCATAGCATTTACTGATTGATTTTTATTTGGCCGTGTATCCCAATCATTTAATACAGCAAAAATAGCGCCAGCACTAGATTTTTGTCCTCCTCCTAGCAAGTCAAAACCTGATACGGTAAAGATTTGTGAAAAATTATCTCTTACCCCTGGAGTAGTTTCTATAAATTGTCGAATCTTTTCGAGAGATTGTACAGTTCTCTCCGTTGTCGCTCCCGGAGGTCCATTAACGGCAATAATATAATATCCACTATCTTCTTCTGGCACAAAACTAGTTGGCAACACAGAAAATACAGCAGCCGTCCCCCCAGCAAAGATAATCAAAGCAATAATAGTTAAGCTTAACCGTTGGCTTAAACGAGCCAACATTTTACCATACCAATCGGAGAATGTTTCTAATGCTACATTAAATTTGTTTAATTGACGATGTACAAAATTTTCATGTTCACTTTGCATATGTGGTTTTAACATAATCGCACAAAGTGCTGGTGTTAATATCAATGCTACTACTGCAGAAATCGCAACCGATACAGCAATTGTTAAGGCAAACTGTTTGTACAGAATACCAGTCATACCGCCCATGAAAGCAACTGGGATAAATACAGCCATCAGTACGAAAGCGATACCTATAACTGGACCTTGTACATTTTCCATAGCTTTAATAGCGGCCTCTTTTGGAGGCAAACCATTGTATTTTAACTCGTATTCTACTGCTTCTACTACTACGATTGCATCGTCAACTACAAGGCCGATAGCCAATACCATGGCGAATAACGTCAATGTATTAATAGAGAAATTCAACAAGACAAAGGCACCAAATGTACCTAGTAGAGATACTGGCACGGCAATCATAGGAATAATTGTAGATCGCCAAGATTGTAAGAATACATATACTACAACGAGAACGAGCAATAATGCTTCAAAGAAAGTATGTTCTACTTCATTAATAGAGGCACGAACAAATTTCGTATTATCAATTACTTCTCGATATTCTAAATCACTAGGAAATGACTTGGATTCTTCCGTCAACAATGATTGGATATTGGCAATAGTTTCCAACGCATTAGCATCATTTTGTAAGGAAATAGCAAAACCTGCAGATGGTAATGATTTAGAATATATTACACTGCCATCTTCATCTTTAGAGGCAAAGGATGCTTTAGGTTCAAAATCATAACCTTTCGCCCCTATATCAATACGAGATATATCTTTTAAATGTAATGTTGTGCCATTTGATACAGAAATAGCAATATTCCCAAATTGTTCTGGTGTTACAAGACGTCCATCCACTTTGATTGGATATTGAAATGCTTGTTCACCATTTGTAGGATTTTGACCTACGGTACCAGCTGCAGCTTGTAGATTCTGCCCTTTGATAGCTGCTGTTACATCCGATATAGTGACGCCAAATTTCTGCATTTTCGCTGGATCAAGCCAGATTCGCATAGCAAAATCTGATCCAAACTCTTGTACAGAGCCAACACCTTTTACAGCTTTGATAGCATCCATAAGGTAGTTTGTACCATAATTTTTAAGGAATGTTTTATCAAATGTACCGTTAGGTGAAATCAAAGAAAAGATATATGCCATATCACCAGAAGATTTAGTAGTAGTTACACCAATTTGTTGAACTTCAGATGGCAATTGAGATAATGCAGCTTGTACACGGTTTTGTGTATTAACCGTATCCATGTCGGCATCACTTTCTTGAGAGAATTGTAGTGTCAAGGAATAGCTACCACTATTAGAACTATTTGATGTCATATAGTCCAAATCTTGAACACCGACGATTTGTGTTTCAATAACACTGGCTACAGTATCATTTACGACCTGTGCCGTCGCACCTGTATAGGCCGCACTTACACGTACTGTAGGAGGTGCAATTTGAGGATATCGAGCTATCGGAAGGTTTACCATAGAGATAAGACCTGCCAAGGTAATCATAATAGCGATTACGATGGCAAAGATAGGTCGATTAATAAAGAATTTCGACACGACTTACCTCCTATTGTTTTGCAGATTCAAGTTGTGATTTAGTCAATGGTTGAGCTTGTACTTTTACACCATTTCTTACTTTTGTTAAACCATCTACAACGATTTCATCACCGTCAGCAAGGCCAGATTTGATGATTGTGAAAGCACCGCTTGTGCCACCAAGTTCAACTGCTTTTTGAGTTACAGTTCCATCAGCACCGATAACAAAGACAAAGTTTTTATCCATAATTTGTTGGATACTACGAGTAGGTATCAACAATGCATTTGTTAGTGGTGCACCTGGAGATACTACAGTAGCATACATATTAGGTAACAATAAATGATCTGGATTAGGGAACGATGCTTTTAATACCAATTTTCCTGTAGAATTATCTAAGCTCTTAGCAGCTTGTACAACAGCACCTACACCACCTTTATATTCTTCTCCATTAGCTAAAATCAATTTAAGATTAGTACCGCTGTTTTCATCTCCAGCATTATTAGCCATGAATTCAAGATACTCAGGTTCAGTCATACTAAACTCAACAAAGATTGGATCGATAGAATCGATGGTTACCAATGTGGTAGAACCAGCAGTAACAAAAGTTCCCAAATCTACATCATCCATACGAAGCGTACCGGAGTATGGTGCATATACGATGGTGTCACCTAAATTATCTTGAGCGATTTTTAATGCGGCTTGTTGCGCCTCATATACTGCTCTTGCTTGTTCAGTAGCAGAACGCTGTGTATCTACGCGTTGGCGAGCAATAGCATCTTGGTTTGCCAAAATTTGATAACGATTCAAATCAATTTCTGAGTTTTTCAAGTCTGCATCCGCTTTTGCCACATTAGCTTCTGCAGATGCTACATTAGATTCATATTGGCGAGAATCAATTCTATACAATGGTTGCCCTTCAACGACTTGCTCTCCACCTTTAACATATTTTTCCACAACATAACCAGTCACACGAGCATGAACAGCTACCGAGTTTTCTGCTACCACTGTACCTGTATATGTATTGTTAAGCTGTGTATTTTCCGACATAACCTTATAAGAATTAACAGCTACATCTTGCGCCGTCTGCTGTTGGCTTCCACAACCAGTGACGAGCAAGGCGGATACAGCTAACACTGCTAACATGCGTGAATAACGAAACTTCATGACATGTACTCCTTTTCATAACACAAAGAAATATTCATAATATCCAAATTCATAAATATCTCAATACATTGTACTCGATTCATTGTGTAAAGTCAAGAAAACTAGCGTTTCAAAATGTTTTACAAACATAGATAAAACCTAACTTTTTAGACGTTTAATTGTATGCAATATTACCGCTATATCTTGTTGACAAAATTATAAATCTGTGTACACAAAAACATCTCTTTAGTAATCTACGAGAAGAATCTTATATAATTATTATTGCTTATAAAATAACACACCTTCTCCTATAGACTCAATTTTGTCCTATAACCCCGATTTAAACATACATACTAGATTAGTTAACAATTCTTATAATTTCAGATATATAAAAAGCGCTAACTCATCAAAATGAGCTAGCGCGAAATATTTGGTGGAGATGAGGAGAGTCGAACTCCTGTCCAAAAGTGTTGCCATATAGACTTCTCCGAGTGCAGTCTATGATTTAAATCTCAAGTTCCTATCGCTCACAGACAAACTACGAAACTCCAGTTCATAAGTTCTCGCCTAATTCATATGAACAACTAAATTAAGCCAGCCTACGGTTTGACGTCCATTCACACTTGGTAGGCACAAGTATGAGGGACGTAGCTTATGCAGCTAATGCAAAATTTTCTTCTGCGTTTAAATGTTTTCCCACCGTTTAACGGCCTCATGGAATGCCGACTCGCTATCTATACCACACGCACCCCTGTCGAAACCTTTACATCCCCATAGGTTGTTGGTCTTATAATAATACTCCTCTAAAAAATATCTGTCAATACCTGCACACCATACATATGATAAAACATATATAATATTATCATAGTAATATACAAATAATGCTGTATAAAAAAGATCAAATAATAATATGTTTTATTTTTATAGTTATTTATACAATTAATTCTTACTATTACAAAATCGCTTACAATGTTTCATCCAATGCTGATGCAACATAGTCCAATTGTTCTCTACTATGAGCTGCCGTAACGGTAAGGCGCAGTCTACTTTCACCAACAGGCACTGTAGGTGGGCGAATAGCCGTTATAATAATCCCCTTATCTTGAAGCTCCATGGCAGCGCGCAATGTTTTTTCATTATCACCGATTACAATGGGAAAAATAGGTGTTTCGTCATCACAGGGAATCCCTAATTCAATAAGCTTAGATGCCATATATCGCGAATTATCTTGCAGTTTCGAGATCAAGGTTCTATCCGTTTCGATGATACGAAGTGCAGCTAATGCAGCGCCGATATCCGCTGGTGATAATGCAGTAGAAAATATAAAACTACGACTATAATTGATTAAATATTCGATTATATTACGAGAAGCCGCTACAAATCCACCTACGGAACCTAATGCTTTGCTCAATGTACCAAGTTGAATATCTACATCATGGATATCATAATAGTCAGCTATACCATGTCCAATGACACCTGTTGCATGAGCATCATCGACCATGAGCAAAGCATGATAATCTCGAGATAATCGTTGCAAATCATGTAAAGGGGCAATATCACCATCCATACTAAATACACTATCCGTAATAAGCAAAATACGAGCGCCCCTATATTTTTGTAATAAAAATTCTACCTCTTCCACATCTTTATGTTTATATCGTTCAATGGTAGCACCGCTTAAACGGCATCCATCTATAATACTGGCATGATTTAATTCATCACTGACAATAACCCATTCTTTATTTGCTATTGCACTAATAGTACCTACATTAGCCATATATCCAGTATTAAAAACCAAAGCTGATTCCGTACCTTTACATCTTGCTAATTCCTGCTCAAGCTCTGTAAACAATGGGAATGTCCCCGATGTCAATCTAGCACCGCCAGAGCCAGTACCATATCTTCTACTTGCATCCACAGCAGCTTGCTGTACTTGTGGATGATGTGTTAGTCCTAAATAATTGTTGGATGCCATCATCAAATAATCTTTTCCATCCCAACGTACAGTAACTGCATTAATAGGGGTGTACGATTTTAAACTCCGCAAATTATTCTCTTTATGTTTTTCTTCTAATTTGGTTTTAAAATATATATCATAATTCATATAACGATTCCTATAAGTTGTTAACTATTATAGATGAAACATCCCAATAATTTATTTACGGCTATCTAGATTGCGTTGTTGTCATCTATCTTGCCATGTGACTAAAACAGCTTGTGATTCCAAATAAGACTCAACACTTTCTACTGAAACATGACTATCTATAAAAAATACACGACCACCTATCTCACTTCCCAAAGGCTTCATGTGCTGCAATCGATGATATTTGCCATTGCAGGCTACATAACCAACTGTATAATCTGGATCATCTGACCAACAAAGTTCTCCAACGATCCCCTTACAGGATTGTACTTTAGATGCTAATACTAACGCCTCTGCTAAATGGGTATTAACAGGAATTTCCGTATTATCTGTTGTAACGATATAACTAGGATGTTTACCTATTACATCCATCCTCGTAACGCGAATACCTTTCTGTCCTGTTCTATCTAGTCGTTCTCCAGTTTGACTATCCAACAATATCGCGCCACGCATATTCGTATTTAAGCTTTGTAAAAAAGAAAATGCACACTCTACCGCCTTTGCCGAAACAGATTGGCACAGCAAATCTTTCGCCAACGCATGAGATTCATCAATAGTATTCGACTCGTAAATAGCAACAGCTAATGGTCGTATATACTGAATTTGATGGGGTTCAATTTTCTCTATACATATATTAATAAAATCTGCAGTTCCTTTACTATGATGTAATGCTCTATCAATCAATTGTTGAGCTATTATTTTCAACGTTTTTTCATCTACAATACGCTCAGCACCGGAAATATGACGCCCACCGTGCTCATGGGCACCACCTTCCGCACTGCGCATACGAATACTATATAATGTATTCACTATCGTTCGCCTACCCTCACTATGACTATAATTCTTCACATGTATTATTCTAGAACTCTTATATCTTCGATTATCTACAGATATACATCTATAAAAACCATTAAAGAATATAGGCTAACGAAGGAGTTTACGAGGTACACTATGTTCTGCCATAGACACTACCTTTTTAAATACTTTCACCATAACAGGCGCTGCGAGAGCCGTAAAAATCATACCTGGTACGGCAAGCATTACCATAGCTAATGCACCTTTACCTACATAAACAGACAAAGTTATTCTTGCTAATGCAGATGCAATAGGTCCACTGATAACAATACTAGCCATATGATTATGACAAATCCAAAGTATGAATCCAACAATTAATCTAAATTGCATAGCTATAGCTACACTTAGCAATGTTTGAGTCCCCAAAGCTAATCCTATCAAACTGGACAAACAGCCACTAATAATATATTTCTTAAAACCAAATACAGCACATATAGCAACAGCCAAAGGCGCAGATAATTGAAATTCAATACCTGGTACTAAATTAGGAATCTTAATTGCCCCTAATATAGTAATCATAGCCGTTAAAATACCAATTTCCGTAATTTGTCGAATTTGATTCATAATACCCACCTCATAACACCAATTTTGTTAACTAAAAAAATATTACTTGTTTACATTATATAAACATGCGAAATTTTTATCAACCACTTTTATTAAAATCAGTTAACAATAAGGTGTAAAAAATAGAGGATAGTTACAATGTAACCATCCCCTATTATATAGGCTTTATGCGATATAAAGCATCAATATTTTTGTTGTTCTTTTAATCGTTTTGCAATATCTCGTTTTGCATCACGTTCCGCCATATCTTGACGTTTATCGTAATTTTTCTTACCGGTTACTAAACCTACCGTAACCTTTACATAACCACGACTAAAATGAAAATTCAAAGGAATGAGAGAAAATCCCTTTTCTTTAACTTGACCAAAGAGCTTATCGATTTCTTTGCGATGCATCAATAATTTTCTTGTTCGTTCCGGCTCGTGATTAAAACGATTGCCTTGTTCATAAGGGCTAATATGAACACCCATGAGAAGCATTTCCCCATTATGGATACGAATAAAACTATCTTTTAAATTCAATTTTCCTTGTCGTATAGATTTTATTTCCGTCCCTGTTAAGGCAATACCTGCTTCATAGGTTTCATGAATATGATAATCATGACGAGCTTTTCTATTATCTGCAATTAACGATGGTGAATTTTGTTTTGCCATAATCTCCTCTTATCGTTTACGTTTTTTTCCTTTTTTATGTTTTGATTTTCCTACAGCATTGCATTTCGTACTTATTTTTCTAGATTTTCGTCCACTCGATTTACCACTATTGGACTTTCTACCACGCCGTTTCAATTGTTTGCTGCTACTAGTACGTCCTAATGGATTTTTTTCACGTTTAGATACATAAGAACTAGAGATATTCATTTCTTCTTGGATTTTCATTAAATTATCAACTTCACCAAGAACAAAATCAATTTGACGTTTTTCTACATCTGCTTTCACCAAGGTAACAGTTACCGTCTCTCCTAATCGATAAATTTTACCTGTCCGTTTGCCTACGAGAACAAAATGTTCTTCATCATAGAAATAATAGTCATCCGTCATCATGCTCATATGCACAAGTCCATCAATACCGTTTTCTAATTCAACGAACATACCAAATGATGTAATACTAGAAATTGTTCCTTCAAAAACTTCACCTATAAAAGGCACCATATATTGAGTCTTTTTAAGATCTACCGTATCCCGTTCAGCAGATACTGCATCTTGTTCCTTTAACGATGAATGTTCCGCTGCCCTCACTAAAAATTCCGCAGTAGTATCTCGTTTACTATATCCATTACGCCAATTCATATCCGCCTTTAACAAACGATGCACCATCAAATCAGGATACCGTCGTATAGGCGATGTAAAATGTGTATAACATGTAGAGGCCAAACCAAAATGTCCTACATTGTCAGTACTATATTTTGCCTGTTGCATAGACCGCAAAGTCATAATTTGTGTCACTTGTTCAATATCTGTACCCTTAACAGTATCTAAAATATATTGAAATTGACGTGGTTCTAAAGTTTCCCCATTAAGCCGTATATTTTGACCTAAGTAATTAAGCACCTTTTGGAATAATTCCATTTTTTCATCACTTGGCACTTCATGAATACGATAAACACTTGGACGATGAGTATTTTTTAAATGAGTCGCTACCGTTTCATTGGCAATGAGCATACACTCTTCGATTAATCGCTCTGCCAGAGTCCGTTCTCGTTTCACAATGCGAAGTGGTGTTCCATCATGGTCAAGAAGTACCTTATATTCAGGAAAATCAAAATCAAGAGCACCACGGCGATAGCGCATAGCGCGAAGATTTTCTGCAATGCATGCTAAATCCTTGAGCATCGGCATTAGAGGCAATAAATCTTCAGGTATAATATCCTCAGCTAATGCTTTGTATACTTCCTTATAACTACACCGTCTATTTACATGAATAATGGACGGTTGAATATGATAATCCACTACCTTACCAGCTTGATTGATTTCCATCATACATGTCATAGCATATCGGTCTTCACCTGCATTCAAACTACAAATGCCGTTTGACAAAGATTCTGGCAACATAGGAATCACTCTATCTACCAAATATACGGAAGTACCACGGTCATAAGCTTCTTTGTCGATAGCTTTTTGTGATTCCACATAATGGCTTACATCCGCAATGTGAACTCCTAATTCATAATTTCCATTATCTAATTTGCGACCACTAACAGCATCATCTAGGTCTTTTGCATCTTCACCGTCGATAGTCACCATCGGAATATGGCGCAAATCCCAACGATTGGAATCATCATGTATAGTCATATCAATGTGCTTGCTAGCTTTAATGACGTTTTCTGGAAAAGAAAATGGAATATGATGCTCTGCCATAATACAATTAATATCTAGGCCAATATCACCTTTATAACCTAAGACTTCTATAATCATACCTTCTGGTTTCTTATCCCCATCAGGCCATTTCATAATTTTCACGAGAACTTTTGCACCACTACGAGCATCTAAAGTATGTTGCAAATCAACGAATATATCCGTGCCCAATCGTTCATCATCAGGAATGACAAATCCAAAATTGCGTTGTCGATCGTAGGTACCTACTACTGTTTCATTAGCTCTTTCTAAAACAGAAGTAATGACACCTTCTCGTTTATGCCGACTATCTTTAGACTTTATGATGCGCACCCGAACTTTATCATTGTGCATAGCGGTGCCTTTATTGTACTCTGCTATATACACGTCCTCTTCATCAGGTCCAGTAATAACGAAACCAAAGGATTTGCGGTACCCTTTATAAATTCCCACAACATCTTCGTGATCATCATTATAAGCATACACATCACGGCGAATAAATTGTAAATTACCTTCTTTACATAATTCTCTACCGGCTTCTATGAAAGTATCTAATTCCTTACCACCTCGAATGTGACAATCCATTGCTGCATCTTCTATATGATATGTATTGGGATAAATAGATTTATAAAAATTAAGAATTGTTTCTTTCATTATAACACCCCCTTTATACGTAGGATTATGTATTTGTACTAATACTTCTAAAAACGATATATAATTTTTAAAGCTAAATAACTATAATTATCAATACTATGTATGATAATTACTATTATGAACATATAAAAATAAAAAGCCTGCTAGGCAGGCTTTCATCATTAAAATTGGTTAATCATTGCCCCTAGTACTAAACTCAACACAGCAAAGATAATCCCTAATATAACTGTACATCTAGACAAAAATCCGTCTAAACCGCGTTCCTTACCGCCAAATGTAGAATCGGCAGCGCCAGAAACAGAACCACCCATACCAGAAGATTTACTGTTTTGAGCTACTACTACCACAATTAATAAAACGGATACAATGATTTCTAGAACCATTAAAAAATTTGTCACGATGTTCATCCTTCCTGTATCGAAACACCGAGTACACGGTGCTCTAAAAACTTCTCTAATTTACGTTTGACCCTTTGTAATGCATTATCAATAGATTTTACACTACGATTGGTGCCAGCAGCCATTTCCTGATAGGATTTGCCATCTAAATAGCCTTCCAACACTTCCCATTCTAAATCGCTGAGAATGTAACCAATACTACGTTCTATATCATCCAATTCTTCTCGGCTAATAATTAATTCCTCTGGATTAGTAACGCACGCTGACGATAACATTTCAATCAGTGTCCGTTCCGATTCATCAGTATAGACTGGTTTATTTAACGAAATATACGAATTAAGTGGTGCATGTTTCTGTCTCGTTGCAGATTTAATGGCCGTTATAATTTGCCTAGTAATGCATAATTCAGCAAAGGCCCTAAAAGACGTGAGTTTATCATTTTTAAAATCACGTGTCGCCTTATAGAGACCAATCATTCCTTCTTGAATAATATCGTCTCGGTCCGCACCAACTAAAAAATATGTACGTGCTTTAGCACGAACAAAGTTCTTATATTTGTTGACTATATAGTCGATTGCAAACTCATTCTGCTCTTCTTGAGCAATGACCACAACTTGCTCATCGGTCATTTCTTTGAAATTGTAATCGGACTGGTACGTATGAATCTGCTTCATAGGTCCTCCTTACAATCATATTGTAGAAATACCAATATATTTCATTATATATGAATTAACTAAGTTCCGCAACATATAAGACAAAAGGGTATTCTATCATAAGGTTCGACTAGGGAAAATAAAATTCACTAGATTGTATATTTTACCTATTAATATACTCATCCACGCTTCTATATTACTTACCTTTGCGTAAGGCATCTAATTTTTCCGCTATATCTGGACTGAGATGATCATACACTTCGTTGCGGCTAAGAACCACTTGGTCTCGATGATGTTTATGAGTATATTGTAAACGTTCTTCTTGCTTTGCAATGTTCATATCGTTTTGTAATTCCCTAGCAGGTATACGGAGACCGCCAGAACCAAGGATTTGGTTTTGTTCTGCTCCATCCGATGTGACCACATACACGTTAGTATATTTGCCTTTACGCAAAAATACTTCCCGTTCTATGAAAGCATCTGCCGTTTCTCCATCATCTGTATAAACTTCAATAAAACCTCTTGCAATGGATTCAATACTGGCCGCATCTTTTGTATATTTTCCATCGAATACGAGAATTACTTCATAACCTTTAAATTTCCCATAATTAAGCAGTTGATTCCGCAATTCCATGCGTGCATGTTCTAACGATTCATTGGCGATTTTCTTCAAATGTGCCCATGCAAAGATAACATTATACCCATCTACAATTAAGATGTCCTTCAGCATAATCCACCTTCTTTTACCCTTTGGTAGCACGCTGACGAACAGCTTCGTACATAAGTACCGCTGCTGCTACAGAGGCATTAAGGGAATTTAAATTACCATACATAGGGATAGTTACTAAAAAATCACAAGCCTCTTTCACTACACGACTTATACCTTTACCTTCATTGCCAATAACAAGCACTGTTGGTATAGTCATATCTGCTTCGTACAATGTACGATCTCCTTCCATATGCGCACCAAGAACCCAAAAACCTTGTTTTTGTAATTGCTTTATAGTTTGTGTTACATTACCCACTTGCACTAAAGGAATTTGTTCTACTGCACCAGCCGATGTTTTAGCCACAGTTGCATTAATCGGCGCATTATGACGTTTAGGAATCAGTACGGCTGTAGCGCCTACACATTCGGCGGTACGAATGATTGCCCCCATATTATGAGGATCTTCTACACCATCTGTAAGTATCAATAGAGGTACACTTTGCGTAGTTTCTTGTAATACTTCTCCTAAGTCTTTAAATTCTACTGCATTTACAAGAGCAATAACACCTTGGTGAGGCACATCAGTTTCATAACGCTGTAACTGTTTTACTGGCGTAAGGCGTACTTCCACGCCTTTTGATTTAGCCAATCCTACAATATCTGCCAAACCAGTTTTAACTTTATCTTCACTAACAAGAACACGTTGTATGGAACGGCCTGCTCGCAAAGCTTCTTTGACAGCATTTCTGCCGACGATATAATTATCCATTTGAAAGACCTCGTAATGTTATAGAATAAGCTTGGCCCATCAATTCATAGAGTCTATCTTGTTGCCCTGTTTCGTATAAAAAACCTAGTACAGCTTCAAAGGCTGTACTATTTCGGTATTCTTTTACGGAACTGCTCTTTGGTACATTGACATTACTGTTGCGACCGCGTCTTGCAATATGTTGTTCATCATCAGTAAAAGACATTTCCAATTGTTGCAATACTTTAGATTGAGCCTTAGCACATACAAATTCAGTCACTAATGTATGTAACACTTGAACCTTTGAAATATTCATATCTACAATGCGCTGACGAATATACATAGAATATACGGCATCGCCAATATAGGCTAGCATAATAGCATCTGAAGATAACACTTCAGATACTATTTTCGGTTCAAAAGGGCGATATTCTTCATCTAAGGATATTAATTTTTTGATAGCCTCGTTTTTCAAAAATTGAAATTGTTTAAATTTCACGTTTTTTCCACCGTGCTCCTGTTGGAGAGTCTTCAATAGTAATACCAATATCAGCTAAACGATCGCGAATGCAATCCGCTAAGCCCCATTGTTTTTGATTGCGGCATTCTTGGCGTACTGCTAGAATAACTTCCATCAGTTGCTCATATTCTACCGCACCTGCAGCGACATTACCTTCCCAAGATTTAGCTAATACACCGATAATTTCAGTCATAAATTTAAAAATCCGTTTTACTTCGCTAATAGCATCTTGACACACAACGCCTTCACGGCTCGTTACAGCTTGGTAATAAATATTGATTTCTTTTGCTAAACCGAACATACTAGATGTAGCCAAAGCAGTATTAAAATCATCGCTCATAGCTGTTTCAAATTCTTCTTCGTATTTTTTAGCTTCTTCTAATAAATGTTCTGCTTCCTCACAAGAACCAGATTCACATTTTTCTAAATACAAGAGATTTTCGATAGCTGTATTCAAACGCTCCAAAGATTTATTAGCCTCTTCCAATCTTTCATCAGAAAAATCTAATGGGCTACGATAATGAGTGCTCAATAAGAAGTAGCGCAATGCATCTGGACTATATTGTTCTAAAATGTCTTTTACCAAGAAAAAATTATTCAATGATTTAGACATTTTCTCAGAATTAATAGTGATGAAGCCATTATGCAACCAATATTTTACTGATGGATGTTGACCCGAACAGCCTTCAGATTGAGCGATTTCATTTTCGTGATGAGGGAAAATCAAATCACTACCGCCACCGTGAAAATCAAATTCAGCACCTAAATATTTTTGACTCATAGCAGAGCATTCGATATGCCAACCAGGGCGACCATTCCCCCAAGGACTTTCCCAATATGGTTCACCTGGTTTTGCAGATTTCCAAAGCGCGAAGTCCATTGGGTTCTTCTTACGACCATCTACTTCGATACGAGCGCCTGCTTCCATATCGTCTAATGTGCGGCCAGACAATTCACCATAGCGATCAAATTTTTCAACGCTGTAATATACATCGCCATCGAGTTCATAAGCATAACCTTTTTCAATAAGCGTAGAAATCATAGCAATAATATCTGGAATATGAGTCGATACGCGAGGGTAAATATCCGCACGTTCAACGCCAAGAGCATCCATCACTTCAAAATAGCTATCGATGTAGCGATTAGCAACTTCATCCCAAGCTATACCTTCACCATTAGATGTATTGATAATTTTATCATCTACATCTGTAAAGTTTTGTACATACGTCACTTTGTAACCTACGTGTTTCATATAACGACGAATAACATCCCACGTTACGAAAGGACGAGCATTACCAATATGCGGATGATTATATGGTGTAACACCACACACGTACATTTTAGCCTCCCCTGGTGTAACAGGTACAAAAGGCTCTTTTTGACGTGTCATTGTATTAAAAACTGTAATTTCTCTCATCGTTACCGATGCCTCCATATATAAAAATAAAAAAGACCTCTCATCTCATACAGAGACGATGGTCCGCGGTTCCACTCTGTTAAGTATCAACTGATACCCACTCAACGCATAACGGCGCGTAACCGGACAAACCTACCTATAATCGGAGTGCCAGCTCGTGAATGCATTTCCTTTATCTATACCTGAACCCTTCCACCATCGGTTCTCGCTAGAAAGCTAGTTATAAAGTACTTATTTCAGTCTCAGCTATTAGTGTCTTCCATATTTAATAATACATTAATTCTATCAATTACTCTCATTAATGTCAATGAGAAAAAGAGAGTTGCCCCCCTCATAAATCCTTATTTTACAGGACTTACAGATTACATACTCTCTTTATATCATCATATTAAATTTAATAATGGATTGCCTTATCATACAGAATATACTAACCATATGATATAACTAAGTATAATTTATGTTTTTCAATTTATAAACTCAGTTAATAATTTTATTAGACATTTTCAGCTTTTGATTTCTCGTCATTTTTACGACAAAAACCAGCAAAAATAGAGCCAGTAAAATTATGAATAATAGAGAATACAGCACCCGCTACAGCCGCTTGTGGTGTAAAATGTGCCTTTGCCAAGGTAGTCGCCAATGCCGAATTTTGCATAGCCACTTCGATTTGCATAGCACGGCGGGACGCAATATCAATACGGAATAATTTGCATATACCATAGGTTACAATATAGCCACTTATATTTTGCAATAAGCAGGCTAAGAAAATAATCGGGCCACTTGCTTGAATGCTGTCTTTTGTAGCGGCTGTAACAGCCATGATAATTACCAATACTGCAATTGCTGCAATAGTGGGGCACACAACTTTCACAGACTCGATTTTAGTACCTACAAAATAATTAATGACAATCCCCAAAATAATTGGAACTAAAACAATTTTAATGATAGAAATGAACATTGGCATAAATTCAATGTGTATAGATGATGTTGCACCAGCGTAAAGCACTACAAATAAAGGTGTCAATAATGGTGCCAACAATGTAGATACAGTGGTAGCAGAAACGGAAAGTGGTACATTACCATTAGCCAAGAATGTCATTACATTCGACGCAGTGCCACCTGGGCAGGCACCTAATAAAATAAAACCAATACCGATTTCTGGAGGAAAATTAAACCCTACAGCCACAAAGAAGCCTGCTAGTGGCATCCATAAGAATTGAATCACTGAAACCAACAATACCTTTATAGGTTGTTTAAAAACATCTATAAATACTTGTGCCGTCAATGTTAATCCCATAGTAAACATAACGAATTGTAATAAATACGCGATATAGGGCGTAAGCCAAGCAAAGAAATTTGGTAATAAATACGCTACAACCGCTGTTAATAACACAATCCAAGATAGATAACCATTAAATACGCGATTAATGTCGTATATGATACTCATCAAAACACTCTCTTTCTATAGAATAATAAAATATAAATACGGCATACATTATAACACTTATAAAACCCCAGTACAATAAAGACTCTTGCTACTCATTTGTAGCAAGAGTCTCTTTTATGCACTAGATCTACTATGATTATCCTATTTACGAATAATCATAATAAATAGCTTATAGTGAAAATACTTATTTAATTAGATTAGCATAGGTATCTAAACGATGTACGCATGCCTCTTTACCAAGTAATGTAACGATGTTATTCAAATCAGGTCCATGCATTTGTCCTGTTAAGGCAACACGGATTGGCATGAATACAAATTTACCTTTTAAGGATGTTTCTTTCATTACAGCTTTGATAGCAGCTTTTACGTTTTCTGGTGTTACTTCTTCCATTGCCACCAATTGGTTTTTAAATGCTTTAAGAACAGTTGGTACGGTCACTTCGCTAAGAACAGATTTAAGTTCTTCTTCATGCCCTTCTTCAAGGAATACAGTATCGCCTAAGAATAAACCTACATGATCCTTGATTTGAGCACCAAAGCTAATATGATCACGGAATGTAGTACATAACAATGTTAACCAATCAATATCAGCTTGATTCATACTATCTGGTACAAGCCCCACTTCTTTCAAATGTGGCAAGCAAAGATGGAAAATTTCTTCATCACTCAACTGTTTCATATAGTGAAAATTGATATGATTTAATTTATCAATGTCGAATACAGCAGGGTTTTTAGCAACTCTGTCCATTGAGAAGGCTTGAATCAATTCCTCTTGGGTGAAGAATTCTTCTTCCCCTTCTGGCGCCCAACCAAGAAGTGCCAAAAAGTTAACTAATGCTTCTGGTAAATAACCTAATTGTTTATATTGCTCTACAGATGTAGCGCCATGTCGTTTGGACATCTTTTTGTAATCTTTACCAAGAATCAAGGAAATATGCCCAAATATAGGGATATTCCATCCTAACGCTTCGTAAATTGCCATTTGCCGAGGTGTGTTAGATAAATGTTCTTCCGCGCGAATAACATGGGTAATTTTCATCATATGATCGTCCATAACAACCGCAAAGTTATATACAGGAATACCATCAGATTTGACGATAACAAAATCGCCTACCCCGTTAGATTCAAAGGACACATGACCGCGCACCATATCGTCAAAAGCGTATGTTTTATTTAAAGGCACACGCAAGCGAATAGTAGATTTACGGCCTTCAGCACGGTATTTTTCTTTTTCTTCTTCTGTTAAATGGCTACAGTGACCATTGTATTTAGGTGTTTCTCCACGATCCATTTGCTCTTGACGAACGGCATCTAATTCTTCAGCAGTACAGAAACATTCATAAGCTTTATCTTCTGCTAATAAACGTTCTATTACTTCTTTGTATAAATCGAGGCGCTCTGTTTGACGGTATGGACCATTATCTCCGCCAACATCGACACCTTCATCCCAATTCATACCTAGCCATTTAAGGGAGGCTTTAATATTTTCTTCGCTTTCACGAGTAGAACGAGCGAGGTCAGTATCTTCGATACGAAGCACAAAGGAGCCTTCCTCTTTGCGTGCTAATAGCCAATTAAACAATGCGGAACGAGCGCCACCAATGTGAAACGGACCTGTTGGACTTGGGGCAAAACGAACTTTCATATTACTCATCTAAAAAACCTCTCCTTCATATACGGTAACTACTGCTTGTGCTGCAATGCCTTCACGACGGCCAATAGCACCAAGCATTTCATTAGTGGTTGCTTTAATACTAATACGGTCTAATGGAATGGACAACACCGATTGAATATTCGACTTCATTTTTTCAATGTAAGGTTTTAACTTTGGCGTTTCCGAAATAACCATAATATCTATATTATAGGCTTCTAAGCCTCGTTCTTTCAACAAGGAATTTACATGTTCTAATAAAATCATGCTAGAAATACCTTTGTATGCATCATCTTCTGGTGGGAAATAGTATCCAATATCTCGCAAACCTGCAGCGCCTAACATAGCATCCATAAGAGCATGAATGAGTACATCTGCATCTGAATGGCCATCTGGTCCTATAGGAGATTCGATTAGAACACCGCCTAAAACACAAGGACGCCCTTCTTTTAACTTATGAATATCATAACCATAACCGACACGCATACGTTGCTCCTTAATTCCTAAATATCGTTTTGCTACAGATATATCATTAGGGGTTGTTACCTTAATATTCTTATAATCCCCTGGTAAAATCTGTACAGATTCACCTATGAATTCCACAAGAGATACGTCATCAGTTCCTCTATAATCACTAGCTAATGCTTTGTCATGAGCTTTTATAAATACATCTTTGTGAAAGCCTTGGGGCGTCTGAATATTCATCAACTCACTACGATTTAATGTTTCTAGTACCTTGCCATTTATATCAGCCCGTTTAATAGTATCTGTAGATGGCACCCCTACAGTAACAGCACCATATTGACGAGCGCCATCAATGACAGTTTGAAATACATTTCTATTAGCAATAGGACGTGCCCCATCGTGAACGAGAACAATATCATTATTATTGTTCACAAATTGTAATCCATTATACACAGAATTCTGACGTTCTGCACCACCTACTACAATGCGGATAGGTGTTGTTAAATGCAATGGTTCAATATGATCCATCATCCGTTTTTCTTCACCATCTGCTACCACAAGAATAATATCATCAATATCAGGTACAGAATCAATATGTGTCAAAGTCCATTGAATAATAGACTTAGGGCCTAAGGGCAAGAAAATTTTGTTATCATCTAACCCCATACGACGTCCAGCTCCAGCAGCAAGGACTATGCAACTTACATGGCTCATACTTTCCCTCCGTCTACACGAGCAAAAATCATACGCCCTGCACTAGTTTGCAAAATAGAGGTAACCATAACCTCAACATCTTGACCTACATAAGGACGACCATCTTCTACAACAATCATAGTACCATCATCTAAATAAGCTACACCTTGCTCTATTTCTTTACCTTCTTTCATTACTTGAACATGAATCCATTCACCAGCAATAAGGGCCGGTTTCAATACATTGGCTAATTCATTGAGATTAAGTACTTGTATGCCTTGTAGCTTAGCGACTTTGTTGAGATTATAATCATTGGTCATCAATTTCCAATTTTTCTCCAATGCTAATCGCATTAATTTAGAATCTACCTCTTGTAAATCATCGTAATCATCTTCTACGATTTCAATAGGTACAAGGTTTGCATCTTGCATCTCTTTCAAGATATCAAGGCCTCTACGACCACGATTGCGTTTTGTACTATCCACTGAATCAGAAACAATTTGTAATTCATTGAGCACAAATACTGGCACAACTAATGTACCGTCAATAAACCCAGTGGCACACAATTCTTTAATTCGACCATCGATGATAACAGATGTATCTAATAATTTGTGGCTACTTTCAGGCTCTGATGATTTGGAATTACCAAACACCTTAAAACTACGAGATTTTTTGCTACCTGATACATCACCAGCCCCCCATTGCTTCATGTAGGTACCGTACATTTCAGGACCTTTACGGGCCATTAAACGAAGTCCGCTATAGCCAAATATAGCACTCAAAATGATAGGTATGTATGGACCAATAATAGGAATCTGATTAAATGCTAGCCCAATCAAATTTGCAATAATAAGACCAAATAATAAACCAATAGTACCAGCAATTAATTCTTGATTCGGAATATGTGTCAATACGCGTTCCAAACGCTTTGCTACAACTAAACCTTGTTGCAACAAAAAAGAAGATATTAAATAACCAACAATGGCACCAAGAACAGTGCCCACCACAACAACGCTGATACGTGCAATAGTAAGACTCATTTCACTTAAATCAGCAAACTGCGATACTAAGTAAGGATCGATGATAGGTGCTAGACTATCCATCCCTACATAAGCAGCAGTCCCCACTAACAGGGCAATTACATACCTTAAAATACGATATAGCATGGCAACACCTCCTATATACATGCTGTATTAATTAAAAACTAGTTGCATAGCTTGTGCGATAGATGTTACACCTCGAATTTGAATCGTATCATCAGTTTTCTTTAATTGTTTTACATTGCCTTCGGGAATAATAAATTTTGTAAATCCTAGTTTTTTAGCTTCACTTATACGTTGTTCAATGCGCGGAATACTGCGTACATTGCCAGTAAGACCAACTTCACCTAAGATAATCATATCATTGGGAACAACGCGATTTTTTAAACTTGATACGATAGCTACCGCCATAGACAAATCACAGGCTGGTTCATTCACCTTGAGCCCACCAATAACATTGACGTACACATCTTTATTACCTAATGTAAATCCACATCGTTTTTCAAGCACCGCAAGTAGTACAATTAAACGATTTAAATCATAACCTATTGCAGTCCGCCTAGGCATACCAAAGGCAGTAGATGTAACAAGACTTTGTACCTCTACGAGAATAGGCCGCACCCCTTCTAGATAAATCATAACAGCACTACCGCTTTCCTCATCAGATCGCTCAGCTAATAGTGAAGCCGATGGGTTTGCTAGTTCCGTCAATCCTTCTTCTACCATGGCAAATATACCAGTTTCAGAGGTGGATCCAAATCGGTTTTTAATAGAGCGCAAAATACGAAATTGATAGGAACGTTCACCTTCAAAATAGAGGACTACGTCAACCATATGTTCAAGCATACGAGGGCCTGCAATATTACCTTCCTTCGTAACATGTCCAATGATGATGGTTGGTATATTTTGTTCTTTGCAGAATCTCAATAAGCGAGACGTACATTCTCGCACTTGGCTAACACTACCAGGAGCACCTTCAATATCGCCAGTATACATAGTTTGTATAGAATCAATAATCATAAGAGCAGGCTTTTGTTCAAGTGCTTCTTCTAAAATATGATCTAAATCAGTATCAGCAATAACATGAAGACGTTCACTATTAATGTCTAATCTCTCCGCCCTCAGTTTCAGTTGTAGTTGAGATTCTTCACCAGATGCATACAATACATCGCCTACCCCAATGGCTACCTTGTGAGATACTTGTAATAACAATGTAGATTTACCAATTCCTGGATCACCACCTAATAACATAAGTGCGCCTGGCACTATTCCCCCTCCTAGTACACGATCAATTTCTTTAAATCCCGTAGGGATACGTGCAATAGAGGAAATTTCTATATTGGGTAAAGCTATGGGCTTGTTATCCGAATGTCCTACACCGCGCTTAGTCGGAGTTCGGCTATGTTTTGTTTCCTTTATGATTTCTTCTACTAAGGTATTCCACTCTCCACATTGTGGACATTTCCCCATCCATTTAGCAGATTCGGCTCCACAATTTTGACAGAAGAATACTGATTTAACTTTTGCCATTCGCTCCTCGTATAGTGATAAAAAGGTCATGAATGATAACCATTCATGACCTTATTTTGCATAATATAACTTTGGTCAACTATTACCATTAATAGTATACCATTTTGGCTATAGATTTTATATGAAAGCTTGTAAGAACAATTAAAACACCATTACCTTTATTTCCTTACAAAAACAATAATTTGGTGTTCCTTCCCATCTGCTATGAGTGTGGAACCAGATGGTGCATTACCTTGAAGAATCAAATCTGATATAGCATCTTCAATATAACGTTGAATAGCACGTTTCAATGGACGAGCTCCCATTGCAAAATCCGAACCTTCCTTTACGAGAATATCCATTGCATCATCTGTGATTTCAAGGGTTAATCCCATATCGCCAAGGCGATTAATAACATCTTTCATCAAAATAGCAACGATTTGTTGCAAATCAGATGATGTTAAACTGTGGAATACAATCATCTCGTCAATACGGTTTAAAAATTCAGGGCGGAAATGACGTTTCACTGCATCCATCACAGATTTCTTAGCTTCTTTAAAACCCACCTCCCCATTATAATCTAACGATGCATCAGCTTTTTTCGCAGCTAAGAAACCAAGTGCAGGCGCGCTTTTTTGTAACGCTTTTGCCCCTAAATTACTTGTCATGATGATAACTGTATTTCTAAAATCTACAGTACGACCTTGGCTATCTGTTAATCGACCATCATCTAAGACTTGTAATAAAATATTAAAGAAATCTGCATGGGCCTTCTCTACTTCATCTAACAAGATAACGCTATATGGTTTGCGGCGAACAGCATCTGTTAATTGGCCGCCCTCTTCATAACCCACATATCCTGGAGGAGCCCCTACAAGTCGAGATACGGTATGTTTCTCCATATATTCCGACATATCGAGGCGAATCATAGCAGATTCATCACCAAATAATGTGCCAGCTAATGCACGAGCAAGTTCGGTTTTCCCCACCCCTGTAGGCCCTAAAAATAGGAAAGAACCTATTGGGCGTTTAGGGTCTTTCAGCCCTGCCCGTGCACGACGTACAGCCTTAGATACGGCTACAACGGCATCATCTTGACCAACTACTCGTTTATGAAGCTCTTCTTCTAAATGAAGTAAAGATTCTGATTCTTCTTGAGCGATTTTCGATACCGGTATTCCTGTCCACTGAGCCACTACAGATGCAATATCATCTTCTGTAACAATTAATTGCGCATCACTCTTTTCTGTAGCCGACTCCTTTTTCTGAGAAATTTCCTTTTCTATGCGTTGCTCTTCGTCACGCATTTTTGCGGCCTTTTCAAAATCTTGTGCTGTTACAGCCGATTCTTTTTCCTTACGAACTTTGCTGAGTTCTGATTCTAACACTTTTACATCAGGCGCAGCAGAAAATACCTTCATACGCACTTTAGATGCCGCTTCATCCACCACATCAATAGCTTTATCCGGCAAAAAGCGATCCGTAATATATCGACTAGATAATGTTATAGCAGCTTCTAAAGCTTCATCAGTAATTTTAGCTTTATGGAATGCTTCATATCTATCGCGTAAGCCTCTCAAAATTTCTAATGCATCCTCTTCTGTTGGTTCCCCTACTTGTACAGGTTGAAACCGCCTTTCCAAGGCTGCATCTTTTTCGATATATTTCTTATATTCATCAAGAGTAGTGGCACCTATCACTTGAAATTCACCTCTAGCTAAAGAAGGTTTTAAAATATTCGCTGCATCCATAGCACCTTCACTAGCACCCGTACCAACTAATGTATGAATTTCATCGATAAATATAATCATATCATCGTGTGCTTGTACCTCATCAATGGCTTTTTTTAACCTTTCTTCAAATTCACCACGATATTTAGCACCGGCTAACATAGCACCAAGACTTAACGAAATAATTCGTTTATTTCTTAAAACCTCAGGTACATTACCATCCACAATACGTTGAGCTAATCCTTCTGCAATAGCCGTTTTACCAACCCCTGGTTCACCTATAAGAACTGGATTGTTTTTTGTACGGCGACTCAAAATTTGAATAACACGTGTAATTTCATTTTCCCGTCCAATAACGGGATCAATTTTTCCTTGTTTAGCCAATTCATTTAAATCAGTGCAAAAATCAGCTAATTCACCTAAATCACTATTTTGTTGCTTTTGATTAGCACCAGCAGCGTTGCCTTCATTAGATGAACCTAGTAAATTACGAATAATATCTACTATATCATTATTGCGAATATTTCGATTTCGCAATAATCCAACAGCTACACCGCCACCATCACTCAAGAGACCTAATAATATATGTTCAGTACCTACATAATTATGATTCATGCGGTTCGCTACTTCTACAGCTAATTCTAATACATGTTTCACCCGTGGTGTCATATATACGGAACTAGATTTTTTATTTCCTTTTCCAACAGCTTGTATAACATCTTCTATTATATCATCTGTATTAATATCTAATTCTTGTAACGCTTTTGCCGCAACGCCTTGTTTTACCTTTATCAAACCAATGAGAATATGTTCCGTTCCTACATAGTCATGACCAAGCTCCAAAGCTGCATCTTGAGCCAAAGATAATACACGCTGCGCATCGTCTGTAAATCGTTGCATCATACTGTATACCTCGTAAGCAAACAAAAGTTGCTCCTATTAAATATATCTCACTCTATAGGTCGATCTCCCAATTTCTGTCTAATAACTGTAGCGCGATACGCATCTCGTTCATTAGAAGTAACATTGTCACGGCCCATATATTTATGTAAAAAATTAGGTCTTGTAATAGACACTAATTCATTAAAACTAGTATGTTCCCATATAGGCAATATATCTAAATCTATTCCCAATTGAACATCGCTTATTTTTTCCAATGCCTCTTGGCCATTTATAAGTCGAGCATATTGCAATACACCATAGGAACGCCAAACTCGATTTTCTAAACTAGCCTTATCATTATGTAACAATATTTGTCTACATTTTCGCTCTTCTGCAATAATACCTTCTACAATTTTTTCTAATTGTTCAATCGTATCTAGTTCAGAAGCACCTAAAGTACGCTGATTGGAGATTTGATATATATGCCCTAATGCTTCAGAACCTTCTCCATATAAACCGCGCACAGAATATCCTAGTTGGACAATGCTTCTAACAAGTCGATTTATCCGCCCTGTAATAGCCAAGGCAGGCAAATGAAGCATAACCGAAGCACGCATGCCAGTACCTACATTAGTAGGGCACGCTGTTAAATATCCAAACTTAGAATGGAATGCGTAGGTGTGTTTACTTTCAATGGCATCATCAATACGATTAGCATGATTGAAAGCATCTATTAATCTAAGTCCTGGTTCCATAGCTTGAATGCGAAGATGATCCTCTTCACTCACCATAATAGCCACCGATGCATCATCAGCAATGAGTAAACTGCGATAGGGTAATTTTTCTGCCATAGCGGGGCTAATCAAATGTTTTTCAACCAGAATAGCACGTTCCGTATCAGATAATTTATCAAGGCTAATACTAAAATAATTTCGATTATCTACCTTGGATAAAGTACTAACAAGCCCTCTAGCAATACTATCAACCTGTTGCAAAGAAGATTCATCTTGTTTATTTGTAAATAAAAGCCCATCGAAATTTCTGGCTAACCGAATACGACTAGATATAACTATGTGTTCACCATCAGAGTCATTTGTTTCTAACCAATCACTGAGAGGTGCATCTAATATATGATTTAACATAATCACCCTCCTCAATCTTTGGAATTATTGATAATAAGCTCTAATTCCTTAATCTTGTCCCTCAATGTAGCAGCTTCTTCAAATTGCTCCTCTTGAATGGCCAATTCTAATTGATGGCGCAATTGCTTAATTTCATACTGTGCCTTAAATATATTACTGCTCTTACTAGGCGCCTTACCTTCATAGTTTGAACTACCTTGAATTCGTTGTACTAAGGATTCAATTTGATCTTCAAAGGTATCGTAACAATGAGCACAACCAAAGCGACCAAAACGATTAAAATCTTCAAAGGTATTCCCACAATGAGGACATCGTTGTTGATTCTGTACTTGGAGCAAGTGATTTGGATACACCATATTTGTGAAGAATTCATTAGTGAAAAACGAATTATCCCACATATCATTTACAAAGGAACTAAAAGGAGATAGTCCTCCATTTTGTTGTAATTCACTAGCGCAAGTAGAACATAAATGTTGTTCTGTTTTCTTATTATTAACAATATTTGTCATATGTACGGTAGCTTCATTTTCTTTACAATGATCGCATTTCATACAGCATCAGTCCTTCCGCAAGATTTCAATCATAGATGCATATAGATTTCGAATTGCTTCATTTCTTGATTCATAATCCACATGCTCAATTAAAGTAGCAAAAGAATTATGCATCATTTGTGCCTCTCTACGAGTTATTTTATCGCCTTGTAACAATTGGAATAATGATTGGTCTACATCCTGCAAATCGATGAGTCGTTCTACCGTATTAGGACCTTCATAGATTCGGTAAGTTGTAACAGCAGGCACCGTATTCGAAGATACAGGAGCTAGTTTTTGAATCCGAATATAACCACCTAATCCACGTCGTGATTCAACATCAAATCCACGTTCATTGGAAAAACGAGTACTTAATACATAGCTAATTTGAGATGGTGCACAATTTAATTCATCTGCTAACTCATTGCGTTTTAGAATCAAACGCTCTTGTTCTTCCATCAATTTATCTAAAATAAATTTTTCTATTTTATCTGCAATCATACTCATAATTAACACCTCTTTGTCTTTTTGCCTTTTAGCATTTACTTTATTATATTTGACTATTTGACCAATGTCAACATAAAGGTCAAATGTTTTATAGTTAGACTTTTATTGAGCATACCAGAGTTAAAAAAATACAAATTTGTTATAAATGGACGAAACTAATAAATCAATGTATAATATAAAAGATATTTACCGTATATGAAGGAAGGTGCGACAATGGCAAATGCATTAGGACAACAATTATTAATCGACTTATATTCTTGTGATGATGAAATAATTACCTCTACAACAGCTATACAAGAAAGCGTAACAAGTGCTTTTGATGATGCTAATTTAGCGGTAGACGAAATCAGTTGCCAAGTATTAGATGATGAAATCAACATCATTGCTATCGCCCATCATTTCCACTTTACCTTACATGCCTATCCATCACTAGGCTATGTAGCTATCGATTGCTATTCCTTTGAACGCGATATACCTTTTACAGTATTAATGAAATGCCTTCGCCACTCCTTTGGTGCAGAAAAGGTAAAAGCTACTAGCGTACAACGTGGCGACTTTGGCAATGAGCGAGATATGAAACCTCGTCGTAAAACAAAAATTACCACTTTAGGCCGTGTATCTCGTACGCGTATTCAATTAAAACAAACTGGTGGCAAATTAAAAAACCAATCTGCTAAGGTGATTAGCTCTTTAGCTAAGAAAAGCGGACTAAAAAAATGATAACACAAAAGCGCCAATCATGTTCATTCATAACATGATTGGCGCTTTTTATAGCATCAGTATACTTTACTTATCTACGAACCATCATTTCCTCTAAATCGAGGGTCATCACGATATCGTCAGCATCATCGCAGAGATATTCTGCATTCGCTTCATTTAATTCGCGCTCTGTACCATATCCATAAGTGACACCAATGGATATACAACCTAACTCATTAGCAGATTCTACATCGTATTTTCTATCTCCCACCATGTAGATAAGGCGCCGGCCATTGCCATCAGTTAAAGGATTACCACAAAGCTCAATAGCCTTTTGAAGAATATCCTTCTTATGCATGAGGTCTTCTTGATAATTAGCACCAACAACAACATCAAAATAGTCAGAAATAGAAAAATATTCCAAAATTTCTTTTGCGTACACCTCTGGTTTTGCCGTTGCCAATGCCACGGTATATTGTTCAGATTTAACTTTACCTAGTAAATCGACTATATTGGGATACAGTTTATTCTCGAATTTACCGATTGTACCATATCGTTCGCCAAATTTTTTGTAAACTTCTTCTGCCTGCTCTAATGTCATACTACAGTGTTCTTGCAAAGAATCTACAATAGGTGGTCCTAAAAACAATAACAATGTATCATAAGATGGTACTTCATAACCAAAATGGTTTAAAGCAAATTCAATGCTTTTTAAAATACCTTCTTGAGAATCTGTTAATGTTCCATCTAAGTCGAATATAATCGTCTTTTTCATACTAATTTAATGCCTCTTTCAATGTATGCCATGCAAGAACAGCACATTTTACACGAGCTGGCATATTAGAAATATTTTGCAATGCCATCGCATCTTCTAATTCTTCTAATTCTGCTTCATCAGTAACATCTTTTTTAATCATTCCTAAGAATAATTCTACTAAACGCAAAGCTTCTTCTACAGATTTGCCTTTAATAATATCAATCATCATAGAAGCAGACGCTTGACTAATAGCACAACCAGAACCAGTATAAGCTGCATCTTTTACAATACCATCTTCTACATTGACTTGTAGTGTCAAATCATCGCCACAACTTGGATTATGCCCATGTTCAGAAGCAGTAAATCTTGCCAATTCACGTTTATTACGCTTATCTTGGTTATGTTCTAAGATAAGTTCTGTATATAATTGATCCATTTCCATAGACTATCTAATCTCCTAATCTTGCAATCCCATAACAGAGCGTACAGTTTTTAATACTTCTAAAAATACATCTAAATCTTCTTTTCTAGTATATAGATACATACTTAAACGAGTAGATGCAGAAATATTATAAAATGCACCTAATGGCTGTGCACAATGATGTCCAGAACGTACACAAATACCTTTAGAATCAAGAATTGTAGCCACATCATGAGGATGTACATCATCTACGGTGAAAGCAATGACACCATGTTTTTCCTTTGGATTTGTAGTCCCTACAATATGAACATGAGGAATCTCAAGCATTTTAGGCAATACGTAGTCTACTAACTCTTCTTCATACGCTTCAATAGCATCCATACCGAAAGAATCTAAATAGTCCATAGCAGCATGTAAAGATACTGCACCATCAGCATTCGGTGTACCAGCTTCAAATTTATAAGGCAATTCATTGAATGTAGTAGTTTGTTCTTTTACATATTCAATCATATCTCCACCTAATAAAAACGGTGGCATCGACTCTAGTAAATTGCGTTTACCATAAAGTACACCAATCCCTTGGGAAGCACACATTTTATGTCCTGAGAATACAAAGAAATCACAATCTAGTTCTTGCACATCGATTTTCATATGTGGCGTAGATTGAGCTCCATCAAGAACGACTACAGCCCCAACAGAGTGAGCCTTTTCAGTCAATTGTTTTACTGGAAATTCCATTCCAAGCACATTGCTAACATGAGCAAAAGCTACAATTTTTGTACTTTCATCAATTTTATCAATTTCCCCGTCTTTTAAGTGCCCTGTTTCATCTAAATACATGTATTCCAATGTAGCACCTGTTTTTTGTGATACATACTGCCATGTTACAAGATTAGCATGATGTTCTGCTACAGTAATAATAATTTTATCTCCTTTATTGAGATTATTAAGGCCGTAGCTATGAGCAATGAGGTTCATAGACTCAGTACTATTACGGGTAAATACAATTTCTTCCCGCTCACGAGCATTGATGAATTCCACAACACGATCTCGAGCATTTTCATATGCTTCGGATGCTTCAATAGCTAAAATGTGAGATCCTCGATGAGGGTTACCATTATGGTGAAGCATATGGTCTACTACGCGATCTATAACCATCTGAGGAATTTGTGCAGTTGCACCACTATCTAAATAAATAACACGGTGCCCATTATGCTCTTTATGTAATATGGGAAAATCTTTGTATGCTTCTGTAATAGGTCTCATAACAATTCCTCTTTAAATTTTATTACGTACTGCAGTAAGAGCAGCATCTTCAATGACTTCATCACCAATGCGGTCAATAATTGGACGAATCATAGACTCAACAATCATATGCTTTGCTTCTACTTCGCTAAAACCACGACTCATAAGGTAGAACAATTTATTCGCATCAATTTGTCCTGCACTAGCGGCATGATTACCTACTACATTATCTTCTTTACACAACAACAATGGCAAAGAGATAGATTTAACAGTAGGATCCAATAATAAACAGGTATCTTCTTCGGCCCCTTCAGATGCAGTAGCACCACGAAGAAAATCTAATGTGCCACGGAAAGATTTTTTTGCCCTATCACTTAAGGCACCTAATGTATGGATATCACTAAAAGATTTCTTACCTCTGTGAGTCATTACCATAGAAATATCAAACTTTTGATCTTTATTACCTAAATAAGCAATATCGTGAACAATTTTACAAGCTTCGCCTTGTAAATCATGTTCATAATGTAAGAAGTTTTCTTTACCGCCCACTTCTACATTGATAAATTCCACATCAGCACGCTCTTCTAATTTGGTATAGCGATGTTCAATATGTTGTAATGTAGAACCTAAGAGGTTTACTTTTTTAACAACTACTTTTGCGTCAGCATTTACAACATACTCGTTTAAATATTGTATATTAGTAGCTTCTTTAGATTCACCATCCAAATAAAATTGAACTTCTACGTCTGCACCTTCACCGATGATGAATTGGAATCGACTAGCAATGCGAGCACTGCCATCGATGCGAATACCAATAACTTCTTTTGCTTGTGCTGGCACTTCAATGCGATATGCTTCTGCTGTATCAATTAATTGACACAATGCTTCACTATTAGCGCCTTTATAATTTTCATTAACTAAAGCCGTACCTATAGGTAAAGTAGCAATAATAGCATCATTACCTTTTACAATAACACCTTTAGCTTCTTCTGCTTCGCCCCATAGACTTGCTGGAGTATGGTTTACACGTAACCATCTAAAGGTAGGTCTTGGGAGTTCATTAAATAGTAATTCGCTCATATGGACCTCCTAACCGATAGAACCTTCTAATTCAAGATTAATTAAATTGTTCATTTCTACAGCATATTCAAGTGGCAATTCTTTAGAAATAGGCTCAACAAAACCGCGTACAAGCATAGCGCGAGCCTCTTCTTCACTAATACCACGAGTCATTAAATAGAAAATCGCTTCATCTGAAATACGGCCAATTTTCGCTTCATGACCTAAATCAACATTATCATTTTCTACAATAATGGCTGGAATTGTATCGGATTGAGAAATCTCATCAAGCATCAAGGATTCACAAGATACAGTAGCTTTTGCATGTTCTGCATTAGGACCGATTTTCAAAAGGCCACGATAGATGGCAGCACCGCCGGATTTGGAGATAGATTTAGAGTTTACATTACTTGTCGTATACGGTGCATTATGTACCACTTTACAACCAGTATCTAGGAACTGACCTTCCCCAGCAAATGTAACGCCAGTAAATTCAGCATGAGCCCCTTCACCATTGAGGATACTCATTGGATACAAACATGATACACGGGATCCAAAAGAGCCAGAAACCCATTCAATAGTGCCACCTTTACCAACAATAGCTCGTTTTGTATTCAAATTGTACATATTCTTGGACCAGTTCTCAATGGTAGAATAGCGTAATGTAGCATTATCTTTTACAAACAATTCTACGGCTCCTGCATGAAGATTGGATATATCGTATTTAGGAGCAGAGCAACCTTCGATGAAATGCACCTTTGCTCCTTCTTCTACGATAATCATCGTATGTTCAAATTGACCTGCACCTGGTGCATTTAACCGAAAATAAGATTGTAATGGAATATCTACTTGTACGCCAGCCGGTACATACACAAAAGAACCACCAGACCATACCGCACCATGAAGAGCTGCCCATTTATGATCTGTAGGTGGAATCAACGTCATCCAATATTGCTTAACAATATCTTCATGTTCATGAAGAGCCGTTTCAATATCAGTATAAATAACACCTTGCTTTACAAGATCTTCTTGAATGCTATGATACACAACTTCTGAATCGTATTGGGCCCCTACACCAGCAAGCGATGTTTTTTCTGCTTCTGGAATACCAAGGCGGTCAAAAGTATTTTTAATATCCTCTGGAACTTCATTCCAGTCTTCCTTCATATCTACCTTTGGCTTTACATAGGTATGAATATTTTCCATATTTAAACCGCTAATATCAGGAATCCAATTAGGAATCCCCATGCGATTATAAATGTCTAGAGATTTCAAACGGAACTCTAGCATCCATTCAGGTTCTTTTTTATTAGCCCAGATTTCGCGAACGATTTCTTCCGTTAAACCAGCATTGGCAATATAAGAATATTCAAATTCATTCTTAATATCATAGACGCCGCGATCCATCTCCGCTAATTGGGTCTTTTTTCGTTGTTCCATTCTGCCTCCTAAGCTAATGTTTTATATGCGTCGTAACCTGTTTCTTCGATTTCACGCACTAAAGAAGCATCACCAGTCTTAACAATTTTACCGTTAATCAAAACATGAACAAAATCAGGTTTTAATTTTTGAAGGATTTGATTATGATGAGTGATAATCAATACCGCATTATCCTCATTATGGAAACGACCAACCCCTTCGGATACAATACGTACAGCATCGACGTCGAGACCAGAGTCAGTTTCATCGAGAATAGCCAATTTAGGGTTCAAAATAGACATTTGAAGAATTTCATTTTTCTTGCGTTCACCACCAGAGAAACCTTCATTTACATAGCGCTGTGCATAGGACGTATCAAAGGACAATTCATCCATTTTTTGTTTCAATTCTTTTTTAAAAGCTAAGGCGCGTACAGTTTCACCTGTAATGGTAGATTTTGCAGTACGAATAAAGTTTTCTACAGTAATCCCAGGAACAGAGATTGGGTTTTGAAAAGACATGAAAATACCTTTTTTTGCACGGTCATTAACAGCATCTTCTGTAATATTTTCCCCATCAAATGTGATAGAACCTTTATCTACAGTATATAAAGGATTACCCATAATAGCATTTGCTAATGTAGATTTACCAGCACCATTAGTACCCATAACTACGTGGATTTCACCTTTATTAATTGTCAAATCAATACCTTTTAGAATCTTTTTATCCTCAACGGATACCTCTAAATCTTTTATCTGAAGTAGTTCAGCCAAAATATTTCACTCCTTTGTCATCACTCTATCGATCTATATAAGTTATACATTTATAGTACACATATAAAAAGGCGGTACGCACAAAGGTGAATACCGCCGTAATTTCTCGCTACTTTAGCAAGCATGTGCATAACAATCTACACTCATTATACATTCTTATCTAAATGATAGCAAGATAATCCTACTAAAATATACAGGAATTAAAAAATTTCCTTATGTATTCAGATTCCACAGTATATTTTAATAGTCATTCTCAACTCTATTTAATTCTCAATATCTATTTTCTTATAGCAATTAAAATTGTGCAAATCCTATATTCGCCAAACTAATCATCCCTAGAAATAAGAAACATTTATCTATACTTAGATTAGCTTTCACAATTACAAATTAGAAAAATCTAATGTGCTAAATAAATCATCATATGTTTCAGCACGGCGAATTTGTGTAACAGAACCATCTTTGTGTAATAAAAGTTCTGCAGAACGCAATTTACCATTGTAGTTAAAGCCCATTGCATGACCATGAGCACCAGCATCGTGGATAATGATACGATCGCCGATATCGATTTTAGGCAATTCTCGTTGAATGGCGAATTTATCATTATTTTCACACAAGGAACCTGTTACATCATATACATGATCTTTTGGTGCATTTTCTTTCCCCATTACCGTAATGTGATGGTAGGAACCATATAATGCAGGGCGCATCAAATTAGCCATACAAGAATCTAAACCGATGTATTGACGGTAAATATCTTTTTTATGAATGGCTGTAGAAATGAGGTAGCCAAACGGTCCTGTTACCATACGACCACATTCATAAGCTAACTGAACATGAGGATAATTATTAGCCCCCAAGATATTGTCATATGCTTCTTTCACAGCAGCGCCTAGCTCGTTGAAATTAATTGGCTCTTCTTCTGGACGGTACGCAACACCTACGCCGCCACCAAGATCGATGAATTCGATATTGATGCCAAGTTTTTCACGGATTTCCAATGCAAATTCAAAGCAGATTTCAGCAGTTTGTTTATGTGCATTTACATCGCGATCATTAGATGCCAACATAACATGTAAACCAAAGTGTTTTACACCAAGATCTTTCATTTGTTTATACGCCTCTAATGCTTGTTCGCGAGTCATTCCGTATTTTGCTTCTGTTGGCAAACCAATGATGTCGTTACCGCCAGTTTTCAAATTACCTGGATTATAACGCAAGCACATTGTTTCAGGCAAAGAACCATGATGTTTCATCAAATAATCGATATGCGTAATATCATCTAAGTTAATAATAGCGCCAAGTTCCAACGCTTTTTTATATTCCACATAAGGCGTATCATTGGATGTAAACATAATGTCGTGACCAATGATGCCTACTTTTTCACAAAGCAATAATTCAGCCAAGGAAGAGCAGTCAGCGCCGACCCCCAATGATTGTAATAGACGCATAATGTAAGGATTTGGCGTTGCTTTCACAGCGAAATACTGTTTAAAACCTTCGTTCCAACTGAAAGCTGCCAAAAATTGGCGCATATTTTCCAAGATACCTTCTTCGTCATAAATATGAAATGGCGTTGGATATTGAGCAATAATAGATTCTAATTGCTCCGATGTAAATGGAAGTGTTTTTTGATTCATAATGACCTCTTATTATAAAAAGGAAAAGACTCATCGCTGATGAGTCTTTATAAACATAATTATTTTTTAAAGATAAATGCATCAAAACTATATCGGCCAGCCCCAGCAAAGAATAGCATAATAGCACCAAAGGCCATTTGAGACGGATAATCCCAACCAAAGAAATTACCATTAATGTGCAATATAGTTGCTACCGCTAATGTCCCTACCAATAATAGAGCACCAATACGAGTGAATAAACCAAGAATTATCAAAATACCACCAAGCATTTCAGCAATAGCTGCTGCAGTACCTAATAATTCATAACCACCAGACACACCAAGAGGTGCAAGCATAGCACCTACTTTATATAAGCCCTCAGATCCACTCAACCACTTTAAGTAGCCATGATAAAACATAGACGCACCTAAAGCAATGCGATAAAACAATAAGCCAAAGTTTATATAGTTTGGTTTACCTTTAAATAAGAAACTCAACATAATATCACCTCATAATAAATCGATTTTTATCTATATGGTTATTATACAGTGATAATGAATGCTATGTCAAATTAGACTCGAATATAAAATTCTATAGAATTATAACATAGATACCTAGTAAAATCAATTTTTATATCGAACCAACTAGGTTACCCTCAATAAAAAAACCGTAATGAACTACATTGTATTTCATTACGGTTTCTTTCATAAATTCTGTATGTTACATATGAAATTATATTAGATTGAGAATAAACCTAACATTGCACCAAAAGCTAAAGAAATGAGGGAAAGAATGAATAAGCGAGGAGCACAGAATTTCAACATATCTTTGATTTCTACGCCTGCCAAACCACATGCCAAGAATGTTGTTGCCGCATGAGGTGTAACTAATACACCGTAGTTTTTGGAAATCAACATTGCCATTGCCATATTGTGTCCATCAATACCAAACTTTTCACCTACACTGATTGCCAATGGAACGAGTCCAAAGAAGTAAGAATCAGTACCTAACAACATACCGATTGGCACACCAAGGATACCGAATACTGTTTGCAAATGACCACCAATTGCATCAGGCACTAAGCCGATGAGCAAGGAGGCCATAGATTTCATCATGCCAGTACCATCTAATACACCTAAGAATACGCCAGAAGCTAACAAGATCATAGGCATAGTTAATGCTGTATCAGCATGCATTTTGATAGCTTTAGATTGTGCTTTCGCACCAGGGAAGTTGATAATCAACGCTAGTGCTAAGCCAAGCATAAATGCGCCATATAATGGAATTTTTGTGAAGCAAAGAAGGCCGATTACAGCAAGAGTAATGAGCAAATTAACCCAAATCAATTTAGGGCGTTTCATTGCATCGAAATCTGCTTGGGAAGGACCCATATCATTTTCTTCAATAGTAGAATCAAGCAAAGCTGCTTTACCAGTTGGATTAAGACCAGCACCACGACGTTTTTCTACCCACCCCATATAGGCTGCGAACACGACAAGAATGATAAGACCAATACCTTGTAAAGGAATTAATTCTTGCCACAATGCATTTACATCTGCATTCAATACAACGCCAGTACGAGCTACAGGACCACCCCATGGTACTAAGTTCATAATACTCATAGCGGCCCCGATAATTACTAATAAGGTAACTGGACGAATGTGTAATTTTTTATACACAGGGAGCATCGCAGGAATTGTAATTAACAATGTAGATGCCAAAGCTCCGTCCATATGAGCAATTACAGCAATCAAAGAAGTTGCTACTGTAACAGCCATAATGTTATCGCCAGCTTTTCTAGCAAGCCAGTTAACCATTGGGTCAAACAAGCCTACATCGCCCATGAGAGAGAAAAATACGATAGAGAAAATAAATAATACCGCAGTAGACCAAGTTTTTGATACACCGGTTTTAATAAATTCAAAAATCTCTTGTGGACCAAAGCCAACAATAATTGCTGCTGCAATTGGAACAATAACAAAAATAGGTACAGGGTTTGTTTTAGATTGAATTAACGCCCAAATGATCGTTACAATCATCAATATCCCCATTGCACCAAGAAGTGTTTCTCCGTACATAAGGAAATCCTCCATAAGAAAACATGAAAGTTAGATTTTTGTAAGTGCGTTCATTCGTAACAATACAGAATAGTAATTAGTTAAATCACTAATACCATGCATAGAATGAATACTAGTCATTCTATGTTTTCATTATATAAGGTTCTTTAGTACAATGATAATAAAAGTCACTTATAGAGGGTATAAAAACTTTTGATGAACCATTAACTATACTAATTTTAAAATTATGTCTATTTTATCCACCAATATATGCAATTGGTTCATAAGTAACACGGTTCATAGATTTTATATCTCATCGGTTACAAGAATATTAAAGAGCATCTCTCACCATACGGAAAGAGATGCTCTTATTTCGGTTACTAGTTAGTAAGCTTTATATCAATGATTTAGTTTACTAAATCACATGTTGTTTATGACTAAGTCAGCAGATTACATCATACCGCCCATGCCACCCATTGGAGGCATAGCAGGCGCTGCAGCATTTTCATCTACTTTATCAGCTACGATTGTTTCAGTAGTCAATACAAGAGCTGCGATGGATGCAGCATTTTGAAGCGCAGAACGAGTTACTTTGGCAGGATCTACGATACCAGCTTTCACCATGTCTACGTATTCTTCAGTTAATGCGTTGAAGCCTACACCAGCATCAGTATTTTTCACTTTTTCAACAACAACAGAACCTTCAAGGCCTGCATTATAAGCGATTTGACGAACTGGTTCTTCTACAGCGCGTTTAACAAGGTTAATACCTGTTTGTACATCTCCAGTAGCTTCTAATGTATCAAGGGCAGGGATAATATCGATGAAAGTAGTACCACCACCTGCTACGATACCTTCTTCCACTGCTGCACGAGTCGCATTCAATGCATCTTCGATGCGAAGTTTTTTATCTTTCATTTCAACTTCTGTAGCAGCACCTACTTCGATAACAGCTACACCACCGGACAATTTAGCAAGACGTTCTTGCAATTTTTCACGGTCGAAATCGGAAGTTGTTTCTTCTACTTGTGCACGAATTTGGTTAACCCGTTGTGCAATTACTTCTTTGTTGCCTACGCCATCGATGATAGTAGTTTCATCTTTAGAAATGCGAACTTGACGGGCTGTACCAAGGTCTTCCAATTCAACAGAATCAAGTTTACGACCCATATCTTCAGTAATAACAGTACCACCAGTTAAAATAGCGATATCTTCAAGCATTGCTTTACGGCGATCACCGAAACCAGGTGCTTTAACTGCAACAGCTTTAAAAGTGCCACGCAAACGGTTTACAACCAATGTTGCCAAAGCTTCGCCTTCTACATCTTCAGCAATGATAAGAAGTTCTTTACCTACTTTTACTACTTTTTCAAGTGTTGGAAGCATATCAGCAATAGCACTAATTTTACGGTCAGTAATCAAGATGTAAGGATTATCCATAACTGCTTCCATACGGTCAGGATCAGTTACCATGTAAGGGGAAATGTAACCGCGGTCAAATTGCATACCTTCAACTACATTCAATGCAGTTTGCAAGCCTTTGGATTCTTCAACAGTAATAACACCGTCATTACCAACTTTCTCCATAGCTTCAGCAATCAAACCACCGATTTCTTCGTCAGCAGCAGATACACTAGCAACTTGAGCGATTTCTGCTTTGCCAGATACTTTAATAGCGCGTTTTTTCACTTCTTCTACCAAAGTATTAACAGCTGTTTCAATGCCTTTTTTCAAAATCATTGGGTTTGCACCAGCCGCCACATTACGCATACCTTCTTGAATCATAGCTTGCGCCAATACAGTAGCCGTAGTTGTACCATCACCAGCTACATCATTTGTTTTTGTTGCTACTTCTTTTACAAGTTGAGCACCCATGTTTTCAAATGGATCTGGTAATTCAATATCACGAGCAATAGTTACACCATCATTAGTAATGGTAGGGGCACCAAATTTTTTATCCAATACAACATTGCGGCCTTTAGGTCCCAATGTTACTTTTACCGCATTTGCCAATTGATCAACACCACGGCCAAGCGCGCGGCGAGCTTCTTCATTAAACAAAATTTCTTTTGCCATATCTATTACCTCCTAAACAGGAACTTTATATTATAAAACAGCTAAAATATCGCGTTCGCTAATAATCAAATGTGTAGCACCATCGATTTCCACTTCAGTACCAGCATATTTGGCAAACATAACGCGGTCACCAACATTAACTTCCAGAGCTACACGTTGACCATTATCATATACTTTACCAGCGCCTACAGCTACTACTTCACCTTCTTGAGGTTTTTCTTTTGCTGTGTCTGGAAGGAAAATACCACTTTTAGTTTTTTCTTCTTTTTCTACTAAACGAATTACAACGCGATCAGCTAATGGTTTTAACATACGATGTCACTCCTTATTTATTAGTTCATTTCTTTGTTAGCACTCAAATACATCGAGTGCTAATCACATGTATTATTATAACCGATGTCCAAATAATTGCAAGTATTATTTTTGATTTTTTGACTATTTTGATGTTTATTAATCTTTCTTCACTATTTTCACTTTGAATGCACTTTAATACCGCTATATAAGAACTATCAAATTTCTTATTTCTTATGCAACTATGTAAAAACCTCTAACATTCGATATATAAAGTCGAATGTTAGAGGTTTTTACATTTATTTAGTTCCACTAGCAGACTGTTTTATAATCAATTGCGCAATTTCTGCTACCGATGTACGTCGTTTCATACTTAATGTACGGATTCGCTGATACGCTTCATCCTCTGAAATATGATACAAATCCATCAAAATTCCTGTAGCTTTTTGAATGATTTTTCTCTCTTCCAATGATTTCTCTAAATCGAGAATCTGTTGTCTTGACATTGTATCATCATTAAATCGACCTATCGCCATTTGCAAAGTTGGTACTAGTTGGTCTTCTCGTACAGGTTTTATAAGATATCCGTACACACCAGACTCGCGAGCTCTATCAATTAAATCTTGTTGGCTAAAGCTAGTTAATAATACAACTGGTGCTAAATGAGCATATCCAATCTGTCTCGCTGCTTCAATCCCATCTAACTCCGGCATCTTCACATCCATAAGAACCACATCTGGTTGTAATGTTTTACACAAAGTAATAGCTTCTACACCATTACAACCTTCCCCTAATACTTCATGACCTTGGGACTCTAATATATCCCTCAAATCCATTCGTATTAAAGATTCATCATCAACAATGACTACACGCATATGTATCAGTCCTTTTTAATATATATTTTTACTACTCCACCAGGCACGCCTTTTTCAATCTCTATAGTACCATCTAATTCATGGGTAACAAGATTATTGATAATTTGCATACCCAATCGTTTACTTTTAGACATGTTAAATTCATTCGGAAATCCCACACCACTATCTTGTAAGATTAATCTCACTCGTTTCTCATCATCCTCTACGGTGAGCATTATATTTCCATCTTGACCTTGTAAACCGTGTTCTAAACTATTAGTAATCAACTCATTAATAATAAGGGAAATATAGCTAGCTTGATGAGAAGATACTATATGTTCAATACCAGTATAACGAAATTCAACTTCTTGATTTCGTTGCACCATGCTTTGACGCAGCAGTCTACATAATTCATCATATATAGATCGTATAGAAATATAGTCCTCATCATAATGTGATACTAAATCATGAACTAACGCCATACTTTCAATACGTGAAATTCCTTCTTGCAAAGCTACCTTCACTTCTGGCAAATTAGAGCGTCTCGCTTCCATCCGAAGTAATCCAGCTACAGTTTGTAAATTATTCTTTACGCGATGATGGATTTCTTTGATAATGGAATTTTTAACTAATAACTCTTGTTGTTGTTTACTTTCACGGGTGCAATCGTGAAGAACTAAAATACAGCGTGACTCATTACGGCCCATAGGGATAGGAATAAGCTGCTGGCGCAACACCATATGGTGGTAGACTTCTTCTGAAATAAAAGGACTACGCTCATGCAATACTTGTTGTATGGCAGACACTTTCAAAGAACTGCCAAAAATAGATGTACCTACTAATCTCCGATCCATACCAATAATATCAGCTAAATGTAGAGCCCCTTCATTACCATATAAAATAGTGCCCAATTGATCAAAAATAATAACTCCATCTAAATAGGAAATAGGCTCATACTCTTTGATATGCTCTTCAATAGTTGTCAACATAAGTCGATGCATGGTATCGGCCAGAGTATATTCTTGTAGTATGTCACATTCATTGCGTTCTACAAAAAAAGATATGCCACCGATAATTTTGCCACCATTATCGACGATGGGAAATACATATTCATAACCATGATATTGTGTATCTTGTAAGGCATTGCCAGTCTGCAATAAACGGTTCCACAAAAAGGAACTGCTCCGACGAACAACAGTCAATTCAGACTTTTGGGCACAAATACATAGAACCTGTTGTTTTTCTTCCTTTTTATTAGTCCTAATGAGCGGTGTATATATAGTAATGCGATGACGCGTTACAGACTCACCAAATACTAACAATTTACTAACATGAACTAATAAAGATGATTGTAGCGAATCGAGTGGTGTATAACACAATAACTCTTCATATATATCTCGACTCATTTAGATGTATCACCCCATGCAACAGCACCAATAGGTACACTGGGCTTAGCATTCAAATGTAAATCGCTAAATTTACCAGCTTGCGCCATATAATATGCGCGACAACCTATCATAGCCGCATTATCAGTAGATAAAATGCTACTCGGCTGATAATAGGTAAATCCTTCTATTTCACACATATGCTGTAACGCTTGTTGTAAACCTTTATTAGCAGACACGCCACCAGCAATAGTAATCTTAGTTTCCCCTAATGCACGAGCTGCATTTCGAGTTTTCTCTACTAATACATCTACAATAGCTTTTTGAAAGGATGCCGCCACATCTGCTTCATTAATAATTTCACCTTTTTGGCTCTTACTATTTAAGTAATTTAACACTGCTGATTTTAAACCACTAAAACTAAATTCATAATTGCCTTCCTCGTTAAGGGCTCGTGGAAAATCAATGGCCTCTGGATTTCCCATAGCAGCTAGTTTATCAATATGAGGTCCTCCAGGATAAGGAAATCCCATGACGCGCGCAATTTTATCAAACGCTTCCCCAGCTGCATCATCTCTCGTTTGCCCTAAAATCTCAAATTCTTCATAGTCTTTCACATGTACAATCATAGTATGACCACCAGATACGACAAGGCTCAGAAAAGGAGGTTCTAGTTCAGGATTTGCAAGAAAATTAGCAAATATATGCCCTTCCATATGATGTACCGGTACCAATGGAATTCCAGTGGCAAATGAAAGTCCTTTGGCAGCTGCAACCCCCACTAATAAGGCGCCTACAAGTCCAGGTCCATAGGTAACACCAATGTGGTCTATATCTTGTAAAGTCACTCCCGCATCAGATAGAGCCTGATCAATAACAGGAATTACTTGTTCAATATGGTGACGGGACGCAATTTCAGGTACGACGCCACCAAATTTTCTATGTATTGGTACTTGGCTAGAGATGACATTAGAAAGCACAGTACGTCCATCTTTTAGAACTGCTGCAGATGTTTCATCACAGCTACTCTCTAATGCTAATGTATATACACTCATGGTAATTCCTCTTTTACAAAAGACATAATATATGCATCTTCTTTTGGTTCTGAATAGTAATCTTTACGAATACCTTTTACAGTAAATCCTAACTGTCTATATAGTGACAAAGCGGGTAAATTAGATACGCGAACTTCTAAAAAGATTTCATTCATGCCTTTTTCAAAACATATATCAATTAACTGTTTTGTTAATATTCTTCCATATCCTTTACAACGTGCAGTAGGATGAACCGCAATATTGGTAATTTGACCTTCGTCATAAACGAGCCATGCCCCTGCATAACCCTCTATACCTAATTCCGTTTCTATTACTATATAGATTTTTTTATCTCGGTCACACAACTCAGCCTCGATAGAATCTAAGCTCCAGGGCACAGAAAAACAGGCATTTTCTATGCTATAAATCTCTTTAGCATCTTCTACAGTAGCAATTCTAATATTCATCGTATTCACGTCCTGCGGCTTCGATAATAGTTACGGTAGGCTCCTCATGTATATCTACGTCATCTTTATGCTTAGCTTCCCACAAAACCTCTGCTTCGCTGCGGCGAATATAATAGGGAACCATGTCCATTGGGTTTTCCATTTCACCTAGAGCAATGCGTTCACGACTGGCTACCAATAAAGAGCTAGCCCTTGGAATTCTATACATAGGATCAGCAATATGTAAATGCTCTACATTCTCTACTAATGGTGCAATACGCTTAATACCATCACCGACAAATATAACTGCATCACCTTTAGCTTGTAAGCGTTCTACTAACAGGTCTGCGGACACTACAAATGGAGCTTCTAATTGACGCAACCTTTCCCCTTCATAAGTATATAATGCAGCATACACATGTTGCTTTTGTGCATCGATAACAGTACAAATAATATGACTCGTATACGGAATATTGCGAGCCAATGCATCCATTGTCATAACGCCATATAATGGAATGTGTAACGCATACGCCATAGCTTTAGCAGTCCCCATGCCAATACGAAGGCCTGTGAAAGAACCGGGACCACTACTCACTACTATACCTTGTAATTCACTTTTTTGAACCTGTGTCATACGTAATAATGTATCAATGTGAGGCACTAATTGCTCGGAATGAGTAAGACCAGCTTGAATCGTAATTTCCCCTAGTAACCGTTCATCATTCATAACTGCTACACTAGACACAAGAGAACTTGTTTCAATGGCCAACCACATATGTACCTCCTATGGCAGCTAATTCTTCTTCAGTAATAATGGAACTCTCTAATTCCAATCGACGACTCGATGTATCTAATGTTGTAATAGTAATCCATAAAGTTTCAACAGGCAGTTCATCACTAAATTTGTCAGCCCACTCTACAATGCTGATTTGATTTTCTGTATATTCATAAAAACCAATATTTTCTAATTCACTAACATCATCTAGGCGATACAAATCGAAATGATATACATTACCTTTGTCATTGTTATAGGTATTCATTAGTGCAAATGTAGGACTCGTGATTTCCTCATTCACACCTAACCCCTTTGCAATGCCTTGGGACATATGAGTTTTACCAGTTCCCAAATCTCCTACTAAAGCAATACATAATGGTTCTTGTCGCTCTTGTATCCACTGTCCTAAACGGATACCTAGTGCTTGGGTAGCTTCTACACTGTGAGTTTCTAACACAATCTTATTTTTACTCATGAAAATGATTATATCCTTTCCCATCTAATGTTCTAATGGTTTTATCTTTCGTTATTGCCTGTACACTAGGGGTTCCTTCTATAACTTCACCAATAATAGTGATACCATCCAAATCTTGTAACGATGATTCTAATGACTTAGGCGCCGTAAATACAAGTTGAAAATCTTCTCCCCCATATAAGGCATAATCAACTGGATTTGTCTGTAAAGATGCAGCTAACTTATAAGTTTCTTCATGCAATGGCACTCTTGCTTCATCAATAATAATAGCAACTTGAGAGGCCTGAGCAATATCCCATAGTTCACTACTAAGACCATCGCTAATATCATTCATACTATGAATGCCTAATTCACGTAATTGTATACCCAACTCAATTTGAGGATTAGGCCGTTGGTGTCCAATAGTTGTCATAGAATACCCCTGTAAAGAATGGGTAAGCGCAGCTAAACCTGTAGCTGCATAGCCAATATAATTAGTAACACCAACAATATCACCCACCTTGGCACCACTACGAAGAACAGATTGTCCAAACGGGACCTCACCAATTATCGTTATAGTCCATACCATAGGCCCTTTAATACGAACCGTATCACCGCCAATTAGATTCACCCCAAAACGTCTACATTGGTCTTTTATACCGCGATAAATATCTTGTAATATATCCGTATCAACATACTCCTCTGCCGCTACCGACAAAACGACTTGTCTAGGAATCCCCCCCATAGCAGCAATATCGCTAAGATTAGCTGTCATTAATCGATATCCTACATCGTAGGGCATCATATAATGAAAGCTAAAATGTATACCTTCTACCATCGTATCAGTGCTAATCAGTTGATCGTAGCCTATACTCGATTTATATACAGCACAATCATCGCCAATACCATTTACTACAGTAGCTGGATCATAGATTGTATTATCTTGAATACTATGTATGAAATTAAATTCTCCTACGTCTTTTAGTTGCATAGTATCACCTTTTCTTAATGTATCATACATATGTATTGTAACACATAATTAAGCACATAAAAAATCGACCTCTTCCTCATAGGAAGAAGTCGATTTTATTATTTTACAATTAAATTTTCCATTCGTTTTAAAGGTTTCTTTGTATCAAAGGAACCTACAACAGGAACTTTCTTGCCATCGCTAACAAATAAAACACTATTGATATCATTAAATGATGTAAGTGTATTCACAATAGCTGCCATCTGTAATGTAACGGTAAGGTCCCCACCCTTACCAGCTATAAAGGCTTTATTTACTTCTACAGAAGCAACGCCATCCTTTACAGTAACCGATGTTATCTCTATATCTTTAGAAAAAATCGGATATTGCTGTTGTCTGTCGGCTTTTAACATGGCAAGTAACGCCGCCTTTGGCGTTACAGCATCAGTTGTTTCTACAGATACTTGTTTAACGCCCTTACCATCTTCTGTAGGAATGAAATATACCATTTTAATAGCCTTTGAAGTAGTTTTAGTTGTTTCCTCTCCAGTACTTACTTTTACAGATTGACTAGACGAATTAGTATCCATATTAGGTAATTGATTTGAACTGCAGCCTGCTCCGAGGATGAGGATGCTTACACAAGCAATTGCTGCCAGTTGATTACGAATATTCATCCTTAACCTCCAAAGTAATTAACTATGCCATTAGCAATACGATTCGCAAAATCTTGCTCCGTTTGAGGATTTTTTAATGCACTTTCTTCTCGTGGATTAGAAATAAAACCTAATTCAACGAGAACAGCAGGCATATTCGAATGTCTCAATACATACAAGTTGCCTTCTTGAATACCTCGATCACCATTAAATCCAGGCGTATTAGCAATTTGGCTTTGAATTTTTTGCGCTAATCGTGCATCATGACTGGTTTTGCTGTAATAATATGTAGCAATACCACCTACATTAGGATTATTAAACGCATTGATATGAACACTAATGAAAGCATCTGAATTATTGCGATTAGCCACGTTTACGCGAGCCCCCAATTCATCTACACCACTTGCATTAGGGCCATACACATCTACATCAGTAGTACGGGTCATATAAACCTTAGCACCATACGCTTCCAAAGCGGATTTCAAATACAAAGAAATCGGCAATGTAGCTTGTTTTTCTTGATATCCACTAGGTCCTATAGCACCTGGATCACTACCGCCATGACCTGGGTCAATGGTAATAACCTTACCTTTTAACCCACCAGAAACGGCATATGTACCGCTACCATAACTTTTATTAGACGCTGGCAATGTTGCAGGAGAAGGTTTCTTTCCATAATTTTTTGGTTTTGGATCTACACCTTTTTTCTGCACATCTACAACAATACGATACGGCTTTTTATTAACCGTATCTTTTTTTAAAGAAAATACTTTTAAATCCTTTGTATCTAATGCAGACGGGGTTTTAATAGTAACCTTTACATCTTTACCATCTTGTACTAATTGAGCAGAGCTGGCGATGGATGAATCCATGCTAATATTATTTTTAGATGTTGCTAACTTAGTTTTTTTCAATGTTATAGTTGTAGTTTTTCCATCTTTACTGATGGAAGCAGCTGCTTTCACAGGCGCAGACAAATCCATAACCATACGTACATATGGTATAGGTGCATCTGTTCTCGTCACCCAACGAGCATCCTGTAAATCAGCAGCCTTTGCTTGGCTCAACAGCAGGGGGACCGCCATAAGAAAAGCAAAGCAAATAAAAAATAGTTTACGCAATACATTCACTCCAATCTAACTGACATACATTTAGTCCAAATCACAGAGATGAATCGATGACATCGTCAAAGTTTCATCGTTAAATCTATCTATAAACTAATATTAAATTATAGATAGATTATTTCATACAAACATGAAAATATGTATACCGATTATACATATCTATCATCGTTCTGTAGAAATTTGCCATTCATTCCCATCCGTACTTATATGAATACGTCCCATCGTATCCGTACGATAAATGGCAATATTATTCTCCTGTAAACGACGCAATGTCGCATCATGAGGATGTCCATATTTATTATACAAGCCACTAGAAATTAATGCACTCTCGGGTTTAACGGACTTCAAAAAATCTTCTGAGCTACTTGTGCGAGATCCATGATGTCCAACCTTGAGTACGCGAGCAAACAATTTACTATTCTGCTCTTTTATGAGTCGTTTTTCTTCTTGTCCCTCTGCATCACCAGTAAACAACATAGAAAATTTACCAAATATAAATTTACCTACAATCGAATTATTATTTAAATCAAGGCTACCATTCTTATCCATCATTCTATCTTCCCATGGAGCATATACGACAAATACAGCACCATGACCGAAGTCTACAACGTCCCCTTGTTTTAAAGTGCTACGAGGAATTTTATTTTTTTCAATCCATCGTTCGTATGTCTTGTACATATTATTATCTACATCAATGCCGTCATCATATATATGTTCTATAGGAAATGCTTTAGTAATGGCCAAGAATCCCCCCATATGATCCGCATGAGGGTGGGTAATAATAACATTTTTTAACTTAGTAACCCCCATCGTCTTGAGTTGGGCTACAATATTTTCCCGATGCTCAATATCACCTGTATCAATCATGCTATACTCATCACCTATTTTGAGTAATATAGCATCACCTTGACCTATATCAAGCATATAAATATCTGCATGTCCTTCTGCATTCGTCTGCTTCGTGTCTATCGAGTAAGAAGCAGCCTGTTGAACCGCCTTAGTTACATCTGCTTGTGAACAGCCTGTAACAAGTAATAAAGGGATTAATAGAGCTATTAATACTAGCCATAATCGTTGCATTCTTTTCATATATTACCCTTCCAAAATTTCTTTAATAACAGCACCAATATGTAAGCTAACATCACTAGGTGTATAGCCCCATGTTTTATCTTCACTGAGTATATCAGCACTGCGGCTATGCACATAAACACCTAATAATGAGGCATCTAATAATGAATACCCTTGACTGACAAAGGCCGTAATAATACCTGTTAACGCATCACCCATACCGCCAGTGCCCATACCTGCATTGCCAAGAGTATTTATATAAATCTGTCCATTTGGTAAAGCCACTACGGTAGGAATGCCCTTTAAAACAAGCACTACATCATGAGCTTTGCTAAAAGCAGATGCAAGAGCAATATAATGTTTCTCAATAAAAGAACTAGATTTTCCGATTAAACGACCAAATTCACCTATATGTGGTGTCATAATACAATGGTTAAATCTCCTAGTACCTTCATAATGGATAATAGAATCAACATCCTTACTTACAGAACCAATAGTCCCTAGTGCATATAAACCATCTGCATCGATAATAATCGGGCCTTTTCTTTCCCCTATAATATGATTAACTAAACGATTCACATCCTCGGTGCGGCCTAAACCAGGTCCAATAGCCAATGCATCATACATATCATAATTAATTTCCTCATTATGAGATTGAACCATTACTTCCGGAATCACCTTTGCCTGTACACTTGTCTGTACCTCTACAGGTACGGACAAAGATACCTTGCCTGCTCCAGTATGTACAGATGCTTCAGCACTAATAATAGGGGCTCCAATCATATGTTTAGAACCACCAATAATCAAAGTACTACCATTAACACCTTTATGAGCCAATGGAGAACGGTCATGCAAAATGGTTTCTACTAGTTCTCTATCCAATGTAAAATGCTGTGTATCAAAAGGAGCATTGTTTAGAGCTATGCGCCAGTCAATACCTAAAGGAGCTACTATAACGGTGCCTGCCATTTCCTTTCCAGGATATAGTAATAATCCTTCTTTGATAGCACCAAAGGTGACACAATAATCATAGGCTAATGTATGAGGTGATACTTGTCCTGTAGTGGCATCGGTACCTGCTGGAACATCAATAGCCCATAAATCAAAATCGTATTGTGTCTTTTCCACATCGATACGATGTAATACATCTGCCATCGGTTCTCGTATAGAACCCGTAAAACCAGTCCCCATTAAACCTTCTACGACAACCGCTACTTGTGACCAATCATCAAAATCGTAAAAATCAACAATATCTATATTAATAGATCTGACAATATCTAATTGTTGTTTAAACAACGCACTGCCTCGTTTTGTATCGCCTACAATAGCAATGCTAACAGGAATACCTAATTCTTTTAAATGACGTGCTGCTACTAATCCATCACCGCCATTATTGCCAACCCCACAAATACATAATACGCGTTTATCTAGCCTGCCTTCACCAATGCATTGTTGTTCCGCTTGAAAAATTGCATCTGCTATACCGCGGCCCGCATTTTCCATTAATAAAGCTAACGGTATATAAAAATGTGATGGCACATATTCATCTATATACTGAGATGCTTCTCTTGTTAATACATGCATGTCATTCTCCCTTTATAATCACGGTACTCATCGCATAGCGTTCACAATGGCTAATAGAAATAATAATATCCTGTAACTGTTGTTGTTTCATAATATCTAAAAATGTGGAACGCAGTGTGACTACAGGTGCGCCTAATGCAGTGTGAGTAATTTCTATGTCTTGCCAAGACCCATATCTAAGTCCTGTACCTAAAGCTTTTAATACTGCTTCTTTAGCAGCATACATACCTGCATAAGACTGAAACCGCCCTTTCTTCTTGCTTTCACAATACTCAATTTCAGCAGGTGTAAATACACGTTTAAGAAATGTATCGGATTTTTCTATGGCTCGCTGAATACGATGTATTTCAATAATATCGGTACCTAATTTCATACTATGCCTCACTACATAATTTATCTTACTATTATACTAAATTTTAATGAACTGCGCAGTCATAACATGATTCACACTATAATAGCTACGTTTTCATTTACTGCTACATATAAATCCATAGTGACTGTAAAAATCCTAAAATCCTAAAAAACAAAAAAGGTGATAAGAATTAATCTTATCACCCTTGTAAGCATAACGCTTATATTTGGTGCCGGAGGTGGGACTTGAACCCACACGGTGTTACCCGCTTGATTTTGAGTCAAGTGCGTCTGCCATTCCGCCACTCCGGCATCTCGGAACATTTGTTATTATATCGGAATCCTAGACAAGTGTCAACAGAAAATTTATATTTCTATCAAAATATTTTTTAAAATGCCAAATATTATAACACATTCCCACAAAGATATGCTTTGCAGCTACGCTTTTACGGATTTGAGATATGGCAATGCAAGCATGATGGCAGCTAAAGATTTACTATCTTTAATACTTTCATTTTTGAAAGCATCCATCAGTTCATCCAATGTATAATACTCTAATTCTACATATTCATCTGGATCCCAATTGGTTTCTCCCATGGTAAGACCTGTTGCTAAATAGAGATGTAATGTTTCATTACAAAATCCAGGACTAGTAGCAATCACCCCTAATGGTGTCCATTCAGTAGCACGATAACCAGTTTCTTCCGCAAGTTCCCGTTTAGCACACTCTAATGGATTTTCACCAATATCGAGTTTACCTGCAGGAATTTCCAATAATGGTTGATGCAAGGCATAACGAAATTGTCGTTCCATAACGATTTTATTATCTTCTGTAACAGCCACAATAGCAGTAGCACCCGGATGATGCACTACTTCGCGCCATGCATCATTGCCGTTTACATCGGCAATATCATAGGTTACCTTAATTAATTTACCATCAAACTTCATCTCTGAAGATTTTGTGATTTCTGTGCTAATTGACATGTTGATACTCCTTCTTATCATTCATATTTTCTATATAAGAAAGTGCCTACCTCAATAGGCGCTTTTCTAATCCCTTTATTGGTTAACATAATAACCGCTCTTATTATACACTACATCAAGGAGAAATAAAAAATAGGACGGGATCAATCCGTCCTATTTTCTATTTTGTTACAGCCACTCAAAAGAAAAAATTAAATATTATTTTTGTATGTCTCTCTTTAAATTGACTTCTTTATTAACTGGTGTAGATGGTTCTCGATTCATCCGTTCTTTTATTGTTTGTTTCGTCGCAAACCAAACGGTCTGATTGACATAGTAACGCAATTCATCGTTTTGCACAGTGGATTGTGTTTTTTCCATAATCGAAATCATCCGTGTTTCTACTTCATTAACAAAGTCTGCTCCTACTAGACCACTTTGCTCCACTTCATATATGGAATTACTCATGGTATCAGCCATAGTACGTAATACATTAAAGCCATAGCTATTGGTATACTTATCGGTACCTTGATTATGTGCGCCTGGATATGTGAAGTAGCGGTATTCATTGTCATTTTCATTCTCACCATTCCAATTATGGGATCGTTCGTAGAAATGAACACGACCTAACAAATGATTTTCTAACAAGGCTGCATAGGAATGACGATGATTCTTCATCTTATCTTCCTTTGTAATTTCTAGCCAAGCTAAATCCTCTTTTGTCAGTTCGCCAGATTGACGATGACTTTCAGCTAAAGCTACCGCCGCTCTTGCATTCGACCATTGCTGTGCAAATTGGTGAATCATGTCTGCCGTTTCAGGTCGCACAGCTTGCATCAAGTAATCGTTAGTACCAACCACTGCCGTAGCAGGGTTGGCTTCTAACAATACATCACGTTCAGCCATGGCAGTTGGCATACATAATGAAAGTAATATAGCTGTTACTAATACTGTATATTGTTTCATATCTATGTCACTCCTCTCTTACATACCCAATTTAGCCATTAATGCATCAATTTGCATTTGCAATTTTTCAATACGATCTTCTTGTGTAGCTAATTTAGAGTCTTGTTCTGCCAATTTATCCTTTTGTACTTTATTTTCAGATAACAATAAGGCATTTTGAGCTTTCACTGCAGACATTTCGTCTTGCATTACATAGACAGAACTAATTGGGCCCGCTTTGTAACGATCAGGAATCGCAGTTTCTTCATCACGAGAACCGAATTTCCAAGTGACACCAACATTATACATATTGTCATGAGCGCCTACAGATACACCAGCATGGAACATTGTAGATTCATTTTTATAATGTGCCACACCCATTGCTACCGCATGAGAGCCTTTATATCCGCCAGCACCAATCATCACTTGTGTTGGTTCCATTGGATCATATTGCATTGGTTTTAACGCTGCCATTGCCGCTGCATTAGCACCAGCGTCTGCAACTGCACCACGCACTCCATCAATTTGACGATTCACATTTTGTTGGATTACATTTGCTGCTTCCACTACTTGTTCTTCCGTAGCAGATCTACCAGAACCATCTGCGAATCCTTCATAGTTAATCGTTTTGTTAGTTAAGCCACTAACTGTACCAGTATTACCATTAATAGTAACGGGTGCACCATTAGTAGTATCACCAATAGTTACTTTATTAGCTAAATCAACTTTTACTTTTGCTCCAGTTGATGTGCCAGTGACAGATACTGTCGTATTATTACCATTTACAAAATCAACAGAATTTGCGTCACTATTGATTTCTTTTACATTGGAACCATTATTATCAATTTTCCAAGAACCCTTACTATTCTTCACGGCCTCATTTAATTGATTTACGTTAACAGCATCATTACCATTCACACCAGCCGCCACATTAGTAATTGTTTGTCCACCGGCATCAATACCTGTTTTAGTGACAGAAGGACCATTATTGATAGTTATACCATCTGTAGATACAGTTGTATCACCTGCTGTGAAAGTATTCGCCGACACAGAATCAAGGCCTGTTAATTCTTTGGCTAATTTCACAACAAGCTTAGCATTATCACCATCTTGTGTTGCTACAACGCCGATATTACTATCAGTTAACGCTTTACCAGCACTTTCACCAACAATTTTAGTTGTTTTGTTCAATTTAGTAGATACTGTACCAATATCACCAGCATATTTAATGCCATCATTCATAGTCGCCACTTTTTGTGAACTACCATCTTTATCGGTATAAATAATACGGCTTGTACCATTATCACCATTGACTCCAACATCATCAGATCCAGTAGAAATCGTTGTTGTTTTACCGTCAGAACCAGCTAAACCAATAGAACCATTTTTGCCATTTAATACAACACTAGATCCATCTTTACCATTAACAGCAACAGTACCATCAGTACCATTAGCACCTGCTTTACCAGCTGTAATTGTGTTAACTGCTAAATCTTTTCCCATTGTAACAATTACATCAGTACCATTAACAGATGTGGAAATGTTTTGTCCATCACCTTTAAGACCGACTGTTTTATCAAAGGTATTAGTAGCACTATTACCATCATCAGCCGTTAAACCAAATGTTTTCTTAGCCAATTCATTAGTTACTGTATCACCAGCAATACGTTTTACATCACCTATATTAGCCGCATTTGTATTAGTATCTCCACCACTAGCTACATTAGTAATTTGGTTATTACCATTATTAAGGCCATCTTTAGTTAATGTAACATCATTAACACCATTTTTAATCGTCACACCTGCACCATTGACAATTGTCGTATTGCCAGCTGCATTTTTTGTTGTAATAGTGTCACCATTAATTGTCGTTTTATTACCCGCTGTATCAGTTGTCGTAATGTTACCAGCTGTTACTTCTGTTTTATCACCTGCCGCATTCGTAATTGTGTTACCTGCGCCATTCATTACATTCGTATCACCTGCTGCATTAGTTGTCGTAATGTTACCGGCTGTTACTTCTGTTTTATCACCTACCGCATTCGCAATTGTATTACCTGCGCCATTCATTACATTCGTATTACCCGCTGCATCAGTTGTCGTTACACTAGTTAAGCCAGTAATATCTTTAGCTAATTGAAGTTTTAAAGAACCATTTGCATCGCCAGTAACACCAATATTATTATCAGATAATGTACCTGTAGCACCACCAACAACACTTAAAGTTTCACCTAACTCGCGTGTAACTGTTACTGCTGTATTATCACCTTGGTATTTTGTACCAGTCTTGACAATAGTATCACCAGCTTTTTGAACCGCAGCTTTCACATCACCAATATTTGCTGCATTGGTATTATCTGCATCTGTGTTAGTAACATTACCAGACGCTACATTAGTAATGGTATTACCACCGTTATTTAAGCCACCTGATGTAACACTTACCGTTTTATTGCCATCTGTTGTAGTTAAACCAGTTTGGGATAATGTAATTGTGCTGTTACCATCTTTTACTGTGACACCGCCATTATTAACAACAGTATTTCCGGTTGTAACAGATCCATCATTGCCTAAGTTAATATTTTTCGCTAACTGAACAATCAAAGAATTTTCATCGTTGTACTTCACACCGATATTATTCTTTGTCACATCGGTAGCACCGCCTAAGATGTTTAATTGTTGATTTAATTTTCTCGTTACTGTGTTAGTCGCATTATCATCGCCACCGAACAATAAACCATCTTCCAACGTAGCACCTTGTTGAGTGTGCGTAGAACCATCAGGATTAGTAGTCGTATATGTCACTCGATTAATAATGTCTCCATTTACATTTCTATCGCCTTCTTTAATCGTGATGGTATTGGTAGTATCACCATTTTTAAACATAATGGAGTCACCAGAAATAGTGGTATTATTTGTTGTATTACCTGCTGTGACTGTTGTATACGATGCATTAGCTGTGGTAGCAATTTTAATAGCACCATTGTCAGATGTTAATTCGATGTTATGACCAGATACAAAATTAGCACTATTATTATCTTTTGTTAATGTTTTCACATCAGTACCATCGATTTGAGTTTTTATTTCTTGAATCGCTGTATCAGCTTTCATCAAACTGTCTTTCGAGGCTTGACTCAAATCCACTTTATAATCAGTTACATTATTAGTATCTGCAATACCTGCTTTTACTGTAACCGCTGTACTACCAGCAGATGCGGTTGTACCTTTTGCATTAACCGTATATATTGTGGCTTTTGTTTCTGAATCTTCTGTTGTCGTCACATTAACTACATTCGTACCTGCTGCTACTTTAGACAACTGACCTACTGTAGCTACATCACCAGGATTGATACCTGGTGTCACATTAGTAATCGTAGCGCCACCAAAGTTGACCGTATTACTTGTCGGACTTGTTGTATCGCCTACTGTAATTTTCGTGCCGCCATTGGAAATCGATGTAATACCTGTTAAATCTTTATTTAAATTGTACGTTACATCAATGCCAGAGCCATCTGCTTTCACAGTCGTATCAGCCGTTGTATTAGTACCATTCACAAAGTTTACTACATCAGTATCTTGGATACTGCCCGATTTAATAGCATCAGTTGAGCCATTACTTGTAGCTGTAAAACTACTCATGGTACCTAAACCACTTAAATCTGCACTAACTGTATATATATCATTGCCAGCTGAACCAGCTGTTTTCACAACATTTACATTATCACCAGCTTTTACCTCTGTTTTAGCTGTTGCCACCGTAGTATTCAATTGTTTTACATTCACAGCATCAGTACCGGCTACACCTGGTGCCACGTTGGTGATTTTGTCACCACCTACATCTAATCCATCTGCATTACTTGTCAATGTCGTTGTATTACTACCAGATCCAATAACAACAGTACCACCTGTAATAGTTTTGGACATCACACTATTTAAACCAGTTAAATCTTTTGCTAACGCTACTTTAATGCCACCATGCTCTGGTGTTAATTCAATATTATCTCCAGTAATAAAGTTAACTGCATTATCTGTTTTTGTTACTGTTTTTACATCAGTACCATCGATTTGAGTTTTTATTTCTTGAATCGCTGTGTCAGCTTTTGTCAAGCTATCTTTCGAGGATTGACTCAAATCCACTTTATAATCAGTTACATTATTCGTATTTTTAACACCAGGTGTCACTGTTACAGCCTCAGAACCAGATACAGTTGTGCCATCTGCATTAATGGTATACGTCGTTGTAGATGTGCCATCTGCATTCTTCACAGTTTGACTTTCCACGCTCGATACATTCGTACCCTTTGTAATCGCTACTGATTTATTAGCAATATTACTGATGACTGTGTTCCCTGCATTGGTAATGTTAGACAAATTCGTATCGGCTAAACCGGATCCATTAATCGTAATGCCCTCTTCAGTAGCTGTTGTAGTAATACCATTGGTACCTGTTACTGCAATGGAGGAACCTAATGCTTTTAAGCCTGTACTACCAGAATTACCAGTAAAGGTTAACCCATCTGTTTTAGACGCAATATCTTTGATGGTAACAGTCTGTGTCTCACCAGCATTATTTGCTACCGTTAACGTTACACTTCCATCTGCTGCTACAGAATAAGAACCATCTGCCGCATTATTTGGATTTTTCACTAATTTAAAATCTTTATTGGCCGCATTAGTTGCTGCTGTGTCTGTAACCTTAGTAATCGTATTGGTTAAGTCAATAGCTACCTCGCTACCATCATTACGAGTTAAGGTAACTGTTTTGCCATCGGTAGACGGTGTTGCAGATACTACGTAATTATTAGCTAAACCAGTGATACTAGCAGTTGTACCGTCATTGTTAGTAATCGTACCTGTACCTGCTCCAGTTGTATCATAAGATACGGTACCACTAGTAACTATAGTATTTTTTAAACCTGTGACTGTCGCTGTTAGCCCATTAGTACCAGTTAATGTGGCTGTGCCGCTACCATCTCGGTTGTATGTTGCTGTACCTGCTGTTACGTATTTATCTGTATCAGTTGTAACAACATTATCTGCTGTATTAACAGTAATAACATTATTTGTTTGAGCAACCGAAATATTTTTACCACCAGCAATGGTTACTGTACTACCTGGAGTTACCAATGCAGTTACTCCTGCCGTTGAAGTTGTACCATCAGTTGTTGTGATAGTTGCTCCGTCTGTCTTAACAGATAAATCATAATTTGTATGCCCATCTTGCTCTATGCTCGGTATAATAGATACGGTGTTATTCTTTGATGTTACCGTTGTCTTTGCTGCCGTAGTATCTGAACTTACAGTAGATACTGCAGCTTTTAATTGTGCCACATTAACAGCATCCGAATCAGCAGAACCTGCAGCTACATTAATAATTTGGCGTTTTACAGTATCAGACCCAACACTAACTGCACCAGTAGTGCCAATAGTGGACTGGATTGCTGATTTCTGTGCTTCAGTTGCAGTAGAAGGAATATACGGATTTCTAGTTACATCTGTCACTCCATTACCGCCGTTTTGACGATCAGACACGCTATTTGATCCAATAGCTACTCCTCCATCAGTCGTAGAGCTTGCATTTGTACCAATTACAGTTGAATACTCTCTAGTTGCTGTAGCACCAGAACCAATCACAGTTGCATATTGGCTAGTATTTGAAGCAGTCGCATTATGCCCTATTACGGTTTGATCAGTTTGATTGCCTAAACCTTTTGCACCATACCCTATAATAGTTCCATAATTAGCAGTAGCATTTGCATTAGATCCAATCACAGTTTCACCAATCTGATTATGCAATGCTTTCGTATTATAACCAATCGCAATTGATTGAGTTCCTGTAGCTTCTGAACTATCACCAATTGCTATAGGAGATCCTTCGCCACCATTAGAATTAGTAGTTATTGCTTTTTTACCAATTGCCACACCACCATTAGTGTTAGCAACGGATGCATTCGAACCAATAGCAATACCATCTGACACAGTGGCTGATGTTACATTAGCGCCGAAACCAATAGCAATAGATGAACCATTAGTCGCATCCGAGTAACTCCCTGTGCCTAATACAATGCTATTAGAGCCTTTATTAACCTTTGCACCACTACCAATTGCTATATTTTCTTTCATTCCAGAGTCTTTTGCACTTAATGCACTATCACCGATAGCAATACTTTTTTCCCCATAGGCCTTCGCAGATGTGCCTATAGCCAAAGTACTAACTCCATTTCCTACCGAAGAATTACCGATTGCAATTACATTTTCCGTTGCTCCATTACCCGTTTCATAGTTTGCATCACCAGTAACTACACCATTACCAATCGCAATAGCACCTTCTCCACGAACTTTGACATTATTCCCCATAATATGAGAATTATCAGATGTACTATTTCCACTATTTCCTTGAGATAATACATTATTATTACCAACAATCGTAGAGTTATCATCTGGAATGGTATTATCATTACCTAAACTATAAGAATTTGTTCCGGTAATAGTAGTAGGATCACCAATAGCTCCAGAACCAGCTCCAGTTACTTTATTTCCTGTACCGATTGAGATTGAGTTTTTTGCAGTTGCTTGTGCATTAGTACCTATAGAAATCGCATTCTCATTAGAAGCAATGGCATTATCTCCAATAGCTGCAGAAGATGTGCCAGAAGCCAATGTTGCATTACCAATAGCAACAGCTTGTATCCCAGTCGCTGTTGCATCATTGCCTATACTAGTCGATTTTATATTTTGAGCTGTGGCATTATGTCCAACCGCCGTAGAGTTTAAACTTTTTGCACGAGCAAATGCACCTACTGCGGTAGCTTCTTTTGCAGCTGTAACAATAGGAGTATCAAGTACACCATTTGCATCATCCCCAGCTGTAGCGGATACCCCAATTGCAGTAGATCCATCACTTAATGATTGGCTATGAACACCGATGGTAACCGCTCCAACGCCAGTAGCTACAGATGGACGATACGCATAGTTGAACTGATTGCTAGAATTTTTCTTAAAATAACCAACAGCTGTAGTTTGAGTATAGATATATGGATCATTTACCTTAGATTTATCTTTGTCTGCACTATACCCAGTATCATCGCCTCCAATAGAAATAGAGCCAAAACCAGAAGCAACTGTATCATTCCCAATAGCTGTCGATTGTTCTGCTTTTGCTTGTGCAGCCGCACCTAAAGCAACGGATTGACGGCCTATTGCAGATGAAGCCGAACCAATTGACGTAGCTCCTTGTGTATAACCACTCAATTGTGTAGTACTTTGTGAATTAGAAGTCGCTGCATATCCAATACTGATTGAACTGGCTCCAGTTGCCGAACTGTTACTTCCTAAAGCTATGGAAAAAGAATCATTTGCCTTAGCCCCGTTAAAAGTGCTACCTTGAATGTTTGCATTTGAGCCTAGAGATATTGAACCAACTCCATTAGCAGCTGATTGAGAACCTAATGATATGGAATTTTGTCCACCAGCCTTACTTGAAGATCCTAAAGAAATCGCGTCTATTGCACTTGCAGTTGAATTATATCCAATCGCAACAGCACCAGTTGCGCTAGGAACAATAGCACCATCGCCATCTGTACCAGCTTCTGCCCATGTACCAATAGCCAAAGAATCGTTAGTACTAGACTTTGAACTTTCTCCTATAGCAATCGACCGATATCCTGTTGCAGTTGCTAATGAAGTTCCTCTAATATTGCCACTAACTGTAACAGCATTGTTCTCTTGTCGCCCAATTAAAACATACTCATCAGGATTTGTTGTTGCATATCCATATTTGTCCACATACTCTCCAGCTGAATTCGTTTTATATACTGATATACGTCCATTAGAGTTTATCGCTATTGTTGCTTTTGATTCATCTATGGGAATTCCTATTATACTAACAGCTAATGCAACTATAAAAGATTTAGCCAAAAATTTTCCTGTATTCACCATTATCGATTTTTGTTTTCCCTGATTTTTTGCTGTTTCAGGAGCAACATCATAAGAATTTTTATTTTTATTCCAAATAACTTTATATATCTTATTCATAACTAATCTTTAAGTGATATATATATCACTCAATCTCCTTTCTAAAAATAATACTTTTGACCCGGAGTAAAAGATTACTAACTGTTAAATAATCTTTTCATTCTATTAATATAATAATGATAATTAATTTATAGTAATGTAATATAGTTTATGCAAACTATTTTCAATTAATAAAAAGAGAACCAATCTTCTTTATGATTAAGTTACCAAGCTAAATCAGAAAGAAAATTGGTTCTCTATTTTTAATGATAACATAACCATAGTCGATACTCCTCAAGTCGCAACAGCCTATTTCAAAACAAGTTATCACTACTATATAACTATTCATTACTATCCCACTTTGCTATTATAGTTATAAGTATCACATTAATAACTATAGGACGGGTCCATTTTATAATTTTATTATACATTTTGTCCCCCCCCCGTCAACATTTGTTCATACGTAATATACACCTTAAAGCTTATAGGACAAAATATATTTTTCTTTTAATTCCAATCTTTAAAAGGTACTTTGTCATATTTTAAATATGGTTGTCAAAGCAACTTCCTTTTACCATTAGGAGGTTCATTCCTTTTTATAGGAAATGTTTATCTCCACCCAGTTGAACTGGGGGATTAGTCATGCCTATTCAGCAAACATAAAAAACACTCAAGCCCCTATGGCTTGAGTGTCAAATAGAGTATCTATAATGCTGAATTTTTTATCTAATTCAGCTTTGAGAGCTTTTTCCGGATCTAGCTCTTGACTAAGAACCATATCCACAATAAGTCGTGAAAATCCCGATACAAGAATGACGCCTGTTGGATGTTTTTGTAAAGGAATGGTATTGTGTGCAACGCTAGAAACATTCCAAAAAATAAGACGTGGCATAGTGTAACCTGCATTAATAAATTTATTCTGACAAGTTTCAATAACCGTTTCATTATTTCTATGTGCTATAGCTTGATCGAACTGCATATCTGAAATTACCAGAATACATTTAGGTAAATCCTCTTGCAACGCATTTGCTTTCACAGCTGTATCCAATATTAAATCAAAAGTTTGTTCAATATCAGTATTGCTACAATCACCATGACGATGCAAATGATGTAGTTTGGATTTTAAAGTCTCACATTTAGAAATATCTACTACTTGCGGTTGTGAACTAAAGGTAATGAATTTATTTTTGAAAGCTTCACTTTGATTATGCTGGGCACAGTACAAAGTAATAGAGTCTGCTATATCTTGAGCTGTTAAACTACTATTAGCAGATATATGACAAGACATAGATCCAGAACCATCACGAATAACAAGCATTTCATTATATATATCAGGGGCCGGTTGAGCACTCCACAAAGCTTCTAATGTTTCATCTACAGTGTAAGTACTTAACCAACCATACTCGCGATTTGCCAGATACGCATGCACAATGTCATACAAAAACATAGACCTAGCATTAATCTTATTATCCTTTCTTCTCAAGGATTTTAAATAAGCACTACGCCTCTCTTTATCATGTTTGATGAAAGCGTTGCGATACTTAATGTTCGCCTTAGATGGAACATGGCTATAGTCAATAGCTTTCCACTGATTAAGAGAAACTTTACGCTCTACTAAGTCTAAATGTTTACGTAACATAGATAATGTTTTGCGATATTCGCGAGGACTAAGGCCGAGCAAAGTTTGTAAATGAGCCGCCTCAGAACATGCTTGTGTAGAAGAGGTGTTATTAGATGGCATCCATTTCGCCAATAGGCTAATGGAATCATTCAACCTAGCGCCAAGGACATCACGACGAAGTTGATTTCGAATAACCTCGCCAAGGCCATCGCGCAATACATCGCTAGTAGTATCAAAATAAATGCGCAACACATCATCCCAACGACCATAGTTCCACAACTCAGTACCGATGATAAACTGCAACGCCACATCAGGATGCATATCCCCTAATTTGGTAAGAATCATGCGGAATAAGTCTCTTTCCCCTAAACCGAGATGAATATGACGAACATACATCATCCATTTCAAGGTATACATAGGATCCTCTGTGAAAGCTTTCACAAATAGGCGCAAAGCATCAACAGCATCTAGGCATTCACCGTGGTAACGAGTGTAACCAGTCGTTTTTCTATAATGATGAACGGCAGCATCACGCAATGACGGTACAGAGAAATTGAGATCCAACAACGCAGATCCAGATGTACGGTACGCAGTAGAATCATTTTCAGTATACGTTTTTTCATTGTTTGTTAATACGTTCATAAATGTATTCATAGTATATTCCTCCATAAATAACAAAACCGCCACGGTTTATCAACAAGAAATTTTAATAATAAAATGACTAAGATAACCATGAGCGGTTATAAATATGAGTTCAAGACAATTACTAACCCTGTAGGGCTAAGGCCAACTAGACACCATTTCATGTACACCAAACGCTAAGGCGAATGGCTCATCCCAAATTAGATAACCATAAGAATTAAAGATTGCTGCTTGTGTCTACCTTATGAATCGTTCATGAACGTTCAACCTATGAAATTAGCTAGATTCTATATATTCATCAAATTTACTATATAAAAATTGCTGTTAGAACCTAAGTCTATCTGTTCTGTGTGGTTGTTACCACCTGATGATGTTATTATATTACACGCATCCGTGTGTGTCAACAACAAAATTATGTTTTTTAAAAATTTTTCTGTAAAACTATGAATAACAGGAAACTAACTACTAACTATTTACAAAGGTTTATGAATTAAAAATATCTATCAATACATTCCAACCTTGATGAACACTATATAAAACTAATCCTATACCAATCACGAGTATAGGAATCGCATATGTTACAAATTGGCGTTCTATCACCTTATGTTTCTTTTGTGAATCTAATTGTAGAAATCTAAATATATACAATATATATGAGGTATACACAATATATACAAGGTCTAAAATAATTGTAGCCATATTTAATGCTGTATGTAAATGCCAAAGATTATAAACCAAGGTTAAAACCAAAGTACCAAGAGCTATATAGAAAAAATCAACAACAGAAAAACCTTTAGGCGAAATTAAATATTTCAATTTAGCAAGTTGATATTTTGAATACACATTATTTTTGCTATCTTTCATCAAAAACATAAATACCTCCTGTATGACAATAAAGTATGACAATCAAGCTATACTTATAGTATACAGGAGGCAATGAGGTAAATTTGACGCATTTATTATATAATTTATTACATATAAAATATTATGAACAAATAGCTTTAGAAGTATAAGTAGAATCCTAAAGAGGATCTAATCCAAATACCTCTAACAACTCGTTCTTGCCGCTATTAGGATTATTCTCACCTGTAAGCGCTTGAATTACACGAGAATATGCTTCATCATGAACAGAATCGTAAAAAGCTAATTGTAAATACGTATTAGCACGAGACGCCCCTACATAGACAAGGCGTTTGTGTAATTCATCATCTAATTTATTCACAACCACATCAATGAGGAGTACAGCCTTAGCCTCAAGGTCTTTAAATTTACGCACTGATGTAAATAACACATGGTTCTTCTTAGGCTCTATACTAATAGGTACACTATTAATATCCATATCTACATGAAGCATACTGTTTTTCACACTCGTAGTTGTGAGAATAACAATATCCTCGTACTTTAATTTATCTTGCATCATGCGAGAAACAAAATTTCTCACAATACTCTGTAGTTCATTGATATTTTCATAAAAACACCCAACAGGCTTAATTCCGGCTAGCTCATTAATATAAACATCTTTCTTAATGGAATCCACCGTAGTCCCAACAGTACGTGCAATATCCGCTGTATTTCGGCAATTTTTATATAAAACGAGGCGACAGTCACCATAAGTATCTAACCAATGCGTTGATTGATGCATCATAATATATTGATTTTTATCGTAGAATACATAATAATGTCCATCTAACATATCTACCAATATAGAAATGTGCTCTAAAATATCCGCTGGTATATCTTGACCTTCATCAATAACCACATGCTGATAAGACCATGCAGTATCATCATAGTCCTGTTGAAAATACTCTCTAAATCGAGGAATAATTTCACTAATATCATAGTTAGATTCTGGCATCAACTCTTCTGCCAATGATCGAATGTTGTGGAATGTTATATGTTCAGTCGCATAGTATTCCTTAACATAAGCTAATAAAAATTCATTAAAGCATAAGTATAAGACGGACTTGCCTTCAGCAGCCAACATCTTTGCTTTTTCAATAGCAAGCATGGTTTTTCCCGTACCAGCAGGGCCATGAATAACAGCTGTCGGTTGCTCACGAAGGAACTCTAAAATCGAAGCTTGTTGCTTGGTCATCTGAATATAGTTTCGAGTAGTTACTAACGCTGTGCTAGCAACCGATTCAACAATATCAAAGGTTGGCATCAATGTATTCACAACTTGCTGAAATTCATGATTAGATAATTCACCATAACGATAGCCTAAATTATCTTTCCAATATGTGAAAGCCCTATCTAACGATTTTACAGGATTAGTTAAACACTCTACATCTAAAATAACATCTTGATTAGCTTCCAGCGGCAGACGTATTTTATCATGAATGGCTACAGAAGGGAACCATGCAGCACGACCTATAACAGGCAATTGTACTTTACAGTGTTTTCTTAAATAATTCTGTATACGAAACTGACTTTCTGCAGCCTGTCCTAAGGGATCTATTATTTTTTCTTCTTTTGTATTTCGATTTGTTTGTATCCAATTTCCATTGCGATAGGAAATCCCACCGGCCTTCACTTCTATAGATAGGATGCCTTTTTTGGGATGTAAAATAACAAAATCTGCTTCTCCTTCACTTCTTCGTTGGTTTAGCTCACCTAACCAGCGATAAGAGTGAAAGATAACATATTCATTACTCAATGTAGAGAGCGCCTCATAAACGAGACGCTCTCCTTCGCTACCATGAAAACTATGTACAATTGTTGGGTAGAATTTTGCCATAATATACTTACTTTTCCACTACAGATATAATTTCAACACCATGTAAACTATTCGCATATCGAGCTTTAACTTGATTTCTGGCATCACACATAGTCGATGCAGTTACCATTGTACTATTTACACTATTACGAGATGTTGAGTTTGGATCTGATTTAACTCTGAATTTTACTTGATATCGTTTGGACACATTAATTACCTCTTAATTATTGGCTCTCAAAGAAACACTCAACTGTTCATATCTATTATATACATTTTGAATGACAGAAGTAACCCCATCATATTGTTCTTTTGTATTTTTAGATAAAGCAAGTTTATTGCCATAAATTTTTTCATAATTGCCAATCACATCATCAATTACTTGGGTAATTTCTTTTTGAATTTCTGTAGATATATTATCAAATGCATATTCTAACTTAGAATGAAGTTCCACTCTTGCCTCTTTTAAAGCTTGTTGAAATCGTCTTTCTGCTTCATTTTTTGCATCAATTTCTGCTTGAAGTTCTTTTTCACTTTTTCCACTGCCAAGTAATTTTGCGAATAAGCCCCCTATAACAAGTATTGGAGCTAAATATGGGGCTACTGTAGAGAGAGTAGTAGCTACTACCGTTCCAGCTGAAGCTAATGCGCCACCTACACTAGTAGAAAGTATTGCAGTACCCAAAGAAGTTTTCGCCAATGCAGCAGCTATAGCTGTACCAGCTTCTACAACACCAGTTACCTCAACAGCCTGTAGACCTAAACCGGTCGCAACTATAGGAATTATAGATTTATCCTTATTGAACGATTCTAAAAGCTGCTGACTAGTATTTAACATTTCACGCAAATTAGCCAATTCTGTACTGCTATCAAGTACATTTACTTCATTTTTATTTGGCATAACAAAATCTGAATGTTTGCTATCTATTTCAAATGTTTTAATTTTGTCTTCCAATTCTCTAATGACATTACTAATGTCTTCAAAAATATTCTCATTAGCATCATAAATTTCTTCTTGAAGTTCTTTTGAAATCATTATAGACAAATTTTCTAAATGCTTATTGATAATCTCACTAACTTGGTTTTCATTTTCTCTATGTTCCCAAATATCAGATTCAACTACAGGAAGTAATTTATTGATTTGTACTTTAATAAATTCACGCATATTATTTTTTAGTGAATTTTTAGTACTTCTAATTTGATTTAAAAGATCATTTAAAGAGATAAGCTCAGATTCATTGTTATATCTTTCAATATAGCTTTGTAAAGAACTCAGTTGATTTAATATGTCCAGAACAGCATTATTAATAACAAAATAATTATTCGTTTTTCTTAGCTCAGATAAAATAACATGCTTCAACTCAATAATATTACTTTTTTTAATAAATGCTTCTTTTCCCTTAATGCGACCAGATTTAGCACGCTGAGCATTAACGGTAATGATAATAAAATCTTCACTATTAATACCATTGGATTTCATATTATATTTAACTTTAGAAACAATTTGTTCTAATGCTTCATCGTTTGTTCCCATATCGCCATTTTTATCATTCAAAATAATAATAGCTTTTTTGCCCAAATCAATGATTCGTTTTAAACATTTATAATTCTCATCCTTTTCAGTAGATCCAGTAGATGACATTACAAATAAAACTATATCAGCTTTTCTTAAATGCTCATTCGTAACATTTTGATGTTCGATTGGCGCACCCACTCCTGGTGTATCTGCTATGGTATAGCCATTCCACTCATACTCATTAATAGAGTCAGTTTCTGGTTTATCATTAACAGTAGCTGCATCTCTACCTAGTAATTCATTTATAATACTACTTTTACCAGCATTAAAAATACCATAAACCATGATATATGGTTTTACATTATCTAGTTTTTCACTATATATAAATTTGATTTTTTCAATATAGTTATTTATAGTACTATCTGATGTACAATAAGTGTTTAATCCCTCCAATAATTCAGTTTTATTATTTTCTAAAATGCTTTTATAATCTAATAGCATTTGGCTGCTCATATTTATCCCCCTAATATCTTGAAAATACTAATAAATGTCGCTTTGCTAAAGAAACAATCGCTAATTTTACGTTTTCAATTAACTTTATTTCTGATATTGCATAATTTTGAGATAATTTAACAATAATATCATTAATAGAAAGCTTTCCTAAAGAATAAATGAGTATATCCATTTCAAACTTAGTAATTTCCTGATCAAACAATAGGTACTTCTCACCTTCAATTTTAAGATATTTTGAAAGTTGAACTGTTCGCATCGGATTAATAGTCAAATCATCAATACAGATATCTTCTAAAGCTAAACATTCTTTACTTATAATCATAGAATAATAATTATATATATGGGGCAACTGATTTAAAATATACATCCACCGACTAAAATATTTTGGTTTTTTCGTTTTTAGCCACTTTTCGATTAGTTTTATATCTATTTTATCTTCAAGGAGTAGTTGTTTCATATATTCAGCAATATCATTCTCCATATACTGTATCATACGAACCAATTCCCATTTATCTATCTCATCCGTTTCAATTTGTGGAAAGTCACCGCTAGCCGTATAGAAATCATAATCTATAATATGTAAACCATATGATTCAGGATTATTCGTAATTGTTGTTTCAGGTAAAGGCCAATAAGATACAACACCAATATCCATGACCCCTGGAGCAATAGTTAATAGCTCTTTTGCAAATTCAATATTTTTTTTATGAACTTGCGAATTAAAATAAGCACCAGCCAAAATAATATTACTATAAACTTCGTCTATCCCCTTCTCATAACATTCACGTACAACATAGCGTATTTCATCTAATGTAGAACCTTTACGATACGCATCTAAAACTTCTTGTGTCCCTGCTTCGATACCTAACTGAATACGCTGTCCCCCTGCATCTGCAATGTATTTAATCATTTCTGGGTTTAAAAATAGAGTATGGATATGCCCTTCACAGAACCACTTGAATGGTTTAATTTTTTGTAACTCTTTCAGACCTTCACATAATAGACGTACACGTTCTGATATTAATGTAAAGGTATCATCCGTAAATAAAATATGAAATTCCCGCACATTAGAATGTATTTTAATATATGACTCTATTTCCTGTAAAACACTCTGTACTGAACGAAGTCGAACCTTCCGTGTATGGTGACCTTCATGGCAAAAGCTACAGTGAAATGGACAGCCTCGACCAGTCATAACACTTAGTTCACTATGATTATCACGGGGTACCAAATAACACTCATCATCAATGAAAGGTAATTCATCAAGGTTCTCAATTAATTCCTGTTCCTGATGAATTACAATATCATTATTATTAAAATATGAAATACCTTTAATATCCTCAATACTTCCAGTGCCTTCAATACAAAAATTAGCTAAATCTAAAACAGTAATTTCACCTTCATAACGCACAACAAAATCACATTTTGATTGTATATAGAATTCCTCTTTTAAATTAGTTGCTTGCGGACCTCCCACAATTACAGGTATGCCATATGTATCTTTTATATATTTAGATAAAAAAATAACCTCTGTAACATTCTCATAATCACAGTATAAACCAATCATTTTTACGCCATGATTACTACAGGCTTCGTCTATGAGAGACATACTTTCCATTAATTGACCAGCATAGCTTTGTGCTCTATATCCATTTTGATTTAAAAATGCAGCTAATATAAAAATTCCCAAAAAGCCCCCGAATTGTGGAGATGAATTTAAATAGCGTCTATGAATATTAAAAAACAATATATCATTATCTCTCATCATTTAATCCTTTTAACAGTTTCTTTTTTTCTTCCATTAACATTCTATATCTGCGTTTTCGACTAATCAATGCATCCTTAAGTGCACGTAACCCATCTGTCATAAAGTAATCAATAAGATTTTTATAGCTTTCACAATAATGATATTTTGTATTGATATCTCCATTAGATGCTATAGCATCAATAGTGCATCCACCATGACAATATTCCCAAATATCGCAATTTTTACATACTCCATCACGTAATATAACCTGACGTGCTCTTATCTTATCTACCACATTAGAATTATACAATGACACTAAATCAAATTTGTGAATATTTCCGTATATAAATGTTTTATCCTCATTACTCATACGGCCACAAAAGCCTACGTCACCATTTGGATATAAGGTTATAATATTATATGTACAAGAACCACTGTAAGCACACTCTTTTATTTCTTCTCCCGATAAAATAGATGACATAATTTGCGCTATTGGTTGAATAACAATATTAGAATCATGTTCAAGAGATTGAGTGTACAAATACTTAATAAGATTTGCATAATTATTGTATATGACAACTGATTTAGCTAACTGATAATCTGCTTTGCCAATAGGTACAACAGGCTGAATTTTGAGCGATATCCCTAACTCACAAATAGTATGCCATACTTTTTCATAATCAATGGATTTGTCTGAATTGACTACCATCAATAATGAAACAGGTATATTTTCATTTTTAAGCCGATAAATATTCTGAACAATCGTTTCAAATGAGCCACTACCATCCTTATTAACTCGATACTGATCATGTAATTCTAAATATCCATCTAAGGATATTCCTAAACTAATAGAATACATTTTAAAAATTTTAATCCACTCATCATCTATTAATGTTCCATTAGTTTGCATAGCATAAGAAACATCAAAGCCATCTAATGTGGAATTCGTGAACTCAATAGCTTCCTTTATCCAATCTTTACTAATAATCAGAGGCTCTCCACCATGCCAAATAATATCTGCACGTTGTTGTCCAAGCTTTTGCAAAAGGCTGGGGATTTGTTGAATGAAATGTTTATATGTATGTAATGATAAATATTCTAATGTTCGTATTCCTTCACTACAATAAGTACAGCTTAAATTACAGGCAGATGTAACCTTAATAATAAACTGCATACATTACTCCTTATACTTCAAAGCTTGCAACTCATCTATTGTTTGATTAATAACAAGAAGCATATCTTTTATATATGATTCTTGTGGAGCAAAGTAATTATTCTGAATATCCATTAATGCTTGATGCACCTCATTAGAGATGATAGTTTTACTTTGTTCCTGTAAATTTTCTAACAAATCATTTACATTCGTCCCAATATCTATTTTTATAACTTCAGTTTTAGTAACAGCTTTCTTTCTATAATAAGTTTTTCCGAGCTTATTACAAACCCATTCCCAAACGCCATCAGTCTCTCTTTCTACCAACTCATACTCTTTATACGTATGTTCAACATGATCATAGCTCTTACCTAAATCACCTAAACTAACAAGACTAGAGAGTGTTTTCAAACTAGTATTACTATAGCCTTCAATAATAGAAGCAACCTCTCGATGTAATCCATCATGAATGCCTTTTTCAATAATACTATTGATTTCCTTATTAATTTTTCCAGAATCAATAGTTTTATTATTTTCTTCAACGTATTTGTTAAATTCAAAAAGCTTTAATTTTAAGTTATTCTGTACTTCACTTAGAATCGCATTGGTAACTCGTCGTTTTCTACTTTCAATTTTATCTTTATATTCATTAATAGGTTCTTGCAACGCATTAAATTTATTAAGTAAAGTGTTAAGCCCATCAAATTTTTTATCTATTGTATCACCTAAAATAAGTTCATCAATAAAAGCATTTAAATTCTTCTTTGGTCTCCCCGTTTTTAGTACAAGCGTTTCTTGTGAAGCTTTTTGAGCTAATATGTCCATCAATTGATCTAGATTACTAGATTTGAACTTCTCATCATTATTTTCTTTAATTGCATCTCTTGCTAACAATGTAGATATACTAATAGCTCTAAATTTTTCAGTATCTAAATCTGGATACTGGTCCGATAATCGTTTTACAATATCATCTTCTTGTAACTTGCGACGATCTGGAGATTTGGGCTGTAAAACCTGTATAATTTCATCATTTTCATCAAGCTCCTCTTCTACCACATCTGATCGTGTAATAACAACTAAAGATTCTTGACCTTCTCTAGATAATTTCTCCATATATTTCATATCTTCTTGCAAACCAGGCTCTGAAGAGTTCATTAAGAAAATACATAAATCAGCATAAGGAATATATTCATTAACTAAATCTTCCATGTTTAAAGTATCGTCATCTAAACTAACGGCACCAGTGCCAGGCGAATCCATCCATCGTAGTCCAGATAATGTAAAATATTGAATTGCCCCTGTTGTATCCGTTACACCTTCTGTAAACCACGTATCACCATTTAATTCCCTTGATAACCCTCCCTTTTTACGACCACTTTCTTCACTATCAAATTCTGGTTTAGGTCGTTTTTTATATTCTGTATCGATATTTGCAGTACCAAAATATTTACCAGCAAAAAAATTACCTAAAGAGCTTTTACCTGCTTTTACTGCACCAAATACCATAACAACTAAGTACTTTTCATGCTTTTTCATGAATTCTGTACCTTTTAAGCTAATTTGCAACGCATCATTCCATTTTTTTATAGAATCATTACTACCTGCTATTACAAGCTCTACAGCTTTATCAACAGCAGATTTATTTTCCTCTGTCATTGGTTGATTATATTTTCGAAGCGTATTAGGAATATTTTCTAACACCTTACGAATTTCATCCCTACGTCTATCAATTTCTTGAGAAAATCCTGCCAAATTTTCTTCAGCAATATCAATTTTCTTAAAAAATCCATCTACACATTCAATGATATATGACATCTTCTTTCTCCCAACTATTATTTACCATCAACACTCTTCTTAGCTTGTAGTTGGATTTCATTAATACGTTTTAAAGCATTATTGATCTCTTGTAGCTCATTTTTATCTTCTATCAAACTTTTATTCAATTTATCAGATATATATTGCTTTAATGGCAAATGCTTTTTAGGGTTTCCATCAGCCAAAACAAAGTTTCTTAGACCATATGGAACACTATCATTAACCTCATCTTCAATAGTCCTATATAATTCATTACATTCATTTTCTAATTGCTGTTTTAGTGCTTCTAACTCTTTTTCTTTTGCATTTAATTCAGCTTTTTTTCTTTTACGTTCCCGTTCTGCATAATCACTATAGTAATCACTATAATCACTATGATCACTATGAGATATAACGCCTCCAATAACTCCCACTGCTGCTAATGCTCCTGCTGCAATAAACATTTCATTTCCTCCTAACTATTACAAACTATTTTATTAAATCCTTATTCGTTATTTTTTAATGTTTCTCAAAAAGGCCAGGGCTCACTATTATATTCCGGGGCACTTAATTCTTTAATTTGTTGATTACATAAATCAACTCTTTCATTTATACCTTTAATAAAAGAAACCTTATTATCTATTAGTCTAAATAATTTCGATATATTAGTATTTATTTCCTTCTCCTTTTTATCCAAAATGGATTTCAATTTTTTTAAGTCTACTTCTATTAACTCCCTCACATTGGCAGTTAATAAGTCTATTCGTTCCATAGCTCTGGTTCTAGTTGTAGCTCTATTATCAGCTATATATTTTTCAATATATAGCTTTAATGCAAGAACCCCACTGTGCTCTTGTAACTTTTTCTTTTTATTTTCAAGTCCTTTTTTAAAAGTTGTATTAGAAACTTCAAATACTTTAAAGTTAGAAAGCCCTACTTCATTTTTTATGTCTAGCAATATTTTCTCTTTAATGCTACTCAAATCTTCTAAAGATGTAATGGAATCTTTTCCTGTTAATACAAGAACCAACTGCTCCTCTAACGATTTCATATCAGAAAAACAAGATATAATTGTTTTTAAATCTCTAATTTCTTCTTTTCTAACATCTCCAACAGATAGATTATGTACAAAAAGAATTAAACTTGCCTTTTTATACGCTTTTATAGCTTCTCTATCATCATGTTCATCAGCATTTAAACCTGGTGTATCAACAAAAATAATATTATCATCATACTGATACTCTTTATTTTTAACTGTAGTACGTCGATCCTGTACTTCAAAATAATCCTCAGATTGTCCTATTAAAGAATTTAATAGGCTACTTTTACCATGATTCATACGCCCAGCATTTACTAAATAAAAAACTTCTTTTTCATTTACGACATTATTAATATCCTTTTGATATTCACGTAGTATTTTGTTAAGTTTATCACTTTTCATTTCTATCCCTACTTGTCCTCGATATAATTTCCTAGGTTTCTGCCACTGAATACAACTAGTATTAGTTTCTCTAAAATTATTTGCAGATTTCCACAAAAAATTTTGATAATTAAATTTATACTTTTGCATCACCATACCCCAATCTAGCCCGTTCTATAACTTTGCATTTTGACTCTATACAACCTCCACTCGATATGACTTTATCTACAATTTATAAAACCATTATATCGACTGCCCCCCCAGGTCAACATTTATCCACTCTATGTGTATGCAGGGTGGATTACAGTAGCAAATTTAAAATTTTTCTCCTCAAACATGTTGACCATCCAGTTTTATATACCCCCAAAATCCTATTAATACTTTTCAAAAATATCAAGGTTATAAAGGAACACATCCCTTTAAATTAAATCTAAGTACAATTCAGACAAAACCTGTTTTAATTTATAATGCTTTAATTTAGATAACGTTTTATTAATATACTCCGGTTTATACATAACTGTACATTGTAATGTATTGCCAGGAATAAAGGATATCAGTTTATGAAGTGGCACATAGTCATCTAAGTAATCAATATCCCAAAATTCATCATTACAATAAAATATGAATGGGTTTGAAAGGTTATAGTTAGATACACTGTCTTGATTTTCATCTAACATAGTGTAAATACCTTTAAAAATAGGCCTAATCATTGTAACTAGTGTACCTTCTTCATAAGTTTCTGATTTAATATACGCCATTATTTTTAGTAAGTTTTCACAAGCTGAAAAAAGTTCATCTCTACGAGTTTCAAACTCCATAAGCAACTCGGAGTCATGTTTTGTTAAACGACTATATAACTTTAATTCAATTTTTTCTTTACACGCCTTTTGATTTCCAATTTCTAAAAATGGTATCATAGCCCATATAGAACCTATAGCATTTAAATCTTCAATTAATTGTTCATACTCATTGATAAACTGATTACGAAAAAATGATAATGCATCCTCTTTTGACGAAAAATAAGATTCTAATGCCTTATCAAAACCGTCTTGTACTCGAAAAGCTTTCAAAAGGGCTTCTAATGTTTCATTATTGTTTACTACATCATGTTGCATTGTTTCTACTGTTGTCATAATCGTTCACCCTCACTTATGTAATGTTCTAGAAGTAGTTTGTATATTTACATTATATCTAACCACATGAGTAAATTTTATTCCATAAAATATAGAACTATAGAAGAAAATATAAAAACCGCCCCTCTATCTTCCTCTGCTTTACCACTAGAGCAAATCTAGCAGGAAAACAGAATATCCATAGAAGAGCGGCTTTCACTATTCATTATTAAATTATATATCTGCCAAAATAAGTATTATATTAAAAAAATCCTTACTCTAGCAGCTGCGATGATTCTACATAGAACCAAGACAGATTTACATAGTTCCCGTGCTACCAATACCCCCAGTACGGACACCAGTAGCATCATCGTCATTGGTGATAAGGTATTTAGAGAATATACCTTGTGCCACGCGTTCACCTTTTTCAAGGTGTACTGGTTCAGTGCCGTAATTGAGGACGGCAATCATAATGTGGCCTTCGTTGTCTTCGTTATTGTAATAGTCACTATCGATGATGCCCGTGCTATTCACGAGGGCTAAGCGACGTTTGATAGCCATACTAGAACGAATATGAATAGCAAGATATTCATCGTATGCCATAAATGCTTTAATACCTGTAGGGATGAGTTTTAATTCTCCCGGTGCTAAGGTTACAGCCTCAGCACACTCCAGATCATAACCAGCGCTTTCAGTTGTTTTACGAGTCGGTAAATGAATGTCTTTATCTTCGTAAGCGGTTATTACTTCAAATCCGCGTATATCCATGAGTTACCTCTATTATTTCAAACAATCTTTACGGGACAAGTTCACACGGCCTTGTTTATCGATTTCGATAACTTTTACCATGATTTCGTCGCCAACATTAACTACGTCTTCTACGTTTTCTACACGTTCTTTCGCCAATTTAGAAATATGCACTAAACCTTCCTTGCCTGGCAATACTTCTACGAAAGCACCGAATGCCATGAGGCGTGTTACTTTGCCCATGTACACTTCCCCTACTTCTACTTCTTTTGTAAGGTTTTCGATGATTTCTTGTGCTTTGCGAGCCCCTTCTTGGTCTACAGATGCGATAAATACAGTACCATCATCTTCGATGTCTATTTTAGCACCTGTTTCATCGATGATACCACGAATGACTTTACCGCCACTACCAATAACGTCACGGATTTTGTCAGGGTCAATTTTCATAGTAATAATACGTGGTGCATACTCAGACATTTGTTTACGTGGTTCAGCTATAGTGTCTAACATGATACCCATGATATGCATGCGACCTTTGTGAGCTTGTTGCAATGCTTCATCAAGGATTTCACGAGACAGACCAGAAATTTTAATATCCATTTGGATAGCTGTTACGCCTTTAGCTGTACCAGCTACTTTAAAGTCCATATCGCCTAAAGCGTCTTCCATACCTTGAATATCAGTAAGGATTGTGTAATGGTCATCTTTTGTAATAAGACCCATTGCAATACCTGCTACGGGTGCTTTAATAGGAACACCAGCATCCATGAGGGACAATGTAGAACCACATACAGATGCCATGGAACTAGAACCATTAGATTCTAATACTTCAGATACGAGACGCAATGCGTATGGGAATTCTTCTTCGCTTGGAATCACTGGTACTAATGCGCGTTCAGCAAGGGCACCGTGACCGATTTCACGACGACCAGGACCGCGAGAGGAACGTGTTTCCCCAACGGAGAAGGATGGAAAATTGTAGTGATGAATGTATCGTTTTTCCGTTTCAATGCCGAGGCCATCGATAGTTTGTTTTTCTGAAAGCGGTGCCACAGTCGCTACGTTTAACACTTGTGTTTGACCGCGAGTGAATAAGCCAGAACCATGAGTGCGTGGCAATACGCTAATACGGCAAGAAATAGGGCGTACTTCATCGAGTTGGCGACCATCTGGACGAATTTTTTCTACAGAAATCATGTGACGCACGATATCTTTTGTCATGCTATCAAATGCTTTGTTTACATCAGCCAAATTATCTGGATACATCTCCTCAAAATGTGCTAGTACATCGGCACGTACTTCATTTTCTTGAGCATCACGTTGTTGTTTATCTGCACAACGTACAGCTTGATCAAGTTTATCATGACCGTATGCGTACACAGCGTCTTTGATTTCAACAGGCACATCCTTGCTTTCAAAAATGCGTTTTTCCTTACCTACTTGAGCCTTAATATCCTCTTGGAAAGCTACGATTTTTTTGATTTCTTCATGAGCAGTCATGATGACTTCTAAGATAGTTTCTTCTGGTACTTCGTTAGCACCACCTTCAACCATGAGAATAGCATCCTTTGTGCCTGCTACCACGATGTTAAGGTCAGATTCTTCCAATTGTGCCACTGTTGGGTTCACGATGAAAGCACCGTTCACACGGCCCATGCGAACGCCTGCAATAGGACCATTCCAAGGTACATCAGAAATAGATAATGCTGCAGATGCACCAATCATACCACATACAGCCGGATCACAATCAGGATCTACGGACATAACTGTAGCCACTACATGGACTTCATTACGCACACCTTTATCAAATAGCGGACGAATAGGACGGTCAATCAAACGGCTATTTAAAATAGCAGATTCTGGTGGGCGTGCCTCACGTTTAATGAAACCGCCAGGCAAACGACCAACAGCATACATTTTTTCTTCGTAATCCACAGTGAGTGGGAAGAAATCGATATCCTTCGCCTCTTTAGAACCTGTGGCTGTTACCAATACGCGAGTATCGCCATAGCCAACCATAACAGCACCACCGGCTTGTTTTGCTAATTCCCCAGTCTCAATCGTAAATGTACGACCAGCTAAGTCCATTTGGAATTTATCCATTCCTATTCCTCCTATAAATCTTCCTTGTATTATCTTATCTATTATATATCAACCACATAAATTATGCCATAAAAAAATAGGTCTTCTACGCTATCCTATCTAGTGTTGTCAAACATTTATGACACGTACTCATAAAGACAGATCCTCTACGCAATTCTGACCTAATACTATGGTACTATTATTAATAGTAACGTAAACCAATATTTTTGCAAACAAAAAGCCGCCCAAATGGGCGGCTAATGTATTATTTGCGAAGACCAAGTCTTTCAAGAATGGAACGGTAACGTTCGATGTCTTTACGACGAAGGTAGTCAAGCATGTTACGGCGTTGACCAACAAGTTTCAACAAACCACGACGGGAATGATGATCTTTTTTATGTTCTTTCAAATGTTCAGTTAAGTATTGGATGCGATTTGTCAAAATCGCGATTTGTACTTCTGGAGAACCAGTGTCGCCTTCATGAGTAGCGAATTCTTTGATGATTGCTAATTTAGCTTCTGTAGTTAACATTAATGTTACCTCCTAAAAAATATAATCCCGTTAAGCTTAAGTAACCGTTGGAGATTCGAATACTTAGCCTACGATGTGTCTAATGACCTTATTTAGTATACAGTATCTAATCCTACTTGTAAAGGATTTACCATAGTTCAGTATTAATTACACCTTTAAATTCTAATAATATATTTATTTCATAAATATCATCTAATGCTTGTAAAATATATCTTAACTATAATTCTTCCGCCTTAAATGTAATATTACCTTCTCTAGCTTCGTTTAATTCATCCAGTCTATATATAACAAAGCATCAATAGTATACTTTCAAAATCATTCATTGTATGTAATCTATCTATATTATAGGCTTATAGGACAAAAGGTGTTGTTTTTTTATCCCATGAAGAATTGAAACTTTTATCATAAAAGGTCAAAAAAATAAGAGGGTCATGCCCTCTTATTTTAATATCTCTTATTTCGCACCGAGCACCATACGGTCACTCAATGCATTTTCACCAGCTACTTCAAATTTTTGAAGTAAATCTTGTACTGTCAATTGTTTCTTCTCTTCTCCTTTTACATCATAAATGATACGACCAGCGTTCATCATGATGAGGCGATTACCAAATCGCAATGCGTCACGCATATTATGGGTAATCATAAGGGTTGTGAGATTATGTTCAGCAACGAGTTTATCTGTTAATTGCAACACGTTTTCCGCTGTTTTAGGATCAAGTGCTGCCGTATGTTCATCGAGTAGCAATAATTCAGGACGAAGCATAGTTGCCATTAAGAGTGTAATAGATTGGCGTTGTCCACCAGATAATAAACCCATTCGTGCAGATAAGCGGTCTTCTAGTCCAAGGCCCAAAAGAGCTAAACGTTCTTTGAAAAATGCTTTTTCATTATCTTTAAATGCCCAAGACAAGCCAAGACTTTTACCACGGCGCATAGCAAGGATAAGGTTCTCCTCAATTTGCATATTACCTGCAGTACCTACCATCGGATCTTGGAATACACGGCCAATATATTTAGCCCGTTTATATTCTGGCATTTTTGTCACTTCTGTATCGCCGATAAAGATTTGTCCTTCATCTACAGGAAACACACCTGCAATAGAGTTCAAAAGAGTACTTTTACCAGCACCATTACCACCGATGACGGTACAGAAATCGCCTTCTTCTAATTTCAAATCGATGCCTTGTAAGGCTGTTTTTTCATTAATGGTGCCTTTGAAGAAGGTTTTCACCATATGTTTAACTTCTAACATAGTGCCCCTCCTATCTAGCAAGCCATTTTGCTTTCAACGTTGGCAAAGACAATGCAATAGCAACGAGAATGGCAGTGAATAATTTCAAATCATTTGGTGGCATGCCCATGTAAAGTACCGCTGCGATAACGATACGGTACACAATGGAACCGAGCACTACAGCGATAAGACTACGTACAAAGGATTTTGTACCGAACACAACTTCACCAATAATAACGGATGCTAAACCGATAACGATAGTACCAATACCCATTCCTACATCAGCAAAGCCTTGGGCTTGACCAATGAGAGCACCAGAGACAGCTACGAATGCATTGGAGATCAATAAACCTAGAACAATCATAGTATCTGTATTCACACCTTGAGCTCGAATCATTTGTGGATTCACACCAGTAGCGCGAAGGGCTGTGCCAATTTCGGTTCCGAAAAACCAAAATAATAAAAGACAAACAACAGCTGCAACAAGTACCCCAACGATAGCTGCAGACCACATATTAACGGTACCTAGTAAAGAGCCTAACATAGTATAAACTGTATCCATTCTAAGCAAGGACACATTGGCTTTCCCCATAATATGGAGATTTACAGAGTAGAGGGCTATCATTGTTAGAATCCCTGCTAATAGAGCTGGAATCTTTAATTTTGTATGAATCCAACCGGTAACAGCACCGGCAATCATGCCGCCAATACCAGCAACGACGATGGATAACACTGGATTCATCCCAGAGGTGATTAAGATTGCAGAAATAGCTGCCCCCATAGGAAATGATCCTTCTACAGTTAAATCTGCTACATCGAGGACGCGGAAGGTGATGAATACACCTACCGCTAATAACGACCACAATAGGCCCTGTGTAATGGTGCCTACTACTAAATCTAACATTAGTTTCTCCTATTGTTTCATATCTTTACGAAGTGCGTCAGGAATGATGATACCTAATTTTTTTGCACGTTCTTCATTGACAGTTAATTTAATATCTTTTTGCATTTCAATCGCCATATCGGCAACTTTTGCTTCCCCTGAAAGCACTTTTGCAGCCATTAAACCTGTTTGATAGCCTAAGTTGTAGTAATCTACAGAGTAAGTAGCTACACCACCAGTCATTGTCATGCCTTCATCAGCAGCGAATACAGGAATTTTAGCAACGTCTGTAATTTGTGCTAAGTTTGCCATAGCGGATGCTAATACATTATCTGTTGGTGTATAAATAGCTTGAACGTCTTGATTTACAAGATTACTAGCTGCTTGTTGGATATCATTTACATTAGATACTGTAGCCTCTACTACGGTAATACCTTTAGTAGCTGCGTAGGCTTTCATTTTTTCCACTTGTAATTGGGAATTAATTTCTGAAGATGTGTACAGCGCACCAATGCGTTTTACATTAGGTACTAAAGCAATGATTAAATCTACTTCTCGTTCTACTGGTGTCATATCAGATGTACCAGACACATTGCCACCTGGATGCGAATTAGATTGTACCAGTTTAGCTGTTTCATAATCTGTAATAGCAGTCCCCAAAATAGGGATATCATGAGTAGCATTGGCCAATGTTTGTGCCGCTGGCGTAGCAATCGCCAACATTAAATCCTTTTTATCTGATACAAAACGTTGAGCAATGCTATTCAAATTCGATTGGTCTGCTTGGGCATTTTGGTAGTCAATTTTAATATTCTCGCCATCCTTATACCCTTTTGATGCTAACCCGTCAATAAAACCTTTATTAGCCGCATCTAAGGATGGGTGTTCTACTAATTGAATAATACCGATTTTCTTTTGATTGTCAGATGCCGTATTACCACAGCCAGCCATAACAGCCGCCATAGATACAGCAGCTAGCGCTAATGCTATACCTTTTTTCCAGTTCATTGGTGGTCCTTTCTTTATTCCATACATTACTAGCCACAATTTTTATAAAATATGTGGATTAACATTCTATAGATATTAATAGTTTCAAATTAAATCATAGATGCTTTGTCTAACAATTCTTGAGGCAATGTGATGCCCAATTTTTCTAATTTTTCTTTATTTACAACAAGTTTAAACTCTTTTTGCATTTCTACAGGCATATCTTCGATTTTAGATTTTCCTTGTAAAATATCAACAGCCATTAAACCTGTTTGATAACCAAGTTTGTAATAATCTACAGATAAGGACATCATAGCGCCACCTTTAACTTGATTATCTTCACCACCAAATACAGGTATTTTTGCAGCATCTGTAACAGAAACTAAATTAGAAATAGCCGATGCCACCACATTATCTGTAGGAACATAAATGGCTTGTACACCATCAGATACAAGGCTTTGTGCTGCTTGTTGAATATCATTTACTGTAGATACAGTAACTTCTTTTACTGTAATCCCTTTAGTAGCCGCATAGGCTTTCATTTTTTCTACTTGTAATTGGGAATTTACTTCGCTAGAGCTATAAATGGTACCAATCGTTTTCACATTAGGCATAACTTGTAAGATTAAATCCACTTGCTGTTCTACAGGATTCATATCAGATGTACCCGATACATTACCACCAGGCTGTGCATTTGATTTAACTAATTTAGCTGATTCATAATCTGTAACAGCAGTAGCCAAAATAGGAATGTCATGAGTTGCATTTGCCATAGTTTGAGCTGCCGGTGTAGCAATAGCTAAAATCAGATTTTTACGGTCTGACACAAAACGTTGCGCAATACTGTTCAAATTCGATTGATCTGCTTGTGCATTTTGTTGGTCAAAATTAATTTTATCAGCCAAACCTTTTTCTTTTAATGCATCAGTAAAACCTTTATTAGCTGCGTCAAGAGCAGGATGTTCGACTAACTGAACAATACCTACCTTATATTCACCACTATTAGATGTATTTGACGATCCACACCCTGCTAAACCTAGTAAAGCAAGGCAAGTTAGCCCTAAAGCTATGCCTTTTTTTAATTTCATGGGGAAACTCCTTCCTATCAGTGCAAATTTGATAATATATTCATTATATACTAGAAATCTCACTACATCAATGTACCTAGCATCTCCTCTGTTAATTCATTAGCTGCTAAAATATATTCCTTTAAGTTTCCTTTATCAAGGGCTACTTTCATAACAGGCACTTCAAAAGGATCAAGAATGACACACATAAGAATTTGTCCATTAATGTAATAACCTACAACAGCCTCCCCCTCATCAGGATCTAAAGTTTCCCGTTTCACCGTTACACAGTACGGTTTCATTATGTCCGCTGCAGCAACAGCCACCTCTTCGCGATTAGAAATGTATTCTTCTGCTTTTGTTTCAGGAATATCAAATATATCCACCTTAACGGTTTTCACTTCTGAAGCTTCGTCTTTCGCAGCCGCAATAGCAGCCCCTAATGTTGTTTCCATATAGCCTCCTATTAAATCATTTCGTCATCAGCATTTAGGAACGCCACATAGCAGCGTTTAGCCTCGTAAATATCAGCCTTGGATGTTACTTCCCAAGGAGCATGCATACTGAGCACTGCTACACCGCAGTCGATAACGTTCATGCCGTAAAGAGCCATGATGTACGCAATGGTACCGCCACCTCCTAGGTCAACACGACCGAGTTCTGCTGTTTGGTATGTAACATTGTTAGATTCCATAACGCGACGGATGAATCCCATGTATTCAGCATTTGCATCATTTGACCCAGATTTGCCGCGAGAACCTGTAAACTTATTAAATACTACGCCCATACCAAGGAAGGAAGCATTCTTCTTTTCAAAAGCAGACGCATACAAAGGATCGTAACCAGCGCTTACATCAGAGGAAAGCATACGGGAATTTTCCAATGTACGACGTACATTAACAGAATTTGGTTTTCCCATTAAAGTAAGAATTTCTGCCACCGCATTTTCAAAGAAACGGGATTGCATACCTGTAGCACCAACAGAACCGATTTCTTCTTTATCTACTAACAAGCAACATGTTGTCCGTTTTACCTTTTCTACTTCTAACATAGCCACTAACGAAGTATAGGCACATACGCGGTCATCTTGACCATACGCAATAATCATGGAACGATCAAAACCCATGTCACGAGCTTTACCAGCTGGTACAATTTCCAATTCTGCAGACAATAAATCTTTTTCTACAAAGCCATATTGTTTTTCCAAAAGAGCATTAATAAATTTAGATACCCCTTCTTTTTCTTCATCTTTTACAGGTTGGCTACCAATTAGAAGATCCAAAGATTCTCCTTCGATAACAGTAGCCGCCTTTTTCTGCATTTGTTCTTGCCCCAAGTGAGGCAATAAATCGGTAATACAGAATACAGGGTCATTGTCGTTGTCCCCGATATTTACTTCGATACGTGTACCGTCTGTTTTTACTACTACGCCATGAATAGCTAAAGGCATAGCCACCCAATGGTATTTTTTGATACCACCGTAATAGTGAGTATCCCAGAATAATAAATTACTATCTTCGTATTGAGGATTTTGTTTCACATCAATACGAGGAGAATCAATGTGAGCACCAAGGATATTCATACCAAGGTCTAAATCATCGGTACCAATATTGAATAATACAATGGATTTATCCATATGTGTGTAGTAAATCTTATCCCCAGCTTTGATAGATGTGTTATTTTTAATTAAATCTTTAAGATTCACATACCCCTTAGCTTCTGCTGCGGCCACAGATTGCACCACGCATTCCCGTTCTGTTTTGCCATTATCTAAAAATTGACGATAACTATCGCCAAGGGCAAAGACTTGTTCTAATGTTTGTTCATCATAATTATGCCAAGCATATTTACGTTCCATATATATCTCCTTTATGGTTTCCCCATATCTGATAAAATCTTTAACAACCCATCATTTATAGATATACGAATCTTATCTATTTTGATTCGCTGTGTTTTACTAATCCTTTTTCTAATAGTTCTTTTTGTCGCCGCTCAAAATAGAGGCGTTCTTTCTCTCTATTGATGACAGATTTTTCTGTATATAGTTTACTAATCTCATCTGTGCTGTGACTCAAAACCTTTGTTAAATAGAATCTCGTTTCTCCAGATTTGATAGTGTATTTTCCTACTTTTAATTGAATGGCAAAATCTCCGTGTTTAGGACATACGCCAATGGCAAGGTATTTATCGCCCTGCAGCCGTTCTGGTTTCGTCGTTTCCAATCTGGTTTGGCAGTACGGACAAAAAGAAATTCGCCCTCGTCTATCGTGTACAATACGTTTCTTTTCTTGAAAGTTCTCATACATAAAAAACGTTAACCCTGGTGGGTATAAAAATGGATTTGGCGCCTCTTTACGGATTACATCATAATGCATAAGCGCCCGTGGTAAATCAAGTTTTTGACACACATGAGCCGTAAATATAGCATCATGTAATGCATTATGAGCCGACAATTGTTCGCTAGATACGCCAAGGTCTTTCATAGCATTAGCTAGTGAATATTGTTGTGTTGTACCAAATCGCTCATAGCTGTAAATCATTTGTGCATCTGCCCATTGTTCATAAATAATAGATTTCATAGTATGAAGCAATAGGTTTTCACGGAGCATCAAAATATCATCAGCGCCCCAAGACAATAACATATAATTAGAACCACACCAATGTTGAAAATGAGTATAAGCCAATTTAAAAGGTACCCCTTGGCTCAAATCACGTTGAGTAATACCTGTTAATTCCTTTACATGTTTATGCATATGATGGAGAAATTGTGGTTTCACAAACATAGTGAAAGTATCCACTATTTCCATATTTTCATTGAGCTTGACTGCTCCAATTTGGATAATCTCCCCCGTAATAGGCATCCCCGTTCGTTTCATAAAACTAATGTCATTACTATAAGGTTGATTCCACTCTAAATCAAAAATAATATAATTCATAGGTGCATCCTACTTTCACAGTTCCTATTATGGTTATGTTTAACACATAGCACTGTAAAAATATAGTTTTAGTGCATTTTAATAACAAATATAATCCATCGTATACATGACGGTCTATCGTTTATATTCATCTAATAAGGTTTCTGCCGCTTTTATTACTTGTTCTGTAGTAATGACGGATATGCCCTTATACTTACCTTCTTTGATGACTTGTTTCATACTTTTACCAATTTCATAATTGTCCATCGACTCGAGGACAATAGATTTCGCCTGATATGGACCATAAAAAAATGGATTCGACGGTCCATACAATGCCACAATAGGTACACCTTGACTGATGCCAACATGCATAGGCCCCGAATCATTGGTAATGAGTAAATCACACCATTTCATAGCCGCCGCCAAAGTGCCGATGGTGAAAGCCCCTGTGGCAACGATAGGCGTCGTTTTCATCTTATCCACTACAGGTTGAACCATTTCTAGATCCATAGGACCTCCAAAGAATATGGTCTTATACCCTTTGTTGCCAAAATAATCAGCCACATCTGCAAAGCGCTCTGCAGGCCAGCGTTTTTCTGGCACCGCACTACCAATATTAAAACCGATAAGTGTGTCATTAGGCTGAATACCATGAGATGTATAGAATGTTGTCACTTCATCATTCCATGCAGGGCAGGACTCGATACATAAACCATGATTCACCGTATCGGTAACGCCTAATTGTTCTAATACATTGATGTACATATCTGCAGCATGCCGCGTTCTTCTATCGAGACGCGTGTATTTCGTCATAAAAGGGCGAAATAAAAAATGACTCATCCCAGTTGTTATCTTGCCATGAATTTTCCACGCTAAGTATGATGTGCGCTCATTAGGATGTAAATTAATTACAATATCAGGACGTCCATGAGCATTAATTTGCCGCGCTACTTCATTAAGGCCTTGTATGCTATTGTGACGCCCCTTTTTATCTACTGTGATGAGTTCATTGATATAAGGATTATATTTCATCACATCTTGTAATTTTTCATCTATAACATAGGTGATATGACTATGAGGTGCCGCTTTGCGCAATACCTCAAGAAATGGCGTCGTTAATACCACATCCCCTAAATGCATGAGAAAGGTAACAACAATGCGTTTATAATCAAGTTCCATTATGCATCCTTTCTCACTATATCACGATATACATTCCACACCGCATCTATTGGAATTTGTGCCATACACTCCGGATCATCTACCAATGGCTTTTTAGGAGTTGCCTGAGACGTTGGAGAAATCACTACATGTACATGACTTCCTCCATAAGGTCCCGTCCTATCAGGACTAGTAGTACCAAACATGGCAATTAAAGGTTTTTTCAACGCATTAGCAATATGAAGTGGTCCTGTATCAGCGCTGATAAAAACTTGGCAATGCCTAATGAGTTCAATCAGTTCGGACATAGATGTTTTACCTACTAAGTTGATAAGATTATTATGTTTCACATAGTTTTCTAAAAACTGTCCTTTATCATTATCATCAGGAGCCCCAGCGATAACAACCTTTTGACCGCTTTCACAGAGACGAATACAAAGTTCGCCAAAATTGACGAGAGGCCATTCTTTTACAATCCACCGAGCACCAGGTACAATGACAATGTAATCATCGTGAACACCGTATTCTGCTAAACGATGACGAATAGATTGTTCTGCATCGCCGTAGCTAGGCATAGGAAATTCCACACCATCCACATCCCCACCGAGAACGCGTACCGTATCGAGGTATCGTTCAATAACATGGTCAAATTGATGCTCCCCAATGAGCGGTTTATTGATAAAATTGCTACCTTCCCGCAATTCCCAATAACCATATTTTTCAGGAGCTCCAGACAAAGCAGATACAATAGCACTCTTAGCAATGCATTGCAAGTCGAGGGTCATATCAAAATGACGTGCGTGCAAATCCTTGCGTAATTGCCATAAATAAGATGGCGATTTCAATTGTTTTTTATCGATAATAATGACATCGTCCACCCAAGGTGTGCCGGGCAATAGACTAGCAAATTGCTCATGAATAGCCCATGTAATTTTTGTATGCGGTAAATTTTTACGCAATGCATATAGTGTGGGCAATGCATGAATGACATCGCCGAGGGAACTCATTTTGATGATGAGTATATTCTTGTAGGCCTTCATAGTTACCCCTTTGTGAACAGATACATTACAATACAAATACTGATTGGTCGGACTTAGAAACGATGATATATAGTTACATACACATAATGAATCAATCTTTAGTGCATAGTATTGACTTCATATAATCCAACAAATTACCACCTTGGAATAAATACCCCTTTACACCAGCAGCTACTGCAGCTTCTACATCGCGTTGACTATCGCCAATAAGAAAGCTCTTATGTGGATCTACTTGGTAATCTTTAATGGCTTGTAATAGCATCCCCGGTTTTGGCTTGCGACATTGGCAATCTACAGCGTATTGCGCTATACTACCATCCTTATGATGAGGACAATAGTAAAAATGCAAAATAGGCGCACCAGCTTTGTCTAATTCATTGCCCATATAATCGTGAAGGATTTGTACATCTGATTCTTTATAATAGCCTCTAGCCACACCACTTTGATTGGTTACGACGATTAAATCATACCCATGATCATACGCCATTTTTAATGCTTCTTTGGCACCATCAACCCATTGTAAGTCTTCAATTTTATAGAGATAGGATACATCTTTATTAATGACCCCATCTCTATCTAAAAACAATACCTTACGCATATGCGTCCTTTCTAGAAGGATATTAGCGCAAGTATCCTTCATTATTATCTAATAATTCGCAATATTCTTTAACAGCTTCAGATAATTCAGTGAAACCTTTATCATAACCAGCAGCCATTAATTTAGTCGTATCTGCTTCGGTAAAGCTTTGGTATTTACCTTTTAATACCTCAGGGAATGGTACGTATTCAATACGACCTTTTCCATTATAATCGATAACAGCTTGCATAAATTCGTTAAAACTGTGCGCATGACCTGTGCCACAATTGAATACGCCACTGATTTCAGGATGTTCCCAAAAATAGAAGTTTACGTTCACTACGTCTTTTACATAAATAAAATCTCGTGTTTGACCGCCATTTTCATAGCCATCAGTCCCCTCAAAAAGGTTGATAACACCAGTTTCTTGATTTTTGTAGAACATTTGACGTACAAGGGATGCCATTTTGTCTTTATGTGCTTCATTAGGGCCAAATACATTGAAATAACGTAATCCTACAACTTGTGCCGTGTATTCGCCTTCAAATTTACGTACATAACGGTCGAATAACAATTTTGAATACGCATAAGGATTCAATGCTTCTTCTGCTTCTGGGTTTTCCACAAAACCGTTCGTCCCATTTCCATAGGTAGATGCAGAAGATGCATAGATAAATGGAATCGCCCGATCTTGGCAATAGTGAAATAGATTTTTAGAACCTTCATAATTGTTCTTCATCATGTATTTGCCATTATATTCCATGGTATCTGCACATGCGCCTTCATGAAATACGACTTCGATAGGGCCTACATTAAAAGTACCGTCTGCAATGGCCGCATCGAAATCATCACAATCAATATAGTCCAAAAAATCTAAATTTTGAATATTACGAATTTTACGACCGTCTGTTAAATCATCGACGATGAGGATATCATTACGACCTCTCTCATTTAACGCTTTCACAATATTGCTACCAATAAAACCGGCACCGCCTGTTACGATAATCATAATTTCCCCTCCTTAGCCATAATAGCTATTTTTTTCACAATATCTGACGTAGAATAGCCGTCTTTAAATGAAAGCACTTCTACTTCATCTACGGACTCGCGACCTACAATATCTTCTTTTTTATAATCTCCACCCTTAACGAGAATATTAGGGCGCAAATAGGCTAATAAATCTGCTGGCGTATCCTCTTCAAAAAGTACGACCCCATCAACGCAACCTAATGCACTTAGTAATGCAGCGCGATCTTGTTCAGATACGATAGGCCGTGTTTCACCTTTCAAACGTTTTACAGAATCATCGGAATTAAGCCCAATAATGAGATGACGCCCTAATTGTGCGGCTTCTTGTAAATATGTAATATGACCGCGATGTAAAATATCAAAACAGCCATTAGTAAAGACTACTACTTCATTATTAGCCTGCCATTGGTCAATAAGGGATTTCATCTCTTCTTTTGTATATAAAGGTTTTGTATGTTCCCCTTTTTGTAGTGATTGCCACAATTCAATGAGTTCATGGCGATGAATTGGATAGGTACCCACTTTAGATACGACAATGCCTGCAGCACCATTAGCAATATGTAGTGCTAAACGCATAGACAACTTACTAGTAAGGCATGTAATCATCATCGATACTACAGTATCACCAGCACCGCTAACATCGAACACCTCTTGTTGGGTCGCTGGGTTATGCCATGTACGTCCATCCTTGGCTACTACTGTAATCCCCTTTGCTGAACGGGTAGCGACGATATATTCAATATCCAACTTCGTTAATACGTCCTTCGCAGCAGTAATAATGGCTTCGTCTGTATTATCTACTACATAACCAACGGATTCCCCCAATTCCTTAACATTTGGCGTAATACAAGTAGCACCATCATATTTAGACCAGTCAGAACCTTTAGGATCTACAATAGTTTGTACATTATGCTCTTTTGCCAAACGGAATACATGTAACAATAGACTAGTTGTGCATACACCTTTACCATAATCTGATATGACGATGCCTTGCAATCCATCTTTGCACAAGGTTTCTAACCAACTTACCAACTTGCTTTCTTCATCGCTATCTATAGGGCGGATGGTTTCAAAATCGAGACGCATCATTTGTTGTCTATCACCAAGAATGCGCATTTTAGTAATGGTAGACCGATTTTTTTCGTATAAAACACCAGATGTATTGACGCCATCTTCATCTAATAACTGCTGTAACATACGACCGTGGTCATCATCGCCTGCTACGCCACCTAAATAGACATGGCAATCAAGATTAGCTAAATTTGAAGCCACATTACCGGCACCACCAAGGACTTCTTTGACGGAAGATACTCTGTTCACAGGGACCGGTGCTTCTGGTGAGATACGGTTCACATCGCCAAATACATAGCGATCTACCATGATATCGCCAATGACGGCAATTTTTAAATTCGGCAATGAATTTGTTAAAAATTCATTGATTGTTTTTGTAATCATATAAATATTAGTACTCTTCTTCTATTAATTCACAAATAATATGTCCTGCAAGAATATGCATTTCTTGTATTCTTGCCGTAACAGTACTAGGAATAGCCAGTGTAATATCACAGAGTTCAGCTAGTTTGCCACCACCTTCACCAGTGAAAGCAATAGTATGCATACCTGTGGAACGTGCCATTTCAATGGCTTTCACCACATTCTTAGAATTGCCAGATGTAGAAATACCTATGAGAACATCACCAGAACGTCCCAAGCCTTCTACTTGGCGTGCAAAAATTGCATCATAATCATAATCATTAGCGACAGCCGTTAAAATAGATGTATCCGTTGTGAGCGCAATGGACGCCAAGGAACGGCGTTCTTTTTTATAGCGACCAATGAGCTCTGCTGCTAAATGTTGTGAATCCGCTGCGGATCCACCATTGCCACAGAATAAAATTTTATTGCCGCTATGCAATGCGATTTTGCAGCGTTCAGCAATTTCTTGAATAGTACTCATTTGTTCCATTGTTTTTCCAAATACATCAAGATGTTCAGAAAAACGTTCTGCAATAATTGGGTTTAAATCTACCATTATAAAATCTCCTTTAACAGGCGATCAGCATTTTTCCAGAACAATTTTTCCCTTTGTTCTTCTGATAAACCTGCCTCTCGAAATGCATCATATAAACGATGCATTTGCGAAATATCTTCTATTTCTGTATGTGGTTTAATACCATCAAAATCAGTACCTAGTGCGATAACCTCTTCGCCACCTTTATTAATAATATGTAAACCGTGTTTAACTATATCTTCTATACGACTCACTGGTGAGTCTCCTAAGAAAGCTTGAGCAAAATTAAGCCCAATAACGCCACCCTTTTCACCGATAAGTCGAATCAAATGATCCGGCAAATTTCGTCGATGAGGTGTAATTTCACGAGCATTAGAATGCGATGCAACAAAGGGTACATCCAATATATCCCCTAGTTGCTCTGTACCTCCATCATTGAGGTGTGAACAATCCACAATCATCCCCAATTCTTGCATACGTTCCACAAATTCTACACCTTTGGGTGTCAGTTTTTTATATGCATCACCTGTATTCGGCTCACCTATTTCATTAGGGTAATTCCATGTCAATGTCATAAGACGAACACCATCACGGTACGCCTTATCTAATTTGGAGATATCACCACCAAGAACGCCACCCTCTTCAATAGATAATAAAGCAGCTATTTTTTTATCAACATAACATTGCTGAATATCAGAATAGGACTTCACATGACAAATATATTCACCATATTTAATAATTTCACTAACAAATAACTGGCGCATAGACTCATAACGACCATATGAATCGTCCTGGTCTTTTAGGTCTACAAAGAGTGCAAAATCTTGCAGCCGACTACGACCTTTTTGTAATTTTTCTATATCAATTTTCCATCTATTTTTAAATAAATCACCATTATTGGGATGGTCGATTAATTTCATGATGGTATCGCAATGCAAATCTATCATATATAAATCCTATAGACTTATGTAATACTGTTTGAAACGATGAAAGTCCTAATGTACAACGACTATATTATGCCTCTTGTTTAGATTTAGACTTTTTTTTATCTAATTTTTTCAACGATTTTAACTCTGCCATAAAGCTATCGATATTGTCGAATTTACGATATACCGATGCGAAACGAACATACGCAACTTGGTCAATGTCTTTTAATTGTTGTAATACTAGTTCACCAATACGGTCAGTAGTCACTTCTTGATTCACTTCATTACGAATTTCTCGTTCTACATCATTTACAACTTGTTCCATTACAGACATTGGAACTGTTCTTTTATCACAAGAGCGGAGCAAGCCATTTAATAATTTGCCACGGTCGAATAACTCACGGCGACCATTTTTCTTTGCTACCATGAGAGGTACTTCTTCAATAATTTCATAAGTAGTAAAACGTCGACCACAATTTATACATTCCCGTCTACGACGGATACTATTACCCTCATCAGTAGTTCTCGAGTCAGTTACCTTTGTATCAGTATGTTGGCAATAAGGGCATCTCATAAGTTACGATCCTCCTTTATCTCATCATCACTAAAATGGGGCATAAAAATCCCATTTTCTTATACTCTATATAGTATCATGAAAGCCCAAAAAACACAAAGAACCCCTAGATAATCTAGGGGTTCTTACATTATCAAATTAGATATAGACAACTATTTTTACAATAATAGTTCTACTACATTCTATGATTAACGTTTTGGCGCATCTTCTACTCGAAGCAAGCAGTCACCAGATTCGATACGGCTACCTTCACGAACAAGGATTTCTGCTACGATACCGTCCATAGGCGCAGTAATAGTTGTTTCCATCTTCATCGCTTCAGTTACAATCAATGGCTCACCTTTTGTTACAGATTGACCATTTTTAACGAGAATCTTAACAACAGAACCGGATAATGTAGCACCAATTTCACCTGGGTTAGATTCATCGGCTTTGCGACGTACAACACCAGTTGTTTTAGCGTGTTTATCGTGAACTTTGATGGAACGAGGTTGACCATTGAACTCAAAGAGAACGACACGGTTACCATCTTCATCTGGTTCAGAGTAACCATTCATTTTAATAATCAAGGTTTTACCTTTTTCGATGGTTACTTGAATTTCTTCACCACGTTTCATACCAAAGAAGAATGTTGGTGTATCAAGGACAGATACATCGCCAAAGTCTTTTGTAAATTTAGTATAATCTTGGAATACTTTAGGATATAAACAATATGCACTGATATCTTCATCAGTAGTAGATGCACCCATTTCACTTAATTCATGACGCACATGTTCAAAATCTGTTGGTGGTAAAACAGCACCAGGACGAACAGTAATAGGACGCGCACCTTTCAAGATAATTTTTTGAAGTTCTTCAGGGAATCCTTGATAAGGAGTGCCGAGACGACCTTCAAAGAATTCAACTACAGATTGAGGGAAGTCTAATGTATCACCTTTTTCGTAGATGTCTTTTTCAGTCAAGTTATTTTGCACCATGTACAAAGTCATATCCCCTACTACTTTAGAAGAAGGAGTAACTTTAATGATATCACCAAACATCATGTTTACTTGATGATACATTGTTTTGATTTCTGTCCAACGTTCACCAAGACCTACCATTTTAGCCTGTTGTTGTAAATTGGAGTATTGTCCACCAGGCATTTCATGTTGGTACACTTCAGTATTTGGATACTTCTCAGCTTTATCTACACCTCTATAGTATGGACGAATGCTACCAAAATAATGAGACATTTCTTCCATGTAATCAATATTCATCTCAGGTTGACGGTCATGACCCGCTAATGCATAATACATGGAATTCATACTTGGTTGGCTAGTACCATTTGCAAAAGCAGAGTATGCCAAGTCGATAACATCTACGCCAGCATCTACAGCGCGACCGTAAGAATAAATAGCATTACCAGAACCTTCATGAGTGTGCAAATGAATTGGTACTGTTACCGCATCTTTCAATGCAGATACTAAATTGTAAGCCGCTTGTGGTTTTAAAAGACCAGCCATATCTTTGATACAAATGATATTGGCGCCAGCGCCTTGCAATTCTTTCGCCATATTTACATAGTAATCAAGATTATATTTTGGACGAGAGCTATCAAGAATATCGCCAGTATAGCACAATGCGACTTCCGCAATCTTATTTTGGTTGCGCACTTCATCGATAGCAACTTTCATATTATCCAAGCTATTCAAGCTATCAAATACGCGGAATACATCGATACCATTTTTAGCAGCTAATTGGATAAAGTTACGCACTACATTATCTGGATAAGAGGTGTAACCTACTGCATTAGCACCGCGTAACAACATTTGTAACAATGTGTTAGGCACTTCACGACGGAACATGCGAAGTCGTTCCCATGGATCTTCATTCAAGAAACGGTAGGATACGTCGAATGTAGCACCACCCCAACATTCTAAAGAGAATAAATTAGGAACACCTTTTGCTGCATGACCAGCTACGCGTGCCATATCAATGGTACGCAAACGTGTAGCAAACAAAGATTGATGCGCATCACGCCATGTAGTATCTGTAAAAAATACTTGATTTTGTTCGGATAACCATTTACTGAAACCATCTGGACCAAGTTCATCAAATTTTTGTTTTGTCCCAGCAGCAGGAGTGATATCCAATGTGCTTGGCATTTGAATTGGTTCGAAATCAGGCACTTCTTGAGGCCCTGCGCCAGCGTAACCATTAATTGTTGTGTCCGCAATATATCGAAGCAATTTAGTACCACGGTCACGATCAGGTTTTAACTCAAACAATTCTTGATGTTCTTCAATAAAGTTTACATTATAATCACCACTTTGGAATTGTGGATGTTCAAGAACATTAATTAAGAAGTGGATATTTGTTTTAACACCACGAATACGGAACTCTTTCAAGCAACGTAACATTTTACGAATTGTTTCTTGGTTGTTAGGGCCGAATGCAGTAGCTTTCACCAACAAAGAATCATAATATGGTGTTACAACAGCGCCGGTAAACGCATTACCAGAGTCAAGACGGATGCCAAAGCCACCGGAACTACGATATGCTAAAATTTTGCCAGTATCAGGCATGAAGCCATTTTTAGGATCTTCCGTAGTGATACGGCATTGAATGGCAGTACCTTTACAAGGAACTTCATCTTGTGCTGGAATACCAACCTCAGGACTATGTAAATCATACCCTTCAGCAATGCGAATTTGAGAGTGAACGATATCGATATCTGTAATCATTTCTGTTACAGTATGTTCTACTTGAATACGAGGGTTAACTTCGATGAAATAGAAGCTACCATCAGCAGTTACCAAGAATTCAACAGTACCAGCATTCACGTATTTTACGTTTTTCATGATTTTAACAGCTGCATCGCATACTGCTTTACGAGTTTCTAATGGCAAAGCAAAGGCTGGTGCCATTTCCACAACTTTTTGGTGTCGACGTTGTACAGAACAATCCCGTTCATGTAGATGCACTACATTACCATGTTCGTCACCGAGGATTTGTACTTCAATATGTTTAGGCTCAACAATGAGTTTTTCAACGTATACATCGTCATCACCAAATGCAGCTTTTGCTTCGGATTTTGCCCGATCGTATGCATCACGAAGTTCTTCTTTACGATGAACCTCACGCATTCCACGACCGCCTCCACCATTAACGGCTTTAATCATCAATGGGAAGCCATGAGTATTTGCAAATTCTTCTAATTGTGTATAATCTTTTAATGCTCCGTCAGAACCAGGAATCATTGGAATTTCTGCCAATTTAGCTTGTTCTCGAGCATTTACTTTGTCGCCGAACATGTTGAGATGTTCAATATGTGGACCTATGAAGATAATACCTTCTTCTGCACAACGGCGAGCAAATTCTTCATTTTCAGACAAGAAACCATAACCAGGATGGATAGCATCAATATCGTGTTCTTTAGCGATGCGAATAATATCTTCAATATCAAGATATGCGTCAACAGGTTTTTTACCTTCCCCAACCAGATACGCTTCATCAGCTTGGTTGCGGTGCAAGGACAATGTGTCTTCTTTAGAGTAAATTGCTACTGTCTTAATACCCATTTCATTACAAGCGCGGAATACGCGAATTGCAATTTCACCGCGATTGGCTACCAAGACGGATTTAATTTTTTTCATTGTTGCCTCCTACTGAGTACTATCAATGGATAGAATTCATGTATTGACATGTATAACCTTCGATACAAATCGAAATATATGATATACCGAATTACATATCAAAATTTTTGATAACTATCTAGTCACAAAAACTTATCTTTTATTATACAATATATTTCAGATATTTAAAGGAAAATTTACTATATTTATCTTACAAATTTATAAAAATTGTCTATATTGATTATTCATATGTCTATTGTATACATACTTTTCAATATCCTTTAATCAGTAATTTTAATAAATCGAATTATTTCAAAACCCAATAAATGAGAGAATTAGTATATCAATAAGGTTCTATTAACGTATTTACCAAAATATGCATAATACAAAACTATTCACTATGATACTATCGTCCCAAGAATTGTTTCATTAATGCATTCAATTGCTCTTGATCCTGTGCCCCCATGGTTTCTACTGCAGAATGCATAGCAAGCAATGGCAATCCAATATCCATAGTACGTATTGGTAGCATAGCTGATGATATAGAACCTACTGTAGACCCACCAGGAATATCAGAGCGATTCACATAAATTTGATAGTTTACCCCTGCCTCTTCACAAATACCTTTTGCTATGGCTAAAGCTACTGCATCGCCTGCATAGGACTGACTAGCAGCCAATTTAAGTGCAATACCACCATTTAGAACTGGGAAATTAGTAATATCATTTTTCTCGGGATAATTTGGATGTAACCCATGTGCCACATCAGAAGAAATCATAAATCCTCTTGCCACATCGCTGTCTAAGTCTTCATGTGATAAACCTAAACCTCGGTACACGCGTTCTAACAAGTTAGGTAGTAACATACCTGCACCACCTTGTTTAGTACGGCTTCCTACCTCTTCATTATCAAAGAGTATAGCACAACGAATGCCATCGGCATGTTGTAATTTTGATTCCATAATACCTGCTAATGCACCAAAGCAAGATGTTAAATTATCAAGTCTTGGGGCTGTCAAAAAATCAAATTCCGTTCCTACTAATACACCATCTATAACAGGATACAATGTAATTTCATAGGATAAAATTTCAGATGGATCGCAATTGATTTCATCAGCTAAAAATAAAGTCCATTGATCCACTACAGATTGTGCACTATCCGATATACTGTCATCGCATTTATAGGTAGTTTCACTACTTCCTACATCATTCACCAAGTCCTTACGTTCCATCATTAAAATAGGCAACATCTCTTTTTGTCGATTTAATGCTACCCCATCATTTACATTACGGTTCATGTGAATTGCAAGATTAGGAATAATGGCTATCGGTCGTTTTGTATCGACTAAAACAGACTCAACATCATAGGGATTATCCCCTTTTAATACAACCGTGCCGGCTGCTCCAAGAGGTCTATCTAACCATGTATGTTGGATAAGACCACCATACATCTCAACATTTAATTTTGTATATCCTTTTACAGATGTTATAGGATTGGGCTTCACACGGATGGCAGGAAAATCAGTATGTGCCGATGCAATACGCAAAGAATCTCGATAATCATCACCAATATGAAAGGCAAATAATGTAGTACCATATACATTGACGACGTAATTACCTGTACCGAGTACCCATGGTTCCTCTAATGAAAGCTCTACAAAACCATTATCTAATAGCATTTGTAAACTAGTATCAACCGTATGATACGGTGATGTGCAAGCCTTAATATATTTTATTAACTGAGGATTATCAAATATCATTATGTCCTCCTTGTATAACTACAACTATCATCAAAATTATCTAAAGGTATAGTGTTTACTTACATAGGAATCCTTAATTCTATAATAAATATATATAACCTACAAATTATACTGATATTTTATAACAAATTTAAAAAAAGATATATAAGAAATTATAAAAAGCAGTATAAATCAGCACTGGCCATTCTTGGCCATAATTAGCGACATATATAAAATTATATAATGTTATATATATTATTTGACGAATTTTTGCCGTATAAAGGAATGAACCCCGAGTTTTTTTATAGCTCGGGGTCTTTATATTAAGGCAAATTAAGTACTTCAACAATCCGTATCTCAACAAATGGCCATGTCTTATGAATTAGTACTTTATAAATTGCATCATCTACAGTTGGATAGTCATCATTATCTGAAAAGGTGGTATTTTCCTTTTCGAAATATACAATCTCAAGCGTATTTGGATTAATGGCCCAAATCCAAGTATCTCCTGTTTTGATGTCTTCATGGCTGTACTTGTTATCATACAGCCAATCTGTATCCAAAACAATTGTTTGTCCTATTTCTAGCATGATTTTGCACCGTATTTAATTTTAATTGCTTCACGTTCTTTGTTAGTGAAAAGCCCTTCTCGAACGTGTTTTCCTTGTGCGACCTTAAAAACGTCAACCCAAGTCGGTTCATTCGCATGTGCTTTGATTTCCTCACGTTTAAGTTCGGCGAATTCGCCTACTACAACACGAATAACCTCACCTTGTTTATTCCAATAACATTTAAAATTCGCATAATCTTCAATTGCTGTTGTAGCAGGAATGCGCAATATATTTAATTCCTCTTGAGTTAATTCATCATATGTTTTAACCGCCTGTGTGATTATACCATTCTTTGCTACTTGTTTAATTTCCATTTCTTTACTCCTTTTCTGCTCCATATAAACGCTCCATTCCTTGGCGTGTAACTAGCCAAGTGCCTTTAGATTTTCTACACTCATCATCAGTAAGCCGTGGTGGTAACCCCTTTTGACCAGTGCAAGCATGTTTTACTGTAGCAGGGCTTATATTCCATCGCTCCGCAGCTTCTGTTGATGTCATTACATCTTCAAATTTCATTACTTACTCCATTCAAGCAATGCAAGCATTGCTAATATTACTACTACTATTATCCAATTAAATCCATTTAGATACATATTAAATAGCAGTAAAATTATTACTGCTATTTGTATTAAATTCTTTCTTATCATAATAATTCGTGATAGAATTCTAGATGAGAGGGAGGGGCCTAAGCCCCTCGGCTCTACTTTTTGCGGAAGAAGTCGTTCCACTCATTAATTAGCTTTAGCACCACTAGCACAGTACTTGCTAAAAGCGTTACGAGTGAGGCGACTTCTTTTATTGCATCTAGAAACTCTTTCACTTTCTCACCTCCTTTCTCCTCATGTATTTATTATATACCAAATTCGGTATATCGTCAATAAAAAATTGCAATCCAATCAAAGAAGTTTACAAGTAACTGCTAAATAAATGCAAATAAAAAAGAGCCTACAAACTTAGATATTATCTAGGTCTGTAGGCTTTTAGTATTTTTAAATGTGCTAATATCTCGAGTACAGCGTTAAATAAATCATGTGCAAAATTTTGAGATTTTGTGCATGAAACAGCTTTAACTAAATTTATTGTTCAAAATCGTGATTTTTAAAACTTATTTGGCAGCCACATATACAAGCCCTAACCCTAAGGCGATATTCAGTAATGTACTATTCCGCTGTTTGGCCTTCATTTTGGCGAGTTCGTTCTTCTGCTCGTTCAAGTATACTTCGGCTTTCGCTAATGATAGTCTTTGCTCGGTTAGCATCCTCTCTTGCTCTTGCAGCGAGTTCTTGGCTTGTTGCAATTCCTTCTTCTGTTCGTTGATTAGCTTCAATGCTTCGAGCAACTGCGTATTCGATTTGCTCGTTGACAGCTTCACTATTTGTAATTGCATCTCTAGCTCGTTGATTGTATTCAATTGATTGTTGATTGTACTCTCCAGCTCGTTCAAGTTGCTTTTCAGCGTTGCGAATTCCTGTTGTGTCAACGTTACTTCTCCAGTTGGCGACGCACCATGCACAGGTGAGAACAACAACGCCAATGAGCACATAGCAATAACTACGATACTTGGCCATAATAATTTTAATTCTTTCATACATTAGTATCCCTCTTGATAATCCGTTACACCTCTTGCAATCGCACGCACGATTGTATCGAGGTCATTCATCAATAGCGAATGGTCGTATTCATTATCGATGAAAGCCATTTCAACCAGTACAGCTACTGCATCGGTACCATTTAACACCCAAAGATCATCACGCTTTTTTACCCCTCTATCAGTGGTCTGAATAGAGCGAATAATTTGACTTTGGATATCGTTGGCCAATCTCTGACCATTGAATGATTTGAATAACGTTTCTGTGCCTTTAGCTTGTGTATTAAAAGAATTGCAATGCAAAGATACAAATACATCGGCGCCCCATTTGTTGGACTGTTCGCATACATATCCGAGGTCATCGGATTGTACAGTCCGCACTTCACAGCCTGCAGTATTTAAATACCGTGCTAGCATTTTACCTGCATCACGAGCAATATCACATTCACGGGTGCCGTGAATAGGGTTTACAGCACCGCTGTCTAAATCAATATCATGTCCTGGGTTAATGAATACTTTCATGCCTTGTCCTCCTAAATTAAACCATTGAATAACTCATCATCAGTTAAATATAAACACCAATCTTCTGCCAATACGTCATCAGAACTTGGGGAATACATACTATGACTTCCATCTTCATTTCGGACTTGGAGGTATGGATTACAAATAAACAAATCTCCCTCGTTCAGCCCCCATGCTTCTGCCGTATTTTTGTTACATGGGATGCCCTTCGGATATCCTTTCTGATACACAATGAATTTACCTTGTTCAATCCATTTTTCTCTCGTAACCTTGCAGCCGTCTTTTAATAATTGAATAGCTGTGTCAAAACCTAATAAACCTTCTTTTAATTCCATTTTAGTTTCTCCTTATTTCTTATCATCTTCTAATTTATCAGGGATTCCATTGTGGTCTTTATCAATCCATAGCGCGAGGAACCCAATCAAAGCGGTCAATACGCTTGGTATAAATATATGGTCAATGATATTTATACCTGTATTGATTAATTTTGCATCGGCATCACTAACCACACCAATATAAAAGGCCATCGCATATTTAACGATGACCAGTAGTATTGGTATAAATATAACCATAGTAAGCGCCCTCGTTGCAAGGACCCCTGTCGGCTTGATGCGGGCAATACGCACAGATTGAAACGCACCTTTTATGGCACTAATGATTTTAGTCTTATCCATTGCCCCTCCATACTCTAATTAATTCAACAGCCATCGCGTACAATTTGCTAAAATCGATGAGATCATCTTCTACAATTTCTCGTAGATTCTCTAAAATTGACCAACATTCTGACAAAAACGGAATTGCCATGAACACAAAGGCAAATACTTGGTCGGCAAATAGTTCCGTTGTCGGAATAGGTATATCCGGCAACGATACAAATATAATCGATAACAACATCCACGCAGGATATTGTATACACAATTTAATGAGTAAATCACCTCGAAGGCGTTCGCTCATTAAATACCTCTTGCTTTCACCATGTTCATTTGTATAGGTACCGCGACCCCAACCGTACCATAACAATGTAGTTATGCAATTTACGACCGTATTTTGACGTCCATTATCGAGGTTATACCGCAATACCTCAATGGCCACACGTTGGGTAGCATCGATAAATACAAGGGTTGTAGTCAATATGACTACAACCCCCATATCAACTAGATGTGCATGAGATACACCGAGTAGTATTTTTGTTATGACTTCATTAATTAACTCCATTTACAACCTCATTTTGACAATAAAAAAACACCCTTATTGGGTGCATGCTAGCCACTCACGCCTTACCGTCTTCGGTAGGCGATTTTTTATTGTCATCACTACTTACATCTCGTAAAGGTTGATGTCTAATGCATTTTGGATTAGTGCATGTATCATACAACCGACCTTCCACACGTTCCATAGGACGCCCACATAAAAAGCATCGTTTTGTCATTATAATTCACCTCGTTTTTCCATAAATTCAACTTGTAACGCTTCACGTTGTTGGCGTAACTCATTAGCGTACTCAGTATCTTTATCGATAACTTCTGCCCTGATAATTTCGTCATCAATAGCTTTAAATTTTGCTTCATATTCACTTGCCACTTGTGCAGCTTCTTTGGCCTGTATTTCTTCTGCAGACACTTCAACTACGATGGGATCTAACCACTCGCCATTGAGGTATCGCTTGCCTTCTATAAATTTATCGAGGATTGCATCGCCGTCCTCAACGTACCACTTTGTATCGTTTGGATACTCCTTATTAACATGCTGCAACAATTCCTCTTTCATCATTAAATTATCGCAGAACGCTGTAATGCGTTCGCCGTTTTCATTTAAAACGAATACGTATTGATTCATATTATTAATCCTTTCAACCTAAGCAATGCCAACTGCAATATAACTCCAATATAAGGTAGTTTGGTTTGCAAAAGCATTTACTTGCGTGTTCGTAAGTGTTGTTGATACCCCAACAGCTCCATCGCCAAAATCAATTGCGATGGATATAAAAGGTGTTGCATATCTAATTGGTAAATCCAATGTGAACTTATTGTTTCTACCTGCAATAACACTAGATGTCTGTGTGCTTGGAGTTTTTCCCCATTGAATGGTAAATCCATTTGCAAATTTCACAAAACCTGCTGCAGCATCCAATTTTGAGCTAACAATTCCACCCTGACCTAGCAATGTTATAATTTCTGTTAGTTTTTTGCTAGGTGCCGTATTAAATGCGCTAGTTCCCGTAATTGCTTTTATCGCATCAAGAATTGGCTTATGTGCACTACTAGATGTATTGTGCACATTCAAGTCATTAGTCCCCTTGGTATCCACGTACTCCTTGGTGGCTAGCAATTTATTATTTGCATATACCTCGTTAGGAAAGTATGTTTTGTTGTCGTTATGCAATAAATACGCTCTTGCGATAACGTCTCCATTTGCATTGCGTTTCAACACACCAATATTTGATTGCTCTGGATTGTTGAAATACCCGTCGACGTTAAACCAGTTATCCGAATTATTTTTACCTGTTGTAAGATACGCTTTACCGGCCAAACTCGTTTGAATGAAATTGCTGAATTGCATAGTATCGCTACCTGTGCTAACAAGGTCATTTACGTGCAATCGACCTGTTATTGTACCGCCTGTTAATGGCAAATAGGCTCTATCTAATTTAGTCGGTGTTATAGCACCATCGGTAATACTTGTTGAGCTCCATTTTTTGCCATCAACGTACTCTTTTGTTGCCAATAATTTATTATTGGCATATACGTCATTAGCAAACTTAGCGTTACCATCTCCATCCATTAATGTCGACCGATACCGAACTGTTCCGTTTATACTACGGTTCGTAACATCTATCACAGCTGTCTCAGGGTTGTTAAAATACCCATCAATTAAAAGATTACCTACGTTATTATAGTTTAATAAGGCTATATACGCATTACCGGCAGCACCATCTACACGAATATTACTAGCCTGTTCACTCGATTGCCCCACACTCAGCATTGAATCAATATGTGTTCTTCCACTTACTGTACCGCCTGTTAATGGTAAATAGTTATTAAACATTCTGCGGATATCAGCATGTGCACTATTTGAGCTGTTATGCGCATTAATATCACTAGTAATTTTTGCCCTAATATCAGCATGTGATGTACCTGAGCTGTTATGCGCATTAATATCACTAGTAATTTTTGCCCTAATATCAGCATGTGATGTACCTGAGCTGTTATGCGCATTAATATCACTAGTAATTTTTGCCCTAATATCAGCATGTGATGTACCTGAGCTGTTATGCGCATTAATATCACTAGTGATTTTTGCCCTAATATCAGCATGTGCACTTCTTGAGGTGTTATGCTCTTCTAAGTTTCCAAGTGTTAAATATACTTGACTATCTAATGCTACTTTTAAAGTGGCACCAGTACCAATTTTAAATGTTACGGTAATTAATTTTTCGTCTAACGATCCATCTGCAGGTGAATAGCTAGCATTTGCACCCGCATTGGTGTAGGCAAATAATTTTTCTTGCCCCGTATCCCCTACTTTCGCAAACACACCTAGTTCTCGTGCATAATATCCTGTTGATAGTCCTGCATTTGTGATAACAGCCGATACATCAGCAAGTCCTGCACCTTTATCAGTCACGATATGAATTGGGGCCTCTTGCTTTTGACGAATTAACGCTGTTAACGTTTCTATATTTTGGTTAGTAAGTGCACCATCTCCAATGGCTATTTTAGTAAATACAATAGGTTTCTTTTTCACCACAGATTCTGTAATCATTGTTAGCCCATTTATAGTAGGTGTAATAGCTCCGTATTCGCTCATAGATCCTCCTGATTAATATGTAATGTATGTAATGTTGAAACAGCCCCAATTGTAGATATATTTGGCAATTTAGTTCTGATTATGCCATCATTTTCAGCCTGTTTAATACTGATACATCTAGCAATCTTAACAGCGCCTAATATATTTACTGCCGATTGACACGTAAACTGATGTGCCACCAAGTAAGCAAGGTGGGCAGGTTTGTATAATTCTACTACTTCCCGAATATCTTTTACTGAAACAGGCGTATTTACTAGCACCTTAAATTGATTTGGCTTTGTATTTTCTAAAACAATAACATCCTTAGATGGAGTAACTAAATTGACTAGCTCGTTAAGCTTTGCGATAGAAATGGTAGCAGTCCCTTGCATTTTAATTAAAAGCATATTTCGACGCTCTTCATCTGTTGCATTGGAATTGTGAGTAATTCCATATACACGTTCCCAATCATCAAGCCCCCATGTAGCGCTTTCAACAAACATCTGCCGACACAAATCTATAATGAGTAAACGTAATTTTTCATGCTCTTCGCTTAATGAATCTTGGCTAACTTTAAAAGTAGTATCATTCGCCAAGAATTTTGGCAAATATCGTAGTACATCGACTTTTTGCGTTCTTAACAGATTAAAATTCATAGTTGAATCACCTCACCTAATGTTGGAAGTGAATCAGCCTCAAGTGCTATACTTTCATTTTTATCATTAAGCGTTAAATTTCTATAATCAACAGCACCCGCATCGAGCAACAAACTACCGATTTTTGCAAGCGATAATCGCACAGAGCTATCATTTGCAATGACTGCCTGCTCTAATTCAAGGAAATATGTATGTACTAATCGTTTGAATAACGCAATATCAAATTGTGAACCCTCGATATATGCCTTGATATTAATCAATTTAATAGTTGCACTTACAACAGTTACCATGGCCCCCATAGGTCGAACACTTTCAATGTAATTTTTAACCTTTCCAACCAATTCATTAGAAGCTGTTTTGAATTCGCTATTAACAATGACGATCTTTACCGTACCCGGCCCATCCCACACAGGAATTACTTTGGCAGCACCAACGCCAGGCACAGACATTGCCCATTCATAGTAATGAAATTTATTGCCACTAGTTCCAGGTGTTCTCACATGTAACAAATATCGTTTTCGTAATGCTTCATCAGATTCTTTATTAAAACCATCGGTAGTATTCACATCATTACTAATACTGATAATTCCAGGTATCGACATAGGTATCGAGGTAATAGTATTAGGTCCTACATTTCCAGCTGGCCCACTTTCAACGGCCTGTATATCAACTCGCAATGATCCATTTACGGAGTACTGCTGTACCGTTTCAAACAAAACGCCATCGACAGTCGCAAATTGGCTCCCTTTAGGGAGTACCCCTTTACCTTTTACGATAGCAGTACCGTGTGCCTTTGTCGCTTCTTTACGGATAATGCCAGCTTCTTTGGCTCGTGCTGTTAGAAAATCACCATAAGATGTATCTGCAAAAGCTACTTTGTATAATTCGCCAAGCTCAACGTATGTTTTCATGAATTCAATAGCATTGGACGAGAATATATCATACTCGAATGTACCTTCAAATTTACTCATTTGTGAGTTACTTTGTGATTGGAGGCTTTGCAATATCTCATCAGAGTTTACTATTCTAAACATTAATATTTATCCCCCCATATATAGTGCTTAATTCAATACGACAATTAACTTTATCTCCATTTGACTCAAAATCAATACTATCTATCGACCGAATATAAGGGTTGACCATAATGCATTCAGTTATAACTCGTTTTAATTCGCTATACCGTTCATTTATCCCCATTACCTTACCAATAAATGGCTTCAATTCAATACCATACCTAGACGAATATGCTAAAAATTGATTCCGTTCAGTTCTTAACGCTTTATATATCCAAACTTTCAACGCTTCATCCCCTATTAGCTCGGTACGCTGTCCATTGTGAAATACAAATGTATCAGAATCAAAATCCCAATCATACTCACGGAATAAAGGTAATGCTTGAATACTATCATCAACCGTGCTAGAAATGGTTACAAATGGAAATTCATCACTCATAATTTCACCACCTTTTGACCGATGTAATAGAGTTGTTCATTTTGCCGATAAATAGGCTCAACGGTCACCTCATCACCAACTCGGAGCGTATCGGTCATAATAATGGTGTCTGTATAATCATTATGGATATCATGAGTATGGCTGGCATATTCAGCATAGCCACCACCACCAGCTCTGGGTTGCGTTTCAGATATAATATGTCCCTTCGCCTCTCGATAGTGACCAGGTTTCCAATAATCGTTAAGGTAGATTTGTTCATTGGTAATATCGATGTTATCCACATGTATTACTAAATTAGGGAGGGGTGATGTTACTACACCAATACGAAGCCCCATAGGACGTTCATCTTTGGATATAGTATGAATCGTATGAACTAAGGCTGCCATGCTGTGTTCTGCACTAGGTATATCTTTCATTGACATTATATCTCCCCCTATCTTTCTTGATTTTTTTCAACAGTTTCTTTTGTCATGAGGTTTTCAAACTCAATTTCTAGCTTCATCGTATGTTGACCATCTTTGAAAGCATGTGTATCAGATTTTATCCAAAATTTACCAGATAATTGAGTAATTATATCTCTAATTTCAACAGAGTATGAAGATAATGCCTTATAATCACCTAAGCAATCAACAACACCAGTTCGTTCTGGTCCTTTGAATATATTCTTAACCTCTTCTTGCGTATTCTTGTTTTTTCCTTCCTTGTATACGGCCTGTATCATCGAATACTTTTTGATATGCTCGTCATTAGATTCATAGCGTATCAAATTGCCTTTATCATCTACTATCATGACCTTATTAATCATGTTTTCAATGGATTCTTTAAAAGATGAGTCTGTAATATTTCTGTATTGATCTATAACAAGCCCTTCAATTAACGAACCTTTTTCAATGATGCATACTTCATCACCGTTCATGATGGATTGATATTTCTTCCCTGTTTTTTTTGCCGCTTCTGTATATGCCATGACAATGATTTGATAGCCTGATTTTTCATTAGCAATAAATGTTATTTTTTCTTTTGTCTCTGCTAAATTACCAACCTTAATGCCCATTTCTGCACATACTGATTTAGTTATATCTTCTGCTGTCATATTAGTGAATTTACGTGTCGTCTTAGACTTGGAAAGAATAAACATATTGTCGTAGCATGTTACATCAATAGTAGAGGCTGATGTCTTACGCTCAACGGCATATACGTTACCCATAAATTGTAAAATACCATCTTCTGAATACCCTTTCACAGTTTCGCCAATGCCCACAACATAAATAGGCCAATTAGGATCTCGTGGTTCTTGTGTATATGTAAATTTCAACTTTCTAGCAGCTTGAAAACGCGACCCGGACCATTCTGATTTATTAACAAGGTGCGATATATCAATTTCAACTGATATTTGCTTGTCTTCTCCTGTTTGTTCGTCTTTAACAGTCTTAGTACCCATATGTTTAATTATCATACCTTTAACCTCCGCAATTCACTTAAATTGTTAATAGCTAAATTCTTGAGGTCATTCGACTGAATAATCCGCTCATAATGACGATAATTTCCATATGCTTTTTTGGCTGCATCTAATATATCAGAACCACGATTAAATAATGTAGCCGTCGTTGGCTTTGTATTTATATTAGGTCTATCTTTTAACCCCGTTGCTGCATCAATCGACTTTGTATAATCAATAACAGAAGACGTGTTAAGGTCTTTATATTCTTTGAAAAATAAGGAGTAATATATATCACCTGTATTATCATGCTTCTTATATGGAAACGACATAATGGCCATCATAAGATTAATAGGGCCATCAGATATGATGACCCTAACAGGCTGCTTAGACTGCATCCATTTTTGAATGATAGAAATTAATTCAATCGGCTTTCTTTTATCGCCAACAATAAAAGAATAATCCTTTGCTGGTAATAATCCATCAAATGACAAGGTAGTCAATTGGGGATTACCAAATAAAAGAGCTTCGCCGATTTGTGTGATAGTAACAGATGTATTACCTTGTTCAATCCCCACATTATACTGACTTGGGGTAACAGGTAATACGATGCGTTCATCACCTTGCGAAATAATGATGGTAGGATGCTCTCGTGTATTCCCTAAAACATTAGACAACAACGACAATGCACGCCCTAACCCACTAACAAATTTAGACATTTTTATACGCCCCCATAGTTAACTTCTGCATCTCTAAACAGAGAGAATATAGTATGCGCTATGCGGTCCATATCGGCTTCTTCTCTAACAACAAAAGTATTCCCACTAATGGAATAACTATTACCGCCACTAGCCCCCTCGGATAATTGGTTAGCAATCATCTTTCGAGTTGTTGCAGCTGGATAAATTCTTGAACCTTGAGGAAGATCTACAATCTCGCCACCTCGTTCGTTGATTTGTGTCCAGCCTCCACCAAAATAATTGGTACCTGTTGCATTTGCATCTATGGATTTTGTATGCGTACCACCTATACCTGTTACTTGTACACCTCTTCGCTCTGCGGCACCAAGAGCATTGCCAATGCTAGCAAATACACTACTAGCTGTTTTTTTCAGAGGCCCCCATACATTAGCATCAAACCAATTAGCAACCCCGCTCCAAACAGATTTTATATTTTCCCATGCATTGCTGAAAAAGTCAGTTATAGAGTTGATTGCGGTATTAGCAAACTCTTTTGTGGGTTGCCATACATTAGCATCGAACCAATTAGCAACTCCACTCCAAACGCTTTGTATATCACTCCACAACCCATTAAAGAATCCAGTAACAGCTGTAATTGCGGTATTAGCAAACTCTTTTGTGGGTTGCCATACTGTTGTATCAAACCATTGGGCAACAGGTTCAAAAATCGTCGCTATTGCATCCCATACAAGAGTATAAATACCAACGAATGTATTTATAATAGGTGCACAAGTATCTACTACTGCTTGCCAAGCTCCAGTGAATACACTTGGAAGTTCCTCCATTGCATCTGACGCATATTCTTTAATCGAATTCCATGTTTCACCAAACCATGCGGTTAAACCATCAAGATTGCTAGTGATGCCATCATAAATTTGTTGACCTAATTCTTCCCCAAACACGGCACCACCAATACCTCCTAATAGGCCACCTACGGCACCGCCTACTGCAGTACCAACACCAGGAATGACGGAACCTAATGCAGCACCGCCCATTGCCCCTAATTTAGCACCAGCTAGACCACCGGCTAGGCTCCCGCCTAATCCAGATACAGCTTGACCCTTATTGTCGGAGGTAGCTACATCATACGCCCCCATGGCAAGGGATACAGGAATTGCAGCTTTACCGCCTAATTTCATAAGGCCACGCCCTAAACCGCCTACACCTTTACCAATGCCACGTCCTATAGAGCCAATACGACCGCCCCATTTACCACCTTTTGCACCTTTTACAGGACTATCAATAGTGGCTCCTTGTACAACTGCGCCACCTTTACCACGCCCGGTAGTAGGCCCCATACTAGCACCGTTACCAGGTAATAACTGTGACGCATATAACGTTACAGTCATAGCATTAACAGTCATCTCACCAGTAGAATCATAACCGATGCCACTTTCCTGACTATTACCATTATGATTCTTCCATTTACCTAACAATCCTCTTGCTTTCTTGGCACCCTTGAGCAGTCCAACACCACCTACAGCAAGTGCTGCAGCGGAAAGAATAGATGGTAAGCCATCCATTTTTAATGTCTGCTTAATAAGCTCTTTAACAGCGGATGTAGTGCCATCAAGAATGGAGTGCACATTTAAGCCATTCTTTTCCACATTTTCAGAAAATCCAGCAAACCAATTATCTACACCTTGTACAATATCACGGAATCCGCCAATGCTACCACCCATGATTTTAGTAGTAAATGAATCCCAATCACCAGATAATTGTTCTAAATCGCCTTTGAGATTATCCATTCGGATTGATGCCATGTGTTCAGCTGCGCCATTAGAGTTAGCAATAGCATCTGCTAATTTATTAAAGTCACTATCGGAAGCGTTAACTAATGCTAATAGGCCAGACATCCCCTCTTGTCCTGCTAACATGGCCGCCAATGAAGCTTTGCTTTCAGGCGTTAATCGACTCATGCCTTGCCTAATATCCTTGATAACTTGGTTAAAAGGCTTCATTTTGCCGTTGGCATCGGTAATACTCAATCCGAGTATATCCATTGCTTCACCGGATTCTTTCGTAGGCTTAACTAACCTTGTTAATAATCCACGTAGAGATGTACCAGCTTCTGAGCCCTTAATACCAGCATTGGCCATGAGCCCTACAGCCTGTGCCACATCTTGCACACTATACCCTAATGCTCCAGCTACAGGTGCAGCATATTTAAATGTTTGCCCCATTAACGCTACAGATGTATTAGAATTTGTGGCTGCAGCAGCCAACACATCAGAAAACATAGCGGAATCTTTGGCTTTTAAGTTAAAGGCAGTCAAACTATCTGTAACAATATCCGATACAGAGGCTAAATCTTCACCGGATGCGGCTGCAAGACTCATGATACCGCCTATACCATCAATCATTTCGCTACTTTTCCAACCAGCCATACCCATGTATCTAAAGGCTTGCGCCGACTCTAGCGCGCTATATTTAGTATCGGCACCCATTTGAATTGCTTTTTCGTTCAGTCTTGCAAATTCATCACCAGTTGCGCCTGAAATAGCCTTTACTGCAGACATTTCTTCTTCAAAATCAGCATATCCTTTTACAGCATCAAATACACCAAATCCTATACCAGCCATGCCTGCCATCTGTGCAGTAGCACCAAACATAGCACCGCTTAATTTATTAGCTGCACCACTAGCCATCCCCGACAGATTTTGCTTAACATTAACAGTAGCAGTATATACTCGACCCTTTATGCCGTTTAATTCCTCTTTTACCTGCTTTACTTTTGATGTAGCCTTGTCATCTGCTTTGATAGTGATAGCCACACCATCACCTGCTCGTTTTAGCTTAACAAGTTCACTTTCTGTTTTTTTAGTAGCTTCTGCAACACCTATAATAGATTTTGTTGCCGATGCAAGACCTTTTTCTGCAGATACAACAGCGGGAACAAGGGATGATGTAGCTTGTGTCAGTCTAGATGTTTCTTGTTGAGCTTTTTTTATGCCTTTGGTAAATCCACCATCAGCCATATACAGCTCAATGCCTAAACGTTCTTCATTTGCCACCGAATACACCCCCTATAGCCATCCTCACCATATCGATTTTATCTTGACGCTCCTTATCCACGGCGACCTTACACATAATTTTTTCTGTCATGGATAAATTCATAAAGTAATCAAAAGTATGACCTTTTAAAACTAGATAGGCGGCCGTAGCCGCCTCCCAGTCTTCTTCTATTACTTTTTTACCTCTTCAAGAATTGCATGGTCGAGCTTTTTACCAACACCTACAGATTCCACAAGAATAGATGAAATCGCTCTCACTTCACCAATGTCAAATAGCTTGTTCACAATATCCATTGGTTCATGACAGTCATAGGCTTCTTGTAACGATTTATCCTTTAAATTAGGTTCAATGACACAGTTATACACCAAGTATGCATCATTGTTTTCTTCAAGCCCCATTGCTTCTGTTAATAAAAAAGTGGTAGGCTTCTTAGCTACCACTTCACCTAATGAGGTTTGGATTGTGATCTTTTGTTTTTTGCGACCTGCTAATTCTTCACGTTTTGCAATTAATTCATTTACTGAAACAGCCATGTTATTAAATCCTTTCTATTAATCAATGCTTTCAATGTATTGTAAATCTTCCGGCGTAAAGCCAAAAGGAATTTCAGTTTCTACAACTTTACCTTTTTCAAACTGCATAGGTGTAATTTTGTTAAACCACACATTATCGATAGAAATGCGTTCTTTCTGCCCATCAACTGCATCGGGATCATCAAGCAACCCGGTAAATACAGAGCGTGGGTCATGCCCTGCATTCCATTCTTCAGCGAGCTTACGGAAATTGCGATTAATTACATTCTTGATTTTCATAGTTCCTTCGCCTTTAAGACTTGTTACTTTAGAATCAACAGAATTGCCAATTAACACATCTTCGCGTTGCGCTTCTATAGTTGCTTCAAAGCTCTCAATTTCAAACACTAGCTCACCATCGAGCCACACCTTGCCATGAGAACCATTCCACCGTCTACGACCACGATATTTAACATCTTCTGCTGCACGTGCAAAGGTTTGTAAATCAAAAGTAAATTGATTTCGATTCATTAGTTTCATACCTCCTATTACATAGTAAATGTGATAGTTAAATCTTCCATAGCGTCCACAAATTTAACTTTGCCGGCTAAAGCGATTTGTGATCCAGTATTATATTGTCTGATTTGCATAGATGTCATGGTACTTACATCTTCCCCTTTAAGGATGGCATAATCCTTTTGGAATTGCTCATCAATATCAACCGTATTACCTGCTCTAGCGTCTAATACATTACCTGCGAGCTGTCCAAAGTACACCATAATAGCTGCGATAAATAACATTTTATGGTCGTAATCGTTAATATATTTACCGATGTAATATTTCTTGAATGTATCACGAATATCATCGGTAACCATATCTATACCTTCAACAATTTTAATTTTTCGGAACTCTTGCCCTTTATCGGTTGTAAAAGTTTGTAACGAGTTGCAGGCACGCGCAATTTTTACGCCTTCTCCGTCTTCTTCATCGAATAAATGTAGTTCGCCATGGTCAATACGGTCTGTAAGGTCTTCATAAACTTTTACAGATTCAACTTCAGTCAATTTGAAATAAGTCGCTGAGCGGTCTAATGCTAAACCGGCTAAGATTCCAGCAATACGTGCTGTATATTCAATAGGTGTGTAGGTACGGTATGTAGTACCCCCTTTTTTGTCCGTACCATTAGGGACCTTGATATCTTCCGTACAGAAGTTAATAACCCCTTCATTGTCAGAAGCTACACCAGATACGACGGCTTTCACAGTTTTACAACTATTGTTGCGTTCAGCCTTAACAAAGGATGCTAAATCTTGTTGGTCTTGCTCTGTACCTGTAGGCGCAGCAATATAGTTAAACCGTACATGTTTCAACTGCTTTAATAATGTAGATTGTGTATTTTTAGCGGCTACTACGCTAGCTTTAGGCAGCGTATACACCAATACACGTAAAGGTGTGCCATCCAAGCACTTTTTGATTAAATCGGTAGACGTTTCATCAAATACACCGGTAGGAATTTCAGACACATCAGAAATTCTATAAAAATTGGTAACGTCCGTTGTTTCGCATTTTAAAATCAACGCCACCACACCGCGCGCGGAACGTTTAATGGCCTCAATACCTTTCGTTTTGAAGTCGATAAAGACCTGCGGTAAACCGAATTTTTCTTGTTCATTTGCCATGTTATGCCTCCTCTGTTACATCAATAGCATTCGTTCTAAGCAATAGATGTTGCATCAATTCACCACGAATACATCCCACTTCCTCATCTGTGAAAGCATCTTTAAATTCGAGGTTAAATATAAAATGTAACACCTCATCGATGAATGTGTGTTCAAAATCATTAATGGTGATATGCCTATCGCCTACCTGCAAAACAGGTCTAAACATGCACTCCAAACTATCGGACATTTCGTATAGTTCAGAGCGATTAACACGTCCATTCCTATCTTTCATCGGCCTATAGGCAATGTCTACTTGTACAGTCCTATCAAAGTAGGTATCATCACCTACCCCTGTATGAACAAACATTTCTACATAAAAATAAGGCACAGTCGATTTTTCCACATTATCGAAATGTACCTTGTAATTTGGATATTTACTTTTCAACAGATCCACTATGGATTTCTGTATAGAGCGTAACCTAATCATCTTCAAGCAAGTTCCTTATAATTGTACGTGTATCCTTTAGAAATACGCTTTTACGATGTACAACAGCACGATGTAGCATTTTTCTACCTTTTACAAAGCCGCCTTTTACTGTACGATGCCCATATTCTACATGATTAGCATATTCTGTATTGTTATATACTTCTGTTGACATATTATCTACGGGTGTTCGTTTCCAATTCCCCTGCAATGTTCCAGTATCCCTTGGTGTATTCGCCTTTGCATCTGCAATAAGTAGCTCGCCTTGTTGTGCAATTAATGTATCCGCATGTTCAGGAAATTGACGCAAGATTCTTGTGAACTTTTGATTCAGCAAATCAAATCCATTAATTTTTGCCCCCATGTTAAGCGTCCCCTTCTTTAATAAGGTTAACCTCTTGATGGCTCATATATTTAAATGGCGTATCCGTTCGCATAACAAACGTTTGCCCTTTGTGATATATAGTGACTATATCGTTTGGCAAAATATCGTATTCAATAGGCAAAGATAAGCGCAAATGATTCTTCAAAGCAAATACACTATCCGTTTCAACTCCGCTCATACTTGTCTGCCCGATTTGACCTACCTTACACGGAACGTCGCTGTATACGTCCACCATTGCGAATACATCAGCGCCTATATCATCGATAGTCTCTATCTGCCGTGATATAGTACACCTATCCTTATACATGAATTTTGCTAAGATTTCACCGTAACTAGCCATTAGACCATACCACTTTTCTATAAAGATTTAGCTTAGGGCGAATAGAATTAAAATCATGTTCACTAATACATCCTATCGGCGATACCTCCCCAACAGCCCATTCAAATTCTACATCGTTTTCTTTTAGTGATTTAAGAGGTCCTTGTCCATTACTAGCAGAGTCAGCAATATACTTTATTGCCAATTCCGCCCCTGTATAAGCTAATGTTCTAGGGAAATCATTCCTATGACAATAATCCATCACATCAAGCACAAACTTTTCTGCGAATAATTCGAGTTCAGTATGATCTATTACACCATCACTACCGACTGATTTAATCACAGCTAATCGTTCTGCTTGCCTTACCACTTCCTGTACTGCAGTATCAAACTCCATGTATTGTACATTCCCCATCGCCTCACCACTTTCCGAGCACTAAAAAAGCACCCGTTATTGGGTGCTTTGTATAATATTATGTTAATAAATTAGTTGAATTTCTTCACCATCTAATACTATAGGCCCAGTATGTTGTGTGAATTTCCATCTTCTTTTTACCATGTAATTATACACTTGAGCAGCATGAAGAAAATCCTCAACATTTGGGTGTAATGGATCAAATAAATACGGTGTGCCTTCTAATGAATTTTTACCATTAATGGCTTCATAAGCATTGCAAGCGTACACATAAAGCCTATGCGCATCTTTAAGCTTCATATAAATCACCTCACACTGTTAATACCATGCCTATAATAAAGTTCAAATATTCTTCATCGTCTGTAATTGTTTTTAAAATATACTTACCATTTTCAATTTTTTGAACTTGACCGGAGTCAGGCTCAAAAAGAGATTCTAGACCCACACTTAATACTTCTGTACCATTATTGCCATAATCTTTACCAATGTATGGGGTAATAAAATTATCCGCTTTTACTACTTCATCAGCTCTATATCCTGAACTTGGGAATAAATCCTTAAGCTTTGTAAACCCTTCCCCTTTGGTTCGATGCTCTACAAACTCTCTCGATAACCTCAAGGCATCATAATTGAAGTATTCTACCATATGCCCAATTTCATGAAATGGTGTAGTTCTGCGTACGCCATTCATATTAATGGTTATATATTTAGTTAATTTCGATGTTTCAATACCACTGACATAATATAGCTTATCACTACCAGTTACTGCACCATTAGCATAAAAATATCCACGTTTTATTTTTCTAGTGCTAATACCTTTCCCTGCAGCTTTTAAGTATTGTAACCAATCACTAGGGTACACAGAAAAGGCTTCTTGTAAAAGTTCTTTATTGGCTTCACTCGACCCTTTAGCCCACATAGTTTTAGGTATTTCAGCACCAATATTTCGGTACTCAGAAAATACTTTTTTCAAAGATTCTTTATCACCAATAATAGAAACAATATCATGTTTATCATTAACTATTTTACCTACTTCTATTATATCCTTAGGAGTAGCTGTTTGTAAATTAATGTCAATAATCTTATTTCTTATTTGCTCAACAGACATAGGGTTTGGCGTAACAATAGTATTTGTCTTCGGCATAAGTTTTGGATTCGGATTTCTCTCTTTCTGCCAATCTTCAAGCGTTTTTACCCTATCAACATATACAGCTTTCCAATCATCATAATCCATATTACGTGGAACTTTCTTATACCTTACCGCTTCACCTTTTGCTTGTGGTTCATCCTTAGCAATACGAGAGCCTTTTGTAGGCTTAGCAGGGCCTAATGTACCAGCTATAGTAGATCTACAACGAGGATGCAAAGGCGGTACGTTGTTGCCTATCTCTGCTTCACTAACTAGATATATCTTACCGTCATGTTCACGGCATGTAGAGGATGTACGCTTATCTAATGTGGCTATGAATTGGTAATATTTCATCTTAGCATCTTTGATTGAATCAAGTGCAGCTTGATTATTAACATAATTCATTTCAGTACGAACCAAACGAACAGCATCATTCTTTGATACATTCATCCGTTCTTGTACCTCTTTGGCTAGCTTATTAACCGATACGCCACGATGAACTCCATTAACAATAGTATCCTGAATGGTTCTAGCTAATTTATCGGAGTTTTTCCATATGCGCTCACTGTAATTTTTGCCACTCCATGGCGTGCGTAATACATGTTCCACTTGCTTATTATCAACAGCAACAGATAAAGGGCCTTGTCCTCGCTTAGCTAGTTCATACGCAGAGTGCAGCCGATTATCTTTATAGGCATCTTTCAAGAAGCCTGTAATCGTTGCGTCTGTCTTTTGTCCTAGCGTATCTAGTTCGATAAGTGTATCACCGTACAGCTTATCAAGCCTAGATATGCGAGACCGCATGGCTAATGTATTGAGTTCTAATAAAGTTTTGGGATTTCCAGTTTCCTTATACTCCGCAATATATTCCTCAATATCCTTACGCCATATCCTAAATTCATTACCATTAATCAGCTTGCGTGCCTCTGTAATACTCACACCATTGTCGGTGGCAAATTTACCATACAACTGTTCAATTTGAGCTTGAATGCGCTGGGCTGACCGCTCATAATGTGATGCTAGTTCTTTCTCGATAGTTTCACGGCTTTTTCTGTTCCATTCTTCCTCTCGTTCTACGCTACGTCTAGCCCAATACGAATCGGCGCCCATACGCTATCCCCCTTTAGCCTAATTTATGAACAAATTTCACAATACGAATTTGTTTTGGTTCGTATACCATTTTCCAGTTATCCGCATTCGCTAATTCAGTACGAGATACGCTTTCTGAATTAGCTCTAGTGGTATTAGTCCAAGCCACCCCGCGAGGATGCATAATAAATGCTTTGCGAGAAATGAGATAGTTTACGCCAGAGCCCATCTTTTTATCGCGGTCAACTTCTGTACCAATAAATCCTGTTGGATTACCTACACCATATGCAATAGCTCCTTGACCGAATAAATACGTTGTGTAAGTACCTGTATCAACAGGGCAACCATCATCAATTACAACACGACGGCCCATATACGTATCAAAGCTAGTGGCATCGGATTGGCGGATAGTTTGAATCAAGTTCAATTTATCTAAATAAGATTTAGTAGCAGAGTGCATGACAACAGCCGTTAATGAGTTACGAGCATCACCCATAAGCTGCATAGCATCGATAAAAGCTTCACCGGAGAAATTAGCAGCCTTACCTGATTTAGAACTAATATCTAATACGTGGTCAGTCATAGATGGGGCAGCAAATACGCCGTTAAGAATATTCAATAATTCTTTTTGATGATCACGTGCCCAAAACCCAGCTACTAAATCACCAATCGCCGCCATAGGGTCTGTGCCCGCTAATTGTGCGGATAAATCAGTAGCAGCCCACATTTTAGCACGACGAATCGTTGTAGATGTATCCATTTTAGAGTTGATTTTATCCGCTTTTAATGTAACGCCTTCTACAACATCCTCAGAATCACCGGATAAATCCGTAAAGAATGGCATATTATGAACTTGCGCTGCTTCACTTGCCAATTTGTCGAATCGGCTATCACGAGTAATAATACCGGATTGGAAGATGGCAGATAGTTCAGACGTACGGTTTACAACGTACTGTTCAAAAAGCGGCGTTGGATTAATGACGTCTTTTAATGTTGTTGGCATGTGTTACCTCCTTAAATTAAAAATTAACTTCAACACCAGCTTGTGCAGCTAATACTTTAGCTTCAGCTGGATTTGATTTAATAAGTTCTGCTTGCTGAGTTAAATTAAACGACTCCTTAGCAAATGGATTTACTTTAGGATTACCCTGCCCTTTAATCGGATTATATTGGGGCTTTGTCTCTTCTTCAGGTTTGAACAAAAAGCCTTTTGTTTCCTTCAAAGCTTTAATTTGTTCATTCAATCCTGTTACTTTGCCATCATCGCCAAGAATTAACTTAGATGTATCAACTAAACTAGCAACGAGTTCAGCATCCTGTGCTGTATCACCAATAGCCAATTGAATAGCAGTAGATAACCGAAGATTTTTAATTTCTTCTGCAGATTTTGCAGCGGCCACTTTGTTATCTGCTTGGAGTTTAGCAATTTGCTGTTTAAAAGCTTCGATATCACCTTCCGCGTTCTTTAACTCTTTTAGTTGCTTATCTCTATCAGCAACAGTACTTTCGAGGTTTTTCTTTTCCGCGTTAACCTCATTAAAACGCGACTTAGGCACATACTCACCGTCTAAAAACTCTTTAAAAATCTTAGTTGCTTCTGCCTGCTTGTCATCAGCGATACCAAGTTTTGCAAGTAATTCTGTGATAGTCATGTGTTAACTCCCTTTCCGGTTTTTACCGAGGTTCACCTGCCTCGAGATAAGAGTATAAAAATATATGACTATTGGTTATCCTCATTTTCGTCATGCTCGTTCATAGAGTCATGCGTATGATCAGATTTCCAATCGTCATACATGTTATTAGAATTGGTCTCCGCTTCTTCTTTTAACTGTTCCAATTCTTCATTAACATTTTCCACAAACGGATGATGCGATAATATAGTTCGCTGTGATACAACACCCATGGATTGTGAACACATAGCAACTAGATCACTATCATTCTTCACGGATGTTCTCGTCCATGTTTGCGTAATTGTCACATGTTCATTGCCATGTGCTCTACAAATGGCACGAACTAACTCATTGAATGCAAGTTGAAATTCTGTTTCCATCATGCCCGCTTTGAGCTCCAATAATGTATACAAGAATTTCATAGCTTCACCGCTAGTACCATCTAACCCTTGTTGTTGGGGGTCTACACCTTGACCCATGTCAAAAATCGCCTTACGCGTAATGTCTAGCATTTCCTTACGAGCTTCGATAGGTATATCAATCGTTAGTGTGGAAATACCTGACCTGTCATCGGGTCCCGAAGAATCCATTTGAATAGCCTTGTACTTCTTCATGCCATCCAAAAATTCCGCAAGGTTTTCACCACCGTAATTGGTTAGTACGTAAATGACCTCTTGTACATCCTCTAAATCGTTTAGAAATCCGCTATAGGTTGTATCATACGTATCAATCAATGATTTAATACGTACCAAATCCGATGTGTGAGATGCGTTATTAGCAAATGGTATAAATGGTACACGCCCCATATCGTGAGGAATGGTATCCACATTCATATTCGTACCGCTAGGGTCTATCATTGTGAAAGCTGTATACGGTGCTAATGTGTCCAATATCTCACCAGTGCGCAATGAGAAGGCCTGTACCTCTTTATCGTTCCAGTACTCGTACACGGTAATGCTAGCGCCTGCTTCGTCAATATCGGCATACACACGTAATACGCCTTCTAATTTTGTATTGATACGATTATTCCAAATCGGAATAACTTCACTAGCTGGCATAGTCGCCCATTGAAAGCCTTCAACGTCATCCATCCAGTAGTGTACCCACGCAATCCCTCCATTAGTTGCTTTTACGCATAAATCTTTGCACTTCTTCTCATACGCATCGCCTAACGCATCAAGAATGATTGTATTGAGTGTATCATTTTTTACGTCAAACACAGGAGGCGCTGTAAACATATACGCCGTTTTTTGGTCAACTAACAACGGATAAAAAGAATAGGCGATACGATTATCCGCTTGATGCATCGGATTAAACGTATCACCTTGTTGTTGTGCTTCGTTCAGGTCTTTAGGCTTCGCCTTTTGCAGCATGATGTCATTCTTAACAGCGTAGTATCTGTCTGATTGCTCCACCTGACTGACAACAGCTGTATGACCAATAGTATGTTTCTTGATTAACTTTTTAACTAATTCTATTTCCAATAGATCACCTCCTTACATTAATACGCTAACACCTTTGCGCCCATCGAATTCTTCCAATGCATATCGCATAGCATCCATGAGATGGTTAAAATCATCAATAGGCTTGTTTATCATGTTATCGAACTTATCCTTGTCCCAAACATAATTACTAATTTCAGTAATGAACTTCACACACCGAGGATGGATGATAATTTTATACCCACGAATAAGAGATATGCCTGCGCGTACTGAGTCAGGGCCTTTTTTAGCACCACGCACATTACGCAAGCCATTCTTACGAAGATATGCAATAGATTTAGGGTCAGCACTATCGGCCTTAATTCGTTCTTTACTGTATCCCATTTCGGTTATCTTTTCGATAATATCCTCATTCGACATACCGCGTTGGTACATTTCGTCGAATACATAAATTTCACGAGCCTCTGTATCGACTAAACCACAAAACAATGCACTAGGATCGTTAGTAAAACCGAAATCAAGTCCAAATGCGCTACGTACACTAGGCTTTTTCGTAACCTCTCGCCAATCGAAAGCTCGTTCTTCCCAATCGTCGTATACCAGCCCATCTACAACACCCCATTCACCTTTTCCAGCCACGGCATATCGTCTAGGATTCTTCTTCATCTCTTCAAATAAGACTAAGTCGGATTCACTGAGGAATTCATTACATAAATAATTCGTTGTCATGGCTAACACATTAGGACTCGGCTCATCAAAGAATCGTTTCTTTAGCCAATGCCTATCACTCCAAGGGTTAAATGTTAACACTACTTGGTGATACATACCCTCTGGCAACTGACCACGAATAGATTCATCTAATCTGTTGAATGCATCTTCCGATGTTATCTCATATGCTTCCTCCACCCAGAGACGGCAAAGTCCACCAACATCTACAGTGATTGATGTTACTTTTAAAGGATCATCAAGGCCACGGAACAATATCTTTTGACCGGTCGGCTCATAAATAATTTCTAGTGGTGACGTTGTGCACTTAAAATACGGCTCTACTTTCAATCTTCGTATTGCCCACTTTAGTTGAGCAAAACAACTATCCCGTAGCGTTCGCTCAGTCTTACGAACCACTAACCAATTGATATGAGGATTCTGAATCATCTCTACAATTACTTTCAGCGCCTGTGTAGATGACTTTTTGCTCGCACGGCTTCCCTTTACGACCTTGTACCGACCTTTAAAGCGCCAAAATTCACCATATCCTTTGCCGATTATGTCAGGTAGATATAACTTTTCAATCATATACTTCACCTTCCCCTATAATCACAATAGGAACGGCACTATCTATTTTAACTTTATCAGTAAAGAGTTGATTACGCTTACCAATCAATTCCGCCGCCTTGATGCGGTCCTTAGCAGAAATGCTTTTTTTGATGATGCGAGCCTCACTACAGCCTTCGCCTACGCCTTCGGTAACAATCACTTCTTCCTCAATCTCGCCGCGCATGGCTTTCGCTAAAAACGCCTCCGCCTCTTTTGCGGTCGCTATGGAGTTATCAAATTCTCTTTCACGTAGTTCTTTAATGCGGTTTTTAATGTCAAGTTTTGACAATAACTGATTAGCTATCCTATTGGCCGTTTTCTCACTATATCCAGCCCTAATGGCCGCTTGAGTACCATTTAGGTCCACCAGGTACTCAACACAAAATTTCTCTTGCTTCGGTGTCACATAATCACCTCCTTTACTTCAAACAACCATTTTTCTGTTATTTACCACGCTGCTTTTCAACTCTAGCGGTCTTAGTTTTAATTAACGTATCAGCAGGTGCATACGATTTACACATGCCATTTATGTGAATGCCTTTAGCTTTGCACCAACCTTTTGCATTATTCAAACAAGCTTTCTTATCACAACATACATCTGTCAATCGTATCACCTCTTTTCTGATTTTTTGCATACAAAAAAGCCCTACCACATTTAGTGATAGAGCTGTTTTGCGTAGTAAGATTTACGTTTTGTCGAGTCTTCTAATTTTGCCAAATTGCTTATGTAAGGAGCAAAAACAATTTTTGACAGTACTATTATAACATGTTTGTTTTGACGTGAAAATGACAGGTTACTGACACGCTTGTCAAGTTTCAATTTTATAAAACTAAACAGCTTGCAACCCCCATATTAACAGGCTTAAGTCACTTTCCGCTTGTTCTAAATATCTATAAATCGTCCTTTCATCAAGGCTCTTAACCCCCTTTTTGACAGCTACATCATCGGCAATCATCTTGATATTATCTCCATGTACGTAATAGGCCATCAATACATAAAAGTTTTCTGAGCTCCTATATGCACATTGTTTGCGATACACATCTAGCATGCAATCGATATGTTCAATAATTAATTGAGTTCGTCGCTTAGATGCAGCGATTGCTTCAACTTTTAAAAGACCTTTCCGGTCAAATACTTCTGCCAATATTAATTGTAGATCACTTGGTACGCTGTCTTCTGTATTTGCTATTGCATGCTCGCAGTGCTCTTTGAGCTCATTATACCCTCTCAATAATTTCTTGGTATTATCTCTAGCACGCTTTCGGCGTACCTCTTGCTCGCGTTCAATTCGTTGTTCGTATACTTCAATAGCAGTTTTAGTGGCTACTTTTATAATTTCCTCTTCGGTCATATTAATTACCTCGTTTAGTTCGCTTGCCACGTTGCACTAGTTTTTTCTTAGCCAATCTCTTTTTCATAATTTTTCACCTCTTTTGACTGCACTCGCTAATTTGTAACCACATTCACGTCCACATGTTTGTTGCTTTGTGCATCCATTTTTAACTTCAAAAGTTTTGCCACATACGACACACTCTTTATATTTGGGTGTTTTTCTAGGTCTGCCACCACCTGGCCCACCTCGTTTATCACCTCTACATGTCGGATAATACTCACTAACATATTTAACTGGTGCACTTTGCCCCTTACTCATTGGGGTTTCATTCCAAATCGGCAAGTGGGCTAAAAATTGCGGTATGTTATTCATAATTCACCCCTCAATCTCGTAGTTATCATTTACATAAACTGCTAACAGCTTCGCAGCTTTAATCAACTCTTTATCTACATGCTTCGTCAGTTCAAGCAATAAAGGATTGGTTGATGATTCCTGTAAATCCTCGATTGCATTAATAGCATCTATTAGTTGTCTGATTGCAAGGCTTGTCATCATGTAATCCTCTACCTGCTTATTAATTTTTACCTTGTTGCTCATTTTTTACCCTCTAATTCTTAAATCTTTAATTAGTTTTGACGCATATTCAGTTAATCGATGTATCCGTTTACCGCTAGGTAATACACCAATACGCACCACGCTATAAATATCAGCGATACAGCTATTGGTGAATGTGTATCTTCTGCACATCCTATACCTAATAATAAGCAAAAAAATAAAAACCAAAGCATTATTTTCCCCTTTCCATACTAACTATAGTATCCATATCAACATCCGCGCGGATCATTATTGTCACATCGGCCACCTTTTTAATCTCACCATCGACATAACCATATTTTTGTCTGTGTAATTGGGCTTTTAGATATTCGCCTTCTATCGTTTTTACATATACGTAAGTATGCCGTAAATCCCTAATGTGATTCCACATTATAGCTCCAAGTACAATACCGACTAGAAACATTTGCGATTCTAAACTCATTATTTAACACCTTTTATACATCATCCTCGATATTGTCATAGTATTCAGTACTATCACACTTGAATACTTTCAATCCATAGCTATTTTTTAAGTGATTAGCTATTCTTCGCCATTGTTGCCCTAATTCATGTAATTTTGGCTCGACTTTTGCATCCTCTAATACAATTCTTGCATATGAACCATCTTGAAATTTGAAAATAGAATGTCCAGTTCGTACTTTGCGCCAATATTTACCTTCCTGTACTGTCATCTCCATTGCTCCTATTTAACATTCGTGCAGACCTTTCATCTGCCCGCTTTGCAAGCACGCATAAGCAAGTTATCATTACACCTATCGAAGAGCCAAGCATAACACCTAATATGAATATCCAAATCATGTCTACTTTCAATTATTTTTCTGCTCCTTCCGTTTGTGCAATTCATGCAATATATGCTCACCTACACAAGGGATAATATCAATTTCTACCCTCGGGTTTTGCTTATCAATTCCCACAATCTCCGAACCATCATAATTAACAATCCACTTGTCATCATCAATTATGTTTGCCGTAGTTAAAATGTCTGATGTCGCTTGTAATAGGCCGACCAAATCAGGCCACCAGCGAAAATCAGGCATGTAATAGCGGCACCTAATCTGTACAGGGCCCGATGTATAACTACGCTTTCTGAAGAATTGCAACTGTTTCAATGCGTCAGCTTCATACTGACAAAATGCTTTTGATGGTAACACTTTAGGATAACGTCCGATTTTGATAATCCTAGAGGAATTTTTTTTCGTAGTTGGTCGGCCATAAATTACAAGTTGTTTCAATTTTTGTATCACCTCACATATATGTTCGTTTTTATTTTTCGATTTAAGGCGTCTATTATCGCCAAAAACGCACGTCTAAATCTCTTTAAGTATATTTTATTGTCAGAGATATAAAATCGCCGTATAACGCAAATAATTAAATTTCACTAATATTTGGCGCTTCACGTTTTGATTGTCCTTCAAACTTCAATACAAAGGATGTCGCTTTTAACCGGTCATAAATTCTAGCATCATACCTTGCTTGCAATTGGCTTACAGATAAGTTTGTTGTTAATATCGTAGGTCTCCTGCTTTCAACGCGGTCAGATATAATGGCGTTCACCTTTTGGACGACTAATTTATTGTCGTATTCTGCACCAAAGTCATCGAGGACTAATAACGGCGAATTTTTGATACGATTTTCAAATCGCAATCGGTGTTCAGCGGATCCATCAATCAAGGTGAGCATGGTGTCGAACAAACTCACCATTGAAATGAAGCATCCCTTATATCCTTGGTCAATCGCCTTACGTAATATGCTAATAGCCAGAGATGTCTTGCCTGTCCCTACAGGTCCGAGCAGTATAAGCCCTCTACCTGCAGCGACATGTTCTCGAATATGTACACCGTATTTGAAAGCATTGTTGTAAGCATCCCTATCAATAGGTGGCGCCCCCCATGCTTTCAATTTATCAAACGTCATATGTGCATACCCATCTTTGATGCCGTAATGCGATAAGTCAGGTTTGCGTTCAACTACAATCGGATCATCATATACTGGCGTAATGAATTTGAACGCTTCTTTACAAGTGGTCGGGTTCTTCCGCCCAGTTGATATCCGTTCCGTCTGTTTTTTCCTTATCTGTTCGATTGCTCCCACTACGTCGATTGCTTCCATTTGCTTTTTGCACCTCCTTTTTTAAATTGTCAACGACTACCCGTTCCACATACCCAATGCTATTGCCACCATTGTCAGCCGATGTGTTAATGGCAACTATCACGGCATCCATTTGGTATAGTTCAACCAAATCATCCAAACGTTCCTTAATTACAGGGGACATTGCACCGATTCTTTTTATGTATAAATCGTACGCTTTTTTGTTTGGCCATTCAGTTTGTAATTTTGGTCTATCCTCTGAATTTGAAATTACAGTCGCGCGCGTTCTCTCTTCTTCTTCTTCTTCTATATTTACTTTCCTTTCCTTTACTTTACTTAGTTCGTTTTGTTGAACATGTGTTGGATTTTGTTCAACAAGTGTTAAATTTTGTTTCTTTTTACGCCTTGCTTCACCACTAGCGATGCCCGCAAGCCTACGTTTTTCCGAGGTTTGTAACTCTTTTGATTTTCTTAGCTCCATTCGATTTGTTAAACTGGGAGACCAAAAGTATTCGCCATCTGTTTCTAGCAGGTCAAAATCGTCAATTAAACAAAAAATGAACAAACGAACAAATTCATTGGGTGTTAAATTTGTTTGAGCACCTGTTGAACACGTGTTCAATTTTGTTAAAATATCATCTTTTTCGATTTTAAAATCATCGGCCAAAGCGATAAAAGTATACTTCTTTAACGGTAATTTATATTCACTCTGAACAGCCAATTTTTCGATTATTTTCCACCACCAGGCATAAGAAATGACGCCGAATTGTAACTCCATAGCTATGATTTTAGGGTCACTACTAGCATTGGTATCGTGACTAAAATACCTAGGAACATCTTTCTCCTTTTCTCTGGCCATCGCCTCACCTCCTAGCCACAACTACATATTTACCAGTTACTGCTTGAATAGCACTTTTGAACTCTTCTTCATTTGAATTGCCATCGGATAGATGGATTAAATGAATACTTTTACATTCGGATAAATCCATAGCCTTTAGAAATTTGATGACGTTTTCCAGGGAAAAATGCGACTGTATTAATCGCTCCATACGCTTTTGTGAAAGCTCATTTGCTTGTACTTTAGCATTTAAAATACTGTACGAATGATTGCACTCAACAAGGATATGGTGCACCCCTTTAAATGTGTATTTACAGTAATACGTATCGGTAATATACAGTAGCTTTTCCTCACCATCGGAAATTAGAAAGCCCACATTAGGCACATCATGCTCCAATTCAAACGGCATAATAACGAATATACCAACTTTAAATGACGTCTTAGGTGTTACTATATGGCAAGTATGTTTACCATCCATATTAAGCGCCTGAGCGCATTCTTTTAGCATATATACATGATGTCCTAGCCGTACCATATCACCTGCACCAGCGGAATGGTCCCCATGTTCATGAGTTACTAATACGCCCACAAGATGCGAGAGATTAAATCTACAGCACTGTTGAATTTTTTTGAATGGTAATCCTACATCAAGTAGTAATTCATCGCCATTCACGCTTGATTTAATTCGGTAGCAGTTCCCTGCCGAGCTACTACCGAATGTCTCTATGCTAATCATCTAATCACCAAATAATGCAGCATCATCAATAACCTCACCTGTTTCTACATCTACAAAAGTATGTTTTTCCTGCGGAATATCTAACACTTCTGTATTAGCATTATTCTCGATAGTTTGAGCAACATTAGTTATAAGTTCGTCGTGCACCTTTCCTTGTACATCGATGACTTCATCGGCAGTTTGTAGCCCCATTGATAATTCAGGAGCTGTAGTTCTAATCAACCAAGCTGCAGCTCTATAGCGTAACATTTGGTCAGGCATTGTCTTCCATTTTGAACCTTTTTTGTCATACCAACCTTCTTGCTTAGCAATCGAAATAGTAACTTCTGGACCCAGTATAATTTCGCCAGTAGCCAATTCTGTTGTGTAAGCTACAATACCTTGACTGTCAGTACCACGCACCCCAGTTTCTTTGTATTTAATTGCCGAAAACCTACCGCATTGATTAAACATAGAGATTAGAAATTTAGATGACCAACCAGGATTACCATACACGATGTACAAATTTTGCATGACCATTAAAGGAGATGCATTCATACGGCTCGCCATTTCTAATGCAATTACAGCATTCCCAAAATTCTGTTCACCTTGATATTGAGGCGGAACCAATGTAGATGAATTAAACATCTTTGCCTGCCGTTGTAATAATTCAAAACCTTGTGCGGAATTAAACCCAACTACAACTTCTGATTGTTTTACTGCTACTTCATTAGCCATGTTATACCTCCTAAATAATAGTTAATTCTTCAAAATTGCCATCTACGACTAAATAGATCACTTGGCTGTTAACATCTGTAAATTCGGTAACCGCTTCCGCATTGTCTACAAATACAGGGGCGGATACTTTGTAAAAATCAGTTAATGCATTGATAATATCTAACCCAACATTGATACGTGCTGCATTGTTCATGCTTCTGTACGGCACGCCGTTATATGTCGTTTCGCAACATTCCTCAATACCGCCATTTACAAGCGTATTAAACATTTTAAATCGAGCTAATTTAAATCGGCTATTGATGGATTGCTCCAACATTTCTACTTTTGCTTTGACGAATTCATCCATCAAGAATGATGCTTCATCTAGCTCGTTCTTTTCGTTTACAAGCCGTTGCTGTTCCGCTTCTAATTCAGCTACACGAGCGTCAATATCGGCATGCATTTTATATTTATTAAGTTCACGCTCAAGCAGGTTACGCTTGTCCTTCATTTCAACAATATCGCCATCAATTTTAGCCAGTACCAACTCATCGCCGTTATTATCATCCATAGCGGATTCGAGCATGAATAATTGAGCTTGTAAATCAATATATACAGCATCTTCATCTATGTTAGGCTCTTGATGCTCAGCATATGCTTTCATAGCATCGTTATACTTCACTTCCCATTGCATAAGTTCAGTATTCGCATTGTCATATTGAGTGGATATCAAATCTTGTTGTTGTAAATAATCCGATTTCAAGTTTTGTTGAGATTTCAGCAACATTTGAATCTCGTCTAGCTCTCGTGATTTATTCATATTGAACTGCACTTCTAACTCTTTTTGCTTATCTTCAGGTAACGGCTGATAACATGTAGGACATAATTCAGAATTGAATTCTCGACTATTAACCGTATCAAACTGAGTTTTCAAACGCTCAATTCTAGCATCGCATTGTGCAATATCCTTAATAAGCTCATCGATTCGTTTTGCATGCCTATCACAATCATGACGTAACATTTGAAGTTCATTAAATAGATTATTTCGCTCTGTATGGAGGTATTGATGCACTCTAATATGTTCACCCCTCAACTCACCTTCTCGCGCTTTAATGGTTCGTTTAAGTGCTTTTATTTGACTTTCACGTTCCACATTCGCAAGATTATGTTCAATTAATGCCTTTTGTTCTTCCAGGTCTTTAATTCCATTTTCGATATTTTTTATATCAATTTCCAATTTAGCTTTATCACACAAAATTTCAGGCTTATTACGAATAGCTTCATCAATACGAATAGGGATCATGTCCAATTCTTTATTGATTGCCGTTTTTTTCGCTGCAACCACTTTACGATGGTCTTCTACGTTTCGACCATTCAATATTTGAGTTAATTTATTTAGGTCTGAACGACTTTTAATGACGTCTTGGTCATCTATATCACCGCACATCTCTAACAGCAATTTACGGCGATTTTGCCAGCTGTATTGCTCATTGAAATATAACGGGTTCGTAATTAACTTGAATACATCTTCGCTAATCAAGGAATTGATGAATGCCTTATATTCCTTTTCTTTCGATGGCACACCATCAATAAAATAATCCGTTGTATGGCCTGTGAGTTGCACATCACCACCACGAGGACTTGAATACTTTTCACGGAACACACGCTTTAGCTCAACCGTCCGTCCGTCATCCAATTTAAATGTACCTGTCACTTCATGGTTGACCTTGTGAATTGGTTCGCCATTGCGTAATGTCTTGAGTTGAAAGTCTGCCCTATCTAAACTATCTTTGCCAAAGAGCAACCAACACATGGCATCAAATAGTGTAGTTTTGCCAGTAGCATTATCGCCACGAATGGTTGCGGATAGTCCGTCAAACTCAAATTCAAATTGTTCTAATCCTTTGAAATTTAAAAGCTCTAATTTAATCAGCCTCATAATATGCCTCCGTATCTAACACAATATATATTTCACTTATTACATCCCTTGCTATCATATTTTGCTCCTTTCTAACTCACTTGTGCCTCGACGTCAATTGTGGTAGGCTTTATTTTTAATTGCTTTGCCCATGTCAGCACAGCGGAATTTACGTTTTCATTTTTCCATGTTGGTGTATTACCAAACATTCTTGCTTGGACTAACTTATTGAATTTAGGATTGGCACCAATCGATGTATTCCGTAACTCTAAACATGCCACCGGATTCATGGAATCGTCTGTTACTACTACAATGGCGGATTCATTATCCAATACACGTTTTGTGTAGCTTCCAACGCAATTGTTTAGTTTTCGTCCGATATGCTTTAAATCAAATGCAGTAGTCGGTGTTATAAAGTGCATACCTTTTACATCTGCATTTAACGTTTGAACAACAGGCAATTGAATGTGTCCAAATTCCTGTTTATCATGAATCTCCATAACTACATCATGGAAATTTTTCAGCTTAAAACGCATTTCTTGTAGTTTTTTAACGTTTTCAGGTTTTAGCTCATGAACCATAACGATGATGTCTCTAATAGAGGTTATATCCTCTTTAATTAAAAACTTAGCAATTTGCATTTCTTGAAATTTGCTAAAAAGAATATCAAGCACTTCATTAATATATCGATAATCTTTTAACATAAAAGCTCTATCTGGTCGTTTAACGAAGTCATCTAATAGAGTGTTTACTGCATTCACATCTTTGAATTTACGGATAAATGAAGATGTAGTTACTATCATCGGATCACTAATCATAACCCGTCGTAATTTCCGATTATTAGGTGCCAAATATACAGCGCACAAAGCATCAATGAAAGATACACCAGTTTTTGTTAAATTAAATACATCATCAGGTACACAATCAATGCTGGCAAGATAACTTATCCATCGATTAGCACTCTTTGCTAACGTAACTATATTGGGCATATCAGGCGCTATTAACTTACAAATTAAATTACATAGCATTGTGCCACCATACCCTTGTCGGCCAACACTAGAATGTGAAATGTATGTATCCTTAACATCAAATCCATACAATTCCGAACACCGCTTCACAAATTCCAATCGAAATACCTTATAAAGATGGTTAATTGCTTTTTTATTGCATCGCATCATCGCTATTGAATCACCAAATACTGTAAGGATTGGTAACGGCGCACCATCATCAATATCGTGATGTGTTAATACCTTCTTACCTTCGATGCTATCGATTAATAAACATCGCTTTCTTTTAAAATCAAACCGAAGAACTTGCTTTACATTTTTAATCTTTTTGGCTGTACCATCGTAATACAGCTCTATGCCTGTATACCTAACTCGCAAATCCAGGTAATTTTTAAAACTTACAACGTCCATAACTAATGATGTAGGAACAATCGCTTCTTCATCGTCGTATCGATAAATAGCGTCTACGTAAGTGTCTGAATATCGACCACATTTGGGACATACATAATGTTTAGCGGCTGTAAAATAGCCATTCCACCCATTATATTTACGTTCCCATTTACCGCCAAAAACCATACCACATGAATCGTGGTAAATAGTTGTATAATCAGCACTATAACGACTTTCAAGGATGATGCTTTCAAACATCTTAGGAATATGAACGCTTGCCAATATCTCCATGTAGCACCGCCTTAATCACCGAACATATCAAAGATGTCTGTTTGTTCTTCGACCGCTGGTGTAGGTTCTTCTACAGGTTTAGTTTCGGCTTTTGGTTCTGCCTTTTTCTTAGTAGATTTTTTCGGCTTATTCTCTTTTGTAGGCTCTTCTTTCTTGAGGTGTTTAGATACGATTTTGTCGGCGTGTATAATCCACCTCGCCGCATCAATTTGTTCTTCGCAGTACTTGATAGCGCTTAGATATCCTTCCGTTTCATCAGGGTCTAACTCAAGCGCACTCTTTAGAAGGTCTATACGACCTTCTAATTCCTCTATAATTGATTTGTATTGATTAATATTTGCCATTATTTTTGCTCCTGTCTATTACTACGCCATCAACTCATCAAGTTCTGCCATGATTTCATCGGTTAACGAGTCGCTTGTTGCTTTAGTCAAACCATGACCGACAAATACTTTGAACGCTTTAACTCCACGTTCTTTATCTTCTCCCATCCAGGCTTTGAATTTAGCCCAGTATGCTTTTTTGTCGATTGGCTCATTCGCTTCTTCGACCGCTGGTGTAGGTTCTTCTACAGGTTTAGGCTCTACGGGATTGCCGTCAAAATCTGTAACAGGAGGTTCGGTTGTCTCTTCCGCAGGTGGCGCAGGTTCTGCAGTAGGTTCTTCTACTTTTTCAGTATCTACTACTCCAACTGGTGTTGGTTCTGTTTCAGTTTTTACTATTTCCGATTCCTGCACTTCTTTTACTGGGGATTCTACAACCATTTGAGGTTTCTCTTTTGGCGATTCAACACTTGCCGTTTGCTCTTTAAATGCTTTTTTTACCTTTTCTTTTACAGTAGATACTTCTACCGCTTCATTAACAGAGTTCATCAATGCGTTATATTCCGCAATTTTCTTAGATAAATCTTTTGCATCTTTAAATTCGATTGTAAATTGGTTCATAGTTATTTCTCCTTTAATTGGTCAATAATATACATACATTCGTTTTTTACAAACTCGATTGTTCGTGTTGCTTTATTATCAAAGCAATGCTTCGTATCAAAACCAATCCACATGCCTTTTTCATCTGATAGTTGGCCTACGAAAGTACATCCTCCGTGCATGGCGATATATTCATTTACGGTATCCCAGTCATACTCGGCTAAGTTTCGCAATATATCGATATCTTCATCTTCAATACGAACATATCCGCAGGGGTGCTTAAACGCATTGAACCGTATTTGATAATGCCTGCCATTATAAATACCAATAGTTGGACCATATAGCATGTCGTACCTCCTAGAATTTAAAAATCAATTTCTCGCCATCATAGGTACCAGGGTTATTCTTTTCTAACCCCATCCGTACAAGCGTATCCCTTACGTTGCATTTGGTACTAATCATGGCCTTTTCAACACTCATGCAATAATCAGACAGATAGATTGCATCATCGTCCCCTTTATCGTTTACAGGCCAAACATAAATAACTCTTTCAGCATCACTAATGCCAATCTTCAGGCCTGGCGGTTTCCCAATAAGCCTATATGCTGATGCGTTTAACATTACGGCTTTTACGTGTACTAATAGTGCAGGTACATTATTAGCGCCCTCTTTAAAAAATTTGAAATCCATATCAGATGGAATGTTTTTATTTGTCATATTGTTTACTCCTTTTGATATAATCACCTTGAAAGGAGGTGATTATAATGGACGAACTAGAATCAAAAGAATGTATTGTTTGTGGACATGTAGAGTACATTTATACAAATGCAGCGTACTGTGTAAACTGCGGTGCAGAAGCAAAAAACTATTGCACTAATCCATATTGTGAAAACAATAACGGAAGAAAAATCGACCTAGAGCCGTATTGCAAGGCTTGCCCAGATTGTGGAGGTATTACCATATTTAACCAACTAGGTTATTTCTCCTCTTGTAACGAAGAATAACGACATCCCATCTTGTTTTTAAATTTTCATAGTATTCAATAGAATAGTTAATTCTCACCCCACACTGTGTGCAGTATTTAGGATTTTTGATATATTGCTCATCGTGTGGGATTATTTCTTTATGCCCACACTTATGACAGTTGCCCACGTGGTATTTTTTCATATTCTCACCCTTTCCATCTGACGTTTGTACTCAGCCAACATTGCAAAAACGATATTTTTTATTAAAGATTCTCGAACTATCAAAGTTAGATAACGAATAATTTACTCAATATGACACTCTACAGCCATATCTAAAATATCGTGAAATGTTGGTGGACTTTTACGCGACCAAAGCCAATTCTCTATATCCACACTACGGAGTGTCATATTTTTTTGTAGTAACATCCTAACAACCAATCGAATTCGTTCATCGTCAAAAACACTGTAACCAAACGCTATATTAATTAGTAGTAGCGATTTGGTAATTTTTTTAGCCTTTTTTATTTCGTTTTCTGTCATATTACTTGCTCCTTATGGTATAATTAATTTGTCATATTGTTTGTGGACGTTTCTGTTAGTGCAGGACGTCCTTTTCTTTTTGCCCTAATGTGTATCTCATGGCATGATTTGCATACCTTGATACACCGATTTAAAATCGGATCTACCACATAATAGTGATAGCTACCTTTTAATTTTTTATTGCATCTACTACAATGATGCGTTCTAATTCTATGTTTTATATGCATCACTCCACCAACAAACAAAATACAGTTAAAAACAAGATATAAAATGTTACTGAGCCTAGGAATACCATGCAAATCCACTCAAAAGCATTTTTCATTATTCATCCCCCTTCAAAAGAATAGCCCCTGCCATAATGGTTGTTAGTAACATCAATAACCACATGGCGGATGTAATTTCAAAACCTTGTACATCACTACCTTCTAACAACCCAAATACAGCAAACAGTGCTATGCCCGCTATCCATTTCATGATTACACCTCCTTTGATGCTCCTATAGCGCCACGGACCAAATACATTTGACGTAATGTTTTACGAATCCGCATTTCCCAATCCTGTATATTCTCAGGTGTCTTTGGTAAAAATTGGGGCACACTTTCTATTGGATTCTTTAGCATTTCCTCATATTTTTTTATAGATGCTAAAAACTCAGAGGGCGTAACATGTCCGCCATATTCATATGCGACCCAACCATATCGATTGAAAATCGCCACGACTTCATCGATGGGTCTAAATAAATTGCTGTTCATCGTCCACCTCTCTAATTGCATTTACCTCTAGCGCTATCCGTACTTTGGATAGTGCTTTTTTATATTGCTTTATACGAGCTTTTAACTGCTCGTTTTCTTCTTTTAAGCAACGATACTGAAAGGGACTGTACTCACTTTCAATACCTGCCAATGCCTCAATGTCCTTGAGTGCAAATCTTATACCAGGGACATCTGGTAAAGGCTTCAATTTACCTTCTTTTTTCAGATTATCTATAGACTGTACGCTGCAATTTAATAACTTCGCCGCTTCAAATCTATCAACTACAAGCGGCATCATATTGTCCATATATACCTCCTTAAACACCTAATGCAAACTGCACACTGTATAAATAATGCAAGTACTCACGTCTAGCCCGTACTTCCATAGAAGATGCTCCTCTTTTTTCTTCAGCTTTTAAAACAATTAGCTCCTGCCTTTGGATAGTTTCCATGAATTCTTCGACGCTATACGCCAAACGGTTTATAACGATATCTCCGTATGTTTGGTATATGTCTAAAACTTCATCCACACTTTGCATTGGCATAAAACTTCTGTAATTTGTCATGGGGTATCTCCTCCTAAATTATTCCCATCCTCACTTTGCTCTAATGTATATAGAGTCTTCCCACTCATCTAGATTTACGATTTTTATTCTTCGACACATCTCATAACCTCCTCGTTAACTCTATTTTATTCAAGTTTCTTGAACTAATTAATTAAAAAATTTTTTAACTCTTCAACAGTCAAATTAAACTCTTTAGCGATAATTGTAAGTTTTCCTAAAGAAATGTTTTGAGGATTTCCATTTTCCAACATGAAATAACCGCTCTTGCTAGAATACCCCAATATATCAGCCATATGCTGTTGAGTAATACCGCGCTCCTCTCGAAGCTCTTTCAAAGACTTCAATAAATCACCTCCTTTAAAGTGCAAGTTTCTTGAACTTTATATTTCATAGTTTATACAAGATTTTTGAACTTGTCAATAATAAGTTTGTTTTTTTTGAACTTTCACTATATTATATAGTTATAAAGTACAATTTTTTTGAACAAGGTGAACTTATGAGTAAAATAGGACAACGGATAAAGAAACTACGGGCAGAAAGAAATATGACTCAAGAAACTTTAGCAAAACTTTTGGGAGTTGGTAAAACAACAATCTCAATGTATGAAAACGGTAATAGTACGCCAAATGATGATATTAAAATACAATTATCCAAACATTTCAATGTAAGTACAGATTACCTTATTGGAAATTCAGATTATAAAAATTGGCGTGAAGAATATGAATCTAAAGTTAGTGAAAGCAAATTAGAAGCTGTCATGAAATCAACGAGTAAATATGATAGCGGAATTAACTTTATAAATGTATATGGTTCTATC